>CALGAR010000072.1 GCA_937959285.1 uncultured Bryobacterales bacterium
CATGAACACTTGCCGCAGGCAAGATTGATCTCTCCCACAACCCTCTTGCCGATAAGCTTTCGGTTCGTTGCCTGGACTACCTCACCGACGAACTCATGGCCGGGTGTGCCTCGAAAGCCGTAATAACCGCGCTGCAGCTCCAGATCGGTATTGCAGATTCCGCCATAAAGAAGCCGGATCAGGGCAAATCCCTCGCGCAGGCGAGGCCTGGGCTGCCGCCGGATGGCAATTTGTCCATCTTCCAAAATGACTGATATCAAGGGCTTTTGATTGTGACATGGGAGACGCTTGAAAAGCAAAGTCGTCTCCGCCGCTGAGGGATGGGAAAGAGTAGGAGAGCGGACCCTAGTTCAAGGGAGTGAGCTTACTGGCTCCTCATTAATGGCAGGCATACTTGTACGCACAAATAGACTGCTAACACTGTGGTCACGCCTATCATAGCGCCGACGAAAGAACTCGATGCGAGTGATAGGCTGACCGTGCCCCGGCTAAAGACTTCCGTATACCAGGTGAGGATCGAGGCGATTGTCACTTTCCCTTCAAGATACCCATTGTAAGCAGGAAATAACTTGGCGGAATAAGAGACAAGAAGAATGTAAACATTGAGTGCTGTGAACCCAGCTACTAGCTGCTTTCCGAGCCTGCCTGACGAAGAGGCGCCGATCAGAGATAACGCGAGTAGTGGAACAAGCAACGGCTGCATGTACCATGGGCTCGCTCCCGCGGATCGCCCATTGGTGAAAAGATAGCTTGCGACGGTAGCGTAGGCCAGGGCTCCTATGAATACAACCGTTGATGCAAGCACAATGGCGTCTCGTCCCCATACTGTTTTCCGCAGACGGTATCGACAGTACATAATGAACATGATTCCCAGCAGTGCGAGATGCATATTGATGGTTGTGTCAGAAAAAGTATTGAAGGAGTTGTTTCCTGTCCACACGCTGGCGCGAGCCATATAAGCAATGCTCGATAGCCAGGGAACCTCAAGAAGGTTAGCAATAACGGCTCTTACTCCGATCCCATTTGCAGCCTCTACTGTTCCAGACACAGTGTTATAGAGAAGAACGTTTCGACAATACCAGGGGATCGAGACGCCTAACATAGCCAGTCCGGCGATCAAGGAGGAGTACTGGCGATCACGCATCAGGCGCCAGGCAAAGATAAGGAAGAGAACGGGCAGAACCGCAAGAAAGTAAGCCTTGGAAAGGAGGCCGATGGAGGTTAGCATGCCTGCCGTGGCTGCACTGAGCGGGGTACCGGTTCGTACATACCGGCAGAGTGCCGCGTTCCAGGCGATGAATGTTGGAACACTGAGCCAATCGTTCGCCACGTGAGCCACCGTCGCATAAAACATCTGATGAGAGAATGTGCACAGCAGGAGAGCGGAAACCCAAATGCCGTCTAAGCTGAGCTCGGAGGCCAGCCAAAGTGCGGAAGCGGCCGTCAGACCAACGCTAAGGATCCCGGCAAATAGCCGAAGGGCAAGAACCCGGTCCGTGATGGATACGCGCTGCAAGGCGGTTTCGAGAGGCGCGAGGATCATGTAGGCCAGAGGCGCCTGATGCGCTTCGTAGTTGTAGAAGTCGCTAGGTTGATGCCGGAGTTGTGGGTCAATGTGTTGGAGGCGTCGCAACCGATCCTCTTGCTGATGCTGGGGAAGCGTGTAGAACACGTCGTAGGTCATCAGAGTAGGAATATTGGAGCGGACTACGTGGCTGGCCGGCGCTAGCTGGAGTGACTGCAGCACTTCCGCAGAAAGCGTGGTCGTGCCGAGCTGCGGCAGCCGGTGCTCAGTTCCGAGATGCTGAACATAGGCGAAATGAAAGGGCTCGTCGAACCCTTCCCAGAGCGGCAGGAGCGCAGAATACGTGATGGCGTTAAGAATGCCAAAGGTCACAATGAGCCCGTATCGAGCTCGCCATTCGACGAGAGTACGCACTAAACAATTATTGACGCGGGGTGTGCAGAGTCCGGTGTTGGGACGGAGGGGTTACAGGTTCCGGCAGGTACGCCGGGCCTGAACGCCAGCGGCAGTCCTGACGCTTCGCCCTTGGCAGCCAGTTCAGCGGATCCGGAGCACGCCGTAAATCCACCCATGCGTCCGGCCGATCTGCAGGGCGGCCCCCGCGACAGACCGCCTGGACCTGGCAGGTTGTTAAATCACACTGGCGGCTGGAAAAGCAGGTAGTACCCGAGACTCCCTATTAATCTACTAGGATCATCGGAAGAGGTTCTGGACTTGCCGGGCTCGGTCAGCTATCTTTA
>CALGAR010000073.1 GCA_937959285.1 uncultured Bryobacterales bacterium
TACCTGAGAGAGTTCTCTCTGCGTTACGGCACTCCGACGTGGCGGTTCGAAATCGATAACTTCGTTCTCGAAAAGAAGATCCTCCTGATTCACCAGCAAAACACGGTGCACGTTACTTACGATTTGCTGGAAGGCGCACGGGAAGTGAAGTTGACGCTTCTCCCTGTCTTCCAGTTCCGGCCGCATGAAGACCCTGTCGCAAGCGCTCCAGCGCTCGACTACACCATCATGGTGACGGGCCAGCGTTATGAGTTCATCGCCTGTCCCGAATATCCAAGCTTGAAGATGCGGGTCGCTGGGGAGGGCGGCACTTTTACTGTAGATCGCAAACACATCCAGCATGTCATGTACCGCATCGAGGAGAGCCGCGGCTATAGGAGTCTGGGCGATCTTTGGAGCCCCGGATATTTTCAGGTAACGGTGAGCGTGGGACGCCCCGCAACCATCATCGGCTCGACGGAATCATGGGAAATCATCGATGCGATGACTCCGGAGCAGGCGATTGCAGCAGAGCGCCGGCGCAGGGAAATGCTTTTTCGACACGCGCCCGCTCATGTGCAAGAGGGGCTGGGAGGAGAGCTTGTCCTGGCTGCGGATCAGTTTCTGATCACGCCCGCCGGCCGTCTTCAGGACGCAGCCAGAGCCCGGGCTGCCGGAGACGAAGTCCGAACCGTCATCGCGGGGTATCACTGGTTTACAGATTGGGGCCGGGATACCATGATCAGCCTCGAAGGCTTGACGCTCACAACGGGTCGGCACGACGAAGCCGGCTGGATTCTTCGCACGTTCTCGCAGTACGTCAAAGACGGACTCATTCCGAACCTGTTTCCGGAAGGCAAACGAGAAGGTCTCTACCACACAGCGGACGCGACACTCTGGTACTTCCACGCCATCCATCGATATCTGGAGGTGACAAAGGATCGCTCCACGCTCCGGCTGCTTCTTCCGAAATTGGAGGACATCATCGCTCACCATCTGAGGGGCACCCGGTTTGGCATCCGCGCAGATCCCGATGACTGCCTTTTGACGCAGGGGGCGCCTGGCTATGCCCTCACCTGGATGGACGCCAAGGTGGAGGATTGGGTCGTAACGCCGCGCCGCGGGAAAGCCGTCGAGATCAATGCCCTCTGGTACAACGCGCTTTGTCTGCTGTCCACCTGGGTGAGCGAAGAGAAGGGCGAACACGCGGCGCGCGAGATACGGGAGTGCGCACAGAGGGCGTATGAATCCTTCAACAGGCGCTTCTGGTATGAAAAGGGCGGCTACCTTTACGACGTCGTCGACGGCGAGTTCGGCGACGACGATTCCCTGCGCCCCAACCAGATCTTCGCCATATCCCTCCCCAACCCCGTCCTCAAGCGGGAACACTGGGAGCCGGTGATGGAGACAGTAACGAAGCACCTGCTGACGCCGGTCGGTCTGCGGACGCTCGCGCCAAATCATCCGGACTATAAGCCGATCTACTTTGGCGATCTTCGCGCTCGGGATGCCGCTTATCATCAAGGCACCGTTTGGGCGTGGCTGATTGGGCCCTACATCGATTGCTTCCTCAAGCTGCATCCCGACAAGAAAGCGGAGGCGCGGGAACTGCTGTCCGGTTTCGGCAATGACCTGAATGAAGCAGGAGTTGGGACGATCGGCGAGATTTTCGACGCCGAGGAGCCTTTCCTTCCGCGCGGCTGCATCGCTCAGGCCTGGAGTGTCGCCGAAGTGCTTCGATCGTGGGCAAACACAGCCCCTGCGCCCCACAAGGCGTTGCTCCGGTAAAGCCGCAAGCTGCGCGTTAACGGACGATTCTCATGGTGATCGGGTATACTGGTCTCTTCCATGGACGCAGTACTCATCTGCCTACTGGTGCTCCTAGGCGCCACGATCGCTAATCTTGTCGACACTGTTTTCAGCCTGACGCCCCGCTTGGCGGAGTGGCTGAAGAAGATGTTCGAACCGGAAGCGCTTTAGGCAGTAGCCCGACAGCTAGCACAGCTCCCGGTAGGAGGCGAGCCGGACGCCTGCCGCCGCGAGAGCTTCCCGTACCTCTGGCGCGACGAGGGCATTGTGTTCGTGCTCGCGGCTCTCTTTCAACCTCGTCCTCGCAGCGCGCAGATCATCGCGGCAGAACCCCGGATGGCACATGAATTCCGTCGACCCGTGCGGAAGGTTACGGATGAGGTGTACCAGATCGCGGGCGTGAAACCGTCCTGTCAACTGAAAACCGGCGAAATGGTCCGTCGTGCGGCAGCCGTGATTTTCGAGCACGCGGTGGAACCGGCGGCGGAGAAAGCCGAGGCACCGGCTGGTAGCGCGCTTGGACCACGGCACCTCGTGAGGCGCCGTATCGAGGGGAAAATCGAACGGGCGGCGCACCCACGGAATTCGAAACTCCCGTGACAGGCGGGCCACCGCTTCGAGCACCGGGGGCAGCAGGTGCGTGTGCTTGTGCGTGTCGAGGTGCGATGGCGTAAGGCCGGCCGCGAGGATGCGCTCCACCTGGAGGCGCAATTCCACGTAGGGCTCGAGGCGTCCGAGCGCAAGCTCACGGAGCAGATTACCGACTGTCGGCGGTAAGAGACGTCCGCTGGCGAGGGAGACACCGCCGACCAGAACCAGATGGCAGCCGATATCAAGCCCGGGATTTTCCTTCGCTAAGGCAACGGCGTCGTCGAAGGCGTCGCCGTTAGCCATGAGAGTGGTGGCTGTCAGAATGCCCTTGCGGTGCGCGGACACAATTCCGGCGTTGACATCACGCGTGAAGCCGAAATCGTCCGCGTTGACGACAAGGACCCGAGTCGCGCTCAAAACAAACTTACCCGAATTCGCAGAAACTTCTTTGGGTTTGCCCGGAAGTCCTTGAGCAGCGAGGTCAACTCCTGACTCGTGGCGTTTACGGAGTCATAGAGAGAGGGATTCACAAGAAGCTGTCCGAGCGTGCCCTGCCCCGAGTTCAGCACCGTAATCGTTTTGTCGACCCGCCCCAGGACTGCTCCGAGTTGCGTATAGAGCTCGTCGCTGGCGATGAGCTTGCCGGCGGTGCCCTTCCCGCTGTTCAAGTTGGCCAGCAATTGCCGCAGCTCCGCCGTTGTCTTGTTGAGCTCGTTGTAGAGAGTCGGATCCTTGAGAAACTTTCCTGCGGTGCCCTGTCCATCGCGAAGGTCGAGCGCGATGGCGTCAAGGTCGGCTACGGCCTTGCGAATGTCGTTGTAGAGCGCGTCGTCGTAGAAGAGCTTGCCGGCCGTCCCGGTTCCTGAAGTGATAGCCCCCGTAATCTTCTGCGCGTCGCCCAGGATGCCAACCAGCCGGTTGTAGAGCGTCTCATCCACCAGCAGTTTGCCGATGCTTCCGCGGCCGGCCTCCACGGTCGCCACAATCGCATCAATGCGGGCCAGCGTCTGGCGCATCGATTCCAGGATGGGCTGCGCAGACTGTACGATCTCGAGGAAGTCCTGGTCGTCCCTGGCGCGAAGCGTGGCGCCGGCCCTGACGGTCTCCGGCGACGTTCCCTGCCGGATGTTCAGGTACTTCGTGCCGAGCACGTTTTCGGCGCCGATCGTAACGAGCGAATCGACCGGGATATGGCGGAGCTCCTTCTCCTTCACGCGAAGCTCAAACCGCACCGCTCTACCCGGCTCACGCTCCCCCGTCAATGTGATCTTCTCGACGGAGCCAATCAAGATTCCGTTGAGGCGGACGGCAGAGCCTTCCGTCATCGCCGCCGAGTCTTCCATGTATGTGTACAGGGAAGCTTCGCGCGCAAATATATCCTTGTTGCCCGTGAGCAGAAAGATGAGAATCCCCAGAAGCAAGAGAGAGGCTCCGGCGAGAACTCCCACTTTCAATTGCGCCCACGATACTCTTCGAGAAGTAGGCATAAATGTCAGCGCCTCACAAACTTTGAAACATACGGGTCGGTGGACGCTTCCAGTTCCTCTTGAACGCCCTCGAAGACCAATCGTCCCTCTTGAAGAACCATGAACTTCGTCCGAAGGTCAGCACGGCTCCCGTTCCGGCTCGCAGGCTCAATCTCGCCGGCTTGAGGATTGTAGCGAAAATTGGCCAGCAATTGCCCGTCCTGATACCGGTGCGTCACCATGACCGTTGCCGCATTCCTGATGTCGCGTTCCTTGATGAGGAGCCCCATGATGGTATAAGCCGTGATCGGGTCGAGACCTGCCGTCGGCGAGTCATACAAAACGACATCGGGCGCCGTCACCACTGCCCTTGCGATTCCAACCCGGCGCCGCATACCGCCCGACAGCTCACTTGGAAACTTGTCCAGAGTGTGTTCAAGCTCGACGAACCGAAGCGCCTCAACGACCTGTTCGCGTAAGTCGCTATCGACGGCTTTCCTGGCCTGCTGGTTTCGAAGGGGATAAGCAACATTCTCCTCTACCGTCAAAGAGTCGAATAAGCCGACCTCCTGGAAAAGGATTCCAACGCGACTGCGGAGTTCGTACAGCTCCCTTTCCTCCATTTTCGAGATGTCGTGCCCGAGAAGTTCAACGCGCCCCGAATCCGGCCGAATCAAACCTACAGCCGTCTTGAGCAACGTCGTCTTTCCGCTACCGGCCGTCCCAAGCACTACCCGCGACTCGCCGCGCTCCAGCACAAAGGACACCTTGTCCAGCGCCAGAACATCATCAAAGACAACCGAGACATCTTCAAATCGCAGGACTGTATTATCGCTCCCCTCAGCCATCCAGTCTCACAAGTTCACGAAAATTCGCGTCACCATAAGATTTGTGACAAAGATCCAGATGGAGGCAACAACCACAGCCTGCGTTGTGGCCCGTCCGACACCCTGCGTTCCGCCGGTAGTCCTCAAGCCGTAGTAACAGCCGACGAGCGCAATGATGATCGCGAACAGAAATGGCTTCAGGAGACCTTGCGTAATATCGTTGTATTCGAGGGAGCGGTAAGCGCTGTTCCAATACTGCGCCCGCGTCGTCAGGGACAACACGGGAACGGCCATCAGATACCCGCCCACCATCCCGACAAAGTCGGCAATGATGGTCAGCAGGGGGAGCGTGAACGCTGTAGCCGTGAGCCGGGGTTTGACAAGCTTCTGCACGGGATCCGTTCCAAGAGCCCGCATTGCGTCGATCTGCTCCGTCACTTTCATCGATCCCAGCTCACTGGCGATGCCCGAACCCACACGGCCGGCGACCAGGAGAGAAGTCAATACGGGACCGAGCTCACGGACCAGCGTGATGGCCACAATTTGACCCACCTGTCCGGTGGCTCCATACTGCGCCAGCGCGCGCGACATTTGCAGCGCCATGACCGCCCCACTGAAAAATCCCACCAGAAGAACGATCGGAACGCTGCCGACTCCGATCATGTCCATCTGGAGAGAGATATCATCGCGATAGTGCGGCCTGCGCGGCAAAGTCCGCAGCGTGCGTCCGGCAAGAAGGAAGAAGTCCTGAAACGTCTGAATGGGCGGCTTGAGGAAATCGAGCAACCGTACGATGCCTCGCTTACCACGATGCTACCATACATGCTTCCAATAAAATGATTCGGCCCAAAACAGTAGGTCCATTGAGATGAAGGGTTTAACCGATATCGAGGGCATACGCGTCGGACATGCCTCCAACTACGAGGCGCTGACAGGCTGCACGGTGATCCTCTGTGAGCAGGGAGCGGTGGCAGGCGTGGACGTGCGAGGGTCGGCGTCGGGCACGGAAGAGCTGGAGGTGCTGAATCCGATGCACCTGACGGAACGCATACATGCGGTGGTGCTTGCAGGAGGCAGCGCTTTCGGGCTCGAGGCAGCATCCGGCGTGCGCCGCTTCCTGGAAGCCAAAGGCGTGGGATTCAATACTGGCATCACGCGCGTTCCACTGGTTGCCGCAGCAATCCTCTATGACCTCGGTATCGGGAAGTGGAATGTCCGTCCGACGCGCGAGATGGGAGAGGCGGCGGCCGCGGCAGCCAGCGATGGTCCGGT
>CALGAR010000074.1 GCA_937959285.1 uncultured Bryobacterales bacterium
GCCGGAACGGCTGGCGGGGCGGGCCAGAGCGCGCGCCCCGATGACCACGCCAGCCGTTGCCAAAAGAGCTGCTGTGGTGGCCCAAAGTCGACGGGCCGTCGGGCCGTGAACTGTGGTAACCGCTGGCTCGGAAAGGTGCGCGGCCGCCAGCACGGCATAGACGAGCCCACCGAATAGGGCTGCTGTAAGCAAGGGGATAAGGATCATAGCGAAGGTTCGTCTCATATTTTCGCTCTCAGGGTCTCCAATGCTGGGACGGGATAGGTCCTCCGAATGTGACATCGCGGCGGGCTTCCGGAATCGCGTAAGATGGGTCACCGTGCTTGGTATGAAACGGCTCTTGATCCTGCTTGCGGCAGCTACCTTGGTGCAGGCGCACGATCCCTGGGTACTGGGACACAGGGGAGCGCGGGCGGCGCGCCCGGAGAATACGATGGCAGCCTTCCGCTACGCGGCGGATGTAGGCGTCGACGTGCTCGAACTCGACATGGTTGTCACGTCTGACGACCGCATTGTGATCAGCCACGACGTCACAGTGAACCTGGAGATATGCCGCCTGCCTTCGGGGCAACCGAAGCCGCCGGTATACATCCGCGACCTCACACTGGCGGAACTCCAGCGGTTCGATTGCGGAGCCACCCGGAATCCCGCGTACCCGGAGCAGAAGACCGTTCCTGGAGAGCGTATGCCGTTGCTCGACGAGGTCTTTCGGGAGTTCAAGGATAAGACCAAGCTGCAGTTTATGATTGAGACCAAAATGGCGCCCGAGGATTCCGGCCGCGCCGTTGCCCCGGAACATTTTGCCAGGCTTGTGTATGAGATCATCCGCCGCCACGGCATGCAGGACCGGGTGATTCTGCAATCCTTCGATCACCGCACGCTGAGGGAGATGAAGAAGCTAGACAGCCGCATCCGCCTGTGCATGCTGAATCCCCGCAAGCACCTCGGCGACTATGTGACGCCCGCAAAGGAACTCGGAGCGCACTACCAGTTCATCAACTGGAGCGTCATCCAACCCGAGGACGTGAAGGCGCTCCACGCCGCAGGAATCAAGGTGTTCTCCGGAACGACAGACGACCCGCAAGTGTGGAAAAAGCTCATCGCGATGGGCGTAGACGGAATCGTGACCGACAACCCCGCCGGACTGATCCAGTTGATGAATCGCTAGGTAAGATCGCGGATTTAAGTCCCGGCAGTTGAGGAATGTTCTTAAAGAACCACACATCGCAAATTGCAAATCTAGGGCACTCAGACAGTTGAGGGGTTGGATAATATCTGCACGGTGGTGAACTGAGCGGTGCCACAGCTCGCCATTGGTGATTCAGGCGGCCGCGTTACTGTCGCCTGGGTAAAGGGTGAATCCTCATGCCAGTCTAACTTGAGGTTGTGGTGTTAGCACTATCTGCACTTTCGCAGAGGTACCTTGTACTGTCACATCTATTCTTTTGAAGCACCAGCTGACCACGTACGGAGCCGAGCATTCTTAGTAATGGTGTCCAAGTCGAACTTCCGCTCTTTCCCTGATTCGAAATCGGCGATCACGACCTTACGGCTGTGATCTTCGAAGTGTGTTATTCTCCCTACGCAGACCACACGGCCAGAGGTATTCTCGACCCTCACTGTTTTTCCGATCGCGCGCGCTCGAAAATCTGGCTGCTGCAAAAGCGCGCTGAGGAGCACGCCCTCCCGCCTGCGCCCCTGCCCTTCAATGAGCGTGGTGATTCGCCTTAACGTTGGGTTCTTAAGATTCTCTGCCGAAGCTATTAGGATCAATCGCGCTTTCGCTCGGCTGATAGCGACATTCAACAGCCTCGGCCCGAGGTCGTCGTTGTTGAGAAAGGTGTTGGCGGCTTCGACCGGATCGAAAATGACAGTGTCCCGTTCAGAACCCTGGGCGCGGTGCACGGTCGACACGGCTATCTTCTTGAGATTCGCGTTCCTGAGGAATTTCTTGATCAAGAAACGCTGTGCCCGATACGGTGTGAGCACCAGGATTTCTTCTTGCGAGAGAACGCCGGTGAGCTCGTCCACCAAGTCTCGTATGAGCTCGGCACTCTTATATCGTATGACCCCACCATACTTTGGCGAGCGCAGGGCTTCTTCTTCAATCTCTATCAGATACACGTTTTTTCGTCCAAGGCCGCGGAGGCAGATCGGCTGTCGTTCCTGGTTCCATTGGGGGTCGCGCACTTTCTTGGCGCACACCTTAAGCTTGCCGTCGTAAAATGCTCGGCTCACGACGTCGCAGATCGGTTTTGCCATCCGGGACTGCTCGTCGAGTAGGCATGTGTATCGTGCGCCGGGTTCCATAGCACAAAAAGGGGATTGGCCGAGCCATTTCACCGCATCAGCATCTCTGGACTGCACCACCGGCGCGAGCTGTTTGGGATCTCCGGCGAACAAGATGCGCTTGCCGAGCGTCACAAGGGCCAGTGCATGAGCCAAGCCCACTTGGCTTGCCTCATCGAACACCACCAGATCGTACACGCCTTGTTTTAGAATTTCCTCGAAATCGAAAACCGCTCGTGTCGTGGTCATCGCTGCTAGACGTGCTTTGGAGAGCGCGTCTCTGGTTTGCTTGCGGATCTGGCCGCGCACCAACTCTACGTCCGATTTCCACCTCGCGTAGCGAATCACATCCGCCTCGTCAGGGCGAAGTCTCTCCAATTTAATGAGCTTCTCAATAGTGCTTGTGTCCTTCACTGGTAGTAAGTGCTCGCGGCCTTCGTAATTCCGTGCGATGAAGTGGTTGCCAATCCGGAGGCATTTAGTTCGCCACGGGGAAAGAACTGTGCTTCCAGTGATCTCTTCGAGTGCGCGGTCGACCGACACCAGAGCCTGGTCGACGGCTGCGTTTGTTGTCGAGAGCAGGAGAATCCGCCATAAAGGATACTGCTGCATCAGGCTTGCCAGCATTGCGCCAAGCGTAGTCGTCTTTCCGGTTCCAGGCGGGCCCCACAAGTAACTTCTATTCCAACGTAAAAGACGGAAAGCCTTTTGCTGAGCCTGCCGGAGCCAGGGGAACCATTTCGCATGGACTTGCACGGAAGGATCGGGCTTGTTTGCTTGGGCAAGGTTGTGCCACCAGGCGAGGCATCTATCTGCAAACGTTGGACTTTCCCAGAGCGCTAATAACTTCTCCAAATATCGAGGCGGATACACGCGGATTGTCTTACCGGCGTGAGGTAGCGGTGCGGTGACAAACCGCAGGTTGAGCTGCTCATCTTCAGGGACGACCGATAGTACATCGGCCGATCCCTTTCCGGGTTCTGCCCACCAAGCCGTCGAGCCTTCCAGTGACCCATCCAGCCGGCCCGTCCCTTCATCGAGGCGGAGGAAAACCTTCCAGACCGGTCCTTCCTGCTCCATGTGGTCAACAATGAACTCTTCATATTGGACACAATCGCGCTATGATCCACCATCACACCTTCCCTAACCCTCCCTGTGCGACGGAGGGGCACTATCGGAGTATATACTGGGTACGCAATTACCGAAGTTAGGAGTACTTATAGAACGAACTGTCAGAAAATCTGCCGAAAGGTCAACCGTGTGTGGGTATGACGTCCCCGACATGCGCTATGAAGCTACGACTCCGCCGGAAACCAGTTTTTCAAAGTCCAGGCATAGAACACAGGTTCCTCCTCGTCTGTCGCTACGATCCGGAGCCACGAGCGGGTGCTCCGACTGCCATCGAAACGCGTAAAGCTGCGACAACCCTCAAACTCGCCCTCCCGTCTCAGCTGGTCGGGGTGTAGCCCAAAGCCAAGCTGTTCCTTCAACCACCCGCCAATTGCCTTGAAGATTGCTTCCTCTACTCCTTCGCCCTCGAAACGAAAATGATTCGCATAGACCAACATCAACAGTGCTCCGAAACTGAACTCGTACCACTCATTCGATAAGTCCGGCGCATGCCGGCTGCCTTGTACACCGCAGATCAACCGTCATGCAGATAACACAGTAAGAAAAAGCGTTTGAGATATATTACACAGAGCTCCAAATTTTCATGATTTCAGACGGACGAACTCCGGTGGTACAACTAACCGTTGTAGTAATCGGGAAGGCTACCTCAGTTATAGGTGCTCATTCTGAGGCCGTGTGATGAAGCTCTTTGGTGCGTGCTCCCAAGCGAACGGCGGTTAGCCGACTCTTGCAAAAAGTGCTTCCCGCAAAGTGTTAACTGAGTGTAGAATTAACTTTCCCTTCCGTTATGGACGTAGTCAACCTGTACAGTTGCGGGTACGGGAGTATCAGAACGCTATCTGCAAATTTTGCTTAAGCGCTGGCCGACTGGTTCGCGGTAAGCCGTGCCTGATAGAGACGCCATGAGAGTTCACGTTACACTTCTGACGCGGCTTCTAACTGTGTGGGCGGTCGTAGGAATCGCCGCGACGCCGCCGCAAGGATCGGGATCGGTTCGCCTCATTCGTACATACGGCGAGGGCAAGCTAAGTAGTTACAGTGAACTGTTGGACCTCTCAAATGATGGTGGTCTTCTGCTTTCCAACGAGGTCCGGTTTGGTCGCTGCCCCAACGGGAAGCCCTACTGTCGTTTCCAAAAACTGGTTGTCCATGATACAAAGACCGGCCAGCGGATAGGCGAGCTGCCGAGTCAAGCGGGAGGCATGGAGCATTTCCTTCCGGCGAGATTTGGTTCGGGCAGGACAGTCCTTCCTCTCGGAGCGGAGGGCAGAATTGAATGGAATCCGTTTACGGGAGAAATACGAACCGTACCCCTGAAGAGGAGAGGTAGCAGGTTCTGCCTTATGGACGACGGGCGTGTTCTGGCACTCTCAGAGGGCAAGAGCCGTGATCAGCTCAATCTAATTTCCGAACAGGC
>CALGAR010000075.1 GCA_937959285.1 uncultured Bryobacterales bacterium
GGCGATGGCACGATCAACGAAACGATCAACGGCATGATTGGCTCCGCCGTTCCTCTTGCGATTCTGCCTGCCGGCACTGCCAACGTGCTCGCAGCAGAACTGGGCATGAAGCTGCGCGCGGACCGGGCTGCATTGAAGCTCCACGAACTTGTTCCTGTCCGAGTTGCTGTTGGCCTGCTCCACAGCCTCGAGCTTGCCGGGAACTCAGAACGAACTGGCTCGCGGTACTTCCTGCTGATGGCGGGCGTCGGCCTTGACGCGCGCATCGTGTACAACTTGAATCTCCGGATGAAAGCGTCGCTCGGGAAGCTGTCCTACTGGCTCGGCGGCTTTAGCCAAATCGGCCAGCGACTGGAAGAGTTTGACGTTCACGTGAAAGACCGTCTCATCCGTTGCAGTTTTGCCCTGATCAGCCGTGTCCGCAATTATGGAGGCGACCTCGAAATCGCCTCGAATGCCAGTTTGCTCAAGGACGATTTCGAGACGGTGCTCTTTCAGGGTGAGAACACAACGCAGTATTTGCGTTACCTCGCTGGCGTGATTGCCCACAGCCTCGACGGGATGGAAGGAGTCTCCGTTCTGCGCGCCCGCAAAGTCGAATTGTCGCCTGCAACGGAAAAGAATGTGTACATACAGGTCGACGGTGAAATCGCAGGACGCCTGCCGGCCTCTGTAGAGATTGTTCCCGACGCCTTGACCCTCCTTGTGCCGCGAGAGTACGTGGAACAATCTGCCAGTCTTCGCGATGACTCGAGCGAAAGGCTCGTGCGCGGATAGTCGCCGCAATCCGCATTCGTTTGTCCAACATCATCGGAACAAACTGTTTTCCACTCGCCAGCCCCCGGATCCTGCGCGTCGGACTCAGTCGGACCGAAAGCGCAAAGCAATGAGGATGTTGCAGCCAACTCTTCCGGCGATTCCGGTAGGATAGAACGAGATATGAGCGAGCCGGTTTCGGGGCAGCCCTATTTCGATTCCATCGCTCGGGCAACGCCGGCAATCGCGGTCCGCGACTTGAGGAAAGTCTACGGATCGAAGGCGGCAGTCGACGGCCTCACATTCGAGGTTCCCCGCGGCTGCTTCTTTGGATTCCTGGGACCGAACGGCGCAGGAAAGACGACAACGATCAAGATGCTGATGGGACTCTCCACGCCCACTTCCGGCAGCATCGAGATTCTGGGGCTTCCGATGCCTGAGCGCGCGCTGGAGATCAAGAGCCGGCTCGGCCTTGTGCCTGACGAATCGCTCCTCTTCGATCATTTGACAGGACAGGAGTTCGTGGAGTTTGTCGGGCGCATGTACGGTTTGGACCGCAGCCTCGCCCGGCAGAGGGCTAAGGAACTGATGGAGCTCTTTGAGCTGGACACCGCACAGCGTAAGTTAATCGGCGAATATTCCAAGGGCATGCGGAAGCGGGTCGCGATGGCGGCTTCGCTGATCCACCGGCCGCAGCTTTTCCTGATGGACGAACCCTTCGAGGGAGTCGACGCCGTGGGAGCCCGGCTCATGAAGGATCTGCTTCTTGACCAGGTACGGCAGGGCGCCACAGTCTTCCTGACCTCGCACGTCCTCGAAGTTGTAGAGCGGCTGTGCGACCGCGTCGCCATCATTCATCAGGGAAAACTGGTCGTGAATGAAACGATGGCCGAGCTCCGTTCCGGCGCCGAGAGCCTGGAGGATATCTTCGTGCGAGTTGTCGGCGTCGAGCGAGGGAATGAGAACCTGACGTGGCTGTAAGCAGATGAAGCGGCAGATTGCAGCGATCGTTTGGGCGCAATGGCGCTCCATGAGGAACGCGTATCCCCGGGTGAGCAGGGGCGAGTTTCTGCTAACTTCGCTTCTCTCGCTTGTCTGGTATGGTTCGTGGGGGCTCGGCGCGATATTCGTTGGGCAGATGATCGCCGGAGCCAGCGTCGACGCGCTTCGTCGATCCCTTCCTGTTGCTCTCCTCTTTGCATTCCTCTACTGGCAGGCCATCCCTGTGCTGATGGCGAGCATGGGAGCATCCATCGATTTCCGGAAGCTTTTGGCCTACCCGGTCCCCTTCGGCAAACTGTTTCACATTGATGTACTCCTGCGAGTCACAACGGGCCTGGAAGTACTCCTCCTCACAGGCGGCGCCGCCGCTGGACTTGCTTTCAACCCGCATGTCCCCTGGTGGGGTTCCTTCTTCTTCCTGCCTTTCACGCTCCTCAACATGATGGTTTCGGTTGGGGTCCGCGACCTGCTGTCGCAGGTTTTCGCCCGAAAGCGCCTGCGAGAGATTGGCATCCTCACCCTGATCCTGGCTGCGGGCCTGCCGCAGCTCCTGCTGCTCACCGGTGTTCCAGCGCCCGCACGCCGTCTGTACGGTTCCCTGATGCTTGGGTTCTGGCCGTGGACAGCGAGCGCGCATCTGGTAACGGGGGCGTTTTCGTTCAATTCCCTTGCAGCGATGGCGGTGTGGCTCGCGGCGGGCTATGGCTTCGGCCGATGGCAGTTCGAGCGCGGACTGCGGCTTGAGAAGGAAGCGTCAGAGCCGGCTGGCGCCGGCCGCCGGGTCCGCTTCGCTTGGAGCGAGCGCTTGTTTCGCATTCCCTGTGTCCTCTTTCACGATCCGCTGGGAGGTCTGATCGAGAAAGAACTCCGCTTTCTGACGCGCGCGCCGCGCTTCCGTCTGGTCTTCCTGATGGGGTTTTCCTTCGGCCTCATGGTCTGGCTGCCACTTGCTTATGCCGGCGGCAGTCCTGACCAAACCTTCTTTGGCGAAAACTTCCTCACCTTCGTCAGCGTGTACGCCCTGATGCTCCTCGGCGAAGTCACGTTTTGGAACACCTTCGGCTTCGACCGCAGCGCGACGCAAATCTACTACGCGATGCCCTTGCGGTTCCGGACCGTTCTGATCGCAAAGAATCTCAGCACGGTTACGTTCGTGCTATTGGAGCTGATAGCCGTCGCGGCAGTCTGTCTGGTGCTGCGCCTTCCGGTTCCCGCCGCGAAGATTCCCGAAGCCTTCGCCGTGACGCTGGTCATGATGACCTATCTGCTTGCGATTGGCAATCTCTCCTCGACGCATTACCCGCGTCCTGTCGACCCCGTCCAATCCTGGCGTGCCGGGGGAGCAGGAAAGTTCCAGGCAATGCTGCTGCTGCTCTATCCGCTCGTCTCGGTTCCGATCGCTTTTGCTTACCTCGCCCGGTGGACGTTCGAAAGCACCGTGGCTTTCTATTGCGTCCTGAGCCTCGCCGCTCTGCTGGGCGCAATTCTCTACGCGGTGGCGATGGATTCGGCTGTCGCTGCAGCGGAAGGACGAAAGGAATCGATTCTCAGTACGCTCTCGAAAAGCAGCAGCCCGATCTCGATGAGCTAGCTGGCGCGGGACTGCTTGCGCAGCTTGTCGACGGAATCCGCAATGGCTTTCCGGATTTCCTCCCGTGCCTCATCGCTTGCATATTGACGGCGAGGCCAGAAGAATCCCTTCATGCCATCCCCTCGTTTTCTGGGCATGACGTGAACGTGCAAATGGGGCACGGTCTGGCTGACCTTGACATTCACCGCCACGAACGACCCTTCGGCCCCGAGCGCATCTTCGAAGGCGCGGCCGATCAGCCTCACGTGCTCAAACACCGGTGCCGCAAGCTCGGGAGGGAGATCGAGGAGCGTGTCGACGTGCCGCTTCGGCACAACCAGAGTGTGTCCGTGCAGGACCGGACTTCGATCGAGGAATGCCAGGCTGTGTTCATCCTCACTGACAATCTGGGCCGGGATCTCTCCGGCAATGATCTTACAGAAAAGACAATCGCTCATGACTCGTGCTGCTGTTCTGGTCCTTTTGGCTCCGTTTCCTGCCGCACAATTTCGTCGATCTTGTCTTTCACGTCTCCGGTGATCCAGACGCCGTCGCACTGCGAACAGACGAAGGCCGGCACATTGTCGAAGACGAGGATCTCCTCTCCCTTTTGTACCTGATGTGTGATGAGCTGCGGTATCAGAGTCCCGCCGCAGACCGCGCAGCGCTGCGGGATGCCTTCGTCTATCATCAACCTTTGCCGGTCGCCTGAAGACGCAGGAGTCCTCGAGCCTCTTTCATCACTGGCCCGTAGACCTCCTTGTCAAATGGCGGGCAGCCCGTCGGCCACTGGCCAAGCGGATGATCCTTCCGGCGCATCAGCCACGTGCAGTACGTGAGCGTCTTGCAGACACGGCGCTCGTCGAGCTCACCACGCTCCATGACAGCGCGCGCGAAATCAGGGTAGGCCAAAGCTCCCCGGCCTATTCCGAAGAAGCGGATCGCTCCTTCGTCGATCTTCCGGGCAGCGGCGTTGATGCAGTACTTCTGGAGCCAGCTATAGCCCGTCCCGACCATTGGCAGATCGGGGAACGATTGCTGAAGCTCGCCAGCGATGCGGAAGTGCCGGTCGACTCCGTGGAGCGGATGCTCGGGTTGCTCGTAGTTGCCGTCGTCGGGTTTCTCGAAAGGACGTCCGATATGCGGATTGTAGTAGGGACAGCCGAGCGAAACGTTCAGCAGCTCGAGCCCCCATTCCCGGAACCACGCGATTGCCTGTTTCACCTCCGTGAGGTCGTCCTTCAGCGGGTCGTTCGGGTCGACGCCCCACCCGTACGGGTACGGCACGGGGTATTCGAAGGGCACGCCGATTCCGGTCGCTTCATCCCGCCCGTAAGGGATCCCGTCGAAGCAGCCGAGGCGCATGCACAGCATCAACTCTTTGCCGTACTTCGCGCGAATCTTTCCCATGATGTTGCGGATGATTCGCGTCCGGTTCTCGAGGGATCCGCCATAGCGCCCCTCGCGCGTCTTGGCGCCCAGAAGCTCCGACAGGAGGTAGCCGTGCGTGGCTTTGATATCAACGGCGCGAAAGCCCGCCTCAATCGCAAGACCCGCGGCGGCGACGAAGTCGTCCTCCAACCGCTCCAGTTCATCGTCCGAGATGACGGGATAATCGGACGGGACGTTCGTCTTCCGGTCAATCAGAGGGTTGTGATAAGCGATGATGCGCCTGGGAACGCTATAGCGTCCCGAGTGAGTGAGCTGCAGCGGAACGATGACGTCGTCGTTGGAGCCGAACTCCTCCCGGTGCACGCTCAGCATCTTTTCGAGCAGGCGCCGGAAATCGCCGACGTTGTTCTTCGTGATCCAAAGCTGACGTGTGTTGGCTCGCCCGTCTTCCCGAACAGCGGTGGCTTCAAACCAGATCAGTTTGGCGCCACCGCGTCCGAAACGCTCGTACCTCCTCCACGTCAACTCTCCGGGCCGGCCGTCGAGTTCTCCGTCGCACCCTTCCATTGGGTGGATCGCCATAGAGTTACCGGCACGTTGGGAACCGACTTGCACCGGCCTGGTGAGAACTTCTCGAACCTTTTGGGGATCCTCTTCAAAACGAACGTGAGTCGCGCCCAGGGCTTCAGCGCTTCGCTGCAGCTCGCTGAGCGTCTTGTACTGAAAGTGCCTCATCTCTCTTTCCGCTGCCCGGTAGGGCGAGAATTGCAGTTGCGCCCACGGCTGCCAGGACAAACACAATCGTCAAGGCGGAACTATAGTTGCCGTCCGTGTCATGAATACGGGAAACCAGGAGCGGGATCCACGTCTGACCAATCGTGTCGGCCGGCAGAATGACCGCCATGGCGCGAGCGAGAGAACTGACCCCGAACCGGTCAGCAGCCATCAGCGGGATCAGCATGTAGTCGGCGCCCATACCAAAACCGAACAGCAGGGCAAAGACGTACATAAAGCCCGGCTGCTCCGGCGTCACGAGGTGTAGCAGCGGGATGGTTGATGCCACAAGGATATAGGTGACCGCCATCACCAGCTTCTTGTTGTACTTGTCGGCAAGGGCGCCCATCACGATACGGCCGCCGATGCTCGAGAACAGGATGCACAGTGTGGCATTACCAAAAAGCTCATTCAACTGGATCTGATCTGTGAAGCCCTGCTCCAGAAACACCAGCTTCATGTGTTGGTTGATCGAACCAATCGACCCGATGGAGCAGAAACTCCCGATCGTCAGGAGCCAGAAGGCGGGCCGGCTTAGCAATTCCCGGAAGGGTTTCGGCGGCTCGGCAGGCTTCTCATCCTCGATTGTTCGCTCACCATCCGGCACCTGCCCCAGCTCGGACGGCTTGTCTTTCATCAAAAACAGCGCAATGGGCCAGGCGAGGAACATCAGGCAGCCGAAAGCAATTAGAGCCGCCCGGAAATCAAACGCGGCGGTGAGGGGAGCGGCAATGAACTTCGCTGAAATGCCGCCAAAGACGCCCACGCCAAGGTAAACCACGGCCATCGCCTTGCCCCGTCTCTTCCGGAACCAATGGGACACAATGACCTGGTGCGCAATCGGACCCGAGAAGATGTAGCCGCCGATGTACAGGAACCAGAGAGCGTAGTACGTGACCAGCGAGCCGCTCATCGTGCCAAAGCCGATGAAAGCAAGAGCTGTTAGCCCCGTGCCGATAATGATCATCTTCCGCGGGCTGAACCGGTGGACCAGCAACGGGCCAACCCATAAGGTAGCCAAGGCGGCAACCGGAAAGCCTAATGTGATCTCCGTCGTGCTCCAGCCGAACGTCTTCTTGTAGTAGTCGTAGAAAAACGGCCCGCCATAGTAAGGGATCCCGACAGCGATGCCGAAGGTAAAGAAGGCAAAGACCGTGATCCACCAGCCGTAAAATTTCTCTTTCATAACAGACGGCGCTCCTGGAAGATGACCTCTCACTTTACCACAGCACCACAGCGAGTTCTTCTGGGCGCGTTCTTCTACATGAATCTTTTTGAATATCGAGGCAAAGTCTCATAGGCTGGAAGTATGAGCCAGCAAGAGACGGCAACGCTTGGCGGCGGCTGCTTCTGGTGCCTGGAAGCAGTGTACAACCGCATGGAGGGGGTGCTGTCGGCTGAGTCGGGATACATGGGCGGGCACACGGAAAACCCGACCTATCAAGAGGTTTGTTCGGGAGAGACTGGCCATGTCGAGGTCGTACAGATCACCTTCGACCCTGCCATCGTTTCCTTTAGGGAGATCCTCGATGTGTTCTTCACAATCCACGATCCCACCACCCTCAACCGGCAAGGCAACGATGTAGGGACGCAGTACCGCTCGGTGATCTTCTACCACAGCGAGGAACAAAAGAGGATTTCCGAGCAGGTGATCCGCGAGCTGGACGCCTCAGGAGCCTACCGTGACCCAATCGTCACCGCAGTGGAGCCAGCCGGCAAGTTCTATAAGGCGGAGGAGTACCACCAGGACTACTTCGAGAAGAATCCCCGCCAGCCCTATTGCATGTTTGTTGTTTCGCCGAAGGTAGAGAAGTTTCGAGAAAAGTTTTCAAACCGGGTGAAGACGGGGGCCTAGCCTCCCGCTACTTCCGGCTCGAGTATTTGTTCAGGGTCGCGAGAAATTGGGAAGCGGCCTCTGGCGGCTTCACGTCTGTCGTCAGAATTGTGCGGTTCTCCAGGGCTTGGCCGTAAAGCGCCTTGTTGACGTCAACGTCCTGCCGAAGTGTCGCGCCCTGTAAGGACACACCCGCAAACACGCCGCGGGAACGCGACCAGGAGAGGATTTCCGCCGTCAGAAAGGCGTCGGTTTGCGCCGTCGAGGAGCGCCCGACAGGGCCGGCGGCAATTGAGGCGTCCCCTCCGAGCGTGAACCGGCTGGAGAGTAATCTCTTCATGCCCCGTTCATTCATCACGAGCATGACCACATCTGTCTCCGAGCCGCCGATTTGAAAGCCGATGCTGCCACCCTCCACCCGGACGGCAGCCGGAGAGGACCATCCGATCTTATTCGGTTTGCGGCACGAAACGAAGCCCCGCCCGTACTTGCCGCCTACGATAAACGCGCCTTTTTTCAAGCCGGGAACGACTACCGCGCATTCCGCCTTCTCGAGAAGGTCCTGAGGAATCGCCCGGTCTTTCGATTGCATTACTTCGTTCAGCACTTCCGCAGCAGCATTCAAGCGCCGGATGTCGTTCGATTGTCCGAAGGCAACAGACGCAGCCAGAATCATCAGCGGCAAACAGTGTGCTTTCATAGCCTCTCCTACTGACGACATCGGTAATTCTACCAGACGATCAGTAAGAGAACACTGTTACCCTGCATGTTTTCCGCGCATCTTCACGCTTGATAGCGCCGTGACATGCTTAATAGTACGAAACCGATCATCAGAATCACACCAACGGCGATCCACGGGTCAGGAACGTTCAATAGCTGCGCGGCCAGAACCAGCGCCCCGATCACGGCGACCAACCCGAGCAGATACAATGCCGTGGCCATAACATACCCCCACCCTTACCGTTGCAAAGAGCATGCCACTCGCACGTTGCCAAGGCGGAGCCCGGTCCGCCGGTCGAAGGAGGCAGCGAAGATTAAAAAAATTGATTGTTTCGCACAGGATTTGTGCAAACGGTTACCGGCGTGTTATTCTGGGATCGACTTTGCACTTCAGTCGGGGACGTAGTTCAGTTGGTTAGAACGCCGGCCTGTCACGTCGGAGGTCGCGGGTTCGAGCCCCGTCGTCCCCGCCATTCCTTTCAGCGTCTACGTTAGGAAATTGGGATATACCGCCCTGAAAGGCAATCTCCTGCAGCAATCCAATGATGATCCTGTGATGCCGCAGACTGCATAGAGTTGCCCCAAGACATTTCTCCTCAAGATGTTTGCAAGTCAGGAGAGGAGTCGGCTCCAGTTAAAGATCCGAGCCGATAAGCCCTGGTCCGATTTCTCTCGGACCAGGTAACTGGCTTGTATCGAAAGAGGGGTTCGCGGCTCAGGCGTGGGCGGCTGCCTCGTCGAGCAGCGCTGCCGAAGCGCGGTCGAGGTAGAGGGTGGCGTTTGGATGCCGGCGCAGGATTGAGGCCGGACATGCCGTCTCAATCGGACCGTTCAGCGCGGCTCGAACGGCTGCGCTCTTTGTCGGACCTGGGACGACCACGATCGCCCGTGGCACGCGTGTGAGAGCGGGCACAGTGAGCGTCAGCGCGTATCGCGGGACGTCATCCAGAGTCGGGAAGGCGCCGTCGTTGACCTGCTGCTGGCGGCACACCTCATCGAGCTCCACTTTCTTAATGAGCACCGGATCCTGGAAGTCGCAGACGGGAGGATCATTGAAGGCAATGTGGCCGTTCTCTCCAATCCCCATAATCACAAGGCCCGGCTGATTGGCTTCCAGTAGCTCTGCGTAGCGCCGGCACTCTGCCTCAATGTCCGGCGCATCCCCCCCAATCTCATGAAAGGCTGCCAGCGGGACGTACTTCACCAGGTGTTCCTGGAGAAAGCGGCGGAAGGACGCCGGATGCTCCTTCGTCATTCCCACATACTCATCCATGTGGAACGCGGTTACGCGACTCCAATCGATGGACGAGTTCGAACGAAGGGCCGTCAGGCATTCGACTTGAGAGGCAGCGCAAGCGAAAATCACTTTCGCCTGCCCTTCTCGTTCGATCAGCTCGCGGATTCGTGCCGCGGCCGCCTCAGCCGCTGCTGCGCCCATCCTGGCGCGGTCAGGGTGAATCTCCACCGCCAACTGCTCGCGCCTAAACTTCACGGGTTCTGTCAAGATCACATCCTCCCTGGTACGTTACATCCACGGATTGTAGCGAAAATTACTGCCTTCCTACTTCGAGCATTTTTTCTCTCCGTCCGCCTAACCGGTTTTTGCAGTGGTCGCGTCTAATGCTAACGAGCGCCTCGTACTCGACTTATCCGGAGCTCTATGGAAGCCTCGCAATCCGATTCGCCGCATCGCATGCACGTCCCGTATGACCTCAATCCAGCGGGGCGGCTCTCGTCGGTCGCGCTTCTGTGCGTCCTGCTTGCCGGCTGCGATGCTCCGGCACCTCTGACAGAGGCTCGATCAACGATCACCGCAGCGAGCAAAGCCGGATCCGACGGGACGGCTAATCTTGACGCGCCCCCGGCCATACGCACGATACGGGCAACCGGAACGATACAAGCTCAGCGGGCATACAACATACAGGTGCCGCAGCTCAGCGGACAGAATACGCGCATCTCGATCACCAACCTTGTTCCCATGGAACCCGAGTCAAAGAAGGTGACATTCTGGTCGAGTTTGACTGCACCCAGGAAATCGACAATCTGCGTGAGGCCCAGGCGAAGTAGACGAACTGGCGCACAAGCTTGAACAGAAGAGAGCCGAGATCCGGAACGACGCAGCCAAGCGGGCAGCAATACTTCGCGAAGCTGAAGCGGACCTCGCAAAAGCCGAGCTTCAACTCCAGAAGGCCGAACTGCTGAGCGAAATTGACCGGCTGAAACATGAAACCAAAGCAGAGAGCGCTCGTGCCCGCGTAGCAAGCCTCAAAAAGTCGAATCAGCTCCGGGACCAGGCGGAAGCGGCCGCGCTCAGGGTCGCAGAGCTTCAGAAGGAACGGCAAAGGCTCGTCGTCGAAAGGACACAGCGGAACCTGGAGCGGTTGGTCATTCGCGCGCCGATCGCGGGAATGACCGCCCTCGAAAGCATCTGGCGTAGCGGGTCAATGGGACCGGCTCAGATAGGAGATCAAGTCTGGCCCGGGCAAACGCTCCTTCGCATTTTCGATCCATCGCTGATGTTAGTGGAAACATCGGTCAGCGAGCCCGATGGAGCGGTGCTGGTTCCCGGTGTGAAGGCGCGAATCCGCCTCGACGCATATCCGGAAGCGCTCTTCGATTGCGAGTTTGAATCGTCAAGTCCTGTCGCCTCGAGCGCCCTCGACACACCCATCAAGACCTTTGCCGCTCGCTTCCGGATTCAACAACTGGACCCCCGGCTCCTGCCTGATCTGTCTGCGTCTGTCGAGATCGAGGTTCCAAACAAACCGGCCACTGCTCAGGTTGCCTCCTTCCCATCCTCGAACGGGAGATCAGCCCAGTGACCATACTCAAGAGTCCTGAATGGAGGCGAACCCTGCGGTTTTGGCTGACTTTTCTAGTCGTGTGCACCGTCATAATCGCCGGCGGCTGGGGCGCGCGCGAAATCCGGCAGGCTAGGACTGCCGTCGATCTTCCCATGGCTCCGGCGCGAGAGGGAGAATTCCTCGTCATCGTGCCGTGCCGGGGTGAACTGGTCGCTGAGCGATCCGTACAACTTACAGCCCCGAACATACCGAACCTGCAAATCGTCTGGACGGCGCCGCCCGGTTCCCACGTGAAGCGGGGCGATGTCGTCCTGCGCTTTGATTCAAGTGCTGCAACCCAGCAATTGCAGGAGAAGGAAGCTGCGCTTCAGCAGGCGGCGGCCGCCCTGGAGCAGGCTGAGGCGGAGGCGCGAATTACGGCGGAGCAGGACCGGCGTGATCTGCTGGCGGCCCAGTACGAGGTTGAGAAGGCAAGGCTTGAAGTTTCCAAACAGGAGATTATGAGCCGCCTTCAAGGCGAGGAAGCCCGGATTGCGCTGCGCATGGCTGAAGATAAGCTGCGCGTGCAACAGGCCGCAAACGAGCTGAACAGAGCTTCCAATGCCGCGAAGATCGCGGCCGCAAAGAGGCAGCTGGAGGAGGCTCAGGCGGATGTGGAGCTGATCCGGCGCCGCCTGGCGCAGATGGAGGTCAGGGCGCCGAGCGATGGCGTAATCGTATTTCTCAATAACTACTCGCAAGGCTGGATGAACGCCAAGCCGTTCAAAGCGGGCGACAGCGTCTTTCCCGGGAACCCCATTGCCGAGATTCCCGACCTGAAGTCCCTCCATCTGAAAGGCAAGCTGGAAGAGATCGACCGCGGCCGAGTCAAACCCTCTCAGCCGGCGAACATCTCTGTCGACTCGCTGCCGGAGAAAAGGTTCGCCGGAGAGCTCGTCGCGATTTCGCCGCTCACCGAACGAAGCTTTGAATGGCCCCCGACAAGAAGCTTTCGCTCCTTTGCGAGGCTGAAGGAATTCGATGGCCGATTGCGGCCCGGGATGAACGGGCGCGCTGACATTATCATCGAACGCGTTCCCAATGCGGTGAGCATCCCGGCCAAGGTGTTGTTTACGCGGGATGGGAAGCCGGTGGGGTTTGTTCCCACCAAGCGTGAATACAAGGCCGTAGAAGCCGAAATCCAGGCACGCAACGTGGATGAAGTGGCTGTGAAGGGATTGGCTCCAGGAACGATGGTCACGTTAGTGGAAGTAGAGGAGAGGAAGCCGTGAGGAAGTGGATTCTGGCTGCCCTCTCGATAGCCGCCCTCCTCGCGCTGCTTGCATTAGGAGGAGCACAGCTTTACCAGCAAGTGAATGCAGCGTCTGCAGGGAAAACGATACCGACGACAAGCGTACAGTTGGGTGATGTTGTCTTCTCCGTCACTGCCCGCGGCGATCTGCAGGGCGGCAATTCCGTCGTCCTCACCGCGCCGATGACCGGAGCCCGGGAGCTGATCCTCAAGCAACTGCGCAGGTCCGGAGAGCTGGTGCGTGAAGGCGACATCGTTGCCCAGTTCGACACCACGGAGGAAGAGTACAAGCTGCGCGAAGCCGAAGCGGACCTTGCGGAAGCGGAGCAGAAGGTAATCCAGGCGAAGGCGGAGAGCACTGCGCGGGAAGAGGAAGACAACTATGCGCTGATCAAGGCACGCGCGGAACTTCGGATCGCGGAGCTTGAAGCTCGCCGCAACCCTTTGCTGGCCGCCATCGCCGCACGGCAAAACGATCTCGCCGTCCAGGCAGCGCGGGATCAGTTGAACCAGTTGGAGAAAGATCTGGCGGCGCGGCGCGCCACAAGCGACGCGGGTATTGCGATGCAGGAGGCGGCCCGGAAGAAGGCACAGTCCCAGGCAGAGACGGCGCGCCGCAACATCGAGTCCATGATGCTTCGGGCGAAGAGGGCGGGGTATGTATCGATCCAGCAGAACCAGAACAGCAACTTCTGGTATCCCGGTCTGGTGCTCCCACTGTTGCAGGTGGGCGATACGGTGCGCGCCGGCATGGCCGTCGCACAGATCCTGGACATGAAGAACTGGGAAGTCGTGGCTCGTATCTCCGAACTCGATCGGGGGCATCTGGCTCTCGGCCAGAAGGCGGAGATTACAGTGGTGGCGCTTCCGGGGAAGGTGTTTCATGGCAGGATCAGCGATCTCGGCGGCACTACCGGACCTCCCTGGGACCGCAGGTTCGAGTGCAAACTCACACTCGACGACCCTCAGCCCGAGCTACGGCCGGGAATGAGCGCCCGCATCGTAATCACCACCGAGAAGAAGACTGGCGTGCTGTGGGTGCCCTCTCAAGCCGTCTTTGAAAGCGACGGCAGGACGTTCGTGTACCTGAAGACGCCCGAAGGATTCCGGCCCGCAGACGTGAAAGTTGTGCGCCGGAGCGAAAGCCAGGTGGTGATTGAGGGACTCAAACAGGGGCAACTGGTGGCGCTTGCGAGTCCCGATCAGAAAGCGGATGCCGGACAGGGCAAGCGTGGTCCGGCAGCGGCGACAAAGGCGATGGCGAGATGATCGACGGTCTCCAACGGTTGATAGCGGACACGATTCAGGCCGCACAGAATCTGCGTGCGCAGAAAACACGAACCATGCTCACGGCATTGGGCATTGTGTTCGGGGTCGGCTCGGTGATCGGAATGCTCGCGATTGGGGCGGGAGCCCGGCAGGAATCGCTGCGCTTCATCGAAGAACTAGGCGTTCGTAATCTCATGATCGATTCCAGACCGGCGGCGAGCAGGGAGGAACTGCAGCAGCGCCGCCGCTCATCGCCGGGTCTTACCGAGCGCGACGTAAGAATCTTGCAGGCAAACATCGACGCAATCGAGTTTCTTTCTCCGCGTCGAAGCCTGCATCCCGCGCGGCTTCTGCCCAAACCCTCGAAGGACACGCCCGGACTCTACGGGGTCTACCCCTCGTATGCTGTCATCCACAATCTCACTCCGGTGGAAGGGCGTTTCTTCAATGAGAGCGAGGAGGCGGAGGCAGCAGCCGTGTGCGTGCTCGGAGAGGCAGCCAAAGTAAATCTGCTCGGCTACGGCAAGGCGATTGGACAATACATCAAGGTCAATGATACGTGGCTGCGGGTGATTGGGGTTCTGGGCCAGAAAGCCACGTCCGGCATGGACACTTCCGCCACCGCTTCTCAAGACAGGAACAACCTCATTTACATTCCATTCAATACGTTTCAGTACCGCTTTTGGGATACGAGCGGGTTCATGAAAGATGAGATCGATGGGGTGGATATCCGGCTGAAGGACGGCGCCGACAGTATCGAGGCGGCTCAGGTGGTCACAGCGATTCTGAACTCAACACACCACAATACACCGGACTTTTCCGTCACGATTCCGGCAGCGCTTCTTGCTCAGCAGCAGCGCACGCAGACAATCTTCACCTACGTGATGGTCGCCATTGCGGCGATCTCGCTGCTGGTGGGCGGAATCGGGATCATGAATATTGTCCTGGCGACAGTAATGGAAAGAACCAGAGAGATTGGCATCCGGCGGGCCATTGGTGCGCGGCGCTGGGATATTGTCCGTCAATTCCTGACAGAATCCGTGCTCATTTCCGTTGGTGGCGGCGTGGCAGGCATCGGCTGCGGCTTTTTCCTCTCGTGGCTGATTGCGCGGGCGGCGGAGTGGACAACCATCGTTACCTCCGCGTCTGTAGTGGTGGCCTTTGGTGTCTCAGTTGTTGTCGGAGTTGCTTTTGGAATCTACCCTGCCTTGAAGGCATCGCGTATCGATCCGATTGAAGCGTTACGTTACGAGTGATGCCAGCAGCGTTGAAAAGATGTTAACAAATATCCACTTTTTGGATTAGCGAAAGTAGGTTCCGAGTTACTATATCCAGCGAGGGCCGCAACCGCCCCATCCCGGCATCCCGGCTCCCCACCCCCGGGTTACCGAGAACTGCGGCCCTCTCGACGGGTAAACACCGGATAATTCGTCGCCGGTCAAACCGCCGTCCGCCGGGTCTGAAGATTCTCCTCATGCGAAAATTGGAAAGTGTTCCCGGCAGGTGACGCGGAACTGCTCCGTTCCGCAGTGGTTTTCCTGATGGCGCTTTCCTGCGCTGTTTCTCTGCGCTGGCTGCTCCTTCGGTGGATGCGGCGCCGCGCCTCGGCGACGACTGCCCCTCTGGCGATCCTGGCCCACGCGCTTCGCTGGCCCTTGCTTCTATCTGCGATTACGGCCTCAGTCGTCATAACGCTGATTTCTCTCAAGCTGGACCTCAAATATTTCGAGAAGCCCATTCAGGCCGTCGTCGTTGTGTGTTTGACGCTCCTGTTGGCGGACGTTACAGCCGGCACGCTCTCGCATTACGGGGAAAAGCAGCGGATGCCGTTCCTGGCTGCCGGGCTCTCCAAGACCCTGGTGCATGTTCTCATATGGAGCGTCGGCATCGCTGTCCTGCTGGCAACCTTTGACTTAAAGGTTACTCCGTTGCTGACGGCCCTCGGCGTCGGCGGTCTTGCTGTCGCCTTGGCCCTTCAGGATACGCTCGCGAACTTCTTTGCCGGAATCCACATCCTTGTTGAAGAGCCTATCTCGGTCGGACATTTCATCCGGCTTTCGAGCAATGAAGAGGGGGTGGTCACGGATATCGGATGGCGGACAACCCGCGTCTCGACCGGCGGGAATAATACGATCGTAATACCTAACACGAAGATTACATCCAGCATCCTGATCAATTACAGCCTGCCCGACGAGAGGCTGATCCTGGACATTCCGGTCATTGTCGGCCGCGATGCGGATCCGGATCGGGTCATGGAAATTGCACTCCAGGCGGCCCATTCTGTCGGGCGAATTCTGGACGACCCGCCGCCGCGCATTTATTTCGATCCGGGCATTCTCCCCACCCATCTCCAGTTCAAGCTGGAGTTCGCGGTAGCGGACCGTACCGGCAGCGGACAGATAAAATCGGACATCAGGCTTGCGATGCTACGGCAGTTTCGGGCTCAAGGGGTGCCGCTGCCGGGGCTTGAGCAGATTGCAGCCGCACAAACAGGCGCAAGCTGACACCGTATGCGAATCGGCATTGATTCAGGCGGCACGTTCACGGACTTCATCGTAGTCCATGACGATGGCCGTTTGGAGACTTTCAAGCTGCGGTCAAACCCTCGGGACCCGGCGTCCGTCATTCTCGAAGGGCTCCGGCAGGCTGCGGGTGAAAAGAGGGCGGACATCGTTCATGGATCCACTGTCGCCACCAATGCCCTGCTCGAACGAAAAGGGGCGAAGACGGCCTTTGTCACAACCAGAGGCTTTGAAGACATCATTCACATCGGCCGGCAAAACCGGGCACACCTCTACTCGCTGGTCCCGATCCATCGCAATCCGATCGTGGGAAGAGAGCTTTGCTTTGGCGTCGACGAGCGAAGCCACTTCGATGGCACAGTGGAGAAGGCGCCGCGCAAGGAAGAAATCCAGCAACTGAAAACAAAGCTTGCCGCAGCCGGAGTCCGGTCGGTGGCGCTTTGCTTCTTACACAGTTATCAGAACCCTGAGAACGAGCAGATCGTGGCGGAGCTGCTCGAAGGAGAGTTCTATCTCTCCCCTTCCCACTTCGTCTGCCCGGAGTTTCGGGAATACGAGCGCGCTTCGACGACGGTAATCAACGCCTACGTCGGCCCGCTCATGTCTTCCTACCTCAGCGAACTCCAGAAGCGCTGCCCGCACGACATCTCCATCATGCAGTCGAGCGGAGGATTTCTCTCTGCCGCCGAAGCAGGCCGTCATGCCGTTCGGACCGTACTTTCCGGACCGGCCGGAGGCGTCGTCGGCGCGGTGGAGATGGCGAAATTGTCCGGATACGGAAAGGTTCTCGGATTCGACATGGGCGGCACTTCGACAGACGTCAGTCTCGCCGAAGGACGCCCGCGCGAAGCCCAGGAAGCAAGCATCGACGGCTTTCCCATCCGTGTTCCGATTCTCGACATTCATACGGTGGGCGCAGGCGGCGGCAGCATCGCGCGCGGCGGCGGACGCATCGACGCGCTCGTCCGTGCGGCGCCGGCCGAAGCAGTGAACGGTGTGCTGCGGCTCACCGAGCAGGGTGAGGTGATCCACCAGGGATACGGTCTGCGTCCGATCGCGATGCGGACGCTCGAGCGCGCATTCAACGCGCTCAGTCTCTGTACGGCGGCGGTGCAGCGCGGATCCCTGCCGCGCGACGCCGAGCCTCATCTCGAATGCGCGGCGACGCTCGCGGAGGCGAGCCGCGCC
>CALGAR010000076.1 GCA_937959285.1 uncultured Bryobacterales bacterium
GGACTCGTCCATTACAAAGTCGCGGCGGCCGCCCGAGTAAGTGAACCGCGCATTGACGGCAAACCAGTCATTCGCTTCGCGGAAGAGAGCCAGCCGCCAGGAGGGCGTGTTTCCGTGATAGGGTTCGGCGCGCTGGAAGGAGTTGACAGTTAAGGGGAAACTCGGATCCCCAACGGTTCCGGGAGTTGCTGAATAGGGCGTGTCCTCGCGGAAATTCTCCCAGGCCCGAATCCAGTGAAAGCGGTAGGAGCCAAACCGCAATTCACTGCCGAATCGATACTCATTGAAGAGCCGCCGCGTGTCTGCGAACAACGGAAGGCCATCAGGGTCGGAGATCGTCGACAGCGCGGGTCCTGTCTGATTGTTGCGCGAGTAGCCGAGAAAGAAGCGAATCCTTGAGGCAGGAAGCAGAATGAGATCGTGATCCTGCAATTGGCGCGTCGTATCGAGGAAGTGCTGCCCATTCGCAATTGGCAGCGCCGGATTGAAGTAGTCGTTCGACCGCCATATCAGATCGTACTGGTAGAAGCGATTCTTACCAATGCGGAGGGACGCGAACTGATAAGGATCGTTGCCGAGTCCTTGCGTATTCAACAGAAGCTCGTCAAAGAACCGCCCGTGCCCTTCGAGCGAGTTGACCGAAAGGCGTGTGCCCAGGAGTCTTACCCCATTCCCGAAATTCACATCGCTACGGTACTTGTCGAGGCTCCCGTCGATGGAGCGGAATCGATAGCCGAGCTCGAAAGAGTTTACGATGTTGTAGCCTTCGGTTCGCTCGCCGCGGATCGGCCCGACCTGGGATGGAGTCGGAGCAACCACCTGCTGGGCAGCGGCAATGACGGGAAGGACGAGCATCAGAGTGAATCGCTTCATCGAATCACCATCCCCTAGCGGAAGAACAGAGAGCTCGAATTGGACCCATGGATCCGCACATGGCACTGCGTACAGTTCTGATAGCGCGGATCCGCCATGTTATGGGCGGCTGACTGCGTTTTAATGCCGTCACCCTGACGTCCGAAGTTCCCTGCTCCGTTGTGGCACTCCAGGCAAAGCGTGAAAACGGCGGGACGACGCAGCAGCCTCGCGTTGGTCCCTCCATGCGGCACATGGCAGCTCGAGCAGCCATCAACCCGGACCGCCGGATGCTCAAAGGCAAAGGGACCGCGCTTGTCCTGGTGGCACTTGATGCACGCTTCTTCATTGCCGGCTGCATGACTGATCAGCGCGGGACGCGCGCCCATTCGCCAGGTGGGCGCAAAAGATCCGTGGGGGTTGTGGCAGTCCGTACAGCTCATGAAACCTTCATTCACCCGGTGCTTGAACGGCATGTTGAACTGCGCGCGCACCGGGGCATGACAGCTATAGCAGAGGTCCGCCTGCGTTTTGGCGAGCAGATTTTTCGCGACCGGCGAACGGTGGATGGAATGACAGTTCGTGCAAACGACATCAGCCTGCGTATGCTCGGAGCGGCGCAGATTCGCCCGGCTGATGGTCTCGGCATGGCATTGCAGGCAGTTATCTACAGTCTTCGCCGGTTCCAGCAGGGAGAACGCGATGATGCTTGTCTTACCGCCGCGTTCGTCGACGTGCGTCTTCCCCGGGCCGTGGCAGCCCTCGCACCCCGTCCTCTCAGGCGCCTCCGTTCCCGAAGCGATGCTGCGGTAATGCGGATTCTTGAAGAAGTTGAGCCACACGTCGGGATGGCAGGTCTTACAGACCGCGCTGCCGACATAACCATTCGTATCCTGAGCCCCCAGACACACCGACCCTCCTGCCAGGAGAATCAGTGCAACCCCCTTACAGAACAGATTGGCTTTCACTGACTAAAACTATAAAGCAAGAGGATGGATACCAAAGTAAAATGCGCAGGGAAAAAATACTCTTCGGGCAATATTGTTACATGGCGGCTTACACGCAACCCTAGCGACGGGGACAAGCAAAGCCGCTCATCCCGCTTACCATGCGACTTATTCCAAAACCTACTCCGCGTTTTGCTTCTTGCGCCTTAGGATAAGGAGCCCAAAGAACAGGGCCGCCAGGAGCGCGCAAACGATGCGAACTACTGTACTGTCCATTGTCTTTCTCCTGTGAGTTTTTGTCTGATCTGATCTGCTTCGCCCCCGCAGCCTGCCTGAAGTGAATACACACCAACCCTGCACAGACACACATGAATCGAAGCTGCGTCAGGTTTGCAAAGCCTAACTGGCCTGCAGTGATTCGTTCAGAGGTGCTGCCGCGAGTTGCGGCGGAAGGCCATGTGGGCACCGACACGAGGAGGGAGCATTCTAATCGAGTTCTGTGTACGGTGCATTGAGGAGGACATGCTTAACCTTGAGAAGTGAGGCTCCAGCGGAGCACGGAACCGAGTGGAGTATGGTTGGGTTGGGAGGCGCAGATTCGAGGAGCGCCAATTGCTCAGGAAATGTCAGAAATCACAAGGTCCTCCCCGCCATCAGGTTCTCTACAGCAGTGCCAGCCAAGCCCCGGCGGCGATGGCTGGCGCATACGGAATTGAGTCTTCCGGTGGACCGGAGCGCTCCGCCCCCTTGCGCTTCCCGCGCAGTGCATAGATGCCGGTCCAGACAGTGGCGAGGATCCCTCCGCAGGCGCCTGTCCAGAGCGCAGCTTCGAGGAGTTGCCTTACGCCCAGCAGCGCTCCGAAGCCTGCCATCAGCTTTATATCCCCGCCGCCCATGCCACCACGCAAATAGAACACAAGGAATACAGCAAACCCTGTAGCCGCGCCAAGGAGAGATGTCCCAATTCCCTGCCAGCCTGAATTCAGCCCGTGACAGCCAATCCCTCCGATTAGCGCCGTTAACGGAATCCAATTCGAAATCCGCCTTGCCAACAAGTCTTCAAGCGAGGCAGCAAGCCCGACGAAGATTGCAAGCACAGCGGTAGGCGTCATTCTTTTGTCTTCCCGGAAGCCCGCTCCGCACGATTCAGCCGTTTGGCCGAGGCGGAACCCTTGGGGTTCAGCACGCGCGGCGCCAGAAATCCAGAGGATAACGCAAATTCGGTCAGCGGCCGGCCCGAGGGCATACGCCAACGGCCCAGGTTCCACACACGAACTTCGTCTCTTTGAGAAGGCCTTTCCTCCTGCGCGCGTTCAGCCGCAACATCCAGTAGACCCTCTGTGCTCTCCTTCATCCAGCTACTCCTCCTCATATTCTTTCCGCAAAATCAGCGGTTTTCATTCGCTCGATCCGGACCTTTACCCACACCTTGTTTTCGCTGGGAGCCGGACAGGGGCGATGAGCGCAAAGAAAGTCACACGGCGGACGCCGGACAACGCCGCATACGCCGAAGAGATGATCCGCAGAGAAGGCGTGATTCGAGGTTGTCATCGTACGAAAGCGGCGGAATCAACCCCGCACTTCTATGCCGTCTCCTGCATGGGCGAGTTGCCTGGCAGCAGCCTCGACCTCGGCTTCCTGCCGGTCTCCAAGCAGCCACCTCGCGTTCAGCGCCAGGCTAAAGCGGTCCTCGGCCCCTGTCTTTTCGAAGATGTGCATCAGGTGAACCTTGACGGTTCCCGGAGTGATTGAGAGCCGATCGGCAATCTCGCGATTCTTCAGGCCCTGGGAAACCAGCCCGATGATATCGCGTTCTCTTGGCGTCAAGCGCGCCCCTGACCGGGCGGCGTTGCGGGTCGTCACCTCCCTTGTTTGTGGGTCTCCGATCCACACCTTTCCGGAAGCGACGGCTCGAAAGCATGCCAGGAGGTCGGAAACCGGAGCATCACGCCGGATCAGGCCCCGAGCCCCCGCCTGAAGCAGGCGGAACGCTTCGAGGTGGGTCATTTCGTTGACCCAGAGAACGCAGCTTGCGGCAGGCAGTTCGGCCTGAAGAGTCGACACAAACGCGATCACGTGTTTGAGGCCCGGCGCCTGGTCAACGACGACGATGTCCGGATGACATTCCCGAGCCTTCGATAAAGCTTCCGCTGTCGTTGGCGCGTGCCCCAGCCATTGCAAGTCCGAACAGGACTCCAGGACTCGCTGAAGTCCTTCTACAGCAATGGGTTGAGACTCACAGGCAAAAACGGTGTGCGTCTTCACAATGATTCTTATAGAAGATATCGACAGGTTGGAGCCTGGAATTTAGGGCGGAAATGCCACTAACTGGGTCTTGGATAAGACACTAGGGAAAACGCCGCGGAGGCGGGGGTAGGAGAATTTCGAGAAGGGCCCATAGAGGGAGTCGGGCGCCGGCGTCTACCGGCAGCCCGGTCGTTCCTTTATGCCTTGATCTGGTCCCGGTCGAAGTCCCAGGCGACCAGCCGCTGCTGCTTGGCCGACAAGTTGATCATGTGAGCGCAAGCCGCCGCGTGATGACCAGCGACCGCATCCTCCCAGTACGGCTTGCGGGACCGAATGGAAGCAAGGAAATGACCGATGTGAAGGACCGTAGCCTCGGGTCCCTCCTGCCGGAACTCCTGCGCCCCCTCAATGACTCGCGCGGGACGTGTTTCGGGCAGCTCCGTCTGGCGTACCTTGGGATCCTTGTAGTATTCGTCCTGAAGCCTGCGAGGCCAACTCTCGACGATCCAACGGTTGTCTTCGACCACGTTTTCTGGATAGAACCGAAGGCCGTTGCCGATTATCAGAGTGCCTTCCGTGCCAAGGACTTGGAAGCTCGCGTCGGCTGAGAACTGATTGTTGAAAGTGGAACTGAGGTTGACAGCAAATCCCTCCGGGTACTCGAGCACGGCGTTGATCGTATCCGGGACTTCCCGGCTCTCCTTCCACCGGTACAACTGCCCGAGCGCGACCGCCTTTGAAGGCATCTTGGCATCCATCAGGTAGTGGATGGTCGTGCACAGGTGGACAAAGAGGTCGGTGGCAATGCCGCCCGAGTAATCCTCGTAGCAGCGCCAGCGGAAGAATCGCTCCAGGCTGAACGGCCGTTTGGGCGCGGGCCCCAGGAACATGTCGAAATCGACAGTGGACGGTGAAGCATCAGGCGGAATCGGGTAGATCCAGGCGCCGGAAGCCGTGTTGCGGTTGTAAGCGGCACGAATCATCGTGACCTTGCCCAGCTTGCCTGACCGAATGATCTCCCGCGCCTTCTGCTGGATCTCGGAGCTCATGCCCTGGCTGCCGACCTGCAGGATCCGTTTCGTTTCGTTCACGGTGCGGATGATCTCCGGGCCTTCCGTATCCCGGTAGGTCAGCGGCTTCTCGCAATAAACATCCTTCCCTGCCCGCATCGCCTCGACAACCATGGTCTTGTGCCAGTGGTCCGGAGTGGCGATGACAACCGCGTCGATCGACTTGTCTTCCAGAACAGCGCGGTAGTTGGGGTAGGCTTTCGCCCGTCCATTCAGCCTTGAGAGCGCCCTTTCGACTCGCCCCTTATATGCATCCACCACCGCAACGATCTCTGCCTGGGGATGCACAAGCATTGCTTGCAGCAATTCATGCGCACGGGCGCCGCATCCGATAAAACCTACCTGGATGCGGTCGTTGGCTGAAACCTGCAAGGGGGCAGCGCTGGAGAGCGCGATTCCAGCCTGCATCAATTCCCGCCGAGTGACTTTCATGGATTTTCTTCCAACCCTACCGCGATTATAAGATACCGGCCGGCGCGGCAAACCCTCCGACCGCGTCCTCGAGCGCGGCGCCGACTTTCAGCAGCAGCGCCTCGGAAAAGGGAGGACCAAGAATCTGGAGCCCGAGAGGAAGATTTTCCTGGTTGAGCCCCGCCGGGATCGAAAGCGCTGGCAGTCCCAATATATTCACTGCCCGGACAAAACGCGTCGTTGCCAGACGCACATCCTCAACCACCCCATCTAGTTCCACCGAAGTTTGCCCGATCAGCGGCGCCGCCGTCGGCGTGGTCGGCGTCAGCAAGCAATCGACGTTGCGCCAGATTTTGTGGAACTGGTCGCGGTACAAACGGCGGAGACGCTGAGCGTTCACGTAGTCAGTTGCCGGAAGCAGGCGGCCCTGGTCAAGCAGCGCGAGCACGTCAGCGCCGAACTGATCCCTTCTGTGCAGATGGTTTTCAAACAGTGCGGAAGCCTCTGAGAGGAGGATGACGCGGCCGACCGCATTCATCGCCTCGATGTCCGGCACGCGTACAGACACAATTCGAGCCCCCAAACTCTCGGCAATTGAAGCCATCCGGCGCACGGCCGCCGCCACTTCCGGATCCGTCCGATCCAGGTAGAAGTTTTCGGGGAGTCCAATCCGCAATCCTTCAATCAAAGCAGGCCGCCCGGGGAGGTAGTCCGGAACGGGCTGATTACTGGAGGAGTCGTCCCGATCGTCACGCCCCGCCAATACCTGCAGGACAACGGCCGCGTCCCGTACGGAGCGCGTAAGGGGGCCCATATGATCCAGACTGAAATCCAGAGGCAGCACGCCGTACCGGCTGACTCGGCCGAAAGTCGGCTTCAGCCCGACGACGCCGCAGAAGGATGCGGGAATCCGAATGGATCCTCCCGTGTCGCTGCCCATTGCCATGAAAGCCATGCCGGCGGCGACCGCCGTGCCCGAACCGCCGCTCGAACCACCCGGAATGCGTGCCGGATCCCACGGATTGCGGACAGGACCGAAATGCGGATTATTTGAAGTGATGCCGTAGGCCAGCTCGTGCATGTTGGTCTTGCCGAGCATGACCGCGCCCGCAGCCCTCAGCTTTTCGGTAACGGCGCTGTCGTAATCTGGCACGTACTTCTCGAAAAGCTTTGAACCACAGGTTGTCCGGATGCCTTTTGTGACGAACACGTCCTTCAGGGCGACGGGGATGCCGTGCAAAGGTCCGCGATGAACTCCGGAAGCCATTTCCTCATCCGCCTTCCGGGCTTGCTCGCAGGCCACATCTTCCACAACGGTGATGAAAGCGTTGAGGTGCGCATTGCGGGAGATGCGGGTAAGACAATCCTGGACAAGTTCAAGCGACGAAACTTTTCGTGCGCGCAGGGCGGAGCAGGCATCGACGAGGTTCACTTTGCCTCCTCGGGAATGGGAGAGAAGATTACTGCGGGCTCCACAGAGTGAGGGAGATCCCGCACAAGGGGCCGGAAAACGGCTTCCAGCCGGTCAAGAGCCGCGGCGGCTCGGGTTAGATCCTCTTCAGGAATACCGAGTTGCTGGGCCTGGGCGATCGCTTTCCAGTTCTTCATTGCTATGCCATTGTAGCCCGCGCCAGACTCGCAAGAGCAGACTAAAATCGCGGACCCTCGATCCGTATGACCGGCATGTTTTTTCGCGCAGCGAATTCGCGGCGGAAGTAGATTGTATGCCCGAAGCCGGAATCGAAAACCGGAACGTAGCGTTCCATGATTTCACCCACTTGTTTCCACCTTTCCGGCCGGGCCATCCTGTACATGCGATAGAGATCTCCGTAGAGGGAATCGACGATGATCAGGACCTCGGCGCTCCTGCCGGTCGTCGCTCCCAGCATGGGGTCATCGATCAGCCGCTTGTCGAAATCGAGCGCAAATAGCATGGCGGATGATCCGATAATCGTTTCCGCGTCGTGCGCATGCTTCGCAAGGAACGTTCCGATCTGCCGCTCCGGCTCGCGATGAGAGCGCGTGAGGGCTAAGCCTGCAACTCCGCCGGCATTGAGAAGCACGAACCCGGCAAGAACCGGGTAGACAAAGCGCCGCATTCCTCCGATCCATCCTGTCAGCCGGTTTGGCAGTTGGACGGCCACCTGAGCGACGAGAGCCGCGTACATCGGCAGGATGTGCACCAGGTAATAGCTGAGTTTCTGGTTGAACACGCACTGCACCGAAAAGTATGCCAGCCAGAGCGCCAGCAGCAACTTGGTTCCGTCCTTGTCCCTGATAGCCGGAGAGAGCGCCGCCGCAAAAAGAGAAGATGCGAACACCAGGAGAACCGCTCCTTTCAAACGCGGGATCAGGTCGGGAGAAAGGATGCTGTAAGCGGCGGCGTACCGATCTTTGATTTCCAGCCATAGAATCGTCATCGGGTTCCAGGAGCGGGGAGCTCGCCCGTAGGAATTTGCCAGTAACTGGGCTCGCCAGGCTTCCGGGTCCTGCATCGCGTAAACGGCGTAAAGACTCACGACGATTGCGAAGCCGGCAAGCCCTGCCGCGACGATCGACCAGCTTAGCCTTCTCCGGTCATAGGCCAGCGCCAATACGCCCAGGCCGAAGGCATGGAGGATCGCATTGGGATGAATGATTCCGGAAATCGCCAGCAGGAAACAGGAGAGCGCGGCGGCGGCATGGAGATTCTTCTCCCGCAGGC
>CALGAR010000077.1 GCA_937959285.1 uncultured Bryobacterales bacterium
ACGAGGCCGGATTCGATTAAAAAGATCGCGCGTGCACTGGAAGCTTGGCCAAAGAGGCGAGTTCCAGCTTTCACGAGCCGGGCAGGGCCGAGAGAGAGCAGCCGGCGCCATTCCCGGATGATGACGGTCGAGCTTTGGGCGGCCCGCTCCGGGAGGGTGGATCGATCGAGGGTAGGAATAGGGGCGGACAGCGGATAGAACAGGGATTCGGGTGGTACGTGCAATAACATTAAGCGAGGTTACACAAAGAAATAAAGAAATAAGGCAACCAATTCTGTAACTAGTAAGCCGTTGCTGCAAAGAGCTTATACAAATACTCGAATCGGAGTGTCAATCTCAGAGAAATCCGTAAACTGCGAGCGGGCACTGCCGGTACGAGTGCGTTTTAATGGTGGCGATTGTGGGGCGCAGAACAGCGCGTGCTGCGCTGCAAGCCGAATCAATATTCCGCCGGTTGTTCGACCACTGGTCGGCAAACGGGTTTCGACCGGCGAACATGCGGTCGTCGAGAAACTTCCGAGGCGCGCGCCCGAAGCGCGAGGCCGGGGACACTTGTACGGAGGGGAAGCAACATGCCGAACGAGAAGATGGACCGCGCGCCCACTGGACCAAGTGGTCTCCGTCTGTTCTGACCTCCGCGGGTAACTCGGGCTCGGGGCATCTTCTTCTGTTGCAGGCCGGCCTGAAGTGACGAGCACAAGCCCGGACGTGACAATCAACGGGCGGCCCGATCGTTCAAGCGCCGTTCCGAGCGTCTCGATGGCGCGCTGATCCGCCTCGGCCGCAGGTCCGTAGTTATTGCCATTGATATTGATTTCGACGCCGCGCGATCTACACTAATAATATAAACGGAGACTATCTCCGGTGACAAACATTTTCTCGGTTTCCTAAGAATTGGATGGCCGAAGAGCCCGCGCTGAACCCCGCTCCAGTGCGACGGAGCAGGAGAACGATCTTGACGGTCGAAGTGTGATTGCTGTATGGTTCATATGTGAACGAAAGGTCTTCCGCACGCGTAACCCTGACAGCCCTGTTACACGCCGCGCATTCCGTCGAGCACGAGGTCGAAATGAGGCTCAGCGCGGTTGGGCTGTCTCTCGCAAAGCTTGCCGCCCTCAGGGTGCTGGCCGAGAACGGCGGGTCCCTGTCGCTCACCCAGCTAGCCGAACGGCTCTCGTGTGTGAAATCGAACATCACCCAGCTCGTGGATCGGCTGGAAGCGGATGGTTTGGTTGAACGGCAATCCGACCCGAACGACCGGCGTACGCGCCTCGCAACACTCACCCCCGCCGGACGAAAGGCGTGCCGCGAGGGTCTCCAGGTACAGCAGGAGGCGGAGCAGGAGCTCCTCCGCAGACTGACGGCAACTGAATCCCGGCTGCTGGCTGACCTGCTGGCGAAGGTCGCCGGCAGTTAAAAAATTTTTGCATCGTAGTTCATAGCTGTACAGTCTATCAGTGAAAAGGAGGATGACATGGATTTCGGATTTCTGCTGTTGAGGATGACAATCGGGTTAACCTTCGCCGCTCATGGAGCGCAGAAGGCGTTTGGATGGTTTGGTGGATACGGCCCAGACGGAACCGGCCAGTTCATGGAGGCGATGGGGTTCCGGCCTGGTCGCCGCCACGCTCTGGCGGCTGGCTACACAGAACTGATCAGTGGACTGTTACTGGCTGCGGGCTTCCTCACGCCGCTGGCTGCTGCGATGATTGCATCGGTGATGGTGGTTGCTGCGGCGACCGTTCACTGGAAGAACGGCTTCTTTATTACAAGCGGAGGCTATGAGTACAATTTCGTGTTTGGCGCCGCTGCTCTGAGCCTTGCTTTCACTGGACCCGGCGCACTGTCGCTTGACTATGCTGCAGGCCTTTCCCTCAATGGTGTTGTGTGGGGTCTCGGTGCTGCTGTCGTCGGCGTGCTCGGGGCGATTGGACAGCTCGCCCAGCGGCAGCAGACGCCAGCCGCGTCGACCCACCCGGCCGAGGCCAGGGATTGATGCCACGACTTCTTCGACTGCCAATGACCGGGTTCGTCAGATGGTTGAAACGAACCCGGTCCTGCGGCGACGGCACGGCTCGCACGGTCCAGAGCACTTTCGTAGCTCGCGAACAGTTCTCGCCACCTGGTTCCGAGTGGCACAATGAGGCTACCGAGACGGCGGAAGTGTGTGCCATGGAAGGAGGAATTGTGGGAGGGGTGAGCGTATTGCGGCGCGCAGTTCTAGCTGGCGCTGTCCCAGCTCTGGTACTTCTCTTCGCGCAAGGGATGGTGGCATTGCCGGCTCGCGATTTGGTCGCACGTGCGGACGTGATTGTCATCGGCGCCGGCACGGCTCGCGCGAAGACTGGTGCTACAGTCTCGTTCTTCATCGAAGTCGAGCGCGTACTAAAAGGAGATGTCGGGCCAGGAAGGTCGCTGCAGGTTGAATGGGATTCCGGGACCGAAGAGCCAATCTGGCGAGACCCGCCGAAAGTGAGGAAGGGTATCTGGTTTCTTCAGAACAGTTCGGGAGCATGGAGGTGTATTCCAGCCCGCTCTGGCTTACCGAGTTTTAAAAGACTATTCTATCCTGCCGCTGAGGGACCGCTGCCGACAGACATCCGTTATGACAGTTCCCTACCGGTGATTGACCAAATCATGATCGAGATCGCAGTTGCGGAAAAGGATAGGACAAATGCAATACCCGTCATCAATGAAGCGGCGGCGGGATACGATTCAGCCGAAGTACGTAATGCCTTTCGCTACCTGGCGCGTCTTGCGACACCTCGGACAAAGGCGCTAGGATTGGCTGGCCTCGTCCAGCGAGGAGACATCGAAGGCTTGCTCCTGCTTGAGCAGGCGCAGGAAAGTCTATCCGACTCGCCGGAGGTGGAGAGGCTTGTAAGAGACGTTGATGTCCTCTTCCGAAATCCCGATCCAGAGGCGATTCAGGCGCTTGGACACTTGTCGGCGTCGGCCTCAAAAATCCGTGGCCTGCAGCTCGCTGCTGCCCGCGCCCTGGCGGCGATCCGTACCCGGGAGGCGGTTCCGCATCTTGCAGCCCTCCTTGACGACCTCAACCCGGAAATTTCGAAGACGGCGGCAATCGGGCTGAGCTTCTTTGCGAATGGCGTCGGGGTTCAGACGATCCAGGGTGCTCGCATGATGGAGCATCTGAACTACCGTGTGCCTGCACCCTATCCGGGCGAGAACACACGGCGCTACCTCGGCTTCGATGAGAGCAAGCGAGACGAATATATTACTTTTTGGAAAGACTGGTGGATCCGGCACACGGCCGATTTCCCTCCACGAAACTAGCCCTGCGGCGCCTTATGCTGCAACCCATTCCATGACCAGCGTGGGATGCGGGCGAAGTAGTCGTACATTCGAACCAGGCTAGCTGGCCTCTTCAAAATAATCGTCGCCAATCCTCTTCACGGAGTCCTCCGATACGCTAATCTTGCGTGATCCGCCTTACCCATTGCTAGTGGCCCGAAACAAGCTTTGCAACGAACTCGAGGACACCTTCTAAGAGGTGACTCGTGGCAACCGCGCCGGGGCTTACTCCGGATTTGGAGTTGAGCAGGGCTTCGGGCGTTTTCCGCTTCTTCCGGTTCTTCCGGTTAACCGGAGTTGCTCGGCTAGTAGCTTGCTGGTTCCGCTCACGGAATTCGGCGTACTGCTCCAAGACTTGATTCGTAATTGCCGGTGGATTTGTTCTAAGAAGGGCGAGACCCCGCTTGGTAATTCTGAACCGCCCCCGGCCAGTGGATTCGAGGAGGCGGGCCTTGCCGAGATACGTTCGTGCCCAGCCGATGTGTTTGCTAAACTTCGCTTGGCCGCTTGAAAGCGTTTCGCTTCTCTCGGCGTCCGTCAGGTTGAACTGGGAGGCGAGTTTTTCGACAGTCTCCGCGTTCGTGTAGTTCTTGCCCATCGCTTGCCAGCATGAGCAGAGGCAACATGAGCTCTTGGTAGTCAGGAATGGGCATAATGGTGATCCAGCGAGAAGACGTTAGCCCGCGCGATGTTGTTCCCTGATTCGAATAATAGGTTCGAGGATTTGAGACTAAACAGTCAGGCCGCAAACTGTATATAGGGTTTCTTACTCCAGTAAGAACGCCACATACGAGCCAGAAGTAAGATCAGCGGACGGGTACCCATTGTTCGACCCCCCGCTCCACAGCCAACCGCTCCGGCCGAACAACGATTCCCGCCGGAACCCACTGGCATATTGAGTTCCGGTAGTCACGACAGGCTGATGGGTTGGCTTCTACGAGGGCGGTTAAACGATCCAGTTCACTGATGTTCTTGGCGGCCAGAATCACCGCGTTGTGATCGGCTGAGCTGACGCGGACCATGTGCAGGAGCCGCACGGATCGCGCCCAAGACGGCAGTTGGAAAAGAGGTTGTGTGGGCTGGGAATGCGGCGTTGAGGAGTCGCCGATTGTAGCTACGGCACTCTGGAACGTAATGGCAACTCCGCCGCGACGGTGTGCGGCCACTGAGTAGAAGGACGTCTCGTAACCGAGGAAATCCTCGTCGGCAGTGGCGGTGATGTTCAATGTGAGATCAGAGGGATTGCGCGTCTCAGCTGTGACCTTGGACGGACTTCCTTCCTTTGGGGCGTATCTCACAATGTAGCTTCCCGATTTCTGGATGGGCGTGATCACGCGGATGCGCCACCCGGGTTCCAGGTCGATCCAATTCCAAGAGCTCTGGCCGGCGCCGGTAGGTGTAGATCTTTTCTGCAGGCGCTCAACGCCGTTAACAAAAGGAGACAACTGGCGCCAGCCGCCAGGCTGCGGCTGAAGCAAAAGGACAGGAGTGCCTCCGTTTTCATTGCCAGGTGGCGCATCCTCTCCACGATTCTAGTGGAGGCGGCCTTGTGGAGGCTCGCTCAGAAGGATCCGAAGCGGCGGTGTCCCGGGTTTAGTTGAAGGTTGGCAGTGAACGGCTGAAATCATCTTACGCTACTTTCTCCTTCTTCGGCACACAGCTTTCACGGCCCAAAAGGGCTGCCAGAGACCACAACTCCTGATAGCCATCGATCCGCCGGAAATGCTTCTCGGTGAGCAGCCAGGCGGAAGCCGCCCAACGTTCCGCCATATCCGCGTCGCGCCAGCGGCACACATTGCGCGTTCTCTTGCGGACGCCGCTATGCGGGCTTTCGATCAGGTTGGTCGTCGCCAGACATTTGTGCAGGCTGAGTGGAATCTTGAGGCGCTGCAAGGTGAACATCTCCTTCATCCCTTCGCGCAAGCTGCGCGCCGCCGAGGCGTAATCGTACTCCAGTTGACGCGCGATCTGCTCCAGTCGCTTCTCGCCTTCTTCGGCGCTGGAAAGCTTGAAGGCCGCGCGCATCAGCCGGCGCGTCTGCTCCTGCTGCTCTTTGGGCAGCTCACCCATGACGTTCTCAATTTTGTGGTTGCGGCAACGCTGCACCTCCTGCTCGCGGCCGAACACCTCCTCGATGCCGGCGCGCAGGGCTTTGGCGCCGTCGATGATGAACAGATATTTCCGGTCGGTTGGCAGGCCGCGATCACGCAGGCCCGTAAGCAGTTGTTTGACCGCCGCCGCGTTTTCCGTGGCCCCGGAGGCAATCCCCAGAACGTGCTTGTGGCCTTCCACATCCACGCCTACCGCGCTGAGAATGTGATGTTCGCCGAAACGCTGGCCGTCAATGTAAATCACCAGAATCTCCACTTGATCCCATCGCCTTTCCTGCAACTGCTTGAGTTGCTCGACGCTGGCCTCGATGGCCTGCCGGCTGACGGTGCTGCGCGCAACCCCTACGGTTTCCGCCATCTTGGGCAACACTTCGTGGTATTCGCGCGTCGAGATCCCACGCATCAAGGCGCCCAGCATGTACTGGCTTAACGCCTGATTCTTCCGCAAGGCTTCGTAGGCTGGCACGGCAACCTCGCCTTCGGTCTTGTGCCGCAACCGCGGCCGCCTCACCCGCACTTTCCGGTCGGCCAGTTGAACGCGCCCCGGTTGCGAACCGTAATGCCGGATGTCGCCGCTGGCCTTGCCTGGGGTCCGCGGACCGGCGACTTGTTCAGCGCTCAGGACCAGAATCAACTCCAGCGTCTTCACTCCAATCTCATGGATGACGCCATCGACCACTTGGCTGGCGCTCTGGACCATGTCGACGATGGGGAGCAGGATCTGGCCATTGGCTTTACAGAACTGCTCAATGACGGCGGCCGACTCCTTGGCGGCGCGCGTGACGATCTGATAGGGTTTACTCAAGGCGGTTGGCTCCTTTCGGATTCAAGGTTTTGGTCAACCGGATTCTAATCGAAGCCGGCCGCCGTCTACCACCAACCTTCAACTACATCTGGGACACGCCCTCCGAAGCTGTACACCAGAGTGCGGGCGACTGCGACAATCCGTTCCATTACTGCCCTTAAGCGGGATTGCCGAAGCAGCGGGAGGCAGAGGTGCGAAAAGCGTCGGCAATCTCGTCGCTTGTGGCAAGCCAGACCCCGTCGCGCGAGGTGATGTATTCCAAGGCTTTCGCTAAATATCGGGCGCGGAATGGCTGTCCAATTACGAATGGGTGAAGCGCTAGAGTCATCACTCGGCCGGATTGCGCGCTTTCGCTGTATAGCTGTTCGAACTGGTCGACGACGGCACGGTAAAACTCCTCCCCTGACCAGCCATTAGACAGGAACAGGATGATGTCGTTCAGCTCAACGGAATATGGAACCGAGATCATTCCCGGCACGTTGAGCGGAAATGGTTGATCGTCGCACCAATCCAAGATATAGGACAGACCGAGATCTTTGAGAATCTCTGGTGTTTGAAAAGTCTCCGTCAGCCCGGGCCCTAGCCAGCCTCTTGGGCGCTCCCCGGTGGCTTGCGCGATCGTGTCGACGACTGTACTTAACAAGATCCTTTCGTCGTCAGGCGCGACGGCGGTATGCAACTCTGAATTTGTCTTACCGTGGGCAAGCCATGCCCAGTTCCGTTGCGTTCCGGCCTCAATGATCTGCGGGTAGTGCAGGACGGCTTCGGAGTTCAAGAGTGCGGAGGCGCGAATTCCGTACCTGTCGAGGATGTCGATGACGCGCCAGATGCCAACGCGCGCCATAGTCGCGCCAACCGTAATTGAGCGGACCCGGAATCAGGGACGATGTGGCGCTCCAGATTGCTGGTTGACGGCTTGTCGATGTGGAAATGCTCGATATTGAGGCCAATATAGAATGCGACACGAGCACCTCCAGGCCAGACGATTCTCGGACGGAGGTGTATGGGGCAATAACTGTAAAGCAAATTCTCCATGAGAATGCTTGTCTTTAACGGGCTCGATAAATCTGATTCGATACGTACTGGAATGGATTCACCCATTCCTCAACCTTCTTCTCTCAACCGCAAAGACAGTGAGCTAACCGTCCGCGTCTGACTGCGGCGGCTGTCTTGAAAGGAGGCATCTGGTCCGGTGAATTTCGAGGCGATTTCGATCCGAGGGCGCGATCGATGCCTTGTATGGCAGGCTATGCGACCGCCTGCTGTTACGCCCGGCTTTCTCCGAAGTACGCACGTCAAGCGGGGAACACCGTGCTGGAAGGTATGTGGCGAGTTAAATTCGATTCCCCGCAGGAAGACAAGGGAGCGAACCTGTTCCGGGATAGACCTCTCCGTTATCCGTGTGCCCGGGTAGCCGGACACCGGCATCGCCAACCTTCCGGTCACCACCGTTTCGTTCACGCCGGTAGAACCTTAAGACAGTTTCATGCGCGTCGCCGCCACCAGTTCCTTATTAATTAATTTGGTACTCCTTGGGCGGCGAAATTGAACTCGCGCTCCCACCACGGAGGAGTGGAAGACAGAGCCAAGTCTGGAAGCGACCCGACACCGTTAAAAAAGCCGCGGCGACAGATAGCAGTGTATTGACCTTGGCCGAGAGGCAAATATATAATCCTTCCACATTGCTGAACTTCTTTGGGGGTTATGCATGAACCATCCTTGCAGAGCGTTTCTGCTCGTAGTCGTAGCGGCCGCGTTAGCCGCGATTAACTTATTCTCCCAGTCGTTCACTGCAAGCGTGCGGGGAACGGTGACCGACCAGGAGAACGCGGTCATCGCCGCGGCGAAAGTCGTGGTGACTGACGTAGACCGTGGAACAAACTTTAACACCGTGACCGACGAAGCCGGACGGTACGTCGTCACGGCACTGCCTCCCGGCAACTACATCCTGACGGTTGAGGCCCCGGGATTTAAGAAGTTTTCAAGTGGCCGATTCACGCTTACCGTTCAAGGGCAGACGACTGTCAACGCCCAACTGCAAGTCGGCGATGTCGCCACGACGATCGAGGTCCAGGGCTCGGCAGCTCTGGTAAACACGACGATCGCGAACCTTGGACAAGTGATCGAGAACAAGTACATCCTTTCGCTGCCCAACATTGCGCGGAACTCCATGAGCCTGGCCTATCTGACGCCGGGCGTCGTTGGTTCGGGCGGACGGCGCGGCGACAGCAATACCAACTTCGTCGCGAACGGATCGCGCAACTCCACGTCCGACGTGCTCATCGACGGTGTGACTGTGACAACGGTTGAGCAGAACTCCGGCATTACGGATCTGAAGTTCTCGCCTTCCGTCGACGTCGTGCAGGAGTTCAAGATTCAGACGAACTTCTTCTCCGCGGAGTACGGCCAGACCGGCGGGGCGGTCGTGAACATGGTCACGCGTTCTGGCACGAACGACTTCCATGGGACCGGATATTACTTCCTCCGTGACTCCGCGTTGAACTCGAACGACTGGTTCTCCAATCGGGCAGGCCGCGCGATTCCGGACTACCACCGCGATCAGTTCGGCGGCGTCTTCCACGGACCCGTAATTCGGAACAAGACCTTTTTCCTGGCCGCCTACGAGTACACACGAGAGCAGAGCCCCTTCAACCGGACTGCGACCGTGCCCACTGCGTTGCAGCGTGTCGGTGACTTCTCTCAAACCTTCAACGGCTCGGGCCAGTTGATGACGATCTACAATCCCTTTGACACGTTCGTCAATGCGGCTGGGGATATCGAGCGCCGGCCCTTCCCTGGCAACATCATCCCCCGGTCCATGATGGATCCGATCGCGCTGAAGGCAATGGAGTATTACCCGATGCCGAATCAGCCGGGTTCACCCTTTACCGAAACCAACAACTGGTTCGAGCAGGGTGTCAACAACAACCGCGGCCACCAGATGAACTTCAAAGGCGACCACAACTTTAACAGCAACAACCGCCTCAGCGGCCGCTACAGCCACACGCGGTCGAACAATCAGAATCCGAACCTGTTCGGGGAAGGGAACCCCGCGATGTTCACCGGTGGGCCCAGCCAGAACCGGATGCACTCTGTTGTTGTCGACTACACGCACGTCCGCAGCGCCACGACGCTGTTCACGTTCCGCTACGGACTGACCTACGCGGATTACCACCGCAACCCCTTCTTTAAGAGCTTCGACTCAACGACTCTTGGGTTCCCGGCGTACATGGTCGAAACATCCACGCATGACGTCTTCCCGCGATTCACTCCCGATGGCTACCAGGCGATCGGTACCGAAGGGTGGTGGATCATGGACCGCCAGGAAGCCGTGCATCACTGGTCGGGTTCGATGACGAAGATCATCGGCGGACACAACATCAAAGTTGGCGGCGAGCGCCGGTTCAACATTCTCGATTACTCGCAGCCTGGCTACCCGTCCGGCAACTTTAACTTTGGCCGCGGCGTTACCTGTAAGAACCGCTTCACCTGCCCCGGCAACGAGGGCAACGGCATTGCCACCATGCTGCTTGGCTGGTCCACTGGCAGCGACTACCACATTGAGCCGAAGGCCTTCTCACGCTCCGCATACTGGGGCTTCTACTTCCAGGACGACTGGAAGATCACCAGCAAACTCACTCTGAACCTTGGCTTGCGGTATGACTTCGACGTTCCGCGATGGGAGAAGCTGAACCGCTACAGCTACTGGGATCTGAACGCTCAATCGCCCATTAAGGCCGAGGGGTATGATACGCGGGGTGTGATCCGCTTTGTGAATGATGACCGGCGGTCGGATTTCAAGGCTGACCTGAACAACTGGCAGCCGCGCGTCGGTTTCGCTTACGCGCTTACTCCGAAGACCGCCATTCGTGCCGGCTACGGCCTGTTCTACACCCTTTCCAGAGCCACCGTATACGGCCGCCCAGGTACCGGCTTCACCATCAATTCGCCAGCAATCTGGACGAGGGATTCGAACGCCACACTGAATACCAGGTTGAGCAACCCATTCCCGAACGGCATTTTGCAGCCGCCCGGAAGCTCTCAGGGTGACGCGACCCTTCTCGGGTTCGGAGCTGGTGCTACCCTTGGCGAAAACAACCGGAATCCCGAGTATCATTCGTGGAACTTCTCGATCCAGCGCGAATTGCCGCTGCAGTCCGTCCTGGAGGTGAACTACACGGGCAGCCGCGGAACGCATCTGTTCATGCCGATCACGACGCTGTCGCCGCTTCCTCAGGTTTACTGGTCGCTCGGCCGCACCTACCTGAATCAGGCTGTACCCAATCCGTTCTACGGCCAGATAACGGATACCCGGTCGCGGTTCAGCAATCCGACAGTGGAGCGGTTCCGGCTGCTGCGCCCGATGCCGCATTTCGACGGTGCAAGCGTCGGCACTGCAGAGCCCGCTCGCGGCGACTCGAATTACCACGCGCTTCAGCTGAAGTGGGAGAAGCGCTTCAGCCGCGGTCTCACAACCCTGGTTCACTACACGTGGTCCAAGATGATTGACAACATCTCGCACAGCTCCGGCAACGTGTCCTGGCTGGGCGGATCTACGAGTATCCAGAATATCTGGGATCTCCGCGGTGAACGGGCTTTGTCCGCTCACGATATCGCTCATCGTGTTGTGATCACCGGCGCTTACGAGCTGCCGTTCGGCAGGGGACGTAAGTGGGGTTCGGACTGGAACCGCGCGCTCGACTGGATTGCTGGAGGCTGGGAAATCAGCGGCATGGCGACGCTGCAGAGCGGCATGCCTCTGCAGGTGACCCAGTCCGGCGGAACGATCTGGGATGGCACGCAGCGGCCGAACCTGATCGGCGATCCGAGCACCTCCGGCTCCGTCACCGATCGCCTGAATAATTGGTTCAACCCCGCGGCCTTCTCGCAGCCCGCCGCCGATGTGCCGGGCAGCGCTCCGCGCAACTTGAACTATCGCGGACCGGGCATCCGGACACTCGACGCAGCCCTGCTGAAGAGCTTCCGGACGGTGGAAGGACAGCGCATCGAGTTGCGGTTGGAAGCGCAGAACGCAACCAACACGCCGATGTTTGGCGATCCTAACACCAGCTTCGGCTCCACGAGCTTCGGCCAGATTACCGGGCTCCGGAGCGGAGTCGGAGCTCGTAACGTTCAGTTCGGCTTGAAGTACTACTTCTGAGGCTGATCCCTCAGGCTTCGCTGCTGGTTTGCCCGGCCCAATCGGCTGATTGAGGCCGGGCGCCCTCAGCGGGCCAGGGCGTAAAGGGCATCACCGGCGAGCCTGTATTTCGTCCAGTCATCCAACGGAACGGCGCCCAGTTGCCGGTAAAAGCGAATCGCCGGGTCGTTCCAGTCAAGTACTCCCCATTCCACCCTGCCGCAGCCGCGCTGCGCCGCAATCCTTGCCAGGTACTTCATCAAGGCAAGCCCAATCCCTTTACCGCGCAAGTAAGGTTTGACAAAGAGGTCTTCCAGGTAGATCCCGGGCTGAGCCAGAAACGTGGAATAGGTCGGGAAGAACACGGCGAATCCCGCGCATTCCTGGTTCCAATGCGCCAGGACCACCTCGGCTGCGGGCCTGGAACCGAACAACGTTTCGCGCAGCCGTTCCTCGGTTGCCGTAACGTGATGAGCGAGCTTTTCGTACTTAGCAAGCGCGCAGATCAGATCGAGGATGACGGGGACGTCCGATTCAGCTGCTGGAACGATTCTGAGTTCTGACATGCTTTTACAGTCTAGGGGAATTTGAACCGCGATGCCGGGCAGCGTTGCCGGGTGCGCGGAAACGGTGGTAGGGTACGACGGTGGACACGTTTCGAATCGCACTCGCAAACGTCCGGTTTCCAAAGAGTCCCGCCGACAGCCTCGCGCTGGCCGAAGAAGCGATCGCACAAGCGTCGGTTGAAGGAGCGCGCCTGATTTGTTTCCCCGAATGCTTCATTCCGGGATACCGGGCGCAGGGAAAGCAAATTCCGCCTCCCGACCCTCTATTCCTGGAACGTGCCTGGTCTGCGATTGCGGCGGCTGCCGGAAGGGCAAACGTTGCCGTCATTCTCGGCACGGAACGCGTGGTGGACGGCGCCCTGATGGCTACCGCGCTGGTGATTCAGCCAGATGGGACGATCGCCGGTTTCCAGGATAAGGTGCAGCTCGACCCATCCGAGGAGTCTACCTATTCGCCCGGTTGCGGCAGACGAATTTTTCAAACCGGGCCGCTGAAATTCGGTATCGTCATCTGCCATGAAGGCTGGCGCTATCCGGAGACGGTCCGGTGGGCGGTGAGGCAAGGCGCGCAGATCGTGTTCCACCCCCAGTTCCACGAGGCCGAACCCGGCGGCTACGTGCCTGCCACGTACGCCGATCCGAGGAATACGTTTCACGAAAAAGCAATTTTGTGCCGTGCCGCCGAGAACACCTGCTACTTCGCGACCGTCAACTTTGCGAGCGCCGGATCGCCGACCACCTCTGCGGTGGCGCGACCCGACGGGACCCTGCTCTGCTATCAGCCCTACGGCGAGGAAGGATTGCTCATTGCGGACATCGACCTCGGCGCGGCCACCGGATTTCTGGCGGCGCGCTACAAACCCATCTAGCAGTGAACCGGATCTATGAACAGAAGAGAATTCTTCGCTTCGGCGCTTCTGGCCGCCGGTCCAAGCCCTGCTGGCGCTGCTTGCGACGTCCCCGTTCCCGACACGCAGTTTGAAACACCGGACCTCGGCAACCTCTACGAAGTCATTGCTGGCCTGAGGTGCGACCAAGGGCCGGCGCTTTCCGTCCTTGATTCGAAGTGGAAATCGCTCGACGCGTGGAAGAAGGCCGCGCGGCCGGTCCTCCAAAACTTGCTTCACTACAATCCGAAGGCGGAACCTGTCTCCGCCCGCACTCTGAACGTGGAAGAGCGCGATGGATTTCGAATCGAGACGGTTACGATCAAAGGGCCTGCCGCCTACGATGTCCCCGCGTGGGTTCTGTCTCCCGCGGGACCGCGGCGCAGGCGTCCGGGCATCGTTGCCATTCACTGCCACAGCGGCCGCTACGTCTGGGGACACGAGAAGATTGTGAGCCATCCGGATGACAGCGACGCGCTGAAGGCCTTCCGTGAGCGTGCCTATGGACGGCCTTATGCCGAGATCCTGGCTAAACGGGGGTTCGTCGTTCTTGTCATCGACGCCTTCTATTTCGGGAGCAGGCGCCTGCGCCCTGAAGCGATGGAGTCCGTGGCTGCGGTGCCCTCCGTGCGGCAGGAGCTCGCCATGCTGAAGAAGGAGGTCCCAAACTCGGCCGAGTGGATCAGGCGTATAGACCGGATTTGCGGCGAGTTCGAGCATCTGACGGCGAAGACCATCTTTTCCGCCGGCGCAACCTGGCCCGGTCTTCTTGTTTGGGATGACAGGCGGAGCCTCGATTACTTGTGCACCCGCCCGGACGTCGATCCAAAGCGTCTCGGATGCCTGGGTTTGTCGATCGGCGGCCTCAGAACGGGCCACCTGATCGCCACGGATCCCCGCATTCGGGTTGCCTGCATCACCGGCTGGATGACGGAGTTCCGGTCTCAGCTTCGCAATCACCTCCGCCACCATACCTGGATGATCTACGTTCCCGGGTTGTACAAGGCTCTCGATCTTCCCGATGCTGTGGGATTACATGCGCCGGGGGCGCTGCTTGTGCAGCAATGTGCGAAAGACTCCCTTTATCCGATGGCTGGCATGAAAGGCTCGGTTGAGAAGCTAACCAAAATCTATGCAAAGGCGGGGGCGCCTGAGAGATTCAAAGCTGCCTTTCACGACGTCCCGCACTCGTTTACTCCCGCCATGCAGGAGGAGGCCTTCGAGTGGATCGAAAAGTGGATTTGACGGTGGTGGGACGGCCACGGCTCGTAGTGCCTTGATTCAGCTCTCTTCCGGCCTCTCGGTCATGAATTGCGCGACGCCCACGACTTTCTCGACAGGGAGAACGAACGCGATGCCTTTGCCGGTCGAGTTCAATTCCGCCGCGCGCACGATCTCGTTGAGAATCCTGTCGATTTGATCCGAATAGGCGAGCGTCAGCACAATCTCCTTCTCGGGCTCGATCGCGATACCAAAGATCTTTTCCTGTTCGTTGATGCCCGCGCCACGTCCGAAAAGCACTGTGCCTCCCCGCGCGCCAGCTCTTACCGACGCTTGCATTACAGTGCTGCCCCATCCCTTGCGGACAATGCTCACAATGAGAGAGGCCTTCAACATGTTCAGAACTCCTCCTTTTAGCGCTCTTTCCGTCTTACGAGAACGCCCAGCACCATAACCGAGAGGATGGGCGCGAGAGCGATCAGAGAAACAAGGCCTAGCCCGTGAATCAGCGGCTGCTGGTCACCCATGGCAGAGGACACGCCGAAGGCGAGCGTCAGAAGAAAGGTGTTCGCCACGGGGCCGGTCGCTACGCCGCCTGCATCGATAGCGATTGAAACGAAGGACTTGTTGCTCAGCCAAATGATACAGAGGACGAGCAGATAACCGGGCACGAGCAGCCACAGGAGCGGAATGCCATACCCGATTCTAAGCAGCCCGACCCCACCCGCAGTGGCGACACCGACACAAACTGCATAAAGTACGAATCGGTACCGGATCGATCCGGTGGAAGCCTCTTCGACCTGATGCGCCAGGATGCGTACTGACGGCTCTCCCCAGGTTGTGACAAATCCGAGTACGAGGCCGAACGGCAAGAGCAGCCATTTCCCTGTTAGCGATCCCAGCGCCGCGCCGATTGCCCAGCCAAAGGGCAAAAACCCGATGCTGACGCCCAGTAAGAACAGGAACAGTCCAGCCGATGCGACCAGCGTTCCGGTCAGAACGCGCGACACCTCCCTCCATGGCAATCTCAGAAACAGGAGCTGAAACGCAAGAAACAAGGTTGTCAGAGGCAGCACCGCCAGAACGACGCTTAACGCAGTGTCCCTTAATTCGGTCAGGAACGGCGTATCGGTCACCAGATCAGTCCCAGAATCAGAATGACAATGATCGGCCCGATCGATGCGAGCCCCAGTAGTCCGAATCCGTCCGACAGAGCGGAGCGCTCAGCCAGTACGGAGCTGAGACCGCGGCACAGCGCAAGCAGGACTGAGGCGGTCAACACTCCGGTTGTCACGCTGCCGGCATCATACGCCAGTGGAACGGTGTCGACGGAGAAAAAGGACAGCAGGACCATAACCGAGTAGGAGACTGCCAGCGTGTAGGTCATTTCAACTCCCCAGATGACACGCAGGAGCGCGAGCGCGGCGAACAGGCCGACACCCACAGCAATCAGGTAAGTGAGCGCTCGCTGGTTGATGGCGCCGTTCGAGATCGTCTCAACTTGTCTGGCGAGAACCAGAACGTCGGGCTCCGCAACCGTCGTCGCGAGGCCTAGAGCAAAAGCTACCGCGATAATCAGCAGCAGCGAACCCTTCTTGGGAAGCTCAGCGCCAATGAATCGGCCCATGGGGAGGATTCCAAGGTCGATGCCGGTGAACAGCAGAAGCATCCCGACAACGGCAAGTACCGATCCCGCGAGGAACTTGAGGAAAATCACGGCGGGCGCGCGTACGAGCACAATCTGAAGCACGCAGGCCACGCCGACCAGCGGTGCCACGGCCGTCAGCGCTTCGAGAAGCCTCACTCTTAACACCGAGAGCATACTGTTGGACGCCGCTGCGCATCAGACATTACGCCCATGCTTCATACGGTTGCGCGATGACCGGCACCCGCAATGAAATCGCACCCGATCCGCAAAAGTTCCACATCGCAACCAGATTGCAACAGGGCCTGCCCGGCGAACTTTTGGCGAAGCAATTGGCACGTCCTGTGGCGTCAGGTTTTCGTCGGAAGCCTACATGCAACTCGTTGCGCTGATTCATGCCAGCGCGGCGAACTTCGAGACGTGGCTGCACAAACGGCAAGATGCGCCGGAAGCGTGCGAAGAGGGAGGTGACACATGAAACACACATTTCTTGTACTCATGCTGCTTGCGGCCAGATCGGCGAGCGCTGCCGAATGGTGGTCGCCTATGATCCGGGCAAGTGGCGTCTAGCTGTCAATGCGGCGAATGTGACTGACAAGGTCCATGTTGCCTCTTGTCTGACGCGCGGAGACTGCTTCCACGGAGTCCGGCGGACGATCACGGCGACGCTTGCCTATCGCTTCTAGCGCGGGCGTAGTTGTAAAAACCTGCGGGGCGGGCTCTCGAACAGGGCACCCCGGCTCAACAGGCAGGCCCAAAATCTGGCAAACTGAAGAGACCAGCGAGCCCGGCTATGAAACCTGCTGCGTCTCCTGCTGCAACTCCGACGCCCTCGCGGGGGCTAAACATCATACTTTGGATCGTTCAAGTCGTGTGCGCGGCGATGTTTGTGTCTGCCTCGATGCCGAAACTCATGGGCGATCCTGAGGCAATTCAGGGTTTCGAGCTACTCGGCTTGGGCCAGTGGTTTCGATACCTCACGGGTATTCTTGAGGTGGTGGGCGGCATCGCACTACTGATCCCCCCGGCAGCTCCTTTTAGCGCCCTTGTGCTTGTGTGCGTAATGGCTGGCGCTATCCTGTCACACCTGCTGGTGCTTCCGGGATCTTCGTTACCCGCGCTCACCTTGTTGTTGTTATGCCTGTTTATTGCGTGGGGACGCCGTGCGAGGCTTCAGGCTCTGCTCTCACGCCGATAGACTGTGTGATCAGTCGCCCAACCTTCCGATACTGTCCGCGATGCCTGGTAGCCAGTAGTAGCGGCTGAAGTAGTAGGTGCCGACCAGCACGATGAGAGTTGCAAGATTCAAGAGAACGAGCGCGGCCGTTCGAAAGGCAGCGTGTGAAGGCACCTGCCTGGCGCGAAGGAGCAGTTCTGCCAGAATCAGGTTGGGGACGTAAAAGAAGAAGGACATCACCATGTCGAAGGGGCCGCGAAAGTCGGACGTGTGCCCCAGCCTTTTCGCCGCGATCAGCCAGAAGCCATAGTCCATCCGGTAGAGCCATGAGCCAATGGCAAGGGCGAACAATCGGACCGCCCACGCCCGATGGTTCTGGAAGTCCCGCCGGCGGGCATATCGAAAAGTCTGAACCGCAGCGAGAATCATCAGTGCGCCGTAGAGGCCGAACCCCACATTCATCACGGGGCCTCCGATCGTTCCCTTACTCAGGATGAAGGCAAGGCCACCGATGCCCGCAGCAGCTGCGGTGAATACATAAATGCGTCCGAGCAAGCGGTGCAGCGACGGCAAGCGGCGCCGCAGTGCGCCGATCAACTGCACTGGTCCCAAAAGCAGGATCACGACTCCTGTTGCCAGGTGAGCACCCATGCCTACGACTGCTACCAGATTGTCTTTGTCGTAGAGGTCTGGAAGAGTGGAGTTCCAGGCGCTCATATCCTGCCTTACAACCGCGCCGAGATAGAAGGCCATGATGTAGACTCCGAAAATCGCAGCGCTGAGCCAGCTTGCAAAGACAAGGCCCGCGCCCGACCACCGGAGCGCCCCCGCTGGGCGGGCGATCGATTCAACATCAGGAGCTGCCGTTACCGCGGAGTCAGGGGACATAACAACTCGGGTCTCGCGAGATAGGAGATAAATCTCTGCCGAAACGAATTCAACAGGATAGTCCAGGCCGGATTCTGAGTCTATTCCCCCTAGGGGAATCGCACTCTCACAAGGATGTTCCGGACACGGCCGTGGTCGCGTGAAGGTAACCGCCAGGTTACGGGAAGGGCCGGCTCACGCACGCGGCTGGCTCTCATCCCGGCGCACCCACCGGTACACCTTGACCGAGTTACGCCAGAAGTACTTTTCCGCCTCGTCCGGGCTCTTTCCTCGAAAATACTCCTGCATCACGCGGAGGACTGCGGTATATGGGGCGGACGGGTCGCTGTTTGGCCAGTCCGAGCCATAGAGGACGCGGTCGGGACCAAACGTCTCGTACAGCAGATCGAGGCGGCTCTTATGAGCCTTCAGCTCGTACGACACTTTCTTTCCTTCATTCATTCGAAGGGTCGCCGACAGCTTGGCGTAGACGTTCGGACGCCGGTGCAGTTCGCGAAGAGAGCTGTCGTATCGCTTACGCGCGGAGGCTTCCGTCGGCGGATAAAGCGCCGGCAGGTGGTCAATGACGACACGCAGCTCGGGGACCTTGTCTGAGATGGCGATGACATCCTCGAGAAGATCGAGCGACGGATTAGCTGTGTCGAGGACGAGGTTCGCTGCTGCCAAATCCCTCAGGCCTCGAACAAACTCCGGCTTCTGAAGCGCCTGCCGTGGATTTCGGTCCCAGAGATATCCGTATCGAATTCCGCGGTAGAGAGGATTCTTCGCGAAACGTTCGAGATGCTTCCGGAAGTCGGGTTTCTCTGGTTCGAGATTGCCCACCATGCCCACGATAATCGGATCCTTCGCCGCGACGTCGAGGACCCACTGATTATCTTCCAACCAGGGGCTGCATTCGACCTCGAGCGCTCCGACGACTCCGAGTCCTTTCGTGACTTCGCGGAAGCGCGAGGGCAGCGTCGTTTTGTAGATCAGAGTATTCGTCTTAGGCGGCCACGGGACGCCACCCGGTCGCGACGGATCGTAGAGGTGAATGTGGGTATCGATGATTGGTATGGCCGCAAAGGCGGTTTGCGAGGAGACGGCGGCAGCGGCCGCTGCAGTGATAAACGTTCGGCGATTCACGCACTGCATTCTATCGCGCCTGCACCTTTCCGCTGCTCGCCGTCAACTCAGATCAGAAGATGACCTTTAAGGCCAGCTGAATCTGCCGCGGCGAATTTGCCTGGCTCGTCACGCGTCCAAAGTTGACGTTCCCCACCGTTGTGTTCGGATCGCCGAAAACAGGGTGGTTGAACGCATTGAACGCTTCTGCGCGGAACTGCACCTGAGCCCGCTCTCGAATGCGGAAGTTCTTGAACACCGAGAAGTCGAGGTTCTCGACACGGTCTCCGCGGAGGGACGGGTGGAGGCGTCCCATGTTGCCGAAGGTGTATGGCTGGGGCAAGACAAAGGCGCTCGTGTCAAACCACCTCTCGAGGGACCGCTCGTCGCCGAGATCACCGCTCCGGCCCACGTTATCGGGCCGCTGTCCGCCTCCGAACGAGAAGCTTGTATTCTGCACTACGCCGAACTGAAGCGGGCGGGCGCTGCCGATGACCGCGATTCCGTTGATCTGCCACTGTCCCAGGATCGCATCCATCGCCTTGTTCCAGTTCGAACCCAGGGCCTTGCCCCGGCCGAAAGGAAGCTCCCAGGTGAAGTTCGCAACCAGCCGGTGCTTCTGGTCGTAAACGGACAGGGAGCGGTCGCACTCCCGGCAATAGAAATCGCGGAAACCGGCACTTGCCCAGACGTTGTCGCCGCCGTCGGAGATCAGCTTCGAGAAGTTGTAGGCGACCATCGCCATTAGGCCGTTAGAGAAGCGGCGTTCGAGCCGGAATTGCAAGGCATGGTAGTTCGAGTTGCCCCAGCTGGGCCTCGAAAGATTCACGCCCGTGTACTGCGGGAAGGGCCGCAGCAGCTGGCCCCGCTGTACCATGGGAGCCGCTAACGTGCCGGTCGGAATGATCCCATAGAAGGGATTCGGAACTAGGCTCAGCAGGTCGTTTTCGGGACGCAACAGTTCCGGCCGGAGCTGGTTGATATTCCAGTCCATCGGGAGCTTTGTGCCCTTGTTGCCTGCATAGGCGACTTCGAGCACGAGATTCCGTGCCAGCCCCTGCTGGATTGTAAAGTTCCACTGCTGGTTGTACGGAGCCTTCATTGTTTCCGGCCAAGCCGCGCCAACGCCCTGCGACATCGCGGCCAGAAGTCCATTCGCCGATCCTTCTTGCGGATTCAGACCGTCCGGGAAGGGATCGCTCATGAAGCGGTAGGGAGTCACGCCGTCAAGCGTTGTAACCCAGGGCGTGGATGCGTTGAACATCGGGCCGGTGAAGAGGCCGGCATAAGCTGGCACGCCGAAGAAGATGCCGTACCCTGCGCGGATCGCCGTGCTCGGCGTCAGCTCATAGGCGATGCCGAAGCGTGGTCCGATGTTGTTCCATGCGGTGTCGCGAACGCTTCTCCGATCTAGACCCTTGCCGGGGAACAGGTAGCCACCGTAGAGCTCCATGCCGACCATATCGCTCATCGGGCTTCGGACCGTCGGGTCGAATACGGACAGCCGATCGTACCTCTCTGTGCTGCCTGTCTCGATGTCCCACCGTACACCGAGGTTGAGAGTCAGCTTTCGGTTTGCCCGGAAGTCATCCTGGAAGTAGAGGCCAGTGTATCGGTTTGCGGAAGCGGGACGGATTCCGTTGACAACGTTGCCGCCGCTTCCGAAGCCAAGCAGGAACGAGGCGTACGCCACACCGGCTGTGCTGCTGGGCACTCGGGGATCCGGGCCCTGTGTCCCTGCGCGGCTGAAATTGAAAATCCCCTGCCAGGCGGCCTGCATATGATTCACGAGATTGAACCGTTGTTCGACACCGATCTTCATCGTGTGCCTGCCAAGAACATGCGTGACGTTTCCGGTAATCTCATGCACGTTGCTTGAATTGCGGAAGTTCCAGTGGTGCTGCAGTCCGACCGGAGTCATCTCTTCAATGCCGAACTGCGGAAAGACTGTGTAGTCCGCGGCTTCTTCGATGTAGGTTGGGAAGCCGAGGCTCGAAGGCTTGAATCCCATGTACCGGGAGGCACGGTCCAGAATCCCGCGCCCAAAGCCATACCGGACGTTCATCAGCGTCTGCGTGGAGGCAGTCCAGGTGTAATCGATGGCTGCGTTCTGCTGGCGCTGATAGAAGTCGTAGCAGTGCGGATCGGGGCAGCCGGGGTTTCCGGACATCCCGCCCGGGGCATTAACCGCTGCCGGCCAGGGCTCAGGCGTGACGATATTCCAGTTGAGGATGGTGTAACGGAAGAACATCCGGTGCTGCTCATTGAAGATGTGGTCGATCTTCGTCGTTCCGCGGTTGTTCGAGTCCCTTTGAGTGCCTTGCACCACATAGTTCTGCTGGTGAGTGAATGGGGCGCCGGGGGTGTTGGGCTCGGGGTAGAACTTCTGGGCGTTCAGTGCGATCGGATCGAGCAGCTCCGCAGGGATACGATTCCCGGGAAACGGGTCGCGGATGAACTCGTTCGGACGCGCAGGATCGGGACGTGTGCTGAACGGGTTATAAATCACGCGCAATTGGCCCGCGCCGTTAAACGTTTGGGAAAAGTCACCCTGACGTTCCAGTGCGCTTGGCAGTGAGTTGATAATCGTGCTGCCGGAAAGGAGGCGACGTCCTTCGTAAGCCAGGAAAAAGAAGCTACGGTTACGGCCGTCGTACAGCTTCGGAAGAAAGATGGGGCCGCCGACCGTCGCTCCGAACTCGTTGCGCTTGAAGCTTCCAAGAGGCCGTCCGGCGGCGTTGGCGAAAAAGTTGTTCGAGTCCAAAGCACTGTTGCGTAAGAACTCATACAGGCTTCCGTGGACTTCGTTCGTGCCCGACTTCGTCACCATGGTGACCAGCCCGCCGCCGCTTCGTCCGAACTCCGCCGAAAAAGCGTTCGTTTGAATGCGGAATTCCTGCACACCTTCCACGGACGGGACGGCGCTGTAATTGCTAAATCCGGGAATGTAACTTGGGAGGTCGACAGCGACACCATCGAGCTTCACCGCGGTGCTCGATTCACGCCCGCCGTTCACAAGATAGCGGCCCGCTGCTTCGTATGATTCCGAGACCCCGCCATTGCCCGCCGCGTTCATGCCGAGCACTCCGGGCGTCAGCAGCACAAGACTGTGGATGTTCCTGCCATTGAGCGGCAGATCCACAATTTGCTTGTTCTGAGTTACCGTTCCCAACGTCGATGTGGTTGTTTCGACTAACTGAGCCTGCCCAGTAATTTGCACAGATTCTGTAACAGCACCCAGCTCGAGTGTGATGTTTACGGAAGCCTTCTGTTGGGTAGACAAGGGCAGCGAATCCAGTGAGAACCGGCGGAATCCTTCCTTTGTTGCAGTGATGCTGTAATTCCCGGGGGGCAGGGATGTAGCAAGGTAAAATCCGTGTTCGTTAGTTGTTGTCTTTACGGATACATTTCTTTGCAGATCCGTAACTGTAACGACAACATCGGGAACAGCGGCGCCTGTAGGATCGGTTACGAGTCCCGAGATAGATCCCGTAAACGTTTGCGCCGCCACCGGCACTGCAATTGCGATGCCCGAGTAAATAATCGTATGCACTGTGCGGCGAAGAGCCGCCAACGGGCGACTTAACATGGTCTCCTTCACCTCCCCTGCTGAACGATCAGCCAACACGGCTGAGTGGGCATATCTGGACGGGACCGTAGTGGTCCGTACTGTGCGGAGAACGATATCAGAGCTTCCACGGGCGGTCAATGGTCAAGCGTGAAAATCTTGTCGAGATTCCGTTTCGTTACACGAAATTAGTAGTCGACTTACGGCGAGATAGGGTCTCTCGCCTACGTTCGGAGACGGATTGAGTCACCCCCACCAAGCCGTAGTGAAACAAAGTGACATGACAGTGTGATTTTTCTTGCTCTAAAAGGCCGAGAAAGGAGTAAATTTACAAGAAGCAGGTTGTCCTGCCTGCGGGAAGTTGTCTATGTTCGAAAGACCGCATCGCGACACACTGCGGAAGGGTTTGGTTGCCGCCGGCTTCCTGCTGATTGCGCCAAACTGCATACCGGCCCCGGCTGCGCCCTTTGACCGCGTTAGCAGCATTCTTCAACAGCAGTGTTCGTCCTGTCATTCGGACCGTTCGAAAACGAGCGGATTCTCCGTTTCAAGTGTGGAATCTGTCATAGCAGGCGGAAACAAGTATGGGAAGGCGATCACGGAGGGGCACCCGGAGCAGAGTGTGCTGGTGCGTCTCCTCCGCGGCGAACTACAGCCCAGAATGCCGATGGGCAAGGCGCTCCCGGCTGCGGATCTCGCTGTGATCGAAGACTGGATCCGTCAGCTGCCCCCGTCCACGAACACGCGAGAAACGGAATGGCGATGGCCGTTTGAGAAGCCGGTAAAGCGCGATCCGCCGAGTGTGAAGAACGCCGCGTGGGTCCGGAACCCAATCGATGCATTCATTCTGGCGAAGCTCGAGGCGAACGGGCTTGCGCCGGCGCCCAGGGCCAGCAAACGGACGCTCGCGCGCAGGGTTTATCTCGATCTCGTTGGAATGCCTCCCACGCCGGAGGAGATGAACGAGTTTCTCCGGGATGAGTCGCAAAACGCGTTTGAAAAGCTGGTCGACAAGCTGCTTGCCGACAAACGCTACGGTGAGCGTTGGGGCCGCCACTGGCTTGATTTGGCCCGCTACGGCGAAACGAGCGGACTCGAAGGAGACGGCGCGATCGGCAACGTCTGGCGGTACCGGGACTGGGTCATCCAGGCCTTCAACTCGAACATGCCCTATGACCGGTTCATCATTCAGCAAATCGCCGGCGGCGACGAGCACAGCAAGACCAGGAACAACTACGTTCCCGATGTCCAGGGCTATATCCCGACGGCTTTCTTACGGCTCGCGCCGTGGGACCGGTCGAATCTGGTAGCGGCGGAGGTACGGGCGAACTACCTCGCGGAGATCACGAGCGCCACCGCCTCGGTGTTCCTCGGACTCACGCTCGGCTGCGCACGCTGCCACGACCATAAGTACGATCCCATCCCGCAGAAGGACTTCTATCGTTTCCAGGCATTCTTCAACGCCGTCCAGGCCGGCCCGCCCGTGACGGTTCCTTACAAAGACAAGGCGCTCGCGGCGAAGGCGGAAGAGCAAATTAAGTATTACGAGCACCTGTTGAAGGAGGGACCCGAGAAGAAAGAGCTCGACGCTTTCGAACAGGAGCTGCTCAAGAAACTGAAGGCAGGGAAGGCCCAGGAGGCTCAGGGCAAGGAGTACACCAAGGCCGATCTGCGGCTCGAACTCAAGCTGCCGAAGCAGCGCATCTTCACGGCGGCTGAGCAGGAGAAGCACGCCGACCTTCTCGCGGCCGCCAATCGAACGGGGGATCCGGAGGAACAGGCAGCCCTTGATGCCTATGAAGAGGAGCTGATGGTCCGGCTCAAAGCGGAATATGCCAAAGGCATCATCGACCCGGCTGAGCGGTTCGAGGCGCTCGGGGTTGAAGACGTTCGAAGAGAAGCGGCGGCGAAATATTCCGGCAAATCGATCTTCACGCTAGAGGAGAAGAACCGGCACGCGGAGCTGACGGGCAAGCTCGACATCCTTCGCCGCAGACTCCAGCGCTGGAAGCCTGAAGTCGTTGCGGTCACGAACGTCGCTGGACCGCCGACTGGTCCCGATATCGCTCCAACCCGTATTCTGATCCGGGGCAATTACAACCAGCCCGGGGAAGCGGTCGAGCCTGGATTCCCGAGTGCGATTACCGGCAACTTTGAGCCAGCAGTTCTCGAGACGGACCGCTACCGGCAGTTCCCGACGCGGGGCCGCAGGATGACGCTGGCGAAATGGATCGCCAGCCCGGATAATCCGCTGACTGCACGGGTGATGGTGAACCGAATCTGGCAGTATCACTTCGGCGCAGGCATCGTACGCACGTCGAGCGACTTCGGCAAGAACGGCGAGCGCCCGACCCATCCCGAGCTGCTCGATTGGCTCGCGGTCCATTTTGTGGAATCGGGTTGGGACATCAAAGCTATGCACAAGCTGATCCTGCTGTCTAACACCTATCAGCAGGCATCGGAGAACCCGCTGTTGAAAGGCCCGGCGGGGAAAGCGGACGAGGATAACAAGCTGCTATCTCGGTTCCCACGCAGGCGTCTCGAAGCCGAGGCGATACGGGACAGCATTCTTTGGGTTAGCGGGCGGTTGAATACAGAGATGGGCGGACCGAGCGTCTTTCCGCCACTCCCGGCCGATCTCGCCGATTTCGCCCGGTACGGCCGCACCGGCGGACTGATGTGGGAACCCAACCCGAAGGAGGACGATGCCCGGCGCCGGTCGATTTATATCTTCCAGCGACGGTCGCTGCCGCTTCCCATGATGGCGGCATTCGACGCGACCGTCTTCAGCGAGTCGTGCGAGCGCCGGAGCACCACCACTACACCGCTTCAGGCGCTCACAATGATGAACGGCGACCTAGCAAATGAAGAATCCGTCCATCTGGCGAACCGCATCGTGCGCGAAGTGGGGACGGACCCGGCTGCTCAAGTCAGTCGAGCTTTCGAACTGGTTTTGAGCCGGGAGCCTGAGCCTGACGAGGCAGCTCAGTTTAAGAAGTCTGGTCTCTCCCTGGAAAGCCTCTGCAAAGTTCTGCTGAGTTCGAACGAGTTTGTGTACTTGGAGTAAACCGATGAGATCCCGGCGGCAGTTTTTGTTTGATTCCTATCTTGGGCTTGGCGCGCTCGCTCTGGCGGACTTGTTAGCCGCAGACGCGTTGAGCGCTGCAACTGTGGACGCGGTCAATCCTCTCGCCCCCCGGCCGCAGCACCATCCGGCGAAGGCAAAGAGCTGCATCTTCCTCTTTATGGAGGGCGGCGTCAGCCAGATGGATCTGTTCGAGTACAAGCCGGCGCTGATCAAGTACGCAGGCAAGCAGATGCCGAAGGCGGAACGAACGGAAGGCGAGCTGGCGACCTTCTCTGCCGCTCCCAATCGGATCATCCCTCCCTACTGGGGATTCAAGCAACATGGCCAGTCCGGGCGCTGGATGTCGGATCTGCTGCCCAATCTTGCCACGTGCGTCGACGATCTCGCGTTTATTCACGGCGTCAAAGTCGACAACAACAATCACGGTCCGGCTGTATACCACACGCTCACGGGCAGTCAGTTCCCGGGTTCGGCATCGATCGGCGCTTGGGTTGTCTACGGCCTGGGCAGCGAGAACAAAGATTTGCCCGGTTTCATCGTTATGGGCGACCGGCGCGGCGCGACCATCGGCGGCGCCGGCGTCTGGGGCAGCGGATTCCTTCCGGCCGCCTTCCAGGGCACTCTGTTCCGTAACGGGTCAACGCCGATCGTGGATCTCAACCGCCGTCCAGGAATTACGGAATCCGAGCAGCGGAAGGAACTCGATCTGCTCCGCTGGATGAATGAGCGGCACATCGCCGATCGCACAGGCACAAGCGAACTCGAAGCCCGCATCGCTTCGTTCGAGCTGGCGTTTCGCATGCAGTCGCAGGCGCCCGAGCTCGTGGATCTGTCCGGAGAGTCCGAGGCAACGAAAAAGCTCTACGGGCTGGACGATCCCGTCACGGAACCGTTCGGGAGGCAGTGCCTGCTGGCTCGCCGCATGGTCGAGCGAGGCGTTCGATTCGTGAAGCTTCTGCACGGCGCGGGCCCTGATCGCTGGGACGATCATGGCGCAATCCAGGAGCGGCTTCCCGTGCACTGCCAGGAGGTCGACAAACCCGTAGCCGGCCTTCTCAAGGACTTGAAGTCCAGAGGCCTGCTCGATGAGACTCTGGTGGTCTGGGCATCTGAGATGGGCCGGACACCCTTCGACAATAACCTGACGACGGACAAACCGGGGCGGGACCACAACCAATACGGGCTCGTCGTATGGATGGCAGGAGGCGGCGTGAAGGCGGGTGCGACGGTCGGCGAAACGGATGACTTCTCCGTTCGAGCGGCTGGCGAGGTGATACCAATCCGCGACGTGCACGCAACACTGCTCCACCTCCTCGGCTTGGATCAGAACCGCTTAACCGTACTTCATGCGGGCCGCTACAAGCGGCTGACTGACATCGGAGGCCGGGTGCTCACTGAGGCGATCGCGTGACGGCGGTGGCGTAATTACCGTGTCTGCCATGTGACGGTGGCAAAGATATTGGCCAGTTTGCGCTGATTACTGCTCTGGATCACGTCCGCGATGGTATAGCGGTTCAGAGTATTCACGAAGGCGATCAGCCCTTCGTTCAGAATCCCTTTCAGGGCGCACACCGAAGAGATGGGGCAGGTGTTCGTTCGCTTGTCAAAGCATTCGACAAGCCGGAGGTTCGGTTCAGCGGCCTGGACAACATCACCCAGTCGAATCTTATGCGGCTCCCGTGCAAGTTTGACGCCGCCTGATCGCCCAGGGTGGATCTTCACATGCTGGTGCTCTGCAAGTGTCTGAATCACTCGCACCAGATGATGCTTGGAAATTCCATAGGCGCTGCTGATTTCCTGGGTTGTGACAATCCGGTCCGGATGCGTGCTCAAATAGACAAGCACACGAAGCGCGTAGTCGGAGCGAAGGGTTAGCTGCACCTTGCTTCTATTAGAGCACCGGTCAGGGCGTTTGTGCTGAGGGCAGAAAAGCGTCCGAGTAGATATCGCGAGAAGCCATTCCGGAGAGAAACAGCTTCTTCTTCAGCGACTGAACCAGCGCCGGATCTCCGCAGATGTACCCGCGCCACCCGTTCAGCTTCGGGAAGCGTTTGAGGACAACCTGATCGATCGGGCCCACCGCCATGCCGTCCGATTCGCTGCCATTGAGGACCGTTGGCGTGTAGGCAACATGCCTGTGCATTTCAGCCAGCCGGCGCAGTTCCTCAACCAGGTAAAGTCCGTTCTTATGCAGCGCGCCATGAAACAGGTGGATCGGTCCGTGATGACCGTGCCGCAGCGCGTCGCGCAGGATGCCGTAGAGAGGCGCCAGACCGGTTCCGGTGCCCACCAGCAGCATCGGCTGGTCTCCCTTGCCCGGCACGTAGAAGCATTCGCCGGATGGTCCGAGAATGGACACCCGGTCGCCAACCTTCGCGACTTCGTGAAGCCAGCCGCTCATTTTGCCGCCGGCGATCTTGCGGACGTGCAGCTCCAGGTCGGATTCGTCCGGAAGGCTGGCAATCGAGTAACTGCGCGCGAGCCCTCCTTCACGCACGATCGTTATATACTGCCCCGCGCGAAAGTCCAGCGGCGCGTCGCAACGAAGGCGTACGCGCATGACATTATGACTGAGCAGGTCTAAAGCGGTGATCGTCGCGCCGAGCTGAACGTCGGGGCCGACAGTGGTGACTGTCAGGTCGCTCTCCGGGCGGCAGACACATGCGAGAAAGTATCCCCGGACTTTCCACGAGTCCTTGAGACCGGCCTGCGCTCGAGCCGGGACCACTCCCTCGGTTGCGCGCATCAGACAGGACCCGCAACTGCCGGCTTTGCAGGAATATGCGGCTCTTACGCCGTTTCGGAGGAGCGCATCCAGAACGCTCTCGTTCGCCTGAAGAGCGTACGAGCGCCCCTCGTAGCGGAGGACGGGCATAGGCTGTCTTTTAGCGGCTCAGGACGTCTGCTCGGGCGGATTCGGCAATCGCCGCGACCTTGGCGATCAGGTGTTCAGGTACGTTCAGTTCCCGAAGGCTTTCTCCCAACAGCTCGATGACGGCATCGACGTGAGAGTCGTTCAGACCCCGCTCCATCAGATGGGCATGCCCGGTCCGGAGATCCTTTCCCGTATAGTTCGAAGGACCGCCGAACGCCATCGTCAGAAAGGCCTTCTGCTTCGCGATCTGAACGTCCATGTCCACATCGTCGAAGAAGTGCTTGATACGATCATCGGAGAGGACTTTGCGGTAAAAAATATCGACAGCCGCATTCACCGCGGCTTCTCCGCCTAATTGCTCAAAGAGGGATTGTTCGGTTGTTGGTTGCATAAAAGATGTATTCAGAATGCATCTTTTTATGTTTGCCAGTCAAGAGCTTTTTTGCACGAAAGTGTTATATCAGCAGAGAACCCATGATGCGGGGCAGGTCTCCCTCCATTTGAGGGAGACCTGCATGATGCACAGAGTGTGGCGTTGAGGGCGATTTCGCAGGGGATCTGTCAGAACAGCAGCTTCAGCCCGACTTGCATGTTACGATTCCCGCTGGCTCCCGTAATGACGCCGAATTGCGTGTTGGCGAGGTCCTGAGAAACGGGCCGGTTCCAGGTCTTTTGGTTCCAAAGATCGAAGATATCCAGCCGCAGGTTTCCGCGGATCCTTTCGGTGAAGCGGATATTCCGTGAAACCGCAATGTTCGTCCGGTAGGTGGGAAACATCCGAGTCTTTCCCACAAGCCGCGGCGCATTGCCGAAGGGATCGAGGGCCGGGTTGGTTCGGGCAACGAAAGCATCCCGGTTATAGAAGTTGTCCTTGTCCGGATCGAATTCGCTGCCGACGGTCGGGGCTCGCCAGTCGTGCGTCAGCACGTGCGGCCGCGGCGTTCCTCCGCGCAGATTGTTCTGGTAGCGGGTGTCGATGACGCCCATTGGATATCCGCTTTGCGCGAAGGTGAAGGTGCTGATGTTCCAGTCGCCCAGGATGTGCCTGGCGATCCCTTGATTGGCGAATCGCTTTCCCTGGCCGAAGGGCAGGTCGTAGCTTGCCGTGAGCTTGAACATGTGCGGCATGTCGAGAACGCCGTACGATTTTTCGGGCCTCCGGTTGTAGTGATTCTGGGCTGCGCCCGCTCCGACTCCGGATCCCACCACGCCTGCGATCCACGGCTCTGACGAGTCGGCATCGGTGAGCAGCTTGGACCACGTATAGCTGGCAAGCATCGTGAGCCCATTCGAGAAGCGCTTGGTGACTTTGATGATCCCGGCGTGGTATGTGGAGTTCCCGCTATGATTCATCATTCCGCCGGTTGTGACGCCAGTGTACTGGGGGAAGATGCGGAGGGCCTGCCCGAGCGTAGCCTGAGTGCCGAGCAGCTTCTTGAAGTTCTCAAACGGCGGGCGGAAGCCGGCGGCAACGACTTCCGGATCATCAATCGGACGGTTCAGCAGGGGCCCAAGATATGCGTACTTGGGGTCGATCTGCATGATATTAACCCGGTCGGACGCAAGATGCGTGCCCTTGCTGCCGGTATATGTGACGTCGAGGACGAAGTTCCCGGGCAGAACTCGAGCGACTGCAAGGTTCCAGTTGGCGTTTTGCGGAAGCTTGGCGATTTCGTCAGCACCCCACCAGGGGATGCTGAATCCCGCGTTGAACCCGGGGTCGAGGATCGGAGGCGCTTCCCAGGCCGGGAACCCGTTGTCCCAGTAGAATGCAGGCGTAATACCCTGGTCCGCTGAGCTCCAGCCCGGAGAGTTCGCAAAGCCGTTGCTCGCACCCTGGAGTCCGGGCACTTTTACGCTCGCATAGAAGATGCCGGCGCCTGCGCGAATGACAGTATTGTCGTTCAATTGATAGGCGAGACCCGCCCGCGGACCCCAACCGGCAGCCGTGTTGTGGAGGTTGCGGCGGCCTTCGCGTCCGGGTCCTTTCCCAAGGAACCGCAGCGCTCCAGGGTATCCATTCGCGGCCGGATTCGGGAGTGTTGGATCGAAGTACGAGAACCGGTCATGCTTCTCCGTTACTGACAGGTTCATCTCGTAGCGCAGGCCGAGGTTCGCGGTCAGGCGCGGCGTGATCTTCCAATCGTCCTGCGCGAAGAAAGCGTGGTAGGGGAAACGCAGTTGCTGCGAGAAGGGAACACTGAAGCCGCCGTTGTGGACCGCGCCGAGCAGGAAGCTCGCATAGGAACTCCCAGACGTGCCGCTATTGTCACCAGGGCGCGCTGTTTCCAGACGATGGAAAAAGAAATCTCCCGCCGCACGGTTGCGGTTGTCCGTATTCAGCATCATCAGCTGGCCGCTGTAGCCGAATTTGAAGCTATGCGCTCCGCGGACCCAGTTGATGTTCTCATCGATTCCAAAGACTGTGTGGTATTCATCCCAAAGCTTGGTGCTTTCCCATCCGTAATAGTTGTCTGTCTCGAACCGGACGGCGGGAAACGCGTTGTTGTAATAGGGATTGTTTTTTACCGACCCTCCCAGGCGATCTCCCCAATTTTGCCCTTGCGGAACTGCCGTTACATCGTGCTCAGGGTGTGTCAGGCGGTGAAAGCCCAGCGTCAGCGTGTTGACGAGAGTTGGAGTGAAAAGATGGGTATCGTTGATTCGCGCGACTTTCCCGTAATACTGGTCGCCTTTATAGTAGATGCGTCCTGCAAGCGGATAGGGAAGGCGCCCCGCGAAGTTGTCCGGATTGGTAGGGTCACGATCGTAGCCGTTCTCGTGCCACCGGCCATTCTGGGAGTAGGTGAAGCTCAAGCGATTCTTGGTGCCGAAGTTGTGATCAAGCTTCGTCAGAAAAGCATCCTCGATGCGTTTGCTTGGACCTGTGCCGGGCGTCCGATAGTTCCGCACGACGCCAGGGGCGTTGGGGTCGGGGAAGTATTGATTGATTGCTGCCGACAAGGGGCTGATACGGCTGGTCGGAATTACGTTGCCGGGAAACGGATTGCGGACGGTGACGCCATTCTCTACGCGCGTCGTCGTGGGGTCGTAGATCGGAATGAGTTGACCACTCGGCGTAACCCACTTCGAGAAGTCGCCGTTCCGCATCTCCGGCAGCGGAATCGTCAGTTCGCTAACTCCCGACGTTTCCGGAAACCGGTATCCCTCGTACGAGAAGAAGAAGTAAGACTTGTTGCGTCCATCGTAGATCTTCGGCAGATATATCGGACCTCCGATCGTGGCTCCGAAATCGTTGCGGTGGAAGACCGGCTTCGGGCGGCCGAACTTGTTGTTCTGCCATGTGTTCGCGTTTAGATGCTGCGATTGATAGAAGTCAAAGGCGCTTCCGTGCAGCTCATTCGTGCCGGACTTGGTCGTGATGGAGATGTTGCCGCCGCTGGCCCTGCTATCTTCCGCCTTGTAGGTTGCCGTGTCAATGCGAAACTCTTCGATGGCATCGAGAGCAGGCGTGAGCCGGTTCATGTATCCCACATGGTTTCGCCAGCCCATCTCAATGGACATTCCGTCGACGCTGACGTTCCAGTCATGCTGCTGGCCGCCGCCGACCTGGAGATCGTCCCAGGCTGACTCGCCATTGCCGCTTTTCACCTGGGGCATCATCATCATGATCTGGAACGCATTCCGCATGCCGCCTCCGATGCCCGCAACGGCAAGGGGAAGATCGTTGACGAGCTTGTTCTCCATAACGGTAGATACTTCTGTCGATTCCGTCTTGAGTGGAGGCACCTCGCCCGTTACATCGATCCGTTCCGATGTCTCGCCAACTTCGAGCCGCACGTCGACGCGCACATTGTCATTGCTGCTCAGTGTAATGGGGCCTCGCCGCCAGCTTTTGAAACCCGCGACGTTAACAGTTAGCTCGTAGGACCCGACGCGAAGGTTTGGCAAGACGTAGTTCCCGGTGTTCGATGCGATGGTTTCAGCCACCTCGCCGGTTGCGAGGTTTCTGGCTGTTACGGTGGCTCCTGCGACCATGGCCCCGGTCGCGTCGGAAACGATTCCCGTGATTGTGCCTGTGGTGGTCTGCCCTGCCAGCACGGAGCACAGCAGCACAAGCAGTACGGGTATTGCAAGGAAGCGATGGGGTGTCATACGAATCTCCTGGAGGCTCTTCGCCGTTTTTCTGCTGAAGAGCGGCTGTTGTATTTCGAAAGATGACAACGCCTCCCCTTACACAGGGGGTATCGGCGGCATAATATCCAAGACAATCCGCCGCGGCAATACAATTTGACACTTAGTCTGCTTTGTGCAGTCGGTTGTCCTACGGAATTAACAGGTGGGCTGCCCGATGGAGAGTACAGCGCCCATTGAAGGCGTCGAATGAAGTTTGCCAGCTCACGGGCCTGTTCGGCTTCCGATTTTCCGAGGTGATCGGACTGAGATCGGTGAACTTCGATACCAAATCCTGATTGAAGAGATCGACCAGGCGGAAGATCTCTTCGCTCTCGGGCTGCGTCCGCGCATCGGGACGCCGCCAGTGTGGCGGCGAAGGCAGAGGAGAGCGTCTGCAATTCGTCGATGTTCCACTTGTCATACAGGAGGAGCTGGAGTGCTCCGTTCAGTTGGAACGGAGCAGCCACGTGTCGATAACCCGGCTGAAGGCTCAATTAGGTGGCCGAACGGATTGTCCGCTGGCCAGAAACATCGGCACGAGGAGGGTCGCAACTAGGGGGTGGTAGAGGCCGGTGAACGTGCGACGAAGAACTGAGCGGCCGGGCCGAGGCTCTGACGTCTTCCGATAAACCCTAAAGCCTCCCGTGAAGGCGACTTCTGCGGCTTTCACGTCTACCACCTCGCATCATCAGCAGCGTCCC
>CALGAR010000078.1 GCA_937959285.1 uncultured Bryobacterales bacterium
GGCTGCTTGAACCCTAGCCCGGAGACCCGGAGTGTCGGGTAAATACGAGACTTGTACACACGGTCTTGTGCTGATCGAGCCTGCCCGATTGCAGCATTTCCAATCCGTATCGAAAGTGGCTGCGCCAGTCGTATCCGAGGTTCTGGGTCGCCTCCAAGGGTTTCTCGTACCGCGGGGTTCCACTGCAGCCTGCTAGCGCGGCTACGCTCAGCAGTGCGATCCCTTTCAATCGCTGCAAGAGTCTTTGCATTCGCGAGTTTTTCCGATCGTTCTCAACTTAAGCCGAGGCTGCGTTCCTGCGCTGCTCATGCGTGGTGCGCGCCAAGGGCGCAGCTCTCAACGCGCACGCAGCCCCTCGCGTTGTCGAACACTTCCACACGAGTACGCCGATCCATACCCCATATTCATGGGTGTCGGTTTCAATATGCATCGGGTTTACTTCAATCAGACCTTGCATCCCGAATGGGGTCAGTTCGGTTGTCCGCGCGATCCGAGAAAAGACCACGTACCCAAGATGAATCACGCATGCGGGCGAAACGGCGGAAGTGCGCTTGCCCGCGGTAAGCCTGAATCGCACGGCTATGGCGGACACCGCCTCTCTCGCTTACTCTTTGTAGCGTCCCAACGAGACCGTACCGACAGCGGCGATCAAATCACTGATCGGGAATCACAGAGCTGTGAAAGTGCGAAAGAATATCGATGGATCCGGTAAAGATAGCGCTCCGATACGAGTGCTGCTGTTGGAGGATGATGCTAATCTGCGCGAGCGGTTCGCAGAGATCCTTCGCGCTTGGCCCGGCGCCGAGCTCGTGGGAGCCTGCGCATGTCTGGCCGACGCCCGGCACGTGTTGCAGACGCAGACAATCGACTTACTGATGACGGATCTGCGGTTGCCGGACGGCCATGGCGTCGAAGCGATCCGCCTGTTGCACCAGATCAATCCTGAAGCGGATTCGATGGTGATCTCGGTGCTTGCCGACGAGGAAACGGTTATCGATGCCATCGAAGCTGGAGCGGTGGGTTACTTACTCAAGGATGCCGGTTCGATAGAGCTGATCGACGTCATTCAGCAGTTGCGTGCCGGGTGCTCTCCGATTTCCTCTTCGATCGCGCGCATTCTGATCAGGCGCATCAATGCGCGTCCTTCGGTGCCCAGCGACGAACCGCTGCTCACGCCGCGTGAAACGGAGATCTTGTGGGGTATTGCGAAAGGTTACACATACGCTGAATTGGCCGAGCGCCTGAGCATTTCGCGCAATACGGTACCGGGATATATCAAGAACATTTACCGTAAGCTGGCAGCTAATAACCGCTCCGAGGCGGTTTTCGAAGCCACGCGCAGAGGATTGATTCGTCTTGGATCGAGCTGAGCGAACGGAGGCTGAAGCATCCGTTCCGCGGCTCTTGGATGAATGAGTGAAGGGGTCCAGCGCCAGCCAGCTCTACAGGGTGGGTGTCCTCGCTCGGCACATACGGTCACGTTGAAGATCGTCGTTGGGCGCACGCGCATGATCAAGAAAAGAACGGGCCGCATTCGTGAGAGTGCGGCCCGTTCAGTACGGCCCGGTAGTCAATGGGCCATCTGGCTTCAGTCCGAATCAGCCGGCGCTCGAATCGATCAGCCGCTGCAGGACTCTTTCCATTGCTGCGCCTTCTGGATCATGTCGCCGTACTCGCCGAGCATGGAGGACACGCGCTTGACGGCCTTGGACTTGAGGTCCTGCATCTTCTTCTCCTTCATGTCGGAGAGCTGCGCCAGGTAGCCGAACGGCGCGGGGACTTTCCTCTCGCCCAGGCTCACTGCGCTCGACGCGTCGTTGTACCAGTATTTCGCGCGGACCTTGACCTTGATCCAGTTCCAGTTCGGGTCCCTGTCGACCACTCTGACGCAGGTGGCGACTTTCACACTGCCCGTCAGGTTGATCTTTGGCATGCAGAGCTCATCCTTTTCGGTGTCGCCGATGAAGTACTGATAGAGGTTGAGCGTGGACCAGTTGTTGTCGCTGAACTTGAAATAGGAGTTATAGGAAAGATCGATCCCTTCGAGCTTGCCCAGCAGGAAGGGCTGATCCTTGCCGTCGGCGACGTTCTTGGGATAGATGGGATACATGCGCAAGTCGGCCTTGAGCTGGATGGTGCGCTTCTTGCCGCCGAAATCCTTTTTGTCTTTCGCGTGCAGGAAGAAGAGCGGATAGCCGTCCTTGCGGATCTGGTCGAGCTTCTGTTTCTTGTCCTGCAGATCGGCGAGGACATGCACGACTTTGCAGGCCTTCGTCTTGGCCGACTTGAACTTGGAGACGGTGTTGCTGTCGAGCTGGTCGAGCGCGGCGGCGAGCGCGGCGTCCTCGACGTTCTGGTTGCAGCGTAGCTGCGCGATGTCGAGCTTCGTGTTGTCTTCGTCGGCCGCGGCCTTCGCGAGCTCCATGGCGTTGCTCATGCTGAGCGTGACCTGCGGCGGCAGGGAAGTCTGGATCTTGCCCTCCGGCAGCGGCGCGGTGTAGCCGGCGAGGTTGTAAGCGGTGTTGACGAGCTGGGTGGAGTCCTTCGCTGCCTTGTTGAGCTGCTCGAACGTATCGAAGAATTTCTTCGAGTAGTCCTTGTTCGTCGCCGCCTCGTAGTCCTTCTTGACCCCGGATTCCTCGCTGTCGGCGCGATTTGCGAAGCTGGAGATCTTTGCCTTGACGTCATCGAGGTTGACCGGGCAGCTGCCGGCGGCGAAGGCAGCCGCCGGGGCGAGCGCGATCGCCGCTACCACTGCATATGAGACCCTGTTCGGGGCCTTACACTCATTCCTGGACATTGTTTTTCACCTCTGCGAATTAAAAGGAAGCCCCGTAGGGTCCTGTTCGGGCGGGACGATTGTCGGAATGCGGGACGGTGGGCGAAATCCCATGAACGTGGTGTTTCAGTTGCGGCGAACGATTCGTGACACGGTCGGAGCGGCGAGATGGAGTGTCCTCGATCGGCGCATGCGGTCATGCTGCAGTTCGACGTTTGTCCATGGCCGAAAAAACGGCCGCATTCGTGAGAATGCGGCCCGCTCGGCACGGCCCGGTGTTCAATGGGCCCTCTGGCTTCAGTCCGAATCAGCCGGTGCTTGAGACGCTCAGCCGCTGCAGGACTCCTTCCACTACTGCGCCTTCTGGATCACGTCGCCGTATTCGCCGAGGATGGAGGGCACGCGCTTGCCGGCCTTGGACTTGAGGTCCTGCATCTTCTTCTCCTTTATGTCGGAGAGCTGAGCCGGATAGCCGAACGGGGCGGGGACAGCTGATCGAGCAACTACTGCCTGAGCTGATCTTGTATTTTTCCGACAGTTGGCTGTTGTGAGCCCAGCATCTTACTGAATCGATGCCAGGCGCAGCCA
>CALGAR010000079.1 GCA_937959285.1 uncultured Bryobacterales bacterium
CCGTGCAGATCCAGCTCTTTGAACCCGTAAATCATCACATCGCCGAGCGGATCCGGGCGCTGAATCTCGACGAGCTGCGCCCGATCGAGGCGTTGCAACTGCTTGCCGAGCTTCAGCAGGAGTTAAGGCGTTCATGAGAGTGGCCGGCATCATGAGTGGCACCTCGCTTGACGGGATCGATGTGGCTGTGATCGAGGTAACCGGGCGCGGCTGGGCGAAACGCGTCGAGACGCTTGCCGCTTCGTCGCGTCCGTACCCGAAGCAGGTGAGACAAGCACTGCTCGAAATTTCCAATGCCCAGACGCACACTGCGTATATCTCGCGGCTGAACTTCCTGCTGGCGGAACTGTACGCGGAGGCGCTGATTTCCTGCTGTCAAGAGCATAAGATTCCGCTCTCGTCGATTGAGCTGATCGGTTCCCACGGCCAGACGATCTTCCACGAGGGCGAGCGAGTGCGCTATCTGGGCCGATCTGTCGCCAGCACGTTGCAGATCGGCGATGGCAGTGTGCTCGCAGAAAGAACCGGAATCCCGACGGTCACTGACTTTCGAACCGCTGATATGGCCGCGGGAGGGAAGGGAGCGCCACTGGTTCCATACGTCGACTATCTGCTGTTCCGGCATGCGCGCCTCGGGCGCGTGGCACTCAATATTGGCGGTATTGCGAACGTGACTGCGATCCCGCCGGGAGCCGGGCCTGAGTCCGTCATTGCCTTCGATACCGGACCGGGCAACATGGTCATGGATGGACTCGTCTCGCGGTTTACAGGCGGACGGAAGACGTTCGACAAAGACGGAAAGCTTGCAGCGCGCGGAAAGGTAAACAAGGAGGTGCTCGAACGGCTCTGCCGGGACTCCTTCTACCGGAAGGTGCCGCCGAAAACCGCGGGACGCGAACAGTACGGCGCCGAATTCCTGAAGGCCTTTGACAGCCTTCCGATGCCTGATGCCGTCGCAACGGCAGCGGCGTTGACTGCCGCCACCATCGGCTACGCGATCGATCGCTTTATCCGCCCTCGAATGCCAGTAGATGAGCTGATTGTTTCGGGCGGCGGCGCGAGGAATCCACGGTTGATGGCATATCTGGCTTCCTATAGCGGCGGTGTCGCCATCCGCACGTCTTCCGAATACGGGATTGATAGCGACGCCAAGGAGGCGATTGCCTTTGCAATCCTGGCTTATGAAACGCTGCACAAGCGGCCATCGAATCTGCCCGCTGCAACTGGCGCCAGACATCCGGCCATCCTCGGAAAGTTGAGTTTGCCGAGCTCGCGCCGGTAATAACCATACAGTAAGCAGAGCCACGAATGGTATGCTTCTGCTTGGAGGCATACCGTGGACCTCGATGTTGTTCTTCTTTCCCGCCTTCAGTTCGCCTTCACTGTGATGTTTCATTACCTATTCCCACCGTTGACAATCGGCATGGGAATAGTCCTCGTGTACCTCGAGGGTATGTACCTGCGAACCAGGGAGCCGATCTACGAAACCGCCGCAAAGTTCTGGACCTCGATCTTTGCGGTCAACTTTGCCGTCGGAGTGGCTAGCGGCATTGTGATGGAGTTCGAGTTCGGCACGAACTGGGCGGTCTATTCACGATTTGTCGGTGATGTTTTTGGATCGGCCCTGGCAGCCGAGGGAATATTCGCATTCTTCCTGGAATCAGGTTTTCTCGCAGTCCTGGTGTTCGGATGGGATAAGGTAAGTCCCGGATTCCATTTCTTCTCGACGGTAATGGTGGCGCTTGGAGGAATCTTCTCTTCCATCTGGATCATCGTCGCTAACAGCTGGCAGCAGACGCCGGCTGGTCATCGCATCGTGCCGGTGCTGCGCAATGGGAAGCCATGGATTGTGAATGGCGTCGCGATGATGCGCGCAGAAACGGCGGATTTGTGGAGCGTTGTCTTCAACCCATCCACCGTCAATCGTCTGACTCACACTCTGATCGGCGCCTTCATCCTCGGCGCTTTCTTCATCATGAGCATCTCGGCCTGGTACATTCTGAAGGGCCGCCACCTGGACTTTGCCCGGCGCTCCTTCACAGGCGCGCTGCTGCTTGCCGTGCTCTCGAGCGTGGCGCAGTTGCTCAGCGGGCATTTCAACGCGCGCATGGTGGCGAGGTATCAGCCTGCCAAACTGGCCGCGTTTGAGGGACACTTTCAGACCGGGCCCGCTGATCTTCACCTCACGGGCATCCCAAACCCCGAAGAACGCCGCGTTGACTACAGCATCGCCATACCCAAAGGGCTGAGTCTCCTTGCGAAGCACGATCCCTCCGCTCCGGTGATTGGCTTGGATCGCTTCCGCCCGGAGGACTGGCCGCCCGTGCGGTTGTCGTTCCTCAGTTACCACATCATGGTGGCCCTGGGGATTTATCTCATCGTGCTCACCTTGTTCGCGTCCTGGCTACGGATGCGAGGGAGTCTATTTGACAAGCGATGGCTGATGTGGGTGTTCGTCTTCTCAGTTGTTGCGCCGTTTGCTGCAAACCAGCTGGGCTGGGTGGCGGCGGAGGTAGGACGGCAGCCGTGGACCGTCCATCCCCGCGTGGTCACCGACGCGCAAGGGGAGCCGGTGCTCGATGAGGCCGGTTTTGTTCAATACGTGCTGAACGAGGGACTGAGAACCAGCGCAGCGATTTCCGAGGCTGTTCGGGGTGAGCAGGTGCTCGCGTCTGTCGTCATGTTTGGCCTTATCTATGGAGTCCTGTTTCTTGTATGGGTCTTCGTCCTCCATCAGAAGATTCAACGCGGTCCGGAGCCGGTGACGCCCGGGGCGCATACGACAAGGGAGGGATTCCTTCGAGCGGCCGAAGATCGTGTCCTGCACGAGGGCTCTCTGACGGAGCTCAAGGAGGAAGGGAGGGAGGAGTCCAATGATTGAAGGGTTCGATCTTCCCGCAGTCTGGTTCGTCCTGCTCGGTCTGCTCCTCGCCGGATACGCCGTGCTTGATGGGTTCGACCTTGGCGTTGGGATCCTGCACTTCTTTGCGAAGGACGACCGCGAGCGGCGCATCTTCCTGAACGCCATCGGACCGATCTGGGATGGCAATGAAGTTTGGCTTGTCGTCTTTGGCGGCGCGCTGTTCGCTGCCTTCCCGATGGCCTACGCGACGCTTTTCTCCGGGCTCTACCTGGTGTTCATGCTGGTGCTCTTCGCCCTTATCTTTCGCGCTGTCTCCATTGATTTCCGGAGTAAGATCCATTCGCCGCGCTGGCGGTCCTTCTGGGATTTCGGCTTCTTCTTCGCCAGCTTCATCGCGACCTTTCTGTTCGGGGTCGGTATTGGAAACATGATGATCGGGGTGCCCCTTGATGATCGTGGAGTTTTCATCGGCCGCTTTCTCGATCTCCTCAACCCGTACGCGTTGCTCGTTGGAGCGCTGACCCTGGCCATGTTTGCAATGCACGGGGCCATCTACCTCTTCCTCAAGACGCCGCCGGGAAGATTGCTGGTAAGACTGCGGTCGATGATGTGGCATACATGGGGCATATTTCTCGTGCTCTACCTGCTGACCACCATCTACACGCTGATGCGCATTCCGCGCGCCGTCGCGAACTTCGAGCATCTTCCCTGGGCGGGTGGAATCGTGGTGCTCAGCGTGTTCCTGATCGCGAACATTCCGCGGTCGATCTACAGACGCCGGTACTTCATCGCATTCTTTTCCTCATCTTTTATGATTACGTCTCTCGTCAGCCTGTTCGGTATCGCGCTTTGGCCGAATCTTGTGACGGCGAGCAATAACCCGGCCTTCAGCCTGACGGTTTACGACGCTGCCTCAAGCGAAGCTACGTTGAAGACCATGCTGATTTTCGTGCTGGTCGGGATGCCTTTCGTGCTCACCTACACGGGAATTGTCTACTGGACCTTCCGCGGAAAGGTGGAGGTCCCCGAGGAAGGCTACTGACCGGTCACGACAAAAAGAGCTTTGGAGGAACCTGGAAGAAGGCTCCGAGCTGCTTTGCCTGTCCTCGCGAGATGGGGCGCCGTCCCGCGAGGACTTCCCTTGCGTTGTAGGGGTTTCCAAAAATGTCGGCAATGTCGCTCGGCTCGAGCCCGCGTGCTTCCATCAGGCGTTGGAGCGTTTCGTGGGCGGCAGGCAGGATCGTCGGGGCCTTCTCCTCTTCCGCTTCTTCGCGCTCCTCGGCTTCCACCGTTGATTCAAAGTCCTTGATAAGGAAGACCAGGAGTTCGAGGAGCTTCTCCTCTTCGGGAGAGATTGACTTCCCCTTCTCCATCAGCTCTTCGGCGATCGACAGGAGCCTGTCGTGTTCCTCGGCGCTATCGATGACGGCAGGCCGCGCGTCTGCCAGAAGCTGACCGTATCGCTGAGGGTCGAAGGGGCGCTCATCCATGAACTCATTATGAACGAGCTGCTCACTTGAACGAGGCCGCTACACTATTTGCCGGCCGCGCTCGCGACCTGCCGCCATACGGAGACCAGCACGTCGCGGCTGTATGCCAGGTGATGCTTGTCCGGCGTGAAGACTTCGAGGGTGATCGTACCGTCAAAGCCGCACTCCTGTAAGGCTCGGACGGCCGAATGCAGATCCACTGTTCCGGAACCAAGCGGCAGATGCAAATCCGCCGTGCCGCCCTTGTTGTCATGTAAGTGCACATGCCGCAACCGTGGCCCGTAGGCGTCCAGAATCTCTTGCGTCGTGTTTCGCTGAACCTGAAGGTTTGCGTGCCCGATGTCCAGGTGTAAGCCGAGTTCCGGCAGCGGGTCGAGCAACTCGGAAAGCTGTTGGGCGTTGTTGAAATCGCCGGGGAGATTCTCGACCATGATGCCGAGCCCGCGCTGGCTGGCATAGTCCAGTAGCTCCCCGAAAGATTCCAGATTCCGCTTGATGTAATAGGGCCGCCTGTGCCAGGGGGTGAAGCGGTCCGGGTGAACATTCATCCACTTGGCGCCGATCGCGCTGAAGATGTCGATGCATCGCTTGGCCTCCGTTACCGCTGCCTGCCGAAGCTCTTCGATGGTGCTCGCGAAGGGGAGATACCAGGCGGTGTGTCCGACGACCGACATGCCGTGCTTGTCCAGCGCTGCTCGAATGCGGCCGGGATCGACGGCCCAGGACGGGGCGGACGGCGGTTCCAGCGTCAGGTCGATGAACTGCAATCCCATGTCCGCCATCCAGTCGATTTCGGCGAACAGGTCTTGCTCGGGATGGTTCATTGTTCCAACTAGCACGGCTGCTCCGGAATCAGACGAAGCCAGGGACGCGAGTCGAGCTTGCACGCCCGCTGGCGATCCATGGGCAGATTCGGGTTGTCGGACTTGGGCAGGCTCAGGCGCTCGCGGACCCAATCGGGCAAATTCAGGCTCTGGCCTGGACAAAGCCATGTGAAGACGGCAAGGACCGCGCTTAACAGCGGCGCGTCGTCGGCGATCCGCTCCAGCAGGTAAGCCCAGTCGACCGACGGGGCGGCTGAGCAAAGGATGTTCAGGATATCCGGCCAGTCGCACCGATCTCGTTGAAGGACGTAGAGCTTCGTCCACACCAGCTCTTCCGGGGGCAAGACGCGAACCTCCACGCCGCGTACGCGGAGGATCGGGCCGCGGTTCAACCACGCATCGTCCACTTCGGCCGTCAGGTTCGCCATCGCCCAGATGATATCCACGATCACGTTGTGGATGTGAGACCGGTAGATCCAGCGGCGGTCGTAAGGCTGTTCGTCGAAGAGATCCCGCAAACCCGCCTCGCGGATCGCGGCAATCAGGCGCTCGCGATCATCCGGCTTGACGTACATGTCCAGGTCCTTTGTTGGACGCCATTGCCTGGTGTAGTAGGCCAAAGCGACTGCTCCACCCAAAGCGAACGGAATCTGGTTATCACGCGCCGCGGCGATCGCAGCGCGAAAGACCACCCATTGCGCGTCGGCGATCTCCGCCCCCCATGGGAGGTCGTGGACCTGAGCTAGCTTCGTCAACAGACGCCCCCTGCGGTCCCGTGAGTGACCGGCTCCCAAAATGTTGGACAACCGGCCTTGGGGAAATGTTGCAAAGAAAGCCTACAAGGCTCACCGTTGCGTAGTCGGTGAGGGCGCAGGGGCAAAACGTTTGAAACGAAGGGCGCCGGATCTGAGGTTAGCGAGAGAGCGCGAACTCGAACTGGGGCGGGTACAGGCTGCCGACGAGACGCAGGGCTTTTTGCCCGCTGATCAGATCGAACTGCAACCGGCCGTCGGTGAGGCTGCCGCCCTTGCCGTAGTATGTTTCCTGGCCGAGCGTGAGTTCGAGATCATTCACCTGAAGTCTTGGAGCACCCCGGAAGACGGAGAGCTGATACGCGCCGGCCACAGCCACTGCTTCTTCGTCGCCGATTGCCACCGATCGAGCTTCCAGCACCCCTCGGGAGACAAGGGTCGTCCAAAGCGCCGAGCCTGTGCCGGATGCCTCCAGCAGGCCCTCGATGTCCAGTTGTCCCCCGCGGAACGGGAGGCGGCGCGCTTTCCCAGAAAGGCGGTACTGCGGCTCCTGGCCGCTCAGGCTAACCTGCAAGCGCCCGTCGAGCGCTGAGTTCATGAGCTTGAGACGGAGCGACGTCAGGTCCACTTCCGCGCCTTTCCAGTGGAAGCTTCCCTGAACCTGCTCCAGCGGCACTCCTGCGAAATCGAGATGCCCGATTGAGACCGTGCCTTCCAGACGGCGTTCGGAGAGCCACTTCGGGGGCGGCGTCGGTCTGCGCAGAGCGCGCGCCAGAAAGCCCCGCTGCCGGCGTAGCGTCGGCAGAAAAAGCCGCTCCAGCTCACTGATATCGGCGCGGGGTATCGAAACGGCCAGCTCTTGTGGATGCGATGCGTCCGCAGGCTGGCTGAACCTTGCTGTCAGGCTCATGCCGCCGATCTCGCCTGTGAGGTTGGATAAGGAAACGCTCGCGCCCCGGACAGCAGCCGCAGCCGAAACGATTCGCAACGGTTCGGCTACGCCCGGGAGGGGAATCGTTGCCTTCTCGAGCCGGAAGGTTCCCGACCACTCGCCTGGGCTATCGGCCGCCCGCCGG
>CALGAR010000080.1 GCA_937959285.1 uncultured Bryobacterales bacterium
ATCGCCCAATAGGACCAGAAGCCTGATGGGAAGGTGTCGATGTAGGGCTCCTCGCTGCCCCCTTTCAGCGGCAGCCGCCACAAGCCCGGCTCGTTCGGTGACTTCGTATAGTACAGGTACTTCCCGTCCGGAGATTCAATCCCGAAAAACCCGCCACCGCGCGTGACCTGAACAGCCTGACCGCCTTCCGCGGGTATCTTCCATATCTGCGTCGTGCCGCCCCGATTGGAGGCGAAGTACAGCCATTTTCCATCGTTCGACCAGTTCGGCACCGTCTCCTCCGAGGGATCTGTCGTCAGACGCATCGGAGTGCCTCCCTCGGCGGAGATCACGTAAATATCCGGGTTACCGTCAGGGCGGGAGTCGAAGGCGATCCAGCGGCCATCGGGGGACCACCTTGGGCTGCCAGTGGGGGGACCCTGGAAATAGGTCAGCTGCGTGGGATTGCCTCCTTCGCGGTCGCAGATCCAAAGCTCGAGGTATCCGGAGCGATTCGAGGCGAACACGATCCGCCGGTTGTCGGGCGATACTTGGGGACTGAGATCAAGCCGTGTGGACGAGATGAGGCGCACCGGCGACTTTGCTCCAGAGCCAGGCAGGGGGTATTGCCAGATGTTCGTATCGACGATCGATCGGGTGTACGCCAAGCGCGTGCCTTGCCTCGAAATCGAGACAAACGAGGAATTCTCTCCCACGCCAAGAATACGCTCCGGGACGCCGCCTGAAGGCGAGATGCGCCACAATCTGGCATTCGGTACGCGCGAGGACGAATAGATGATGTTGTTATCCCGCGGCGACCAGGTCGCTCCGAAGATGCGCTTGCCCTCTCGCGTGATCTGGCGGGCCGGACCGCCGGAAACCGGCACTACGAAGAGGTCTTGCACCGTCATACTCCCGCTGCGGACGAAAAGGACGCTTGATCCGTCGGGCGAAAAAACGGGACCGCTGTCTCCATAGGTCTTCGCCGGCGGATTCGTCAGCTGCCGCCGCTCGCCGGTGTCGATGTTCAGGAGGAAAATGGCCATCGGCTGATCGGCAACCGTGCGATCCGCAATGGCAAGCATCTTCCCATCCGGCGACCACGCAAGATAGGGTGTGTTCAGGCCGGTTCGATGAGGGCTCGCACTGGAAAGTTTTCTCTCCAGACCGCCCAGCGCAGGAATCATAAGGAAGGCGGAATCCGTATCCGACTGCCGTAGAAACGCAACGTATCTGCCATCCGGAGACCATGCCGGGCTGATGTCGAGAGCGGGATGCGTCGTAAGCCGGAGCGGCGTTCCGGCGTCGACCAGCTTGACGTAGATGTCCCAGTTCTCACCGGATTCTCCGCTCCAGGAGTAGGTGATCTGGTTGCCATCGGGCGAAAAGCTGGGCTGGCTCTCGCTACCGGGAGTACTGGTGACCGGGATGACCCTCATCCCCTGAACCTGTGGCTCGACCTGCCTGTGACGGAAACCGATCCACGCTGCAACGACCACTGAAACCAGGATCACCAGTGAAAGCAGGACAGCGTGGCGGGAGCGCTCCGGCACCTGGGCAATCGCCTCTGTACCGGAATCGCGGCGAGCCCTCTTCAAATCCGCCCGCAAGTCGGAGGCTGTCTGGTATCGCAGATCGCGCTCCTTCTCGATCGCCCTGAGAATGATCCGATCCAGCTCCGTCGAGATCTTGCTGTTCAGATGCGATGGCGGCTCCGGCGTGCGGTTCAGAATGGCGTCATAAATGGCTGCGGACGTCGCGCCGGCAAACGGCTGGATTCCCGTGGCCATCTCATAGAGCACGGCTCCAAAGCTGAAGATATCTGAGCGGGCGTCCACGTCCCTGCCGAGGCACTGCTCCGGGCTCATGTACTTCAGCGTCCCCATCACCTCGCCGGGCGAAGTGAGGGTTTGCGTGGCAGTCTCGCTGTTGTCAGCGCTGCGGTCCCGCGGTTCCACCTTGGCGAGTCCGAAATCGAGGATCTTCGCGACGCCGCGCGTCGTCAGCATGATGTTGCCGGGCTTGATATCCCGATGAACGATCCCCTTCGTGTGCGCCTCTTCGAGAGCCTCGGCTACCTGGATCGCGATCTCGAGTATTTCCTCCTGGGGGAGAGGTTGACCGGAAATCCGCTCCTTCAGGCTGACCCCATCCAGATACTCCATGGCCAGGATGGGAAGACCCTCGTACTCCAGAAACTCGAAGATCTGGCCGATGTGCGGGTGGTTCAGGGCGGCGACAGCTCGCGCCTCTTTCAAAAAGCGGCTGATGCGGTCGGGATCTGAAGCGAGCTGCGGCGACAGAACTTTGAGTGCGACCGGGCGTTCCAGATTCAGATCTTCGGCCAGCCAGACGTGTCCCATGCCGCCCGAGCCGAGGTGAGAAATAACCCGGTAGTGCGACACGATTGCGCCCGCAGTGAAATTAGGCTTTAGACCCTGCATAGGAGTACCGAGCCGTTCTAACAGTCGGGCCAAGCGCCTCGCTGGTGTGGACGAGCCGCCAAGTGTTGCTCAGCGCAGTTTGTCCGACAGCTCAGGCCTGTAAATCCCTGGAGCGCTGTCTCGGTTCCCGGGCCTGCAATGGACGACAGGATTGCCAACACGGGCAGGCTCTCAACGTGACGGAACGACATTTGGCGATACTCCAGGAACGGAACCTCTAATTGTAACCTAGGCGGACCGTGTTCCTACTCACTATCTGTGCGAGTGGCTGGAATTAGCTTGCTCGCCAAGATCCGTAATCCAGGTTTGATCATCCGGGCGCAGTCCAGCCAGTACCGGGGCAAACTTCCCCTGTTGATCCAGGATCCCACGAATATGGTTGCCAGGAAACCGTGCGGCGTCGGAGGATCCGGAACGAAGAATCCGTCTGCCTTCTTGTGTAAGTAAGTTGAGCAGTATGCGTAGATCCAATGAGGTGGAACGTATGAGAAGTGCTGCTGCAGCAGGTTGATGATTTCGGTAAGTCCCAGCCGGCGCAACCGTATCGTTTTGTTATCGGCATACATGCGGGACGTGGCAAGAAATTGAGGAATCGCTGTCATTGGATACCGCCTTGAAATCCGGATCCAGAGATCGTAGTCCAGTGCGTAATGGAGACACGCATTCAGTCCCTGCATTTCGTCCCAGACGTCGCGGCGAATGAACGTTGCCGGCTGGCAGATGTAGCACTGGGTGCGGAAGAGATCGGGATCGTAGTCGGCGGTAGGATAGCGGCGGATGATTTCTCCGGTTTGGGAGGTATAGTACGCCTGCCCGTAGACGACCGCGCTGTCAGGGTTTTGACGAAAAGCTTCCACTGCGGCGCGGACGGCGCCTGGAAGGTAAATGTCGTCTGCATTCAGGAAGGCCACGATTTCGCCGCGGGTTTGGCGAATCCCCTTATTCACAGCGTCGGCTTGGCCCTCGTCCGGCTCGGAGACGTAGCGGAGCCGGCCTTCGTATTTCCTTAGAATTTCGAGCGTCCCGTCGGTGGAGCCCGCGTCCATCACAAGGTATTCGATGTGAGGATAATCCTGCGAAAGGACACTTTGAATCGTCTCCTCCAGATACTTCGCCATGTTGTAAGTCGGAGTGACGATACTGACCAGGGGCTCACGCAGCATTAATCATGCATGATACCGCGCGGGGTCAATGGTTTGCGAAGAGGTACTTCCCCCCGCTCTCCTTCACGAGATGCAGCGACGCTTCGCCGACCAGCGAGGCGACGCGCGGTACGGACGGCTTCTCGATCAGTAAGTAATAAAGATCCTGGCTGCGCCATAGCTCGGCGAACCGGGTATCGTCGATAAAAACTTGCGGCGCTCCGGGTGCGTAGGAGCCGTATTCGAGATTGTTCACACGCCCATTGAGCAGGAGGCCCCGGGTGTTGGCATAGAAGAACACGGACGAAAACGTATAGTACTGGTTGTCAAAGATGACCTTGCCCGGCGGAGCCTGCCTAAGCGCCTCGGCCAGCGGCCGGGAGGCGAGATACGGGTCGAAGGCCACCAATGCCACTCGCGCAGCGTGGAAGAACAACACCATCATCAGAGCCACCGCCAGGTGCGACGGTCTTCCCCGGAACCGCAAAAGCCCGCCAAGGCCCACGAGAAACGCAATGCCCGCCATGAACAGCGGCAGCCGTAAGTAGGCGAACGCGCCGAGGGTCAGGTCAGCCATGTGGCCTAGCGACAGCGTGTACAACTCCGGGTTTTGTGTGAGCGCCGAAGCGATGTCACCGGGCGTGGGGAGGCTTCGCACCAGCCAGAGAATGGTGAAGATAATCGCCGCGGCGACCACACAAACGACAGTCAGGATTCGGCGGCCCTTCCCGATCCACGCTTTGTCAGAGGCAAGAGCCGAACCGAGTAGCAGAGCGAGCGCGGGGTAGCAGGGCATCGAGTAGTACTCCTGCGTCGTGGATAGGGAGAAGAAGAACAGGAGAAAGCCGGTCCAGCAGAGCGCCAGAAGTCGTGTACGGCTAGCGCGGTCGATGGGGCGGAACGTCTGTTGAAGCAGGGCAGGGAAGTAGGCGCTCCAGGGAAAGAGCCAGAGCAGGTGAAAGAGCCAGAAGTAAAGCCGCGGCACGGTGTTGTAATCCCGCGGGTAGCGCATGTTCAGGAAGCGGAACACGTGCTCATTCAAAAAGTAGAACCAGAAAAAGCCGCGCCAATGCCCGGGTTCGCTCGACAGCGTGAAGTCGAAATACGGAGGATTTCGCAGCGTCGCAAGAATGTGCCATGGCGCCGCGACCGCGAAAATGATGGCGGCTCCCGAGAACGGCCGCAGCCGGCGCCACGTGGCCGCATCGAACAATCGCCGGGTGAAGCAGAGATACAAAACGCCGGCAGCAACCGGAAAGACCGCGGCGATCAAGCCCTTCAACAGCAGCCCCAAACCGATGCTTAGCGCCATGATGTGCGCCCACAAACGAGGTCTGGGTTCATCTTCGTCCACGGTTCTCAGGAACGCCCACATAGCGAGTGTGATGGTGAGCGTTAGAATGACATCGGCGATCAAAATCCGCGTGAAGAGGAAGAGGCCTACGCAGGTCGCGAGGACCAGGCCGGCGTACATGCCTGCGGCGCGGCCAAAAGCCCAGGCTCCGAAGCGCGCGGTCACCCAGCAAAGCGCGATCGCTGACAAGGCGATGGGAAGGCGCGCGGCCCAGTCGTGGATTCCGAACAGGCAGTAAGAGCCTGCAATCATCCAGTACTTCAACGGCGGCTTTTCCAGATAGATGACCCCGTTGAGACGCGGCGTAACCCAATCACCCGATTCCAGCATCGTGCGCGCGATGGACGCCTGGACGGCATCCACGTCGTCCATCAGCGACGGAGGGCTTACGATGCAGGCCAAAAAGATGGCAGAGGCGAAGAGCAGAACGATCAGTTGGTAATTCGACGATGATTGGCTATCCTTCATTCCGGCTGGTGCGTTTACACTTACTCGTACCGCAGGGCCTCCGCGGGGGCGATCCGCGTCGCCGTTCGGGCCGGGTAGAGAGTTGCGATGAAGCTGACGAAGATTGCGGTTCCGGCAACCCAGATGCCATCGGGCCACCGAGGCTCAAAGGGAACGAAGCTGAGAGAGTACACCTGCTCGTCGAGGTGAATCCAACGGTATCGATCCGCAAAGTAGCTGATTGTGTAGCCGGCGGTGAGGCCGATCGCCGTCCCGATCACGCCGATCAGTACGCCTTGGGCGACAAAAATCCTGCGGATCTGATCCTGGCGAGCGCCCATCGATACGAGAATGGCGATATCCCGTTGCTTCTCCATCACCATCATTACGAGAGTGATGAGAATATTCAGAGCCGCCACGAGCTGGATGAGGCCAATGGTGATGACTGTCACGACACGCTCCATCCGAAGCGCGCCGAGCAACTGCTTGTTTTGCTCCATCCAGTTTGTGGCCGCAAGCGCAGGTCTGCCGATCTTTTCCGCCGCCTGCGAGACCTCCGGAGCACGGTAGATATCGTCGAGCTTCATTTCGACGGCGTTGGCGACATCCCCGACCGCCATCACCTTTTGCGCAGCGGGCAGCGAGGTGAAGACCCAGTTGTTATCCAGCTCGAAGAAGCCGGACTCGAAGATGCCAACGACACGGAAGGAGTGATAGCTCGGCCGCGGGCCAAACGGCGTCTGCTCGCCCTGCGGGCTGATGACATTAATCACCTGGCCCATAATGATGCCCGTGGACTCGGCCAGGCGGGATCCGACGATCAGGCCGGGGAACGTCTTCGGGTTTGAAATCTCCTCAATGCTGCCTTGCTTCAGGTGACGCCGCAGGTCCTCGGTAGATCCTTGCGAATCGAGATCCAATCCCTTCAGGATTGCGCCTGACGACCTGGCCGGACCGGTCAGAAACACCTGGCCGTATAGGGTCGGCCAAGCGCCCGTGACGTGGGGGAGCTGCGACAGCTTGGGCGTGAGCTCGCGCCAGTTCTCAATTCCGTACAGCGGCTCCTTTTCTAGCAGCGTGACGTGGGCGGTTGCTCCCAACAGATTTCTCTGGAGCGTGTTGCGGAAGCCGTTGTTGATGGCGAGCGCAATCACGAGCGCCATGACGCCGGCTGCTACGCCCAGTATCGAGATCGCGGTAATCAGTGAGATGACTGCCTGTTTGCGTTTTGCGCGCAGGTAGCGGGCAGCGACGAATAACTCAAATCGTTTCCGCACTACTCTCCATTGTCCCGCAAGCGCGCAAACGGTCGGCGATGCCAATCGGCCCTTCCGGCCGCAGCAGCGGGAACAAAATTACGTCCCGGATCGATCGGGAGTCGGTCAGCACCATCGTCAGCCGGTCGATGCCGATGCCTTCGCCTCCGGTGGGGGGCATTCCATAGGAGAGAGCCCGGAGAAAATCCTCGTCCATCTGATGGGCTTCCTCTTCCCCTCGCTCGCGCATGCTCAACTGCATTTCGAAGCGGCGCCGCTGCTCCTGGGGATCGTTCAGCTCCGTGTAAGCGTTGCCAATCTCCATGCCGGCGATGTAAACCTCAAACCGCTCAACGAAATCGGGCTCGTCCGGCTTGTTCTTCGAAAGCGGAGAGGTTTCCACGGGATAGTCGTAAATGATCGTCGGCTGCTGGAGATGTTCTTCGGCGACCCGCTCGAAGATGTCGGCGAGCGCTTCGCCTGGAGTCCCTTTGCTCGAATGCCGCAACAGCCACTCCGGATCCTTCAGATGTTCCATGGTTGGCCGGTCCGGACCTTGCCAAAACTCGATCACCGCTTCCCGCATGCTGAGGCGGCGGATGGTTCCGAAGTCCAGTTCCTGCTCCTGGTATCGCACGACCGTTCCGCCGGTGGCGTCGATCGCCGTCTGCCGCAACAGCTCGCCTGTGAGATCCATCAGGCCGCGATAGTCCGTGTACGCCTGATAGAACTCGAGCATCGTGAATTCAGGGTTGTGCTGTGTGCTCAGCCCCTCGTTCCGAAAGTTCCGGTTGATCTCGTAGACCCGCTCCAGACCGCCCACGACAAGGCGCTTCAAGTAGAGCTCCGGGGCGATCCGGAGATAGAGATCGATGTCGAGCGCGTTGTGGTGGGTGATGAACGGCCGCGCGGCAGCGCCCCCGTAGAGAGGCTGCATCATCGGCGTTTCCACTTCGATGAAGCCTCGGGCTTCGAGCTGGCGTCGAAGTGAGCCGATCACCTTAGCGCGCGTGACGAACACCTTCTGAACGTCGGGGTTCGCAATCAGGTCCAGGTACCGCTGCCGGTATCTTGTTTCCACGTCCTCCAGGCCATGCCACTTCTCGGGCATGGGGAGGAGCGTCTTGGCGAGGAAGTAGAGCTTTTCTACATGAACACTGAGCTCACCCGTTCTGGTGCGGAACAGGTAGCCTTCGCAGCCGATGATGTCGCCGATGTCCAGGATCTGATAGAGCGAAAAGGCCTTCTCCGGGACGGCATCCTTGCGGACATAAATCTGGAGCTTCTCGCCAGACTGCAGCAAGTGGGCAAACCCCGCCTTCCCCATCCGTCGGATGGTGTGGATTCTCCCCGCGATCCGTACTGGAATGCGGTTAGCGTCCAGCTCCTCGGCTGTTTTCGTTCCGTATTCCGACAGGATCTGGGGGATTGTATGGGTAGCGTCGAAGGGATGCCCGTATGGTTTGAAACCCAACGCCTCAATTTCGCGGATACGATGATAGCGTTGGGCTAGCAGATCGTCTTCTAAACTCAATAGATTCTCCCGGATCGCTCTCATTATAATAGACCTTTGCACTCACTCTCTATTGTTGTTCCGGCTTACAACGAAGAACGCCGGCTCGGAAGCACTCTGCAAAGAATCCTGCAGTATCTGGACTCGCTGTCACTGAGCTTCTGTGAGCTGATTGTCGTCGATGACGGATCACGTGACGGCACCGCCCGCCTGGTCGAGTCCTTCTGTGCTTCCGACCCTCGGGTTCGCCTCCTCCGCAACCCCGGCAACCGCGGCAAAGGCTACTCGGTGTGCCACGGGTTTTTGGAGGCGAAGGGAGAGTGGGTTCTATTCACCGACGCAGACCTTTCTGCGCCGATTGAGGAATTGTCCAAGCTGTTTGCAGCGGTACAGAAGAATAATGCTTCGGCCGCGATAGGCTCCAGGGCGCTTGATCGTTCCCTGATCGGCGTCCGGCAGCCGTGGTTTCGGGAGACCGCCGGCAAGCTGTTCAATGTGGTCATGCGGCTGGTGACCGGCTTGCCTTTTCGGGACACCCAGTGCGGCTTCAAATTGTTCGCGGCGGAGGCAGCGCGGAAGATTTGCCGGAAACAGCAATTAAACGGCTTCGGATTTGATGTCGAGCTGCTCTACATCGCGAAACTGCACCAGATTCGAGTTGTGGAGGTGCCTGTCCGCTGGAACGATGTCGAGGGCACGACGGTCAGCACCTGGCGCGGTCTGCACGCCTTCATTGAGCCTCTTCAGATCCGCTGGTACCATCTCACGGGACGCTACCGCTAAACCGCGTTCCTAGCGCTTCACAATGACTTCGCGGAGGTGGTCTCGGGTGAGGAAGAACTTGATGGACTGGAAGTCGCTGAAAACGCGTTCCAGAGCCCGGTTGTTGAAGAACTGGGCGGGCTCTCTCGTGCCGCGCTGGCAAAGCAGCAGTGTCTTTTGATCGACGATCCGGTAGGAGTAAAGGGGAACGTTTGTGACCTTCTCGTCGGCGTGGAAGAAGGCGAGCAGGTACGCGTTCGGCCGCAGGATCCTCCGTAACTGTTCGAGCGTCTGCTGAAGCAGCACCGGATTCATGTATTGCAGGCAGTCCCAGATCAGGGCCCCGTCAAAGTGGCCGTCGGGGAAGGTGAGTGTCTGCTGAAAGAACGAGTCGATTCGTTCCTGGTCCGCCTGATTTTCGTAGAAATCGCCTTCTCCGCCAAAGGAGAGCTCCAGCGTTCGGAGGAAGTCCTCGGAATAGATGCGATGGCCGAGGCTGGTGATAAAGCCAATGTTGGCCTGGCTTGCGCCGGCGAAATCCAGGATGGACAGCCCGATCGTGTCGCGGAGTGCTACGAAGAACTGCTCTAACCCGGGGCTTTGGCGCGTCCTGGACTGTTCCGAAGGCTCGCTGCGACCGGCGGTCGTGGCGCCCGGAGGATCGTTCGGACGCCCTGCAGGGTTCGTGCCGAACATTGACCTCAACCTGTCTCTAAACAACCGCCAGACTCCTCCGTTCTGTTACTTCGCGTCCGGTGCGCCAGCCGGAACAGGAGCCGCGCTGGTCGCAGGCTGGAGGGACGGCGCAGGTCTGGGCGAAGCTTTTGCTTCGGGCCGGGCAATGTCGATGCTGCCCTTGAAGTAAGCACCGTCCTCAATCACAATTCGAGCGGTTTTCAGATCGCCGATCAGCTTCGCATCCTTCCGAATGTCGATCTTGTCACCGGCTTCCACATTTCCGTGGACCGTTCCCAAAATCACGATCTCACGAGCTTTGACGCCAGCCTCCACCTTTCCGTTGGGACCAACGGTGAGGCGGGATTCCGGCATCTCGATCGCACCTTCAACATGCCCGTCGATGTACAGGTCTTCACGACTGGTGATCTGACCCTTAATCGCGACGGATTTGCCGATTACGGCATGATTGCGGGGAGTCTCGGTATCAGCACCGCTACGCGCGGGTATCGTAGACATCAAGTTTCCCTCTCTGGTGACATTCGCCGGAGCTGGCGGTGCGGTAGCCAGCTTCGGACTGTAATCGTCATCCTTCTTGCGATTCCACATATGGATTCACCAATGCCGTTTCCAGCATCGACCTTTATCCTACGGTAGACCAAGGGAAAAGGCAAACGCGCCGCCCCTCGCCGCCGGGCTTCGGATTGTTGCATCCAAGGCGCCGAAAACGAGGAAAGCGCCTAGGTCAATCTGGGATAATGAAATCGTGGCCAAAGTGAAAGAACTTGAGCTGCGGCTGCAGCGGGTGGAGCAGCAGCTTGCGCTTTTTAAGAAAATCAGCCGATTCATGGTGCGCGAAATGAGTCTGCAGGAGGTGCTGCACGGCATTGTGGGTCTGCTTGTTGAGTACATGGCCTGCGATTCGTGCTTGATCTACCTGATAGACAATGACGAGTTGGTTCTTTGTGCATCCAACACGCCTCATCCCTCCATGATCGGAAAAGTGAGGTTGCGGATGGACGAAGGTCTGACCGGCTGGGTCGCGCGGGAGAGGCGGCTGCTTGCGATTTCCCGAGAGGCATATCAGGATCCACGGTTCAAGTACTTCCGAGACCTTCCGGAAGACACCTACGAAGCTTTCCTTTCGGCCCCCGTCATTGCCCGGAACCGGGTTGTCGGTGTCATTAACGTACAGCATCGCGCCCCGCATGCTCACACTGGCGATGAAATGGAGCTGCTCAGCACGGTAGGGGAGCAGATCGGCTGTCTGCTTGTTCTTGCACGAATGGCTCCTACTGCGGTGCAGAATGCCAATCACGCTCAGCTTGTTTTGTCATCTGGTCCGTACCCGCTCACTACCCGTTAGGCATTTCTGCAGATATGACTTGCTTCCGGCATCTCGTCGTGCCTCTCGCGATGGCCGCCATCGGAGCGGTGACGGCTTGGGCTCAGCCGGATGCCTCCAAAGCGGGCGGCAAATGGGTACTGCGCTATGAGCACGACGTCGACAATGAGTCGCTGGAACTTGTTGATCTCCAGTTCCCTTCGGCGCAGCGCGGCATCGCCGTCGGGCTGAGGACGATCAAAACGCGAACCAGGCCGGTAGCTCTGGTCACAAGCAACGGCGGAAAGACATGGGAGTGGGTGAATCTCGACGCCCCGCCGGTGTCGCTCTTCTTCCTCGACGACAGCACCGGCTGGGTGGTCACGACCAAGGGCCTCTATCAGACAGTCGAGTCGGGCCGGTCCTGGAAGAAGCAGAAGGCGCCCAAAGACATCCTCCGTGTCTACTTTCAGACGCCAGAGCGTGGATGGGCCATAGGACTTCGAAAGGCTTTCTACGAAACATCGGACGGCGGCGCATCCTGGCGAAGAGTTGAGGCTGCCGAAAAGCCCGAAGGCCGCCCTGAGTATACCTTCTATTCCTGGATGACATTCGCGAATCCAAAGTACGGCGTGGTTGTGGGGAGTTCGCGACCGCCGCGCCCGGGGAGGCACTTGCCAATCTGGCTCGATCCGGAGGGCGCATCCCGCCGTCGTGAATTGCCCGCGCTCACCATCATGTTGCAAACGAGCGATGGTGGAAACACCTGGCAACATTCAGTTGCGTCGCTCTTCGGCCAAATTACGCGGCTTCGGGTGCTCGGGCCTCGGGGCCTTGGCCTGTTCGAGTTTCAGAACCGGTTTGTCTACCCGTCGGAAGTCGTCCGGGTGGACATGGACAAAGGGAAAAGCGAGACGGTTTTCCATCGAAAGGACCGGGCTGTCACAGATGTCATCGCGTTTCCCGACGGGACCGCCTACCTGGCAGGATACGAGCCGGTCGGGGAGATAGCAGCGCTCCCGGTCCCTGGGAAACTGCGCATGCTAACTTCGACCGATCCCGATTGGAAGCATTGGGTTGAGATGCCGGCGGACTACCGCGCGGTGGCGAACCGTGTTGTGCTGGCCGCTTCCGATGCCGACAACGTATGGGCTGCGACCGACACCGGGATGATCCTGAAGCTGGAGAAATCCACCGCATCAAAATAGCTGCCGCACAGAAACAGACGTCTTTGTTTTATCCACACAAGAGCTTCGCTTGAATGCTTGTAAATTGTTGAAAGGCAGATAAATAGATTTTTAAGAATTTCCTCCGTCCCGATCTGATTTCCATTGACTCCAGCTCCGTTTGGGGGAATGATTGGGGTGGTTCCGAGAGGCTGACGGAACAGCGAGCCGAGCGGGACGCAGCCAGCCTCAACGATTTGTCATGGCGGCCGTTCTACCAAGAACGGCTGGTGTGAGGAAAAGGAGAGGCAAGGGGCGTTTCGCTAGGCAGGCTTCCCGGTAGGAGCCATTCCGGGCACGGCGAGCCGGAGGGGGCACAACCCCGAAGAGGAGTGACGGAATGAGGAGGACCGGGACGGGCGACCGGGAATTGTACAACGGGCAGTGGAGGCGCCTCGTGGCGGGAAACCAAGACGAGGCCGTAACTCCAATGCCGAACGGGTACAAGGAAAGGGCGTTCGAGGAGCGAAGACAGAGGTCGGGAACGACGACCCCACCGGGCAGGCGTCGAGCCGGTCCATGTGGGCGAGCGAAAGGCCCTGTCGAGCTGCTGGTCTCTACCGGTTCGTTCTGCCGATCACTCTGACGCGCTGAACCAGAGGGCCAAAAGTCTTCTGCGGAGCGAAGGAGGTTGACCTAGGCGGATCAGATGCCACGCTGCAGCCGAGCATGCAGGCTGCGAAGCAAGCTGAACTCCGGAGGTCACTTGGAACCTTTTCTTTTTTGTATGCCAGTGCGCTCTGCCGTCTAATCAGGCGGTCTTCGTCTGGTTCGGAACAGCCCGCGTACGGCTGCGCTGATACCTCGCCTTTAGTTTCCGAAAGCTCGCAAAATTGTGACGGCAGGCGTTACAGCGATACCGGTGCGCCCCCAGGGCAACCAGAAACGAGACGAAGGCCGAAGGGCGGTAGTCATGCGGGCTCCAGTAGGAGAGATCTTGGCGGCAGCACTTCGGGCACTTGGCGTAGAGCCACTCGGTGAGGCTCCAGGGGGTCTCATAGTGAGTGCCACAGTCCGTACAGCGCAGGCGGTAGCCGCCGAAAAGCTCGGCGAGCCTCTCTGATACCGTTCTCGGATTCAGCAGGCGGAACTTACGCGATCCGCAATTGGGGCATGCATAAGCCATGGCGAAAGCCGAGCGGCGTGACGCTCGTGCAACAGTATACGCCCGCTTGAGGGGAGGCAGAAATAGAAATTAGCTCTTAGCTGGAACTGATCCCGCTTTCGCCTGAACGTAGGATTCCAGGTACTTCGTAAACTCGGCTTGGAGAATGTCACGCACGCGTTGCCCCTGCCGGATTTTGAGACCTTCAATGGCGGTGATGGGAAGCAAGTCCCGCGTTGTGGACGTGATGAAGACTTCATCCGCCGCTTCCATATCGGCAAGCCGAAGCACCTCTTCCCGGATTGTCAGGTTCGGTACCCGAATTTCCTCCAGAAGCACCTGCCTGGTGACGCCGGGAAGACATCCCGAACTGAGCGGAGGCGTGAGGACTTCACTGCCTTTGACCACAAAGATGTTGGCGGAGGTGCACTCGCTCACCTCGTCCCGTTCGTTGAGCAGCACGACCTCGTCCAATCCCTTCTCGTGCGCTTCTTCACTGAAGATCAGGTTCTGCGCCCAGGAAAGGACTTTGGTGCCGGCGAAGCGGGACGCAGCGTGACGCGCATTCGGAACGACACCCAGCTTCACGCCAGGGCCCCAATCCTTGAGCTGAGTCGTGAATGCAACCAGGTCAACGTCGCGCTGAATGCCCGGACCTTCCCACACGCCGCCGCGGTTGCGGATGACGGCAACGCGGAGCGTCGCGTTGCGAGCGTTGTTCGCTTCCACCAGCTTAAGCAGCTCTGTTTCGAGTGAATTCGCAGTCCAGGGAAAGGGAACGCGCATCAGTTCCGCATCGCGTTTCATCCTGGCCCAGTGACGCTCGAAAGCAAATAGCACTCCCTCATGTACGCGAACCGTACTGAAGACGCCCCATCCGTTCAGCAGACCCACCTGTCCGGGCGACAGCAGTATCTCAGTCGCTTCATGGATCTGGCCATTGTGGAGAAGGAACCGATGCATGATGCCTTAATTGTATCGAAGTGATCTCGAGTCCTACACTGGAGATGCGGGGTCGTAACTGCTTCCCATGTCTCAAGCTTCTATGGTGTTCGATGTCGTCATTGCCGGAGCCGGTATCATTGGCTCTTCCATCGCCTGGCGTCTTGCGCAGTGCGGACTGCGTGTCGGGTTATTCGATAGCCGCACGATGGGAGGTGGAGCGAGCTGGGCTGGCGCAGGGATGCTGGCGCCCGGTGGAGAGGCCGGCGACGATCGGGACTTCGCGCAGCAGTTGCTTTCAAGCCTCCGGGCGTGGCCGGACTTTATTAGGGAATTGTCAGAGGAGAGCGGAGAACGCATCGACTACGTGGCGTGCGGGGCTCTCGATTTTGCTTTTAGCGATGACGAACTCGCAAAGCTGGGGCGCAGGGCGGCACGTAACGAAAGTTTCGGCGTTCGCGTGGAGAAACTTACTGTTTCGGAAATGCGCTCTATAGCCCGGGATCTCCCGGAGGGCCTGGCTGGCGCCTATCACTACCCCGAGGACGCGATCGTCGATCCGCGCGATGTGATGCGTGCTTTGCGGCGTGTCTGCGACCGCTGCGGCGTGACTGTACTCGAGGGATGCGCGGTTCGTATGATCGACACGGACGGAAAGGGAGTTCAGGCGACGACAGAGGACGGTCAGGTTTGTGCAGAAGCGGCGGTCCTTTCTGCGGGAGCATGGAGCGGAGAGATCGAGATCAAGGGCGCAGCTCTGCCATCCGGCCCCGACAGCTATCCCGTCAAGGGCTATCTGGTCGCGCATGAGCTTGCTATGGGAACCTTGGGCCCCATCCGCCGCAGGGAAGGCACCTATGTGTTGCAACGCTCCTCCGGCCGCGTACTTTCGGGGAGCACGGAGGAACGGTCCGGCTTTGATCCTTCCTTCTCCGAGGACATGGCTGCAGATTTGGAGAAGCGTGCCGCGGCTCTTGTTCCAGCCCTTCGAAACCGAACCCGGGTCGACGCGTGGATCGGATTCCGTCCGGGCACGTCCGCGCCAAGGCCGGCAGAGGGTCGCTGCGGCGACACGGCTCTCTGGCTCGCTTACGGGCACTACCGAAACGGAATTCTCCTCGCACCGCAAACGGCTGAGAACATCTCTCGCGATATTATCGCCAGTTTGGGAAGACGTTAACTCTCGCGTCGCGGCAACTTCTTAGCAGATCGGGAATGCGCTTCCTACGTCTTAGAAGGTCTGTGAGGAGCTTCTCGAGCAGGCCATGATCTTCCGGATCCATCCACTGGGGCGGGACGCTCTTCCAGGCATCGTCGATGACTTCTTCGGGGAAGTGAATCACGCGATCCAGCCATGGTTGGAAGTCGTCGAACGACGTTACTTTCTCGTAGACCAAAGGCCGGAAGTATAACCCGTGTAGCGGCGCGTCGCAGAAGGTCCAATTGGGGCCATCGAAGATGTAGCCGTGATCGATCATCATGGCGACGAAGCCCTGTTTCAGCGGGTGGACGTTCTCGGTCAAGGACAGTCCTCGGAGCCGCGCTCGAAAGAATACGGACTGCCGCGCATCCGAATTGCTCAGCCACTTGTCAGCTACGAGAACACCCAGGAAATGACTCAGGTTTTCGACCTTGGACAAGAGAACGTCCGGCAGAAAGTCATAGACGGCCAAACGTTCCGGGTGTCCGGGGAAGCGTGAGCCGAAGTGCCAGCCCGGCGAGATTCGCCGCTGCCTCGAGCCTACCTGAATGTACAGATCGGGATTCGCTTCGAGAAACGCCTCGTCAACTTGAACAATCGCAGCCGCGGCGCAGTGAATTTGCAAGTACTGGAGGAACCTGGAGGCGATCAGCTCATTCACCAGAATCCGCCTATGCTGCGGATTCTCCTGAAATTTCACCACATAGAAGTTGCCGTCGTCGGCCTCTATCAGGTGTGCCTGCGCGCCTCCGCGCATTTTACGGATGAGCCGACAAGCGTTGACGGGCATGAAAATGAAGTACTCTATGAATGGTAGATCAACTTGAGGAGAGCTTCCCGGAATGAGTGAACGCGAAGTAACCGGGGGGCAATGCTGCCCCCCGCGAAGCAGTGGAGAGATCGCACTGGAACTGATGAAATTTATTGCCGTGACTACTGGTTACGGCAAGGGAAGCACCGCTCCAGGCTTCGGCGGCAAGAGCACCGTACGTAGCCCGGAAGAGTACGCAGAATCTCTTCTGCAACTCTTCGAGCGATGCCGTGCGGCAGTAGAGAAGTAAGAGTACAGGGGTGAGCGGCGGACGAACCGCTCACCGCTCTTACCTCCTGCCGGTCTTCTTAACAGCTTTCTTCGCAGCCTTCTTCGGCGCGGCTTTCTTAGGCGCAGCCTTCTTCGGCGCGGCCTTCTTCGCTGCCTTCTTGGTGGCGCCCTTCAACGCCGCTTTCTTAGCAGGCGCTTTGGTCGCAGCCTTCTTTGCTGCAGTCTTCTTTGAAGCTGTCTTAGCAGCAGCTTTCTTCGGTGCAGCTTTCTTTGCGGCGGCCTTCTTCGGTGCAGCCTTTTTCGCAGCCTTCTTAGCAGCCTTCTTCGGCGCGGCCTTCGCAGCGCCCTTTACAGCCGCGGTCTTCGCCGCAGCTTTTTTGGCAGCGGCTTTCTTAGGCGCAGCCTTCTTGGCGGCCTTCTTAGCAGCCTTCTTCGGAGCCACAGGCGCAACTGCTGGCTCAGCATGTGCCGGCTGAGGCGCCGGTGCAGGGGTGGCGGTTGTCATTGGCATTTCGTCGTCTTCTTCTTCCTCTTCCAGATCTTCTTCTTCGTCCAGGTCGTATTCGATCAGTTCCGACTTCTCATCCATATGGCCTTCGTCGTACTCCAGATCATCTAGATCGTCATCGTCGACGGCCAACTTTCGCCTATCAAACATTTTCCGTGCCTCCTGTACAGGCTCAGTCAACACATAGAATAACTCGTTTTCTTTTTAAGGCAAGAGTGAAGTGAAAAAAAGTCAACCGTTTGACCCCTCTCACGGTTGACTTTTTACTAAATCTAAGGCTGGCGGCTAGCGAGATGCGAGTGAAGAGCCCTTGCGATAAGCCGTGGGCTTGGTTTTGCGGGATGCCGATTTTGAAGCTGCAGTCTTACCAGTGGCGGCACGCTTCGTGGACTTCACTGTCTTCTTAGTGGTCGTCTTAGTGGTCGTCCGCTTTCCCTCGTTCGAGGAGGAGACGATCGATGGTTTGTATGCTGCGGGAATGATCAGCATGTCGCCCTCCTCCGGGGCCTCGAGGAGATTCCCGTTTGCGGACTCGATTGCCGAAAGTGGTGTGTTGTAGCGCTTCGCGATCGCCTCGAGCGTTTCGCCGCTTTCGACGCGGTGCATCCTCCACGAGATTCTCTGCGTTGGAGGTATATCTTCAAGCGCTGCCATCACGGTGGGCGCAGTTCCCTTCGGCACATGCAGCGCGTAGCCAGCAGGAGCTATCGGCTTGAGCAGTGCGGGGTTCAACTCTCGAAGCTCGGCCACCGAGCTGTCGGCGACGTCGGCAACGAGTGCAAGATTTGTCGGCGCTGTGATGTCGATCGTGTCGTAGTCAATCGAGGCGTCGTACTCAATCTCGTCGATACCGTAATCACGGAGATTCTTAGAGATGATGGTGAGGGCGAGGATGGCGGGGACATAATTTCGAGTCTCTTTCGGAAGGACACGACGTGCTCGCAGCTCCCAGAAGTCTGCGTAGCCCGTGCGCGCTACCGCGCGCTCGACGCATCCCGGGCCGCAGTTGTAGGCAGCCAGGGCAAGATACCAATCGCCGAACTGGGCATGCAGGTCGCGGAGATGCCTCGCAGCCGCCCGGGTAGCCTTCTCGGGGTCCAGGCGTTCATCTGAGTATGGGGTCTGCGCAAGACCGTATTCCCGGGCTCGCCAGCTGACAAACTGCCACATTCCAGTGGCGGCTTTACGAGAGACCGCGCGCGGCATGAAGCCGGATTCGGCTTGTGCAAGGTGAATCAGCTCCTGGGGTACTCCCTCTTCGTCCAGGATGCGCGAGATCATGTTCCGATAACGCCCAGACCGCTTCAGACCGGCGATGACAATCCTCCGGCCACGCTCGCTCGAGAAGTAGTTGATATAGCTGAGTACCGCGTCATTCACTTCCAGCGGAAGCTGGGATACCGTGGCCCGGACCTCTTCGCTCACCTTGTCTTTCAGCTTCGGATCTACAGGAAAGGTCATTTCGAGGAGGGCATCGAGCGGAGACTTTTCAAAGGGGGCTTCCTCTTGCGATACGCCTGCCCCGAGGCCGTCGACGTCGTAGCGGTAGATGGAACGGACAAGCTCGTCAACCTTTTTCTCGAGGAGGGTGCGATCTGTGGCTTCCGGTGCTTCCAGCAGGATGTCAATGGCGCGATCAAACTCGCGGCGCGCTCCTTCCCGATCACCTGCCTGATACAGGCGCTTGCCTTCCTGGAAATGAGTATCGGCCCGGCGCACGACCGCCGAGTAGCTTGGCATCTGAATCGCCGGTTCCCCAAGTGTTGCAGGCGTCTCTTTCAGTAGAAGCTTCGGCGGGATTTGCGGCGGTTCCAGGCTTGCCGCGGCTGCCTTTGCATTCATGGAGTTAGGCGTGGCGGGCACAAAGGGCATCCCGAACTGATCGACTTTGGATTGAGCGCAGCTTGTGAGAATTGCGAGAGGGATGAGGATAAAGACCAGGACCGATAGGCGGTGACTTTGGGTCATCGTTACCTTCGTTGTTGGATTGCTTACGGTTTACATCGGCGCGAATCTTTGACTGTACAACAGGCCCAAGAGAGGGGTCAACCTTACACCGGGGCTAGGGCTCAAGCCGCAGATGCCGGCTGCTGCGACTTGAAAGCAAAAGGGCCGGGCGGGGAAGGCGCTGCCCGGCCCCTGAACTCACGGCTATTCCTCTTCTTCCTCTTCAGCTGCGTGGCCTGCCTTGGCCGCTGCAATGATCTTCTCAGCTTGGGCAGCCGGAACAAAGTCGTAGTGGTCGAACTCCATAGTGAAGGCTGCGCGGCCTTGCGTCATGGAGGTTAGATCGTTCTGGTAGCTCAGCATTTCGGACATTGGAACCTGTGCCCGGATGAACTGCGTGTTCCCCTTCGTTTCCATGCCCTGAATGCGTCCGCGCCGTCCGTTGAGGTCGCTCATGAGATCGCCGGCGTACTCTACCGGGGCCTGGATTTCAACGCTCATGATCGGTTCAAGCAGCGCAGGCTTGGCGACTTCCATGGCTGCCTTGAACGCCTTTCGCGCCGCGAGCTTGAAGGACATTTCCGACGAGTCCACGTCATGATAGGAGCCGTCGTACACGGTCACCTTGAAATCCACCACCGGGTAGCCGGCAAGATACCCTCGTTCGGCGGCTTCAAGGATGCCCTTCTCAATAGCTGGGATGTACTGTTTTGGAATGGCGCCGCCGAAGATCTCATTGCCGAATTCGAAACCGGCTCCGCGCTCGAGCGGCTCCATCCGGATCCAGCAATCTCCAAACTGACCGTGACCGCCAGTTTGTTTCTTATGACGCCCTTGTACCTCTGCTTTCCCGCGGATGGTCTCTCTGTATGGGATCTTTGGCGAATGCAAGGTCACGTCCACCCCGTACCGGCGCTTCAAACGGCTGACAACGACCTCGACATGCTGCTGGCCGTTGCCGGCAAGGAGGAACTCTTTCGTTTGCGGGTCGCGGTAAAACCGGAGAGCCAGGTCTTCCTCCAGGATCCTGTGGATTGCGTTGCCCATTCGATCCTCGTCGTTGCGCGACTTCGCCTCGATTGCATACGCGATGGACGGCTCGGGGATCTTTACCCTCGGATACTCAATCGGAGCGGACTTGTCGCTGAGTGTGTCTCCGGTCAGGGTGTCCTTCAATTTTGCGACTGCGCCGATGTCGCCGGCGTGCAATTCGCCGACCGCAGTCATGGTTTTGCCTGAGAGAACACTTAGGTGGGAAAGTCTTTCCACCGCGCCCGTGCGGCTATTGACGAGGTTCGCGTCGTTCTTCAAGACACCGGACATTACCTTGAAGTACGACACACGCCCAGCGAAGGGATCAGCGATAGTCTTGAAAACGAAGGCCGCGGGAGGCTGGTCGTCCCTCATCGGCCGTTCCACATCCTTTCCGTCAGCAACTGCCTTCACGGCGCCGCGATCGGCCGGGGAGGGCAGTACGTCGACGGCGAAGTCGAGCAGCAGGTCGGTGCCGACGGTATGGAAAGCGGAGGCACACAGGACGGGGAAGACTTTGAACTCGCGCATCTCGCGGCGCAGGCCGTCGATGATGTGCTCGGCAGGAAGAGTTCCGTTGGCAAAGAACTCCTCCATGAGGTCATCCTCGCCCTCCGCTACCATCTCCACCAGTTGCTCATGCGCCGATTTGGCGGCATCCATGAAGGTGTCTGGGATCGGGATCTCCTGTCCCTTGCCATCGCCGTCACGCGTGTAACGGTAGGCCTTCATGTTTATGAGGTCTATGATGCCGCAGAAATCCTTCTCCGATCCCATTGGCAGGTGGATCGGAACGGCGTGGCGGCCAAAGACTTCATGGATGCTTTCGAGCGCGCGCTCGAAGCTTGAGCGATCTCGGTCGAGCTTGTTGATGACGAACGCGCGCGGAATCTTGAAATCAGCCGCGAACTGCCAAACCTTCTCCGTCTGAACTTCCACTCCCGCTACGGCATCCACGAGCAGGAGCGCCGAATCCGCAGCGACCATAGAGGTCCGCGTATCGGAAAGGAACATGTTAAATCCCGGAGTATCGATCAGGTTAATCTTCGCCTTCTTCCACTCGGCGAAGGCGAGCGAAGTGGAGATCGTGATCTTGCGCTGGACCTCCTCCTCGTCAAAATCGGTGAGAGTATTGCCTTCATCCACCCGCGTCAGTCGATTGGTCACGCCGGTGGTGTAGAGGATTGCCGCTGCAAGTGTGGTCTTTCCGGAATGGCCGTGGCCAACCAGGGCGACGTTGCGGATCTCGCTGCTTTCGTAGGTTTTCACCCTCGATCACTCCCCTTGAGATCGGTCCCATTAAAAAAGCCCAGGGACCTGGCGTTAGCCCGACTCATCGGACGTAACGAACGCTACGGCCAGTGGGTACCGGCCGCGGCTGCATCATCCGGGGAGACCGGGCCGAAAGGGGATGTTATCACAATCAGAACGGGATATTCCAGGATATGAATATCCGAAATACGGGGAGTATACAGTCTCTAAACAGGCGGCATGCCTATGTTGGAAGAGCGCTCGGAGGGGATGTGGCTCCGGGCAGCGTAATCTTAGAGGCGCCGGATTGGCATCGGCTGGAATTCGGACGCGCCGCTTGCTGCGCTTCTTGTCGAGGCGGAGGTCTGCTGCTGCGAAGGGCCCTGCAAAGGAGATGAGGGCGGAGTGGAAGATCCCGAGGAGCTGACAGGCCCGCCGGACTGTTCATCCACCACGATTGTGGGATGGTAGTACAGGATGCGGCCGCAGCTTTCGCAGAACATTACCTGATCGCCTTTACGGAGGTCCTGGAAGAACTGAGGGCGAAGCGCAAGGTGGCAGGCCGTGCACCGTCCTTCATTTGCTTCCACCGCTACGTTGGTGGTGTTCCAGCGCTTGCGAATGCGCTGATAGGCATTGAGCAGCGCGGGCTTCACTTGCTGGCTGATCTGCTCACGTTGCAGCTTCAGTTGTTCCAACTGCTGCTTGTCCGCGGCAGTCCGTGCCGTCACTCTGGCCTTCTCGGCTTCTACCTGCGCGCGCTCCTGGCGCAACGCTTCCTCTGCCGCCTTGACGTTTTTCTCGAGCGGCTCCGATTCGGCCATGAGCTCAAGGATTCGATCCTCGTATTTCCGGATCTCGTTCTCGCAGAACTCAATCTCGTGCTGGAATGCGCGGTACTGCTCGTTCGTCTTCGCTTCGAGCATCTGCGATTTCAGCTTCGAAATCTTCTGCTCCTGCATCTGAACGTCGCCTTCGAGCCGCTTCCGCTCCTTCTGATTCGCGGCGAGCGCGGCTCGGTCGGCTTCAAGACGGCGATTGTGCGAGTCCAGAGCTTTCTCGATTTCGGCCAGGTGGCGGGGAAGCGCGGCTATCTCTTTCTGAAGTTCGACAATGCGCTGATCCACACTTTGCAAGTCCAGGATCAGTTTAATGTCCGGATGCATGGATTATTCTCAGTTTAACATGCGGCGTCCAAAGCGCCGCAAAACCGGTCCGACGAGCGCATTTGTCGCGAGCTCAAGCTCGTCGATTTTGAGGCTGCGGCTCGTGCCATAGAAAACCGCCAATCCGAAGGGGATGGAAACCACCAGATCCGCCATATTCGTGTACCACGCATCTCCGAGAAGAGTGCGAACACCCCAGCTTGAGAGAAAGACTGCGACGCCCATCACAGCGGCAGCCACGCTGATCTTCGCGAAGCTCGCAAGCAGCGCACGGCCGTAGATACCTCCAACCCGCTTTCGAAGCAGCGAGAACAGTACGATAAACCCGAAGAGAGCAACGGCAGAGGTGGAAAGAGCGAGTCCGGCGTGCCCGAGCCCCAGCCGGTGGATCAGGATCGAAGCGGCGGCGTAATTGATTGCGATGGAGAGGAAGCTGATAATCATCGGCGTCCGCGCGTCCTTCATTGCATAAAAGGCCGGCGTGAGGACTTTCAAGGCAGCATAGCCCGCCAGTCCGACCGCATAGCAGCTCAGCGCAATTGCCGTCTGCTGCGTGTCGTAGCTGTCAAACCTTCCACGTTCATAAATGGCGCCGATGATCGACCGGCCGAGCACAGCCAAGCCGACCGAGGACGGAACCGTCAGCAGGAACACCAGGCCCAGCGAGCGCGACAACGTCCTCCGAAACTCCTCCATGTCGTTGCTCGAAAGGCTGCGGGTAATCGCCGGCAGCGTGGCGGTACCGATAGCAACGCCGAAGAGCCCAAGAGGGAGCTGCATGAACCGGAAGGCATACGCCAGCCAACTCACGGAGCCGTCGTAGCCGCGGACCGGATCGAAAATGCCTGTCGCAAACCAGGTGTTAACGGCCACATTCACCTGAACGGCGGCATTGCCCAGGATCGCCGGACCCATCAGGCTGAGGATCTGGCGCATGCCCGGGTGGGACAGATCGAGCGCGGGGCGGAATGAGAAGCCGTGACGCCACAGGCTCGGAAGCTGCCAGACGAGCTGCAGCATACCGCCGATCACGACCCCGAAGGCCATCCCCTCAATTGCGGTGATCCCCAAGTGGGGACCGACCCAGAAACCAAGCGTCAAGCCGATGGTTAGAGAGCCGATGTTGAAAGCCGTCGAGGACAGGGCCGGCACGCCAAACTGGTTGCAGGCATTGAGCATGCCCATCGCCTGCGCGGCCAGGGCCACGAGCAGGAGAAATGGGAACATGATTCGCGTCAGCCGGACTGCCAGCTCGAACTTTCCGGGGGCAGTCTCCCGCCAGTTAGCGGCGAGGAGATCGACAATCTCCGGGCTGAAAACCATACCCAGAAGGCACATCAGCCCTACGATGACGATGATCGCGGTAGCCACAAGGTTGGACAGTTCGGCGGCTTCCCGCTTACTTCTCGTAGACAGGTAGTGGGTAAAGGTGGGAACGAAGGCGGAGGAAAGAGCTCCTTCCGCGAAGAGATCTCTTGTCAGGTTGGGAATGCGAAAGCCGAGCAGAAATGCATCATAAGCTTCGCCAGCGCCAAATTGCCTTGCAAGGACCACCTCGCGCATCAAACCGGTGATGCGGCTGGCCAATACCGCAATCGAGGCGATTCCGGCAGATCGAACAACGTTCTCGGATGTCAGATTTGTGGTGTATGTCGCCAGACTTATGCTCGCCGTCAACGGCTGCCCGGTCCCGACGGAGTCCGGCCGGCAGCTGTTATTTTCAGTGTAATCGTTTCAGAGGCTAAATAAAAAGGGCAGGATAACGCAGGTCACCATCCCGCGGCTCCGTAGAGCCAGCGGGATGGTGCGGTGGATGGATTAGAAGGTCAGCATCAGGGCGAACTGCCAGGACCGCGGAGCGTCCTGGCCGGTGATGACGCCGAAGTTTGCGTTGGTCGGAGTCGTGTTGGGGTTTGCCAGGTTCGGGTGGTTCCACGCATTGAAGCATTCCGCCCGGAACTTCATTGTCACCTGTTCCGTGACCCGGAAGTTCTTGATGAGCGAAAGGTCCCACCGATCCTGATTCGGTCCCCGGATGCCGCTGAAACGCAGCGGGAACTGGCGCAGGTTGGAAGCAAGCTGTTCCGCGGAGTTGCGGTTGAAGCCAGCCTCCGTGTTAAACCACCGGTCTACACTGCGCTGATCGTCCGGAAGAACGATGTCGTGAAGGTTGCCGTTGAAAATGGCGTTGCCAAAGCCGAGCGGCTGACCGCTTTGGCGCTGCATGACGCCATTCAACTGCCAGCCGCCAAGGATGAAGTCGATCGGGCGGCTCAGGTTGGCGCCGAAACGCCGGCCGCGCCCGAACGGAATCTCCCAAATGCCGCTGGCAACGATGCGGTGAGTGCGGTCGAAGGAGCTGATTACCTCACTCGGTCTCGGATCGCCCTCGTTGAGGAACTCAATTGCCTCCATGGCCTTGGACCACGTATAGGAGAGCTGGAACGTGAATCCGCGGTTCATGCGACGCTCGAACCGCGCCTGCAGCGAGTGGTACCACGAATAGCCAATGGGTTCATTGGTAAAGATGTTGCCAAAGTGCGGATACGGCCGGAGCAACTGGGCCCGCGTGATGTTGGCGCCGTAAATCGGATCGAGGCCGCGGAATGGATTCGGGAACTGCTGGTTCAGGTAGTTGATCCAAGCCTGGTCACGCACCGGCGACGTGCTCAGGTATTGGTTCGGAATCGCGTTGATGTTGCGCCTGACGTTAAGCCGCGTTCCGCGGTTGCCGACGTAGGATATCTCGGTGACGAACAGCATCGGCAGTTCCTGCTGGAAGCCGAGGGAGAAACGCTGGGCGTACGGGTTCTTGCGATGGGTATCCCAGAACGAAATCTCCTGACCGAGGAAGGTCCTCAGTCCCCCAGCAGCTTTGAGCGGCTGGACTAGTCCGTTCGGGAACGGATTGGCCGTCGTCGCAATATAGGTCAGACCGTTATCGAGCGACGCCTGAATTGGAGTGGTCTGGCTGAATCCGCTGGTGATCGTGTTCGACTGCAGAATGCCGATTGTGTTGTAGAAGATGCCGTAGCCGCCCCGGATCACCGTCTTCGGGCGAAGCTGGTAGGCGAAGCCGAAGCGGGGCATGAAGTTGTTACGCTCCCCTTTCCAGTACTCCCGGGGATTTCCGTTCACGCCGGCAAACGTCAGGCCTCCGAGCACCCGGAACTGGTCCGGCGAGATCTCGGGGATGGGATTCCTCGCATAGGCTTCCCTCGCCGCCGCTTCGATCGGGTTGGACTGGTCGAAGGCGAAATGCGTCACTGCCCGGTTGAACCGCTCCGTCATCGGCGTATCGAGTTCGTAGCGAAGTCCGAGGTTGAGGGTCAGCTTGTTCGACACCTTGAAGTCGTCGTGCACATAGAAGCCGTAGAGGATACTCTGCTCCGCCGTGGAATCGACGACGGTCATGGAGCCGGCTGGAATGCCGAGCAGGAACGACGCGAGCTCTCCGCCTAGCTGCGGAGCCGGCGAGGAGTCGAGAGGCCCGCGCGTGTACGTTGAGTTGAAGGTGAGCTGCGGGGCAATGGCGGTTGGATACCGGTTGCGGAACTCACGGTAGACACGGGTGTCCATACCGAACCGGACGTTGTGTTTCCCGCGCAGCCACGTCACAGTAGCCACCGCGTTGTGAATAAGGGACGCTGTCGTTCCATCGCCGCTTTCCCAGCCGCTGAGCGCGGTGAAAGAGCCCACCGTAGTGTTGGGAATTACCGCCAGGTTGCGGGGGATGGAGTTGACCAGTTGCGGGGAGAAGCCGAAGCTCGCGAGGTCAACACCCTGGCTGACCCGGCGCTCCGGAAACTCCTGCTGCGTGATGCCATAGCGCAGGTTTACCAGGAAGCTTGGAGAGACGACGATGACATCGTCAAGTGCGATGCCGCGGTTAATACGGTTCAGAATGATGCCGTTGACATCGTTGGAGAATGTCCGGTTCTTGTCCTCTTCCCAGAAATCGCGGTGGACTCGCACGAACATTCGATGGTTGTCGGAGAACGCATGGTCAAAGCGGGCGAGATGTACCCAGTACGTCTCCAGCGCCTTGTTGGTATTGAAGTAGTTGTTGCGGAACTCCCGGTTGCCAGGGGCGTTCGGCGACGGCCACAAAGACATCATCTTCAGCGCCACCGGATCCAGACGGCTGGCGGGAATGATATTGCCGGGGAACGGCTGCCGCGAGAACCGGCCATTGGCGGCAGGAGCCGTGGTGAACGGATCGTACACCTGATAGGAGGGGCCGAGGGCGAGCAGTTGGGAGAGATCGCCCTGGCGCATCTGGTCCGTCGGAACGGTAGCCGTGTGTGACTGAGGGTCGCCGAAGAGGTTCATCTCCCAGGCATAGAACCAGAAGGTGCGGTTCTTCCCGTTGTAGAGCTTTGGCAGATAGACCGGAGCTCCCGCGGAAGCGCCAAAGCGGTTGTCCTGGTAGACCGGCAGCTTCTGCCCGGCCCGATTTTGAAAGATGTTCGGGGTGTCGAAGGCGCTGTTGCGCAGCCAGTGGTGAGCCTCGCCGTGGAGGGAGTTTGTACCGGATTTGGTACTCACGTTCACCACCGACCCGATCGTGTTACCGAGCGAGGCGTCGTAGGTGGTCGTCTGAACCTTGAACTCGGTCACCGCGGTTTGCGGCGGCGAGAAGGCGACTCGAGGAGACGTGCCGTCCGAATAGGTGTTGGACACGCCGTCAATGGTGAACTCGTTGTTGTAGTTGCCGCCGCCGACAGTGGAGAACTGCGAGGGCGCATTGTTGAACGGCGCCTTGCGAAGCCGCAGGTTTGTGCCATTGGCGACGCCAGGAGCCAGGTGAACCAGATCCAAAGCATTCCCGGCGAACAGAGGCAGCTCCATGACGCGGCGCTCGTCGATCACCTGGCCAAGCGACGACTCGGCGGTAGCGAGCAGCGGAGTTTCCGACTTGACCTCCACCGACTCGGCCACGCTGCCGATTTCCAGTTGCACCGTGACATCCACCGAATCATCGATTCGGACCTGGATGTTATCGCGAACGAACTTCTTAAACCCTTCCAGCTCGGCAGTAAGCCGGTAGGTGCCCGGCAGCAGATACGGAAGCGTGAAAATTCCCGCTTCGTTTGCCGTAGTTCTTGCGCTAACTCCGGTTGCAATATTAGTTACAACGATCTGAGCGTTGGGAACTACGGCGCCGTCGGGATCGACGACCCTGCCGACGATTCTTCCACGTGAGTCTTGCGCAGACAAAAATGCGCTTAGCAATAGAGCCAGAACGAGAGCCCTTTGCAGACAGAGCCTAAGATGTAACAAGACCTCCTCCCTTCCCACCTCAGCGATACGGTTGGAGAAACAGTAAGGCTGAGGGGATACCACGAGACGTAATATGTCGGGTCAGTCTATCACACTGACAGGAGAAAGGAAAGTCTATCGACCCGGCAGGGTTATTGCCTGACTTGCCCGTAAGATTCAAGAAAGCGGGCGACGGTTTTGATCCCTATGTAGAAGTTTTCGACCCTATACTTCTCGTTTGGAGAGTGCAATCCATCGTCGGGCAGTCCGAAGCCCATAAGGATCGTGGGAATGCGCAGGTGCCGGGCGAAGTCTCCGACAATCGGGATCGATCCGCCGTTTCGGGTGAAGACCGTGGGCCGGCCCATCACTTCCTCGAATGCCTTTGCGGCCACTTGAATCGCGGGATGGTCGGGATTCACCATGACTGCCGGTGCGCCGCTCAGCATCCTCACTTCCGTGCGGATCCCGGCTGGCGTCTGATCCGCAACCCACTTCTTAAAGGATGAGACAACACCGTCGACGGTTTGCTCCGGCACAAGGCGAAAGCTGACCTTGGCAGTCGCCTTCGCCGGGATCACTGTCTTTGCCCCCGTCCCTGTAAATCCGCCCGCGATGCCGTGCACTTCAAATGTCGGGCGGGACCAGATACGCTCCAGCACAGTGCGCTCGGGCTCCCCCGTGAGGCGTGTGGAACCTACCTCCTTTTCCAGAAATTCCCTGTCGTTGAAGGGTAGCTTCTTCCAGCTCTCGATTTCTGCAGGAGCAGGCTCTGCGACGTTCGTATAGATCCCGGGAATTCGAATGCGGCCTTCGGAGTCCTTGGCCTTTGCGAGCAGCTCAATCAATCCATAAACCGCATTGGGAGCGGCGCCGCCATACAGGCCCGAGTGGAGGTCCCGAGCGGGTCCAGTGGCTTCCACCTCCAGGTACACCAGTCCGCGCAGGCCGACACAAAGAGTCGGAATCCCTTCCTGATAAAGCGATGTATCGGAGACCAGGGCAACATCGGCCTTCAGCTTCTCCGGATTGTTCTCTACATATTGGGAGATCGACGCTCCGCCGATCTCTTCCTCGCCCTCGATGAGAAATTTCACGTTGACGGGAAGGGTTCCGTGGACAGCGCGCAGAGCCTCGACGGCCTTGATGTGCGTGTACATCTGACCCTTGTCGTCGGATGCCCCGCGCGCATAGATGTTTCCCTCTCGAATGGAGGGCTCAAACGGCGGAGTTTGCCAGAGTTCGAGCGGGTCAGCCGGCTGCACATCATAGTGCCCGTAGCAAAGGACCGTGGGCTTGCCGGGAGCATGAAGCCAGTCCGCGTAGATGAGCGGATGTCTTTCGGTCGGAATGACCTCGATGTGCTCGAGACCCGCGGCTCGGAGGCTCTCGGCGACGAAATGCGCGGCCCTTTCGACGTCGCCCTTGTGCTCGGGCAGCGTGCTGATGCTGGGAATGCGGAGAAACTCCTTCAGTTCTTCGAGCAGGCGCGCTTCCTGGTTCCGTACGTAAGTGTCGAGGGCTCCGGGCATGCTGCAATCTTTCGTGAAGCCCTCATTGTACCGTGACTTCCAATTACCGTTCGGGCTTCATGACGGCCAGAAATCCAAGGTTCCGGTAGAGCTGCTTGTAATCGAGCCCGCAGCCAATGACGAAGCGGTCGGGAATCTCAAAGCACCGGAACTCGACCGGGATCTGCACGATCCGCCGGGTTGTCCGGTCGAGCAGAGTGCATAAAGAGAGAGAGTTGGGACCGCGGCTCGCAAGCGTCTGGAGCAGATACCTGGCTGTGAAGCCCGTATCCACGATATCTTCCACCAGCAGCACATCCTCACCCTCAATCGACTCGTCCAGATCTTTCGAGATGCGAACAACTCCCGATCCGGATGCACGGTTCGAGAAGCTGGAGATTGCGAGGAAATCAATCTTCACGGGAATGTCGAGCTCGCGCGCAAGCGCGGTAAGGAAGAAGACGGAACCTTTCAACACCCCGATCAGCTTCAGCTCGCGGCCGCGGTACTTTTCGGAAATCGAGGCAGCCACTTCGCGCACTCTCTCCTGCACTTGCTCTTCCGTAAAGAGAATGCGCTCGATGCAAGGCGGAAGGGGCTTGCTCATGCCTTGAGGGCTTGCTCGGCCAACCCGTACTTAAAAATGAGATCCCGGAAATCCTTCTCGTAAAATACTTGGATATTGATGTCCGGATAGAGGCTCTTCAGCAACTTCACCTTGCGATTCTTCTTAGTTACTAAAGACTGCTTCATCGTAGTAAGTTCAACGTATAAGTCAAATTCCGGAAGATAGAAGTCCGGAGTGAAGGCCGCCTGGACCTGGCCGCGGCCGTCCCACTGGATCGGAAAGCTGCGCGGCTCGTACTGCCACTCGATCCGGTAAAAGTCAAGCAGGTTGGCGAAAATCTCCTCGCTGGGGTGCATGAAGGGACGCTTCTTGAGGCTGGCCTTGCCTTTCGGGTGAATGCCGAGCCGCGCAAGCTGAACCTGCAGCCGAAACTGCTGCTGGGATTCGAGCTCGCGGGAGAGTAGAGCAGTGTTCTGCAGGCCGCGTTCGACCGCAACCGTTTCTACAAAGCTCGCCATCTGGTCTGCGTTCATGCCTTCGGCATTCAAGACCAGATCGAACAGATGGGGCGGGGAACTGGATCGCGAGAAGCGGCGCCGCCGCTCCGCTTTCCTTTCCGCTTCCATCTGACGCAGCAACTGTAACGCTGCCTGGCGTTCCAGGCTGTGGTCTATCATGAGCGTCCCGGCCCGGTACGCCCGCGATGCTGTAATGTGAACCTTCAGGACACAGGGGAACTTCAGCAGGAGTTCCGCGCCATTCACACTGACAACCAAAGGATGTTCGGTCGCAAGACGCAGGAGGACGGAAGCAGCGGCGAGAGGGAACGCCCTGTCGGGAATTCGCTCATCGGAGCCGTATTCCTCTTCGACGAGCGCCAGGAGGCGGGATTCGTTGATCAACTCCGCCCGAAGCCGTTGCGCCAGCAATCGGGCCAGTTCCTCATGACGGCACCCCGGTTCGCCGGAAACTGTGATTAACATCCGGTTTAGTGTCCCGAAGACCCTTACGGTCCATGATAGCGCATGCTTGCGCAGGCTCCCGGCTTACGCGGGCCGGGTGGCCAGCGGGGCGGTGTCGCTTGTCGATTGATGAGCGCCTGCGGGCAGGCCAACCGTGAACCGGCTGCCTTTGCCAACTTCGCTTTCGACGTTGATCCGTCCGCCATGCGCCTTGACGATCCAGTTCACGAAACTCAGTCCAAGCCCCAAGCCCCTCTCCGATGTGGGATCGGAGTTGGGCACTCGAAAGAAGCGTTCAAAGATATGGGGCAGATAATTCTTTGGAATCCCGATGCCAGTGTCCGCTACCTCAATCTCCACCCAGCGGTCTCGCCCCTGCAGCGACACGCGAACCGTGCCGCCTGCCGGCGTGTACTTGACGGCGTTCGACAGAAGGTTACTGACAAGGCGTTCGATCTGCACGCGGTCCGCTTCAATGACGCATTCATCCGGCAAGTTCGCGTGCAGGCTTACGCGCGCCTCCTCGGCCGGAATCTGGAATTCGGCCACCAGGTCCCGAATCAGGGCCGACAGGTCGATGGCGGCCTTTTGCAACACGAGGTGTCCGGCCTCAGCCTGCGACAGCAACAGCAGGGTCTTGACGATCTGGGCGAGGCGGTCCACATCCTGAAGCGAATTGAGGATTGCTTCCCGGTATTGCTCGGCAGTCTGGCAGGTGAGCAGCGCTACTTCCAACTGGCCTCGGATCGAGGTGAGCGGCGTGCGGATCTCGTGGGAAACATCGGCGGAAAACTGCCGTGACTGCTGGAGTGAGGCGTTCAGGCGATCCATCATGCTGTTGAACGTCGCGATCAGGTTGTCGAGTTCGTCCTCCGCCCCGCGCTGGGGAATGCGCAGATTCATGTTCGAGGCTGAAATCCTCCCTGCCGTTTCGGCAAGCGCGTTCACTGGCTGCAACGCCCGCCTGGCGAAAAACCATCCGATGACCGCGGAACTCACCAGCAGGAAGGGTGCGAGCGCCAGATATTCCCACGTGAAGCTGGAAAGAATGCCTGCGCTGTCGGTGATCGGACGCCCGATGGCCATAAAATAGGGCCGCCGCCGTTCGTCCAGAATGGTGCCGAACCGGACGAGGTACGGAAGGCCGTGGCCCGTAAGGCGGACCTTCCAGACGTCGGCGCCTTCATCCATCACCTTTCGGATCGTCTCGGGCGTTTCCGGGCCAAGCGAAAGGTATCCGGTGGAAATTTCGAGAATGCGACCTTCGGCATCCGCCAGAATAAACACGCGTTTGAGGCGCTCGACAAAGAACGCTTCGTCCGGATCGTTCTTGTCGTAATACCAGACGGGTTCCATCCGGTTGCCGCGGCGTTCAATGCGGAGGTAGGCCCTTACGGCTGCCCAATCCTCCTCCAGCATCGCGCGTGCATGATCTTGGAGCGTCGTGGCCAAAGTCTGTCGAAAGACAACGCCGATTCCAGCGAGGATGAGTGCGAAGAAGAAGACGTAGCTCAACGCCAGGCGGAACCGAAGCCCTCGCGGAATCCGCTTCCACGCGGGTAAAGGCCCCGGTTCTTTGTTAGCTGGCGTTTTCATCGGCTTCTGACGATTTGGATAGCGGAAACTACTTTTCCGCAGCCTTCTCGTTCGCTTCCAGCATGTAGCCGATTCCCCGGATGGTGTGAATCAGCTTCACCGGCCAGCGATCATCGATCTTGCTGCGCAGATGCCGGATATACACGTCGACGATATTGGTCAGACCGTCGTAATCCATATCCCAAACGTGCTCGACGATCATGGTGCGGCTGAGCGGGCGGCCGGGGTTCCGCATCATGTATTCAAGAATGCTGAACTCTTTGGGGGCGAGATCAATCGGCTCACCGCCGCGAGTCACCTTGCGCCGGATGCAATCGAGATGGAGGTCACCCACCTGGAGCTTCTCCGGCGTGGGCTGGCCCCTTCGCAGGAGTACGCGGACCCGGGCAAGCAGTTCCACAAAGGCGAAGGGCTTGACCAGATAGTCGTCTGCCCCGAGTTCGAGTCCCTTCACCCGATCGTCGACAGCGCCGCGGGCGCTGAGGATGAGCACAGGCGGATTAACCTTTCGGTTCCGGATCCTTTCAAGGACGGTGAGGCCGTCCAAATCGGGCAGCATGAGATCGAGGATGATCAGATCGTAATCCGTCGCGTGGACCATGCTGATGGCCGTCTTGCCGTCGCCGGCAACGTCGACCGCATAGCCAGCGCTCTCGAGTCCGCGGCTGAGAAAATCAGCAATTCGCTTCTCGTCTTCTACTACTAAGAGGCGCATTTGGGTATAGCCTTAGTTTGCCATGTTCACCGGACCTCTCATCGCCAGAAGATGCATGATCCGGTCGCGTTCCCGCAGGAACTGTTCTTCGTCCAACACAAACTGTCTGTCTGTGATTGAAATCTCTTCGGTGAGGTTCACCCAGGATTTACACCCGGCATAAGCGTCCCGCAGCGGCACCTCAATTGGCTCGCGTAATCGCCAGACGCGCAGCAGCACGAGCCGCAGAGGCAGGTCCGGGCGATAGGCGTAACGCTGCCGGATGAACCTTTCATTCCACACGTGGAGGGAATCGATTGCGGCAAGATCTTCCGGGAAGGGCGGTGCTGTCAGGAGGCTGTCGACGGTGGCTCCGGAGCGAAGCACCAGGACGTCCTCGCTAGGAGGCGCAGGCACGGCAAACCCGGGCTTTAGTAAGTCAGCGTGCTGATGTTCGAAGGTGGGGAAGAAAAGGAATTGCTGGTGTCGCAGCTCAAAACCTCGGCGGCCTTCGACGATACCGCCTTTGCGCAGCAGAAGGATCTGGCGGCCGGCTTCGAGGGCAGCTACGACGGACGCCCACTCCTTCAGCGCGACGTTCGTGCTCTCAAAACGCATACCCCACCCGCCTGGTTGCCTCGACCGTATGTAAAAACCATAGCATTAGTTTCAAACTTCCTCCACTCGAACCGATAACTAACTCAGGAGGACCTCGAGCCGGTTCTTGGCCGGCAGCGGTTTCCATGCGGGAACCGTGGAAAGCTGCCGGGGCAGACGGACGGGAACCGTCTCTCCTGGACGCAGACTCGGGCAGACGTATCACTAGCGCTCCTGCCCGTACTCTTTTTCTGTAGGAAGTCCTCTCCGCACCAGCGCTGGCCGGAGAAGCAGCCTGGCGCTCTCCCGGCGGACCTGTCTTTTATGCCAAGTTTTTGATAGTATTGGGGATGTGAACCCGAAGCTCTACGACCTCGATCCCGGGCCAGAGTGCCCTGAGATTGTCCGAATGATCGTGGAGATTCCCAAGAACTCCTCGAACAAGTACGAATACGACGGCAATCTCGGCCTGTTCCGCCTCGACCGGGCCCTGTACTCTCCAATGCATTATCCCGGCGACTACGGGTTTATACCGGGTACGATCGCTGAGGACAATGACCCGATGGATGTGCTGGTCCTGGTCCAGGAGCCGAGCTTTACCGGGTGCATGATCGAGGTGCGTCCGGTTGGCGTCCTGAACATGACGGACAACAAGGAAGGGGACCAAAAGATCCTTGCGGTGCCCACGCGCAACCCGCGATACGACCAGGTCCACACGATGGATCAGGTTTACCCCCACGTCCGCCGTGAGATCGAACACTTCTTCGCGATTTATAAGGAGCTGGAAGGAAAGATCACCAGGATGCTTGGATGGGGCGGTCCGAGGGAAGCTCGGAAGGCCATCATGGACAGCCGCGCCAGGTATCAGCGGGAACGGGCGCCGAAGCTTCAGGAAGAACGGCCGAAGGTTGCCACCTGATCGGGCGGCGGCTCTTCAAACTCCCGACGGAGCCGCTGCCACGTAACTGACAATTCCTCCGGCAGCACGCGAGTTTCCCCCACTGTCGTCATGAAATTTGTGTCGCCGCACCAGCGGGGGAGAACGTGCATGTGGATGTGCCCCGCGACTCCCGCGCCCGCGCACTCCCCGATATTCATACCGATGTTCATTCCATCAGGCTTGTAGAGTTTGCGCAAAATCTGCGCCGTCCTCCGCAAGAGACCCGTCATTTCCATCAGCGCTTCCGGGGATGCCTCCTCCAGGACGGGAACGTGCTCATAGGGCGCAATCATGACGTGCCCCGAAGTGTACGGATAGAGATTGAGAAGAACGAAGCTATGAACGCCCCGAAAGACGACCAGATTTTCCTGGTCGCGATGCTCGGTGGATTTCACGCAAAAGAGGCACCCCTCGGAGGCACCGGATCTTGTGACGTACCGATACCTCCAGGGACTCCACAAGTGATCCATCTTCAGACGGAGAAGCGGAGGAGAACTACGAGGCGCTGGCGGGCGGCTCGTCAGACGTGATTACAGCGGGAGAATCCGGTGCTGCGCTCGCATTCGCATGGGAGTTGTTCACGAGATCCTTCAGTTCCTTGCTCGGCTTGAAGAAGGGGATGCGTTTCGGTGGTACCTCCACCCGCGCGCCGGTTTTAGGGTTCCGTCCCACCCGCGGCTGTCGTTGACGGGTCCGGAAGCTGCCAAAGCCTCGAATTTCGATCTTTTCATTCGTGCGCAGGCTTCGCACGATGCTGTCGAAAATGGCTTCTACGATTACCTCCGAATCCTTCCTGGTCATTTCGACCACTCGTGATACTTCTTCGATCAAGTCCGCTTTAGTCATCCTTGGTTCTCACCTCTCCCAGGGCCAGCCCGACCTAACGACTTTCCCCTTGGCCCTTCAAGTGAATGGCTTCTTCGATTGTCATTGTGGCTGCCGCCGCCTGCCGCTGATAATCTTCGAGGCGTGTCCGCTCTTCATCATCGGCGACAGCCCGGATGCTCAGCCCAATCTTCTTTTCCGCTTCGTTCATCTTGATGATTTTGAAGTCGAATTCCTCGCCGATGGGGAGCGGCGGCTCTTCCCGTTTCCGGTCCTGGCTGCCGGGGATTTCCGAGTTGTGGCAAAGCCCTTCGACACCAGGAGCGATCTCCACAAAGACTCCGAAGTTCGCCGCCCGGCAGACCCGTCCGCGTACCGTGTCGCCCACCTGGTGGGAACGGAAGAAGGTCTCCCAGGCGTCTGGCTGAAGCTGCTTGACGCCGAGCGAAAGCCGGCGGTTCGGCGCGTCAATATTCAGTATGACCGCCTGCACGACTTGGCCCTTCTTCAGCAGTTCTGACGGGTGCTTCACCCGCTTTGTCCAGGACAGGTCCGAGATATGGACCAGTCCATCAATTCCTTCCTCAATCTCGACGAAGGCGCCAAAATCCGTCAGTTTCCGGACACGGCCTTCAACGACGCTTCCGATGCTGTAGCGATCCGCGACAGTTGTCCATGGATCGGCCTCAAGCTGCTTGATCCCAAGCGAGATGCGCCGTTCCTTCGGCTTTACGTCGAGCACGACGGCTTCCACCTGGTCGCCAGGCTTCACCACCTTTGAGGGATGCTTCATGCGGCGGGACCAAGTCATCTCCGAGATGTGAATGAGCCCTTCCACACCGCTTTCCAGTTCTACAAAAGCTCCGTAGTCCGTCACGCTAACGACGCGGCCGATGACACGCGACTCCAGCGGATAGCGCTCCTGAACCGACTCCCAGGGATCCGGCGCAAGCTGCTTCATTCCGAGCGAGATGCGTTCGCGCTCTTTGTCGAACTTGAGCACCTTCACCGTGATCTCATCGCCGACGTTGACGACTTCGGATGGGTGGCTGACGCGGCCGTAGCTCATGTCGCTGACATGGAGGAGGCCGTCAATGCCGCCAAGGTCGACAAACGCTCCGTAGTCGGTGAGATTCTTTACGACGCCCGTAACGACCGCTCCCTCGGAGAGCATCTCGAGGGCCTGAGCCTTGCGGGCATTGACTTCTTCCTCAACGGCCGTCTTCCGCGAGACAACAACATTGCCTCTGCGCCGGTTCAGCTTGAGGATTTTTACCGGAATATCCTGACCGACGAACGAGTCGAGGTTGTGTACAGGACGGACATCGACTTGTGTGCCAGGCATAAACGCCTGCACACCGACGTCGACCGCCAATCCACCTTTAATTCGGCCGGTCACCCGCCCGAGCACCATCAACCCTTCCCGGTGAGCCTTCTCTAACGTCTCCCAGACGCGGATCCTCGCCGCTTTCTCGTGGGAAAGGAGGATGTAGCCTTCCGGCTCGGGAGCCGAGCGATCCACCATGACGTCGATCACGTCACCACGCTGGACGTGAACTTTGCCGTCAGGTTGAATGAACTGTTCGATCGGCACAAGACCTTCGGACTTGTACCCGAAATCGACGATGACTTCTTTCTCGGTAACTTTGAGGACGTGGCCCTGTAGAATCTCGCCTTCGGCGGGTGGCGAGAAATGGCTGTAGTCGTCAATCAGTTGTTCGTATTCGTGATCGTCTGGCGCCGGAATATCCGGGATCCGATCCTCGCTGTTGCTGGCCATGCCAAGTCTCCGAGTCACCTACTCAACGGTCAACGGGCGCGAGAGCCTAAGAACGAGAGGCGTTGCAAGGACTGCGAAACTGCGACCAGACGGGGCATCCGGTACGCAGAGGATCTCACTACCCGCCGCCCTTCATCCTAGCGTACCCTATTTCATTGCCACCTGACACCGACAAACCGTTGAAAGAACAATACTTCAGAACTATAGCGGACCTCATCATCGATGTCAACCGCGCCTTTTTGATGCTTCCGGCGTTGCTCATCGCTCCAGTTCCCGTCTCAGCAGCCCTCAACCTGTGTCATCCCGGCCGGGTGTTTCCATCGCGCAAATCCGCGAGCGGACGGGATTCACGGTGCCACCGGCTCCATTGGCCGCGGAACAGATCGATTGACGCGATCCGTCTCCGCTCATCGCTTAAGATTCCAATCGCGGGCTTGTCGGTGGCCCTTCGATCAATTTTTACAAGTGACACAGAGCGAGCTCCGGCTCCGCTCTTTCTCTTAATCCTTGGGCGTCCCATTCCCTTACTTATACCCGGCGCCCTTTCCATTGAAGCGGCCGGCCGATCGAAGTGGTCAACAGGTTGGAGAGCGCGATCAACTGGAAGACGTAGATGGCTGCAGGCGCTAGCAGAGCGCGGCCCAGTCCGCCGTACCACGGCCGAAGCCCGAGGACCGGCAAAGCGGCGAACAGTGCGGCCGGCGCCCAAAGCCCGTCGGCCAGCAGCCATAGCAGCCCGGGCAGCCACATTGTTAGCAGAATCGAGCTCAGCATCACCTTGAAGCCTGTCCTTGGGCTGACCAGGAGGAAGCGGAGCGACTTCCTCTCGAAGCCCCTCCAGATTGCCTTGAGGCCGTCATACATGTGAACCCTGCCGAGATGCTCTGCGCGCAGGGCGCAAAGACGCATTCGATGCCGTCTGGCGATCCGGGCCAGCGCGATGTCTTCTACGGCGAACTCGAGCACCGCCGAGTGGCCGCCCACGAACTCATAACTGCTGCGGCGGAAGAGGAGGCACTGTCCGTTCGCCAGCGCCTCAGCCGCTCTTGTTTCATCTGTGCTCTCCGGCTTAATCCCGCAGAAGTACAACGCGTAGGCATACGGGATCAGCATTCTCTCCGCAAGGCTGCGGCACTCCTGCCTCAGGAAAACGCTTGCCATCTGGAGATGGTTCCTCTCGGCGAACTCGACAAGTGAAGGAGCGAATTGCGGGTCATACCATGTATCGGCATCGACGAACAGGAGCCACTTCGTAGTAGCCTCGCGTGCGCCCGCCCAGCAAGCATTGGGCTTCCCCTGTACGTTTTTCTTGAGCGGGGGAGCGCTGACTACGGTAGCTCCCGCTTCCCTTGCCACCTTCGCTGTTGCATCCGAGGAATCATCGTCGACGACGATGACTCTAAGATTCGGAAAACTCGCGATACATCGCGAGATGTTATGTTCTTCGTTCCGGGCGGGAATGATCACGGTCAGATCAGGCGGCGCCGCCGTCGCTGACGCCCGGAGCTCCGGGAGGCTCATATAGCTTCTGCGCGACTTCCGCAACACGGTCAGCAGCAGCACGGCGAGGACCAGCGCCGCGAGCAAGCTTGCAGGCGGCTCGGTCCAGTGATCGCGGAAAAACTCGACAGCGTAAAGATCCCAATACTCGGATAGCTCGGCGAGCCAGCTCAAAGGATTCTCCGGATTGCCGGTCCAATATTTCAGTCCAACGACCAGGCCCAGCTTGAACTCATAGTAACGCGAGGCTACCTGCCTGGCAGTCGGCGACTTGAAGCATCTTTCGGTGGGAGCTGGAAGGGGTCTGAAGGTGGCGGGGGCTAATGCCTAGCCCCCTCTGCATGGCTAAGGTTAGAAAACGGGATGTGCTGCCGTGGCATTGGTGGTGGGGCTCTCCGCTAGCGATTGGCTGAGCCATTGACGCCGCGCCATACTGACTACCCGCATCACCTCTACGGTTTCAAAGGGCTTTTGAAGAACATCATATCCGCCGAGGTTCAGGACCTCGGCCCACAGGAGTTCGTCGGCGTGCCGGGACATCACGATCAACAGAGGCGGATTATCAATAGACGATAATGAGTTCAAAACGTTTTTCCAATTTCCATCCGGCAAGTCGCGCTCGCATAGTACAATCGATGCCGACCTCAACAACCGGTCGGAAGCGGAAAACTCTCGGCAAGCCACCACCCTCCAGTCCCGGTGATGAAAGATTCGGCGCAGATCGGCCGCGTCCTCATTGTCAGGGCTGAGCACCAGGAGTGTAATATCTTCCCCGGGGCGTACCGCGTCCGGTAGATTTTTCTCTCCAAGCGGCATCCTTACCTCCTCCTAACGTTACAAGTCTTCTGTTTTCCGTATCCGCAAAGACGTATAGAGAACTGCCACGAACAGGGTGCAGGTCGCATGCCACCATCACAAGGAATTCCACCTATCCCGACCGGCGATTGGGAGTCCGCTATGCACGTTTTGAAGGATCGGCATTGAACAGTAGATGCAAGCGGAACGGCATTCATTGCCTTTCTTTTCGTCCTACGAATCCCAAAGGAGCGTATCCGGCATGTACAACGTGCGTCTGATTGCGCCAGGCTCCGGCTCGCAGGCGCAGTACCCCGGAATGCGGTCGTGATCGCAGCGAAGCATGGCAAGACTGGGCGCGTTGTCCACTTTGGCGGCGCAGGTAAACTTGACAGACCCGGACGGGACACGTAAGGCTTAACTTGGGTCACGTTGTCTGCGCCCGGGTTTAAATTTCAGTCCAGTATGTCTGCCGAACATTCCGACCTCCTGAGGAAGATCCCGCTGTTTCAAACTCTCGGTCAGCAGGAGATCGACGCTCTGTGGGGGTGCGTTGTTGAAAGAAAGTACGCGCCCGGCGAAATGCTGTTTTTCGAAGGTCACAGCTGTGAAGGAATGTTCATCATCGCCCGCGGACACGTCAAGATCTTTAAGACCTCAGCCTCAGGCATAGAGATGTTGATCGCGGTCGAGTCTGCTCCGTCGGCGGTTGGCGAGCTTGCGATGTTCGACGGCGGAACGTACCCCGCTTCCGTGAAAGCGGTCGATGAAGTCGACGCGCTTTTCATCGACAAACAAGGTTTCTTCGAAGTGTGCCGGCATTACCCGGATGTTGCGCTCAAGATGCTCGCCATCGTCGGACGCCGGCTACGCCAGCTCGTTTCGACACTGGAGAGCGTCACATTCGGGAGCATTCGCCAGCGCCTGGCGCGCTTTCTTCTCGAAGCGGGAGAGCAGGCTGACGGCGGCGCCTTTCCGTTGCCCATGACCCACCAGGAGCTCGCGTTAAGGCTGGGGACGGTACGAGAAGTGGTTTCCCGCAATCTGAGCAGGTTTCAGGCAGAGGGCTTCATCCGGCTCGAGGATACGAACGTGGAGATTCGGGACCCGGAGGGATTGCGGCGGGAAGCAGAGACCGAGATGTGAAATTTGTCTTCCGCCTATTGTCGGAAGCCGGCTCCGTGGTTGGCGGTGTTCCGCCTGCTGAAAAGAAAATAGACGGCAAGGCCAATGCCGATCCAAACGAAGAACCGGAGCCATGTGGCTACCGGCAAACCCAGCATCAGAATCAGACAGCACGCGACGGACAGCATCGGCACCCAGGGAGAGAAAGGAACCCGAAAACCGCGAGGGCGGTCCGGCTCTTTGTGTCGCATAACGATCACACCGGCCGATACCAGAGCAAACGCGAATAGAGTGCCGATGTTCGAAAGCTCGGCGAAGGCGCCGATGTCCCAGATCCCGGCCGGGATCCCTACCGCAAGCCCGGCGACCCAGGTGCTTACATGCGGAGTCTTATGGACCGGATGGATGCGCGAGAATGCCTGTGGAAGCAGGCGGTCGCGCGACATCGCAAACCAGATGCGCGCCTGTCCGTACTGAAAGACCAGCAGCGACGACAGCATGCCGCCAAGAGCGCCGATTGTGACACAGCGCCGCAGATTGTCGTATCCGATCGCTTTCAGCGCGTTCGCAACCGGCGCATCGTTTGCCAGCGTCCTGTAGTCGACGATGCCCGTCAGCACCAGGCAAACGGACACGTAGAGAAGAGTGCAGGCGATTAAGGCTCCAACGATGCCAATCGGCAGATCGCGGGAAGGGTTCCTGCATTCCTCGGCCGCCGTGGAGACGGAGTCAAAGCCGATATAGGTAAAAAAAACGATCGCGGCCCCCGAAAGAATCCCGGAGAAACCGTTGGGCGCAAATGGCTGCCAGTGCGCAGGGTCGACCGCTTTGGACGCTCCGATGATAAACATCAGGATCGCCACCACTTTGACGACGACCATGAAGTTGTTCGCGCCGGCTCCTTCCTTGACGCCTCTCACCAGCAGCCATGAAAGGATGAGGAGGATGATCAAGGCGGGCAGATTGAACCAGCTTCCGGTAAACTCGCCGTTCACGATCATCGGGGCGGAAAGCTCTTTCGGCAGGTGGAAGCCGAAGAGTCCGTCGAGCATGTCGTTGAAGTAGGCCGAGAAGCCTGCGGCCACCGCCATATTTGAAACCGCATACTCGAGGATGAGATTCCAGCCGATAATCCAGGCGAAGATTTCTCCCAGCGTCGCGTATGCGTAGGTGTAGGCGCTTCCCGCGACGGGGATCATCGAGGAGAGCTCCGCATAGCAGAGCGCCGCGAAACCGCAGGCTACTGCGACCAGGAGAAAGGAAACGGCGATAGCAGGTCCCGCTCCTGGTCGGCCTGCCGCGGCGATTTCACCGAAGCCTGCCAGGAGCCAATCGAGAAGAGGGGCGTGGAGAACTGACGGAAACGATAGGACCGTGCCAGCGGCCGCCGTTCCCGTCAACGTGAAAATCCCGGAGCCGATCACGGCGCCCACGCCAAGCGCAATCAGACTCCACGGCCCAAGGGTCCTGGCCAGACGCTTGCCAGGCTCTTCCGATTCCTTGACAAGGGCGTCGATGCTCTTGGTGCGAAAGAGCTGCTTCATTCAGGTACCCTGTGGGCTTGGGATCGGCCTTATGGCTCACAGCCTCGGAAAGGCTGTATTCAAAAGGGGCTATCGCTTCCGCTGGCCCTTGGCCATCTGCTGGACCTTGCGCTTGTGCGATCCGCGGGCGACGCCGGCAGGGCGAGGCGCCTTGGGAGCGGCCTTCTTGCGGGCCTCCCGCTTCAGTCTCTTCCGTTCAGCTCGATCGGTAATGTGTTTCGTGTTCATCTATCTACCTTGATTCCTGCATACTTTGCAATCAGCTTCTTCAGCCCGTATCCCGGGAAGCTCACCGTCAGCTTCGCTTCCTCGCCGTCCCCTTCCTGTCGAAGGACCGTGCCACGACCATACTTCGGGTGCTGTACAATCCAACCCGATTTTGGCGGCGCTGCCGGTTTTCGCTGTCCAGCCGGAGCAGGCGTTGTTGCCGGCTTCGGCGATCCATGGCCTTCCGGGCGTGCCGCGGACGGATATGCACCGAAACCGGACGCCTGGGATACCGGCGGCGACGATGTTCCATACTGGGCCGGTCCTTGCTTCACAGGATAATTGGCGCCCTGAGGAGGCCTCGGCAGGTTGATGGATCGTCCCCGCTCGGCGAAGAATTGCTGAATGTTCTCTAACGAATTATACGTCTTGCCGGTATAGGTGTTGCGCCGGACGACTTCGCGCACTTCCTCGCGCTCGAGGAAGAGGTCCACTCCCATGGGCTCTATGTCTTCCCGAAGGTTTTGCGTCAGTTCTTTGGGAATCTCGCTGAGAAATCGCGAGGGAATCGTCTTTTCCTGCTGCCCTCCGCCAAAGCGGCGCCGGTAGCGTGCCCAGGTAAGGTAGAGCTGCTTCTCGGCGCGAGTCATTCCAACATAGCAGAGGCGGCGTTCCTCTTCGAGCTGATCCGGCGAATTCACCGATCTCGAGTGCGGAAACAGCCCCTCTTCCATGCCGGCAAGGAAGACTACGGGGAATTCCAATCCCTTGGCGTTATGAATCGTTAGCAGCAGGACCGGGGCGCGTTCGTCGACAGTGTCAGCATCCGCCACCAGTGCTGCGTGGTCGAGGAAGTCCGCTACGGATTCGCCGCGCTCCGCGGCTTCCGCTGCGGCATTCACCAATTCTTCGAGGTTTGCAAGACGCGATTCGCCTTCCGGGCTGGTGTCGGATTCGAGCATCTTCCGATAACCAGTCCGTTCGATCAGCTCACGCAGGAGTTCGTCAACCCTTGTATCGGAGACTTTCGCGGCCAGCTCCGTAATCAGCCGGCGGAACGACTCAAACGCCGCTTCCGCCCGCGTCGGGAACACCTTCTGCTCGAGCATCTGCCCGATGGCGGCCCAGATGCTCACGTCATGTTCGAGCGCATACCGCTCCACCTGTTCCATCGAGCTTTTGCCGATGCCTCGGGCAGGCGTGTTGATGATCCGCATCAAGCTGATCGAATCATCCGGGCTGATGAGAACTCTCAGGTAGGCCAGCAGATCGCGGATCTCGGCTCGCTGGTAGAAGCTGAAGCCGCCGACAACCAGATAGCGCCGGTTGTAACGCCGCAACGCCTCTTCAATCGGCCGGGACTGAGAGTTGGTGCGATACAAAACCGCCACGCGCTCATTCGGATTCTTCGACAGGATGCGATCGATGGTGTCGGCGATAAAGAGCGCCTCGTTTTCTCCGTCGATCCCTTCGTAGAGACGGATGGGGTCTCCTGCGCCCGCCTCCGTCCAGAGCCACTTCCCTTTGCGGGTCTTATTGTTTGCCACGACGGCACTGGCCGCTTCCAGAATGTTTTTCGTCGAGCGGTAGTTCCGCTCCAGGCGGATCACGGTGGTGTCAGGATAGTCGCGCTCGAAATCGAGGATATTTCGGATATCCGCTCCGCGCCACCCGTAGATCGACTGGTCTTCGTCGCCCACCACGCATACGTTGCGGTGTCCCTGCGACAACAGGCGCACCAGCTCATACTGGCTGCGATTCGTGTCCTGATACTCATCGATCATCAGGAACGAGAACCGCTCGTTGTACATCCGGCGGGTCGCCTCGGCATGGCGAAGGAGCCGGACTGTTTCCAGCAGGAGGTCGTCGAAATCGAGCGCGTTGGCCTTCCGCAAAGCGGCCTCATACTGCTCGTACAGCACCGCCAGGCGCGATGTCTTCGGGTCCTTGGCCCCGCGGAGCACATCTTCCGGAGTCTGCTGGTGGCTCTTGGCATGGCTGATCCGCGATAGGACGGCCCGGTACTGCATGAATGATTTTTCATCCAGTCCCGCATGCCGGAAGAGGGACTTGATGAGGGATAGCTGGTTGTCGTCGTCGTAAATGGTGAAGTTGCGCGTAAATCCCGGCCTGAGTTCGGCCAGCGGATCCCCGTCTTTGCGGAGCAGCTTCACGCAGAGTGAGTGGAAGGTAGAGACGACGGGTCCCGGACCCCAGTACCGCCCGCTAAGCAGTTGCGTGACGCGCTGCCGCATTTCGTCGGCGGCTTTGTTCGTAAATGTAACCGCGAGGATAGAGGATCCGGGAACGTTGTGAGCAGCAATTAAGTGGCTGATTCGATGAGTGATAACTCTCGTCTTGCCGCTTCCAGCCCCGGCAAGTATGAGCAGCGGACCCTCTACGTGGGCCACGGCTTGCCGCTGTTCCGGGTTGAGTCCTTCAAGAAAATCCATGAGGCGATTGGGACTTCTGTTCAGTGTATCATGCGGCCTCCGGGCGCCCACGAACGGCGTAAGTAACCGTATTTGAGGGTGATATGTCTTCCGATCTGGGGGTAGAGGCCTGACCCTTTTGCGGGTTTGAAAGATCTTGGCGGTACTGGTAAATAGGTTGCATGAAATCTAATTGGACCTCCCCCGGCCCGTATCAGAGGACGGTGCGTGCGGTGTTGCGGCACCTCTACCTGCGGAGATCAACTGTGGATGATCTGATTCGGAGCCTGGAGAGATACCATCGAGCTTCTTCGACTGTCAAAGGTTTGGCGCAGGAGCAGTCGATTCAAGCGCTTAGCGGCGCCTGCAAGGGGGGCGATTGATATCGCCGGCGGCTGCAGGGTGAGCCGGCGCGGGTCGGGAAGTTTTCCAGGCCCGCTGCGGGATGGCTGGCGGGACGCAGCCATCTTTCCCGACTGGTAGTAACACGGCCGGCCCTCCAGCGCCGGCCGCGCATATCCCATTATTTTCCTGTGTGATGCGCTAAGCAGGTCTTTGTAAAATCCCTCCGCTTTTGAATTGTTGCTTTTTGCCTTTTCCCCCGATGCTTTGTAACCTGTGATTGGAACACTACGCCTCAGTCTGTAGGCGAGATGAAGGAGAGAACGCGGCGGTTCCTGGCGCTGTTTGACCATGCTGGTCGACTTCGCACTTATCGAACGTGCAAAGCAAGGGGATGCAAGTGCGTTCAATCAGATTGTACTCGCCTACCGGAAACGGATCCTCGGGACTATTGCGCGCCTCATTGGCCGGCCCGAGGATGTGGAGGACGTTGGCCAGGAAGTATTTCTTCGGCTGTATTATTCCCTCGATCAGCTCCGAGCCCCCGAGGTGTTCGAACCTTGGCTTTATCGTCTGACAGTGAACGCGGCCTACGACTATTTGCGGCGAAGCCGGCGGCGGCACGAGCCTCGAATGGCGGATCTTACCGAGCAGCACGTCCAGTCGGCCGACGCCGCTGCCGGAGGCCGTCTTCAGGAGGAGGAGGAGCGAAAGACCAAGCTTCGAGAGTTCGTGCAATATCTCCTCGGTTCTGTGTCAGAGGAGGATCGTCTGTTGCTGACATTGAAAGAAGTCGAGGGATTGTCCTTGAAGGAGCTTGAAAAGATCTACGGAGTCAACGAGAATGCACTGAAAGTGCGCCTGTTCCGGGCGCGCCAGAGGGTGCTGAAGGCTTATACAGCGGCTAAGACTCCTTCCGTGGCCGCCAGCCGTGTCGATGCTCCTGCAGAAGGTTGACCCTTATGCCCGTACCGGACGATCGCGAATTGGATCACCTGTTTGCCTCATACCGCGACGCTCTGCCCGACATGGAGCCGAGCGCCGAGTTTATGCCTCTCCTTTGGCAGGCGATTGAGGCAAGGCAGAACGTAACTTTAAACTGGCGCCGCTTGGCGAACGCCTTTGCATCAGCGGCTTTGGCCATCTGCGTTGTCCTGACTCTGGCCGCCTACTCTATCCAACGCCACGTTTCCTCTGTTTACGAAAGCACGTACGTCGAAGCACTTGCGCTTGCGGAGGATGATCCTGGAGAGTCGCTGGTATTCGTTCCCGTCAATGCGGTTGGGGAGGTTCAGTGAACAAGAGTAATCGGACGGTTTTGCTATCGCTTGCGCTTGTCTTCTCAAGTGGGGTGCTGGTCGGCGGCTTCGGCCACTGGCTCTACACGACGGCTACGGTGCGTGCCATGACGCAGAGGACGCCCGAGGATTTCCGCCGGCAGTACGTCGAGGAGATGAATCATCGTCTCAAACTCGACCCGGATCAGCTGGCGCAGCTGAACTCCGTCCTCGACGACACGCGTGCGCAATTCCGAACCCTGAAGGAACAGCACCGCGCTGAAATAAGACAAATTCAGAAACAGCAAACGGAACGCATTAACAGCTTCCTCAGACCGGATCAGCAAGCCGAGTATGCGCGGATGCGGAAGGAAAGAGAGGAGCGGATGAAAATGCGGGGCAACGGGGGCGGCTGCTAACCGCCCCGGGAACTTCTCTAGGCCTTCACTTTCTCCCTGGACTTCTTCAGGTCAGCCGACCGCTGCATCTTCTTCTGGAACCGGTCAACGCGACCCTCGGTGTCAACAAGCTTTTGCCGGCCAGTAAAGAACGGGTGGCAGGCGGAGCAGATTTCGACGCGCATGTCGCTTCCGTTGTAGGTGGAGCGGGTGCGGAAGGTGTTTCCACAGGCGCAGATGACATTCACTTCGTGGTAAGCGGGGTGGATCCCAGCCTTCATTGGGGCAGACTTCCTTTCTCTACGTTCAACAACCTATTATAACAAGGAAACCTTGGGGTTTACGGCCTTGAGACACAAAACCCCCGCGTACCGAAACCGATGCGTGGGGGTTCTTGGCTTTCGTTTGTCAGCGCTCAGCAGCCGGTCCACAGGAACGTAGGCTCGCCACTGAAACGAGACCATCAACGTTTAGAGCGGTCGACTCAGCTGTCGGCCACCTCGCGCTGTGATTTACTGCCAGTAGTCATGTAGACTGGATCACCTCCTTCCCTCAGTGATGCCTTCATCGTAGCACACGCACCCCTTCTGTCAATGCAAACTTCGGAAGAGACCCCGGATGTATTGTATTCGAAAACGGAGGCAGCACTACAATTTGCGGTGTAGGAATCGACACATCGACAGGCCGTCGATCAGATTGAACGGGAACTTTCCTGTGGTGTAATGGGCGCACGGCAACGTGACGACTTCGTGATCCAGCTTCAGCTCGGAGAAAGCTGCGAGAACCTGCTTTGAGAAGACGGGCAGGAACGTCGTGTCGTACTTGGCCCAGATGAGCAGGAACTTCATCTTTCTGCCACACATGCGAGACAGATACGTCGCAGGACTGATGATCGACCAATAGCTGCGAAGCTCGTCCTGTGTGACGTGGTCGCCAAATCCCCGCCTGACATGCTGCGTCGACAGACCAGTCCAAACGACGTCGGAAAAATACATGGAGACGTGGTTGAAGACCCCGGCTAAAATGCGCTCGTCATGTGCGGCTGTGATGAAGGCGATGCACGAGCCGAGACTTGTACCAAGGATTCCCAGGCGCCGGTATCCGCGGTCCGAGAGCCAGTCAAGGCAGGACCGGGCGTCGACTACGGACTGGCGGGCGGCGTGGATCGTACGCCCGATGTTGCTTGAAACATGGTAGTCGGCGCGTTCCAGCTCGGGTGGCATTCTGCGGTCGTGATAGGCCAGGCTCATCCGCAGCGCGCTGATTCCGAACTTGTTCAGCAGTTTGCAAAGTCCGACGTGCCCGTTCACGTCTGAGTTCCACTGCGGGAGCACCAGCACGACCCGTCCCTGGTCATTCGGCACCGGAAAGAAATCGGCATGCACCGTATTGTTCTCCGGGTAGGGAGAGGTAATCGCGCTCGTGAAGGTAAGGTGGCTGCCTTTCAGGACGTAGTCGGATGGGGGTTTGTAGGAAAAGAAGCAGTGGGAGTTTGCGACCGCCGTCCGGACGTACTCCAAAAGGTCTTTCCGAGGGTCCCCGTTCCTTGCTGCCTCCGGAAGCCAGTCCAGCCCCCATTCGAAAGGCCGCACCACCCGGTTTCTATCTTTCGTGGCAAGCTTGTATTCCCAACGGTCAATCCACTTCGCGTACAGGCCGAACATGAAGACCGCTAGTTTAGCAAAGGCGGGGAAGTACTACCCCGGACACAAAAAAAGCCCCGCTCGGGAGCGGGGCTGGGACAGTGTAGTCTGGAGAGGCAACCACACCAAATAACGAAGAGAACCTCTGTGACCCGCTCTTCTTATAGCAAATGGGGTACCAAACCTTAACTCATAGAAAAACTGAAACCTTTCCCTATGAAGATTCTGTTTTCAGGAGTAGTCAGGGGCCTGATCCTACCAGTTACGGAATCGGCTAGGGTGAATCAGCCCGGTTGGTAATAGGTTGCGAAGAGAGGCTACAATGACCGGGGATGATGAACAGCGGCGGTTTTCTGGAAGCGTCGATCGCAAGGCAGGGGTTGGCAGGCTTCCTTCTGGCTGGAGTGCTGTTCTCGTTTCTTGGGGCGATTCTGCCGGCCTGGGGACATCATCTCGACTCCAACTTCGTCGTAGTCGCCCAGTATTTCCTCAGTATGAATGCGGGGATTCTGCTGGCCCAATGGGTCACGCCTCGCCTGCTGAGAGGGCGGGGAATGCGTTTCCCCCTCGGGTTGGCATGCGGCCTCGCATGCGGCGGGTTCTTCTGGCTGGCCGCATCTTCACCCCCGGTTGCTCCAATCTGGAGAATCATTGGACTACTGTGGGTGGGGCTCGGAGCAGGTCTGCTGAACACATTCCTGTTCCGGGTGATTACTCCTGTCTACCGTCACGATTCGGCCGCCACAGTGAATCTGGCAGGCATCTTCTTTGGCCTCGGCTGTCTGATGACGGCTCTTCTGGTCGCGGGAACCTTCTACGTCTACACCGTGGGCAGCATCGTCACGTTCCTGGCCGTCATTCCCGGACTGTTTCTGGGCGTGTATGCGAAGGCCGATTTCTCCCGGCTGGGGCCGCCCGGCGAGATTCCCGCTTCGATGGCCCGCGAAAACTTCCAGAGTTTACCGGCCCTGCTGTTCGCGCTGCTGCTCTTTTTCCAGTTCGGAAACGAGTGGGCGATCGCGGGCTGGCTGCCGTTGTTTCTTGTTCAGCGGATTGGCGCCAGTCCGGAGAGCTCCCTCCTCACCCTGGCGTTCTATTGGGCGTCGCTCATCGTGGGACGTGTCGCAGCCCAGGCTCTCCTTGCCCGCTTCAGCCACCGGCGGATTCTTCTTGCAAGCGTGCTAAGCGCATGGTTCGGCTGCACGCTGCTTTGGGTGACGAATAATCTCTTCGGCGCAAGCGTCGGAGTCCTGCTAACCGGCTGCGGCTTTGCATCAATCTATCCCCTTGTTGTTGAAAAGATTGGGAAGAGATTCGCCGAGTACACCCCTCCGTTCTTCAATGGCATCTTCCTGCTCGCGTCATCAGGAGCTCTTCTGGCCCAGGCCGCCTTGGGTTTCCTGGCGGAATACTTCGGAGTTGGCATCGTCATGGGATTGCCGATGCTTGGCACCGCGATGGTCTTCGTTCTGCTGGTTCTGATAGCGCTCGAGGCAAAGCTTTCCGGTATGGCTGGCGTTCAGGGTCACGAATGAAGAGTTTCATCCGGCGAGTTATCATCGAGATCATGCTTCGACACTTTCTCCTACTAATCTGTGGCCTTCCCCTGCTTGCACAGGGTCCGCAGGCGAAACTGCCTGGCGAAGACTGGGTTTCGCTGTTCAACGGAAAGGATCTCACTGGATGGGTGCGCGTCGGCGAGGAGCGCTGGGAGGTGGAAGATGGCACGATTCACGGCTATGCGATAACAAAGAAATACGGCTATCTTCAGACCGAGAAGAGTTATAAGGACTTCGAACTTTTCCTCCGCTTTAAATGCGAGGGCGACGGAAATTCGGGCGTGTTCTTCCATGTCGGCTTCAAACCCGGTACTCCGGACGTGACGCAGGGGCTGCAGTTTGAAGTCGACTGCCGGATTGGGGCGCATACAGGCGGTGTCTACGGCGACGGTCGCGGGTGGATCGTCTGGCCAGCTCCTGAAAATGAGACCGTCGTGCGCCAGAATGATTGGAACGAGTACCTGTTGAAGGTGGTAGGCAATCGCTATATCTCACGCCTGAATGGAGTCCTGATGGTGGACTTCACCGACCCGAAGCCGAAGTCGTTCGACGGCCCAATCGCCTTGCAGTTGCACTCGGGCGGCGAGGGAAACATGCGGTTTAAGGATATCTGGATCCGAGACCTTAGCAAGCGCTGAATGCCGCTTCGGTTGTACTATTGCGATCATTACCCAATCCCTCTGCCGTCGGGTCACAAGTTCCCGATGCGCAAATATGCGATGGTCCGGGAGGTGCTGCGCGCCGAGGGAATGTTTGAGTTTGAATGCGCGCCGCTGGCGGATGCGGAAAGCATCATGCTGGCGCATGATCCCGAGTACGTTCGCAGCTTTCTTAGCGGAACCATCGCACCTTCCGTTATCCGTCGAATCGGCTTCCCGTGGTCTCCAGAACTTGTAAAGAGAACGCTGGCGTCCGTTGGCGGCACCCTTAAGGCCGCCAGCGATGCCATCTCGACGGGATTTGGAGGAAATCTGGCCGGAGGTACCCATCACGCATTCCGGGCTGAAGGTTCGGGTTTTTGCGTTTTTAACGACCTGGCAGTCGCGATCTTATGGCTCCGCGATTGCGGAATGGCTAAGCGGGCCGCAGTCGTGGACCTCGACGTCCATCAGGGAGATGGAACTGCGGAGATCTTCGAGAACGACGACGATGTTCTCACGCTCTCCATTCATGGCCGCTCCAACTTCCCTTTTCGAAAGCGGAAAAGCCGAATCGACGTGCATCTGGAAGATGGCACCGGGGATGACGACTATCTGGACGCGCTGGCCAGCGTTCTTCCATCGGTGGAAGCGTTTAAGCCGGATATTGTTTTTTATCAGTCCGGAGTCGACGCACTTGCAACGGACAAGCTCGGCCGTTTGTCCCTTACGCACACCGGCTTGCTGCGTCGCGATGAGACTGTCCTGACGCTCTGCCGTAGATTGGGGGTGCCTATCGTGATCACACTCGGTGGAGGCTATTCTCAGCCGATCGAAGCCACTGTCGATGCCCACGCAAACACATTCAAAACGGCCGCCCGTCTCTTGGCTTATCGAAATTAACAGCTACAATGGGAGGCGAGGATTTTGTGCCTTTGAAAGGAAAACCTATGCGGATAGCGGCTCACGTCCTGGCAGGACTTTCCCTTTTGGCGATGTCTGCTGCTGCCACCGAACTGACGGGATGGATTAGCGATGCTGCCTGCGGCAAGGCAAACGCGAAGGCGGATGCATCCGCGCGAGAATGCGCTGAGGCCTGCATTAAAGCAGGCGCGCCCCCCGTGCTCGTGACCGATAACGAGCAGAAGGTCTATAAACTCGTTGGCAAATTTGACGCCAAGGCTCACCTAAAGCACAAAGTCAAGGTCTCCGGAAAGGTGAACGGAGATACCATCACCGTAGAGTCTATGACGAAGGCTGAGTAATCTACGCCACAATATTTATCCGCCAAACGCTTCTTCGGAAGTGTGTCTATTTTTCGAGAATTCGTTTGCGTTCGGATTCCATCGTAGTGGGCGCAACCACTACAGCTTCCTCGCCTTTCAAAAACGCTTACATCCGGAAGCAAAAATCTATTGCTCAATATCCTCGCTTCTGCGACAATAGTCCAGCACTTTGCAAGACGTTATCTGTCGTCCGTTTGGCAGCTGACGGTCCTGTAGTACGCTACCGGCGTGTTGTCGCCAATTTCGGCAGCGGATGCGGGTAACGCATCAGGAGAATTAGTAGTGAGAGAAAAAGGTCTTGTGAAATGGTTCAACGCCGCGAAAGGCTATGGATTTATCCAGCGTAGCAGCGGCGAGGATGTGTTCGTCCACTTTTCGGCCATCCAGATGCCCGGTTATCGCACCTTGGAAGAAGGCGCCGAAGTGGAGTTCGAGGTAAAGCGGGGTCCCAAGGGCCTCCAGGCCGAGAACGTGAATCGTCCGTAGTCGGCACACCACGCTATCAAGATTTCAAAGGGCCATCCAGGTGTGACGGCCCTTTTTCATTTCCCTCTCTGGATTCGTAATCCCTCCGAGCCGTTCAAGAACACGTGTTTCACAAATTGGCGAAATCATCTGTTTCCGCCCTCCGGGTTTCACCGGCGGCTGCTTCTGCTATGGTGGTTTCTGGGTAGCGATGGCGAAGAGCGACCATGAGCAGCCTCGGCAAAGCTATGTAGCTGGCTCTGTCAGCGTCTTCCGCGTCTTCGGAGTGCCGGTGCGCCTGCACTTCACCTTTGTTCTCCTCTTTGTTTTTCTCATTTTCCTTGGCTTCGAAAGCGGCCAGTCGCACTGGAGCAGCGTGGCCTATATCGCGGCGCTGTTCGGTTCTGTGCTGTTGCACGAGCTGGGACATGCGCTGGTGGCAAGACGCTACGGGATTCGGACGATCGAAGTTGTGATGTTTCCGATCGGCGGCGTGGCGCGGCTTGAGCGGTCTCCTCGCCCCCGCCAGGAGTTTTGGGTCGCGATTGCGGGACCCGCGGTGAATTTAGTCATCGCCGGTTTGTTATTCGGCGTGCTCCTCTTCCGGGGAACGCTGCTCTCGGCCGAGGATCTGGTTCGTGCGACAAACGCGAACCTCACACAGCGCGTTGCGTTAGGCAATCTGATCCTCGCCGTTTTTAACCTGCTGCCGGCATTCCCCATGGACGGTGGACGGATTCTGAGATCTCTTCTTTCGATTCACCGGACGGAGGATGAAGCAACGCGCATCGCCGCGCGCGCGGGGCGGTGGCTCGCTGTGATGATGGGACTCTATGGATTGCTGTCCATGCAGTTCATGCTCGTCTTCATTGCCTTCTTCGTGTATCTGGGAGCGGCGCAGGAAAGCATGGCTGCTGTGGGACGGTCCCTGATTCACGGGCTTACAGTTGGAGAGGCGATGGTCACGGACTTTCGGACGCTGACCCACGCCAACACGATCAGAGAAGCGGCCCAGTTGCTCCTGTCGACGTCCCAACAGGATTTCCCTGTCATGCACGGCGACACGGTGGTAGGTCTTCTCGGACGGAACGCATTGATCCGGGCCATGGCAACGGACGGCCCGGATTCCTATGTTGCGGCGGCAATGGATCGCGAACCGCTCAGGCTGCTTCCGGACATGGACCTCTCCGAAGCTCTGCCGCAAATGGCGAAAAGCTCGTGTGCGCTCGTCATGGACGGCGAACGGCTTCTCGGACTTCTCACTACAGAAAACCTGTCTGAATTGCTTGTGCTCCGCCGGCTTGGAATGGACCGGATGCCGGTTACCCGTCCAACCGGAAACGCGGTGGAAGGCTAAGGCCTAATCCTTAGTCGCGGTTCTTCTTCCCGGCCGGCCCGAACAATCGCGCTATGCTGGTAGTGTGGGCTGGTGTCTCGGGTAATCCAGCCGTAGAGGAGGGAAACCCGTTAACGTAGGGGGCTGCAAAGACTTATGCATCACGTCGTAATTGTTGGAGGAGGATTCGGCGGGTTGTATGCGGCAAAGGCTCTTGCGAGATCTCCCGTCAGGATCACGCTTGTAGATCGGCGTAATTTCCACCTTTTCCAACCGTTGCTTTATCAGGTAGCCACAGGCGGACTGTCCCCAAGCGATATCGCGTCTCCCCTCCGGTGGATTTTGCGGAAACAGCGGAACGTAAGAGTGCTGTTAGGCGAGGTCCACGACGTGGACGTAGTGAACCGTAGAGTGTTTCTCGAAGAGAACAAGGGACGAATTCTCTACGATTCGCTCATCATCGCTACCGGCTCCACTCACGACTACTTCGGTCATCCAGAATGGGCGAAATTTGCTCCAGGGTTGAAAACGATCGAGGATGCGACGGAGATCCGGCGGCGCGTCCTGCTGGCTTTCGAAGCCGCTGAACGCGAGCAGGATCCTGTTGAGCGCCAGGCTTGGCTGACGTTTATCGTTGTCGGCGCTGGCCCGACTGGTGTCGAACTTGCCGGGGCACTGGGAGAGATTGCTCACGACACCCTACGCAAGGATTTCCGGTCCATACGCCCGCAGGAATCGCGGATTCTGCTGCTTGATGCCGCTCCGCGTGTTCTGCCTCCTTACCCTCCCGACCTTTCAGAGAAGGCGGAGCGCCAGTTAATCAATCTCGGCGTTCGTACGCGCGTGAATCTCATGGTGACGAATGTGGACCGTGAGGGCGTTACGGTAAGGCCAATGGGCAATGGCCACGAGGAGCATATTCGGGCCAAAACCGTGCTGTGGGCCGCAGGCGTAGCGGCGTCGAGTCTGGGTAAGAAACTCGCCGAGGCGACTGGAGCCCAGACAGACCGGGCAGGCCGAATCTTTGTATCAAGCGATTTGACGATTCCAAACCATCCCGAAATCTTCGTGGTCGGCGACCTCGCACACGTCGAAGAGGACGGCAAGATGGTGCCGGGCGTCGCACCCGCCGCCATGCAGATGGGGCGGTACGCTGCGAAGGTCATTACAGCACGAGTCAAGAACGAGCCCCCGCCTGGACCCTTCCACTACCACGACAAAGGAAGTTTGTCGACCGTCGGACGATCTGCTGCGGTCGCCTACTTCTCCGATCGCGTGAAATTTTCCGGATGGCTTGCCTGGGTGATCTGGCTGTTCGTGCACCTGATGTATCTTGTCGGGTTCGAGAACAGGCTGGTTGTGCTCATTCAATGGGCTTTCAATTATTTCACCTACAATCGCCGCGCACGTTTGATTACCGGGGGACCTCCTGAGCTGCCGCCGATCGCAAGGCCGGGGGCGAGGGAACCAGGGGCGGCGCAGCCGGAGCCTGAGCCTGTGGCCTCGCGCTAAGCGCTTGACAGCTTCGGCTCGGAAATTCGGAACGCTTTTTTGCGCCCCGTGTTGACAATATAACCGCGGAATTTGATGGTCCCGTTGATCATCAGATCCACAGGGCGGTCGACGGGAAAATCGAATTGCAGGATGTCGCCTTCCGACAGATTTAACAGATCTTCCACGGTCATTTTGGGACCAAGCAATCTTGCATCCAGATGCAGGGAGGCCGGTTCAATGAGCCGCAGCATGCGGGCGCGCTCCGCCGCACTCGATTCTGTCTTGCGCAGCGACCACTGCTGATCGAATTTCTGCCGCAGCATCTTGATGATGATCGAGGGAATGCCCAGGTTCATCATCCCCGATGTTTCGCCAATGCGGATTTCTATGCCGATGGCTACGACCGCTTCGTTCGGCGAAAGGATCTGCAACAACTGCGGCTCGATTTCGTGCGCTTCCACGCGAAATTCAATGTTGGTTACCGTTCGCCATGCTTCCTCGAGATCGTGAAGAATAATCCGGAATAGGCCGTCGAGGATGCTCCATTCGATCTCCGTAATTTCCCGCGTAATCGTGCCGATCGGCTTGCCGCTTCCGCCGAGCACCGTTTCGAGGATCGGGAAAACAAGCTGCGGGTTGAGCTCCAGCACGGCGTTGCCGTCGTACGGCCGCATGCCTACGGAAACCAGACAGGTCGGCGAGGGTAACCCTTGAGAGAACTCCATGAAGGAGAGTTGCTCCACCGAGACCAGGTTCACCATTACGTAAGCGCGAAGGTAGGCCGACAGGCTCGATGCCAGGCTTCGCGAAAAGCTGTCGTGCAGCAGGTGGATCGCGCGCAGCTGGTCCTTCGCAATCCGGTCAGGTCGGCGGAAATCGTAGGGAAGCGCTTTCTTACTCGGGTCGTCTTCCGACGGGTCCCTGGCGTTCCGGAAAACGCTATCTATCTCCTCTTGAGTAAGAAGTCGGTCTGCGGCCATTCACCTCAGCTCCAAATGCTAAATCGGCGGGAGGGCTTCCAAACTTCAGGTTCAACGCCTCTGCAGGCTACCATTGGGATAGCTATGGCCGATCAGCTCTACCTGTCGTACTGGCTCAGGGGATTCACCGAAGCCAACATGCTCCGTCACCTGGAAAAGGCGGTCCGCTTGTTCCCGTTCTCCCGTCTCGCTCCTGGAATTGCCCTTCGGGTATACGCGGTTTCACTGACCGAGCCCATCCAGTTCGAGCAAAGCTGGAGCGATCCGGTCGACTGGGACAGTGTGATGGCTGCGGCCCGGGAGTTCCGCGCTCCGGATGTCGGATTTCAAATCGAGGGCAGATGGGACATCTGGCAGTTTGACCAGGACTGGTCGCTGAAGCCACAGCGGATCTCGCTCTATTGCTTCGCTCCCCAATTTGAGCGGGATCAAGGCGAGCACCTGACGTTCGACCTCGGTCTGGATGTCCACTTTCTGCCGCAGCCGGAAATTCCAGGCAGTGCGCGGATCGTTCAGTCGAACGTCCGCAGCCTGCTTCATCTTGTGCACGAGCTGGATCGCGAGCTTGCGGTGGAACGCCGCCAGCTATGGGCGGAATCCGGGGAGAATTTCGCGGAGAAGCTCGAAAGAACTCTCCAGCAGATGGAGTAAAGCCTAAGCGTCCGGTTACAACTGCTCAAACAGGGACTTGATCGCCTTTGTCAGTTGAGCTGGCGTGAAAGGCTTCAGGAGGCTCGCGAGACGGTCAGGCATGCCATTCAGTTGAGAGACATCGTACGGGAATCCGCTACAGATCAGAACGGCGAGCGACGGTGATAATTGCAGCATGGCGCGCGCAAGGTCATCGCCGGGCCTGTCCGAAAGCTTCAGATCCACGACCAGAAGCCTGAAGCGGCCCGGATTCTGGCTGAAGGTTTCCCATGCGGTTCCGCCGCTCGAACAGGCCGTCACGCTGTAGCCGGATCGAGTCAGATAGAGCTCCACCAGCTTGAGCAACGAGGGTTCGTCGTCAACGACGAGGATGGAACGCTGCATCACCAGATGGAAACCGGCAACTCCCCGGGTGTTGCGATGATGCCCAGCGTCGCTCTCGAGGCATCCCGGCGAAATCCGCTGATTGACACGTCGGCCCGCCGGACATCGAACCTGCCGTAGAGATGAAAAATCGGAGTCATTCGATACGAAAATCCAGCTCCGCCGCCAAACGTTTCGAACTTGCCGTAGTTTTGCATCAGCGCTTCCCACTGTTGATAGGTAGTGCTGACTGAGAAGTTCCATCGTCGAATTCCCGTGTAGCCGGCATAGGCGGAAACGTTCTTGGTGCGCGACGTCAGGAAGAAGCCGTTCCCTGGCCTTACTCCCTGTGTGTACCGGACCCCGATGCGGCTCTTTCGGAACTCGCGGTCCAAGTTTGCCTGGAGGTAGGGAAAATGATTGAGGCGGTGAAAGGCTATCACTGTCGTCGTCTGACCCAGGAGGGCTGCAATCACCGGATCGATAGCGACCCGCTGCAGCCCCTTGTTTTCGAGCCGCATGACGCCAGCGTTCAAGCCTAACTCCCAATATCTGCCGATCCTCTGAGCGTAGCCCGCGCTGAGCTGATGGACGTCCGATGAGCCATATGCGTTTGTGAAATCGAAGCGATTGTACGAGTAATTCAGAGATACTGTCTTGTGGCGTGAGAGACGGTAGGCAATATCGCCGACGGCTGCGTAGCCGTTCATACCGATCAGAGCTGCCGAGCGCCTGCGGGTCAAAAAGCCCTGTCCCCCGGCACTGAAACTCAATCGAGCGCTCTTCTGCCAGATCACGCTTGCGCTGCCTTGTCCGTAGTTCGTCCTGCCATCAAAGAGCTCTGCGGCAGGAATGCCTGGCGCCGCCAGATCGGCTAACAACGGCGTGATAAAACCGCCGACAGCGCGGGAAGTTGTTCCGACTGTAGGCCGTACCGCAAATGTGACCCGTCGCGAAAGCTGGTTTGTGTAATCGAGAGATAGCGCATGGTCCGTGCCGTTGAAGAAGGTCTTCTGGTTGTAGTGGCGGTAATCGCCGCGATAGTCGACACCGAGTGCGGACTGACGCCAGTTATGGTAGCCATAAAGACCCACCAGCGCTTGAACGCCGTAGGCGTCCACCTGCGGAATTGTTCCGTCTGATTCAACCGACACCGGCGTAATGCCGGTATCATAAATGCCGTTCACTTGGCCAAAGGCACGAAAGCGCACGGTCTCAGCGCCGCGCCGGCCTGCGAGACCTCCACCGCGGCTGAGGATGGCCGGGCCTTCATACCCAATTTGTTGAGCCGATGCCGTAGCACAGAGGACGAGCGCTGCCAGAATTCCTCTCACGTTGCCTCCCAGGCCAGCCGGAACAGTAACTTCACGATTCGGTGTCTCCCGCACTCGCGATTACAAAGGCATTTTCGAGTCTGACGCCTTCTTGTGAAACCTGTCAAGCCGTTGTCTGGCGCTTTAATAAAGCGTTGCGGGACGCCTGTAGAGCCGGCGTATCCTCATTACATGCGAACTCATACCGAATATTTGACTTTTCGAACTGCAAAACACCGGGAATATGTGAATATCACGGGGGAAGTTCAGAAAGCCCTCAAAAAGAGCGGGATTCAGGAAGGCATGATCCTTGTGTCGGCGATGCACATCACCGCTGGCGTCTGGGTTAATGACGCAGAGGACGGGCTCCTTCAGGACATCGATGAGTGGCTCGAGCGCCTTGCGCCTTATCGCGACGACTACCGGCACCATCGGACGGGTGAAACCAACGGGGACTCTCATCTGAAGAGCCTGCTGGTGCATCACCAGGTGATCGTGCCGGTGACCGCCGGAAAGCTCGATCTCGGGCCCTGGCAGCAGATTTATTATGCGGAGTTCGACGGCCAGCGCCCGAAACGCTTAATTATTAAGGTGATGGGGGAATGAGCTGCTAAGGCACGATTTCGACCGTGATGGTTACCTGCGCCCGCACGTCAATCGTTCCAGGCTCGATGGTTGTTGTATCGGCGGCCGCTGCCAGTGCGACTGCCCGCTCGAAACGAGGTACCACGACGGGGGCCGCCTCCTCAACGGAGAGAACCTGGCCGAGTTTCAATCCCAAACCAGAAGCCATTGCTTCGGCGTTCCTTCTGGCTTGCGCAACGGCAGCGCGGAGAGCCTGAGCGCGCAAAGCCTGCTCATCCTTCACCATGAAATGGATGCCGCGAATTTGATTTGCTCCGGTCGCCGTAGCTGCGTCGATGACTTTGCCAACTGAGGTCAAGTCATCGATGGTTACCCTCACCGTGTTCGATGCAATATATCCCACGATGCGCGGAGCTTCTCGCGGACCAGACCGATAGTTGGGCTGCAGCGAATAGCCAGATGTCTGAAGGTCTGCACCGGCGGGCAGGACGCGCCGCAGCTCGGCGATCACTTCCGTTGTCTGTTTGGCATTCTGAGACGCTGCTGCTTGTGCTGTCGTCGCTTCTGTTACTACGCCGATCTGGATCTGCGCCCGATCGGGCTTCGCCGATACGGTTCCTTCTCCGGTGGCTCGAACCGCTGGCTTTTCCGGTCGCTGCGGGTACTGCGCAGTCAAAAATGTCCCGGTCAACAGGAATATGGTGGCAAACGCGCCCACTCTTCTCATTCGTGGTCTCCTTTTGATTTGAAGATCGCTTCAGGTGAGGGTTTCCTTTCACCGTGCGGTAAATTTTTCCGCGGCTCCAGAGCAAAAGCGTTCGAAAAAACTCTAAGTATTCCTCCTCTCTTTCCGCTCCGGTCGCTGGCACCCCAGTTGCACCCGTCCGGACAGGCTCGCTTGGCGGAGAGGAGGGGAGGCGTTGAAATCTGCAGTTACAGCGGCGGCAGCCGTCTTCGGGATTCTGCTGCTCCTTCGGGCGGAAGGCCCCCAGCCGGTCTATCGGGTTGACGTGAACATGATGGTCCTCAACTTTACTGTCAAAGACAACAAGGGCCGGTATATCAGTGGACTGAAGCCTGAAAACATCCGGGTACGCGAAGACGGAATTCCACAGTCAATTGTTTCTTTTTGGGAGGAATCATCAAAAGAAGCATCCATATCCCCGGGAATGAATCGAAGCGTCTTCATCCTGTTCGATACCAGTAATAACATGTACGCCGGACTCGTGTACGCGCAGGAAGCAATCCTCCGCTTCATTCGACAGCTGCATCCCACAGACCACGTCGCTGTCTATAGCTTCAGCAGAAACCTGTTTCGGGCGCAGGGGCTGACGCCGGATCATCAGAAAGCCATCCGCGCCGTTCGTAACATCGTCGCCGGAGATCAGACAGCCCTCTTCAACTGTCTCCTGCTGACGCTTCGTGATGCCGCCAAAGTTCCCGGACACAAGGCGGTCGTTGTCTTCTCGAATGGTGCCGACGATGCGAGCATGCTCAGCCCCGATGATGTACGCCGCGTTGCGGAAGATGAGGGGATTCCGATCTACGTCGTCTCTGCCGGTCCGTACAACCCGATCTCGAAAGCTGTCTTCAAGAGGCTGACCGAAAATACGGGCGGCCGCGTCTACTATGCGCCACGATGGGAGGACCAGAAGGAAGCGTTTGCAGCGATTCGTGAAGAGTTTCAGAATTCCTACACGCTGACCTATTACCCGGCACCGAACCCCAACGAAGGGTTTCGCCATATCGAGATCGATATTCTCGGGAAAGGGGAGGAGAGATACCAGGTGCAGGCACGTCCGGGCTACAGGCCGCACACTCTAGGCGTTTCGGCCAGGCATGCGGCCCGTTGAAGATCACAAGGGGTGAAAATCACAAGGGATGGTTTTGTCCAGCCTCCAGCCTCAGCTCAGGCGATTGAAGCTGGCGAGGCGTGACGTCGACCATGTCAAGCGTCTCAATTTCATCGCCAGAGGCGGCGCTCAACTCCTTGAACCGCCGCGCCACAACGAGCACACGGTTTTCGAGGGAACCTACGGCCCGGTTGTAGCACTGGATTGTGCGCTCCAGGTTGCGGCCCATATCGCTGAAGTGGTCCGCAAGCGTCCGAATCCGTTCGTATAGAATCTTGCCCTGCTCGCTGATCAGTTGCGCATTCTCGGCCAGCCGCTCCTGTTTCCAGCCATAGGCGACAGCCTTTAACAGAGCGATGAGAGTTGTCGGAGTCGCAAGGATGACGCCTTGCTCCACGCCGTATTCAATGAGGCTGGGATCCTGTTCAAGCGCGGCGCTAAAGAAGGTTTCGGCGGGCAGGAAAGCGACCGTAAATTCGGGTGCGGAGTCGAACTGCTGCCAGTAGGCTTTCGCGCCGAGGCGCTGTAAGTGAGTGCGGACCTGCAAAGCGTGGTCTCGGAGCCGTGCGGTGCGTGTCGCTTCATCCTCTGCCTCTAGCGCTTCCAGATAAGCATTCAGTGGCACTTTCGCATCCACTACGATGGACCGGCGGTTCGGGAGGCGTATCAGCATGTCCGGGCGCAGCCTGCCGTCCTCGGTGTGAACCGTTACCTGCTGGTCGAAGTCGCAAAACTCAATCATTCCGGCCATCTCAACAACGCGCCGCAGTTGAAGCTCGCCCCAGCGGCCTCGCGCGGATGGAGCACGAAGCGCCCGCACTAGATTGGCCGTTTCGTTCTGCAGTTGCATTTGGGTCGTGGCGAGAGCACGCACCTGCTCGGACAGACCGGCGTAGGCGCCTTCGCGCGCCTTCTCAATTTCGCGGATCCGGCTGTCTACCTTCTCGAGCGATTCTTTGAGAGGTTTCACGAGCTCTTCGATCGCCTTCTGCCTGTGGGTGAGGTCGCCCTGCGCAGTCTCATGAAGGCCGGCGAGATGTGTCTTTGCAAGTTCCAGGAATGCCTGATTGTTGCTCTTAAGCGCCTCGGCGGAGAGCGCCTGGAAAGCGTCCGAAAGCTTCTTCTGCGCCTCATTAAGGACGTTCAGCTTCTCTTCGGCCGATTTCCGGGTCTCTTCCATCCTGGCTGTCAAGGAGGAAGCCGTTGCCTGAAGCTTGGTGCATTCCTGTCGCAGGGCCTCGATCTGCTCGTCGCGCTTTTTGAGCTCGGCGCGAGCCGCCTCCAGTTCACGTTCTCTGCTGCTTATCCTTTCTTCCAGGCTGGCCCGCTCGACGGCATGCTCCGTTTGTTCTGTCTGGAGGGCCTGTTCTGCCCTCGGTGAAAGAAGCAGCCAGGTGCAGAAGGCGCCAACCAGCACGCCACCTAGCAAAGTCAGGAACAAAACAACAGGATCCATCAGCACTCCTCTTTGAAACAAAACGGCGACCCGGTTTGCGAGGGCCGGGTCGCCGGAACTCCCACCATCAGGTCCGGTATTGACCTGAATTTACGAGCAGCCGCTGGTGCCGCCGCAGTTTTCACACTTGTAGCAAGAGCCGTTGCGGGTCATGAGCGAACCGCACTCTGCACAAAGCGGAGCGTCGGCCATTGCCGTATCGAAGGGCAACGATTGCTGGCGCTCCTCTTCCGTGGGCCGGAGCTTCGGGGATTCGCCCGCTTCCGTAATTGCATACTCCGGACCCAGGAACTTGGCGCCAAGCCAGCGGAAGATGTAGTCCATGATCGATTTTGCGTACGGAACCTGCGGATTGCCGGTCCAGCCGCTCGGTTCGAAACGGACGTGCGAGAATTTGTCCACAAAGAACTTCAGCGGTACGCCATACTGCAGCGCGTAGCTGATCGCCGTAGCGAAGCTGTCCATCAGGCCGGAGATGGTAGAGCCCTCCTTGGCCATGGTGATGAAGATTTCACCGGGCGTGCCGTCTTCATACAACCCGACGGTGATGTAGCCTTCATGGCCGCCGATGGAGAACTTGTGAGTAATCGACTGCCGCTCGTCGGGCAACTTGCGGCGCAGGGGGCGGTAAATAACCCGTTCGGATACCTTTTCGGCAGCTCCGCCGGCGGTCTTCTTCGCACCCTTGCTGTCGCCCGAGCTTAGCGGCTGAACGCGTTTCGAGTTGTCGCGGTAGATTGCCACGGCTTTCAGGCCAAGGCGCCAGCTCTCGATGTAGGCGTTCATGATGTCCTCGACCGTCGAGTCTTCGGGCATGTTGATGGTCTTCGAAATGGCTCCCGAAATGAAGGGCTGCACGGCTGCCATCATGCGGACGTGGCCCATGTAGTGGATGGAACGGGTTCCGTTGACGGGACGGAAGCTGCAGTCGAAGACCGGCAGGTGCTCCGGCTTCACGTGCGGCGCGCCTTCGATTGTCCCGGTCGAGTCGATGTGGCTGACGATGGTCTCCACCTGCTCCGGCGTATAGCCGAGCCGGATGAGCGCCTGGGGCACGGTGTTGTTGACGATCTTGATCACGCCGCCACCCACGAGCTTCTTGTACTTCACGAGCGCCAGATCGGGCTCGATGCCCGTGGTATCGCAATCCATCATGAAGCCGATGGTGCCTGTGGGCGCGATCACGGTCGTCTGCGCATTGCGAAATCCTACCTTCTTACCGAGCGCGTAGGCTTCTTCCCAGCACCGCTTGGCGTTCTCATAGAGAGCTTTTGGCACGCGCCGGCTGTCGATTCTGCTCGTCGCCTCGCCGTGCATCCGGATGACTTCCAGGAAGCTCTGCTCGTTGACGGTATAGCCCGGGCACGGGCCGACGGATTCCGCAATTCTGGCGCTGGTAAGATATGCCTGGCCGCTCATCACCGCAGTGATTGCGGCAGCGTAATCGCGTCCCTCATCGCTGTCATAAGGAAGCCCCAGCGACATCAGGAGCGCTCCGAGGTTTGCAAAGCCAAGGCCGAGAGGCCGGAAGTCGTGCGAGTTCTTCGCAATCTTCTCAGTCGGATAGCTGGCGTTGTCGACGATAATCTCTTGGGCCAGGATGATCGTGTCGACTGCATGCCGGAACGCCTCTACGTTGAACTGGCCATCCGGACCAAGAAACTTCATCAGGTTCAGGGACGCCAGGTTGCACGCCGAATCGTCCAGGAACATGTACTCCGAGCACGGATTGGAGGCATTGATGCGTCCGGTCGCCTTCGACGTGTGCCACCTGTTGATGGTCGTGTCAAACTGCATGCCGGGGTCGCCGCACTGGTGTGTCGCCTCGGCAATCTGGCGCAGGAGATCCTTCGCTTTGTAGCGCTTCACGGGCTGGCCGGTCAGCACGGACTTCGTCCACCAGTCGCCGTCCGATACCACAGCCTGCATGAACTCGTCGGTTACGCGAACCGAGTTGTTGGCGTTCTGGAAGAAGATGCTGCTATATGCCTCTCCGTCGAGGGAGGCGTCATAGCCGGCGTCGATTAAAATGTGAGCCTTCTTCTCTTCGTTTGCCTTGCACCAGATGAAGCGCTCGATGTCGGGGTGATCGGCGTTCAGGATCACCATCTTTGCGGCGCGGCGGGTTTTGCCGCCGCTCTTGATGACGCCCGCAAAGGCGTCGAATCCTTTCATGAAGCTGAGAGGCCCGGAGGCGCGGCCGCCGCCCGAGAGCGAACAGTTCTCCTCACGGAGAGTCGAGAGATTGGTCCCTGTTCCCGACCCCCACTTAAACAGCATGCCTTCCGTCTTTGCAAGGTCGAGAATCGATTCCAGCGTGTCACCGACCGAGTTGATGAAGCACGCCGAGCACTGCGGTTTGTGAACCGAGGGGTCGAGCTTTTGCACCGTGCCTGATTCCTCATCCCAATACCATCCGTAGCCCCTCGGCTCTTTCACACCGACGTTGAACCAGACCGGCGAATTGAAGCACGCCTTCTGCGTCAGCATCAGATGCGCCAGTTCGTTCCGAAAGTTCTCGGCGTCTTCCTTCGTTTTGAAATACCGGCCTTCAATGCCCCAGTCCGTAATCGTGTCAACGACGCGGTGGACCAGCTGGGCGACGCTGCGCTCCCGTTCCGGCGAGCCTACCTTTCCGTGGAAATACTTGCTGGCGACAATATTGGTGGCCGTTTGTGACCAGTCCGCGGGGACCTCCACATCCCGCTGCTCAAAAATAATGGCGCCCTTATCGTTCCCGATTGTGGCAGTCCGGAGTTCCCACTGAACTTCGTCATAAGGTGTCTTTCCGGCCTCCAACTTCGCGGTGAAGTATCGGGGAAAGGTCACGCCTGTGCGATCCTTTTTCGGCAGGCTTCGCTTCAGTTCCGCAGCTCGAGAGGTGAGGTCAACGCTTAACTGTCCCATTTGATTTCCCTTCGGAGGTTTTATTGTAAAGGCAACCCTAGTGAGTCTGCCCCAATATATTGGGGTTCGTCAAGAACTATATCTATACACAGTATCACGCAGTTACGAAGGCGCTACAATGCGGAATTCGGAGGCGTTTGAATTTCGACCTGGAGAGGGGCAAAGTGCCGCCGTCCGAGGCTCATTTCAAGGACTTGTGGGCCCGGCGGGAGCCCGTTCGGCAGGCGGAAGTTAATTTCATAGCGAGGCGGGACCGGGTCGGTGCAAAAAATATCCTCGATCTCGACCGGACGTCCGCCGATAAGCGCCTGAAAAGATTCGGGTTGGCTTGTCTCCTCGATGGTCACCTTGACCACGCCGCTATGGAACAGGGTGCCGGCCATGAGGTCGATGCCGTCGGAAACAGAGACGATCCGGGGCACCTGCGGGGGAGGCGGCAGGACGCGGATATGCCGCTCCGGTGAGATCGGCCTTCCCTGCCAGTAAAGCCGTACCGGCTGGAGGCCGGTTCCGAGTCCGGCGGGAAGCTGACAGTTTACCTGCTGGAGGCCGTCCGCTTCGGCTGGACCGATGTAGTTTACAATTCCGGCCTTGCCTCCGATCTCGACGCCGAGGTGATTGAGGTCCGCGTCGGCCAGCAAGCGGTCCACCCAAATACTAAGGAAGGCAAACCGCCCGCGGGGCGGGATTACGGGCTCTCCGCTGGAGGCGTTGGTGATTCGCCGGATATGGACTTCCGGAGCGTCCGCGGAGGGTTGCCATCCCTCGGGTTTCTTGCAGAGGGTAACCCACATGTATTGGGTCCCAACGCCCTCGAGCGCCAGTAATTGAAGATGATGCTGGCGGGCGAAGGCGGCGACTTCCTCACCCTGGATGCGGACGCCAGACCACGTATCGTATCGGGCTGCCGTCTCAGGAAGGCCGTTGATCTGGCACCGCAGAATGCCGCCCACCTTCAGCACGCGACGTGCTTCCCGCAGATAGTTCCACACGATCTCGCGGCTGGGAATGTGCTGAAAGACCGCGTAGGAGTAGGCGAAATCGAAGGAGTCGTCCGCAAAGGCCCGCAAGTCGGAATGAGGCGCATGGTGCGCGTGGGCATGCGGTACATCGCGAAGGTTCCGCTGCGCGAGCCGGATCATCTCATCGGAGATGTCGACCCCGTGGATCTCGCCGAAGCACTCGCTCATGGGCTTCAGCAGGCGTCCCGGACCGCAGCCAATCTCAATCGCCCGGCGCGCCCGCGGATTCCCGCGCGGGAGCCGCTTGAGCTCTGCTCGTAGCAGTCGGACGACGTCGGCGGCGGTGGCGAAGAACTCATCCTCGCTCTGCTTGCGCCTTCCGAAAGCGACGTAATAATGCGCGTCCTCGCGGGCGCGCGCATTCCAGTCCTCCTGCATCCAGGCGGCAGTGTCAGTCTGACTCATCGTCTCTATGCTACCCCGCGGCTGCTCGCTTGGCTGAGGGGCGCTCAGGTCGAGTTCATTGATGGATTTACTGGAAGGGACGGAGAAAGGATGGTGAGTTATCTATTATTTGTAATTAAAATAACAAACAATTTGTTGAACAATAAGTAACATTTCTGTTGACAGTTCTTAACATTTGGACTTTAATAGCGTTCGGGCTGATCACGATGAGACTCACACGAACGCTAATTCCGCTCTTGCTCTTCGTCCTTACTCTCCCTGCTCAGCAAGCAGTGAATCCGCGAAATCGTTATGAGCGCCTTGTTGCCATCGTTCCGATGATTGGCGCTGGTACGCCGCAGGATCCGAGGCGGCCTCTACATACGCCCGCTAACGAAGCGCAACTTAAGCAACTTGATCGGAGACAAGCCAAAATCCTGGCCTTCTCCTACATCGTCAGCGATGACGGACAATACGCTCTAGTCGAATTTGTGGCCACGGATCGAGCTGCGTTTGCGGAGCTGATCGCAGATCCAACGATTAAGAAGTTTGAGAAAGGCCGGGCAAAGCGAGAAGACATAGAGCGGGAATTCCGGCGTTATCGCCGCCAGTTCAATCTCAGCGACTTTGGAGCGAGCGTCCAATCAGAAAACTGTTCGTGTTGCTGAGTGTGCTCGCGGCACCTCTTTCCGCCAGTTATACCTATTATGCGTACAGGGAGCTCACCTACCCTGCCGTTGGGATGACACCCAATGGTACGCCAACATATACCTCGGCGGGAATGTCTGGTCCGGCGTCGCTGATCGGAACGTCCCTGATGCCGAGTGATGGTACAAGTGACTACGAGGTTAAGACAGTTTCACAGGGGGCGGCCTGCCACGACCATTACCTCCGCGCTTCGGCCGACGCTTACTATGATGGGACCACCGCAACTGGTTCCTTTTACCAAGTTTGCTTTTGTGCAAACTCCGTTTCTATCTACAAGCGGGTTGGCGGAGTTCTCACACTGTTGGCTCAGGCATCCAGCAGCCTTGAGGGACCTGTGACGCTGCGAAGTGTGATGCGGGACACTTTGCTGCGGGTGTTCGTCAATGATCGCTATGTTACAGGTATCATCGATTCCTCCCTGCCGTCAGGCGCGCCAGGCGTTGGGGCGAGGAATAGCTCGGCAAGTGTTCGAGATTTGAGTATTGGTCTTATCGATCGGGTCGCGCCTCCAGCCGTGAACGCATCGTCCATCCGCACGTATGTGACGCCCAACCGTCTGGAGCTGTCGATGCCGGCGGCTCAGGACGATCCAAATGGCATCGGTGTATGGCTGTACCGGTTCACTCGCGATGGCGTCTTCATTGGCGAAGTAACGCAGCCTGTATTTACGGATCCAACCGTTCAGCCAAATACAACCTACACATACGCTGTTTGGGTTTACGACTACCACGCCAATGGTTATTCTCCTGCCACAAGCTTTACTGTAACTACCCCGCCCGCTGACGCTATTGACGCCCGGCAGGTGGGCGTGCGGCCTCTGAGCGTTTACTGGGGTACGGCAGGGGAACAGATCGATTTGCGGTCGGGAAACCTGAATTACACGATACCCCTGTTGACGGCGAAAGGCCGAAACGGGCACGACGTCACCTTTTCCCTCAGCTACAACTCTCAGAACTGGCGAAGCGATCCCAGCGGGAGCTGGAACCTCGGCATGGATGTGGGCTACGGGTATGGTTGGCGGCTGATGGCTGGTTCCATTACCCCTTGCTGGCGCGACTTCTGGACGATTGACCACTACCTATACACCGATTCTACAGGTGCGGAGTATCGGCTTGACATCAACGACAATGGACGCTGGCGTTCCAAAGAAGGAATTTATGTTGCTTACGACCCCGCAACGAATCGGCTCTACTTCCGGGATGGCAGCTTCTGGGTGATGGGAGCGATTTCAGGGGGGCTGGAACAGGATGCTGGCACGCGCTACCCTACGGAGTTTCGAGATCCGAATGGAAACCAGATCTTCGCCCGATACGATACAGGGCAGGGAGCCACGTATCAGAACTCCAGTGCACGTGTGGTTGAGATTGAAGATGTACGCGCCGTGCAACAGCCAAGTGGGCGGTACGTGACGTATATGCTCTCGTACGGATTCCTTCCCAAGAGGCTGATGTCTATATCCAACCTCATCGGTACCAGTGAATCCTATACGTTCAACATGCAGGCAAACGTGGGGCTGGTGTCGCCGTTTTCCGGTGTAAGCTATGGCGCGACAAACCTGCTTTATTCGATCACAAACAGCGCAGGCCTTACTCAAATGTTCTGGTATATCCAACCGTCGCCATCCACGACCACGGGTGAGCTGGTACGAGCAAGCCAGCCGTACGGTGGATATATTCGCTGGTATTACTCGGATTACACATATACCGGCTCGCGCATCTTTCGGGAGGTGAGCTATAGATATCTCTCAAAGGACGGAACTACCGAGCAGACATACGCGATCGGCCGCGATCCAGCCGATGTGAATCGAACCACTCACTTCTGGGCTGACGTTCACGATTATGGGGCTCTTGCCCAGAAGGTTTATTGGTTTGGTACGATACCCGGTATCAACATTGGCCTGCCGATTGCACATGAGCAGCGGACCTACCCGAATGCCAACACCTTGCTCCGGCAGGATTTCGCATGGACCCAAGACGCGCTGGGAAATCCCTTTACATGGCGCGTGGACACCTTCCTCGATCCACAGGGCGCCAACCAGCAGATTCGGGTGGAACAGACCTTGGATGCCCGAGGGAATGTCATCGAAGTGAAGAAGTATAAGATCCGGCCGTACGACCCGAATAGCAGTCCCGCTCTGGACCGGACGTACAACAACACGTATGTGACAAGTGCCGCGTACACAAATCAGGAGAAGTGGAATCTGCTGTCCACGGCAACTGTGACCCCGGCTGGCGGCCAGACGATCACGCTCGTAACGAACACGTACGACGGAACTCCGGAAGGATTTACGGGGAACGAACCAGGATGTCCTACGGGCTCGTTGCGGAACTGGGTGGCTCCGCTTGGCCCTGCCGGCAACGTGACGAAAAGGGTAACTCCTTCTAGCGTAACGAATATCCGCTATTACCAGACCGGGATTATCTGGGGCATCAATGACGGTCACGGGCATTCCACCACGCTTTGCCAGGATGCGCAGCGGAATTATGCCGTGATCAGTTCCATCACGCCGAATTCCGCCACAGCACTGACAACCAGCATGTCATACGCTCAGTTCTTAGGGCGCACAAGTGTCAGCGAGCCCAACGGCGCGATAACGTCGATTGTCTACGACGGAAATGCTCGCCCGTCGCAAACCACGTCAAAGCACGGAGCCGTGACCACCTACGAGTATTCGAACTCGCCAGGTTGGGTGAAGGCGACTACAAACGGTCGGTGGGTCAAGACTTGGTTCGACGGCTTTGGGCGGACGATTCGGGTGGAGCGCGGCGACGCGTCAGGGACAAAATCAATTCAGGATACCGAATACGGCCCATGTGCATGCTCCCCGCTGGGCAAGGTGTCGCGCGTGTCCAGGCCTTATGCTCCGGGCCAGACACCCGTGTGGACGACATATCAATATGACGCACGGGGGCGAACGACACGGGTTACCTTGCCTGATGGAAGCGCCACGGTGTATGAGTACGCCGGGAACACCGTCAAGGTGACGGATCCGGCGGGGAAATGGAAGAGGTATACTTTGGACGCGTACGGGAACCTGATTCAGGTGCACGAGCGCGACGACAGCGGCGCCGACTACCTGACGCACTACACGTATGATGTATTCGACCGCCTGGTTCGGGTTGAGATGCCGAGGCACGGGTACACGCAGGTCCGAACGTGGGAG
>CALGAR010000081.1 GCA_937959285.1 uncultured Bryobacterales bacterium
CGCGGCGGCCAGGGCTTCCGCCTCTTCCCCGCCCCGCCCGAAGATAAACGGGTCTCCTCCCTTCAGCCGCACGACCGTGAAACCACGTTTCGCGCGGTCGATCATCATTTCGATGATTTCCTGCTGCGATACGGTGTGGCAGGACCGCTTCTTGCCGACGTAGATTCGTTCCGCCCGCTCGCGGGCAAAGCGGAGGAGCGCGGGATTCGCGAGATGGTCGAACAGAACGGCATCCGCGAGTTGAAGAACTCTCCGGCCCTTGAGAGTAAGCAGCTCCGGATCCCCTGGCCCGGCGCCGACCAGATACACCTTACTCATAAGCCCGGTTCGCTCACCGCTGTTCCGTCCGCTGCGTTCAGGATCTCCCGGCCGCCTCCCGACAGCAAATCCTCCGCCAATGCCCGTCCGATCGCGGCGGCGTCTTCTGCCGATCCCTCGGCCTCCCGCTTCACCATCCTCGCGGCGTCCGGAGAGATAACGATGCCTCGCAGGTGCAGCCGCCCGCCTTGAACGGCGGCGTAAGCGCCGATAGGCACCTGACAGCCCCCACCAAGGGTCCCGAGTACGGCACGCTCAGCCGTAATCGCGGCCCGTGTCTCGGCATGGTCCAGACGAGCGCAAGCCTGATGAGCGGGACCGCCATCGCCGCGCGTTTCCACTGCCAGGGCTCCCTGACCGACAGCCGGGCACATTTCCGCAGGGTCGAACCACTGCACGATACGGTCCGCCAGACCGAGCCGGCGTAATCCCGCGCTTGCCAGCACGACCGCGTCGTACCGTCCTTCATCCAGCTTCCGGACTCGGGTGTCCACGTTACCCCGAATGGTTTCAATATCCAGATCCGGGCGAATCGCCCGAAGCTGCGCTGCACGCCGGAGGGAACTCGTGCCAACACGCGCTCCTGGTGGCAGTTCCGAAAGGCTGCGGCCGAGAATGGCGTCCCGCGGGTCCTCCCGTTCCGGCACGGCGGCAAGCGTAAGCCCTTTGGGGAGCTCAGTCGGAAGATCCTTCAGGCTGTGCACGGCGACGTCGATCGTGCCCGCAAGAAGGGCCTCTTCAATCTCTTTGGTGAACAGACCCTTCGCTCCCACTTTGGCCAGCGGAACATCCTGAATTTTGTCGCCCGTGGTGCGAATGATCTCTATGCGACAGCTTTCGCCCAGCGCCTCGAGCCGGTCCTTGACCCACCGCGCCTGCCATAGCGCCAGCGCCGAGCCTCGCGATCCAATTACAAGCATTCTGACTCCCCTCACCTGCCCCGAGGCCGAGCCCTAGTTCTCGCCCAGGCGAAATACCTTGCGGATTACGTCGATAACGTGCAATCCGTCGGGATCGCCTGCGTGGCGGCGCAGTTCCGCAATCGGGCCGTGGGCGATCTTGTTAATGATGCCTCGGGTTAATGCCGTCAGAGCCTCTTCCTGTTGAGGAGTCAGCGGCCCGAGCTTGCTGCGGACCCGCTCAAGTTCTGCCAGCCGGATCTGCTCGAGCTGCTCCTGAAGGCTGACGATCGTTGGCACAACGTGCCGCGCCCTCAGGCGATGCATCAGCCGCTCCACTTCCTCGTCAATGATCTCCTCTGCCTGCTCCGCTTCCTTCAGGCGCCCTCGCAGATTCGCGGCGACCACTTCCTGCAGGTCGTCGATGTCATAAAGGAACACGTTGTCCAGCCGGTTCACTTCCGGATCAATGTTCCGCGGAACGGCAATATCGATGAGGAAAACGGGCCTGTTGCGCCTTGCCTCGATGACCTTTCGAACCTGATCCCGCGTGAGGATATAGTGCGGCGCGCCGGTGGAGGTGATGACAATATCGACCTCGGGCAGCGAATCCAGGAAACGATCGTAGGGTACGACCTTCCCGTCGAACAGCTTCGCCATCTCAAGGGCTCGTTCCGGAGTGCGGTTTGTCACGAGGATCTGGCAGCAGCCGGAACGCCGCAGGTGGCGGGCAGCCAGCTCTGACATCTTGCCCGCGCCCACAATCATGACTCGCTTCGATGACAGCGAGCCGAAGATTTCACGCGCAAGCTCAACGGCAGCAAAGCTGACCGAAACGGCGCTCTTTCCAATCTCGGTCTCCGTCCGGACACGCTTCGCCACGCTAAATGCGCGGGTCAGGACAGCCTCCAGAAACCCGCTCAACGCCCCGCACTCCTTGGCGGCGGCGTACGCCTCCTTGAGCTGACCCAGAATCTGGGGCTCGCCAACTACCATAGAATCCAGGCTGGCCGCCACACGAAAGAGGTGGCGGATCGCCTCCCGGTCCTCGTAGCAATACAGGTAGGGCTTGACGAACTCGGGCTCCACCTGCCGTGCTTCTTTCAAAAACCAGTGAACGAGGGACCGGGGATCGGAGCTTTCCTCCGAGGCGACGACGATCTCCACCCGGTTGCAAGTGGACAGGATCAAACCTTCCAGGAAGCCAGCATACCGTTTGAGCCTTTCCAGTGCGTCCGACAGGGCTGCTTCAGGGAAAGCGAGGCGCTCGCGCACTTCGACCGGTGCACTCTTGTGATTCACGCCCGCCAGCAACAGCTTCATCTTGTCAACAAGGAACGAAGTCCGAGGTGAGTCGCCCACGTCAAAGCCAGACAACCCAAAACCGTGACGACCATAAGAGCGGCCTTGCGGCCGCGCAATCCGGTACTCATCCGGAGGAAGACCATCACCAGGTATGAGCCCCAGGTTAACAGAGAAATGGTAATCTTCGCCTCGCCGATCCAGCGCGTACCCGATTCAACAAAGGCCCATGTGATCCCCGCGATGACTGACAACGTAATGAGCACAAAACCCAGATTCATCGACGCCGTGACCATGTTATCCAACGTCGCAAGCGGAGGGAGACGGTCAAAAAGAACAGCCCTTGGACGCTTGCTCTTCAGGTGCTTCTCCTGGATCAGGTAAAAGACTGAGGCAACGGCGGTGAACAGGAGCGCTGCGTACCCGGACAGCACAAGGAGCACATGTAACAGTAGCCAGGCATCGCGCAGCTGCGAGCTGCTCCAGGGAGCAACCGGCATCGACATGCTCCCTACAAGGGTCATCAGAAACACCAGCGGGAACAGAAACACGCCGAGGCCCGTGAACTCATAGCGCCAGTAGATGAACAGAAAAAGCGCGGCGATGAGGAACCCGCAAAGGGAAATCGACTCAAAAAAGTTATTTACGGGCAGGTGACCGAGGCCGTAGGTCAGCTCGACCAGAGAGACAAAGTGCAGCACCACCCCGACGACAAACGCCGCCAGGGCCGCCCGGAAGATTTGTATCCGCCTGCTGAGAACCGTGAGGATCGCATGCAGGAGACCGACTGCGTACAGCGCCGCCGCGACTCGCAGCCAGAAAACGCTCATTTCATGCATCAAGTGCTTTCAACGTTTCAGTATACCGTGGCGGGGGAAAGACTTAGCGGAGTCGGCACCGATGGCGCCGCCGGATTTTCCGAAATCCGCCGACAATGAAAGTATGAACGTCTCTCTGCTCCACAAGAATGCAGTCGTCACCGGAGGTACGCGAGGAATCGGGTTCGCGATCGCAGAAGCTCTGCTCCAGGCTGGCGCATCGGTCGCCATTTGCGGCCGTTCTGCGGCCGACGTCGATCGCGCTGTGAAAGAACTTGCTCCTTTTGCCAGCCAGGGCAATAAAGTCGTGGGCCGGTCCGCCGATGTTACGAGCCGGGAGCAGGTTTCGGAATTCTTTCAGTTTGTCGACGCCAGCCTCGATCACTTAGATATTTTGATTAACAACGCCGGTGTAGGCGTGTTCGCAAATATCGCGGAGCTTACGCCGGAGCAATGGAAACAGGTTATCGATACGAATCTGAACGGCGTTTACTTTTGTAGCCGGGAAGCAATACCGAGATTTCGGAATCGCGGAGGCGGCTTTATCATCAACATCAGCAGCCTGGCTGGGAAAAACGCGTTCAGCGGCGGGACTGCCTACAACGCTTCCAAATTCGCCCTAAACGGTTTCTCCGAAGCAATGATGCTGGATGTGCGCTACGACAATATCCGTGTTTCCACCATCATGCCGGGAAGCGTTGCTACGAACTTTGGCAGCGGAGGCGCGGCTGACTGGAAAATAGCCCCGGAGGACATTGCCGATGTTGTTCTCATGGTGCTTTCGATGCCGGAACGCACTCTCATCAGTAGCGTTGAGATCCGTCCTTCAAAACCCAAGAAGTGACCAATGAGCAAGTAGGAGGTGATCAGGATGACGCCCCGGCGGGATGGCACACGGATTGCAGCCAGACGAAGAGAGAGGCCGCGATTGAAAGGGGAAGTCAAGCATATGGTCAGGCTGAACCAACCATTGGATCCGACCAAGACGGGCCGCGAAGCCGAGGCGTTAGAGTCCAACCTTCGCAAACTCATTGTTGGGCAGGACGAGGCAATCCAGCAGATTGTAAATATCTACCAGATGCATCTGACTGGAATGTCTGCCCCGGGCCGGCCAGTTGGAAATTTTTTATTCCTGGGGCCCACTGGATCCGGTAAAACCCGCATCGTCGAAGCTGCTGCAGAAAGCCTGGTGGGTACTTCGCGCGCCGTCATCAAACTCGATTGCGCAGAGTTCCAGCATAGCCACGAAATCGCAAAACTTATCGGGTCTCCCCCTGGCTATCTGGGACACCGGGAGACGCATCCGCTGCTGAGCCAGGAAGTGGTCAACCAATATCACACCGAGAAGGTGAAACTGAGCTTTATCCTCTTCGACGAGATTGAAAAGGCAAGCGATGCTCTCTGGAACCTGCTGCTCGGTATTCTTGATAAGGCGACGCTTACGCTGGGCGATAACCGCAAAGTAGATTTCTCCCGCGCCCTGATCTTTATGACGAGTAATTTGGGCGCGACCGAAATGAGTTCCCTGATGACACCCAAGCTGGGGTTCGACGCGTGCCAGCAACCTCGTTCCGCAGCAGTCGCCGCTGTTCTCGACGAGAAAATGACGAATAAGATCACTCGCAGCGGTATCGAAGCGGCGCGCCGGAAGTTCACCCCCGAGTTTATGAACAGGCTCGACAAGATCGTTGTTTTCAAGCCACTCGGCGATAGTGAACTGAAAAAAATACTCGACATCGAGTTGAACATGGTGCAGCAGAGGATTTTTACGTCTTCGCCGGAACGGTCCTTTGTATTCACGGCTACGGAAGCGGCAAAGAGCTATTTGCTTCGTGAGGGAACCGACCAGCGGTATGGCGCCCGCCATCTAAAACGAGCGATTGAGCGCTTGCTGGTGCAGCCAATGTCCAACCTGATCGCGACCGACCAGGTGCGGTGCGGAGATCTGATTCGCGTGGACTTCGATCCTCAAACCGAGTCGATGTGCTTCATGAAGGAGGCAGAAGGAATCCCGACGCACGCAATGGCCGAAATGGTGGACAGCTCGATTGCATTACCCGCCGGCGCCTTCTCTCAAGGTGCAGTCTTTGAAATGAACCGCTCTCAAAACGCCCGCTCTTCCAAGCGCAGCTAGCAATCCTAAACAGATCGGGACGGGCCCTCGCTGGGGCCCGTCTCATACTTTTAGGCAGCGCACTCGCCGCGCCCGAGCTGCAGCGAGAACGGAACGTCATCGCCCCAGTCCATGTACATTTCGGGCGCGAGCTCTGCCGGCTTCGCCAGATCGCTCAGCATCGACCGGAAGAACTCAACCTTGAAGCGGAGCACGTAATCGCGGAAGGACTCACCCTCGATCGTATTGGCAATATAGTGATCCAAGACGCGCTTGAGGGCAACTGGCGCCAGGCGCGCGGGTATGCTCTGGACGGCCAGGCCGAATCGCATGATTCCCTCCGAATCGTACCCGCCGCCGAGCAGCATCTGGTAGTACGGGACTTCGCGCCCTTCGATCTTGCGCGCGTTTCCGTAGAACCCAATGTCACCGGTCCAGTGCTGCCCGCAGGCATTCGGGCAGCCGCTCGCCCGGATCTTCAAACGGCGGACAAGCGGGCTCGGGTGGTTGCGCACGGTATCAGCCAGTGCCGCCCCGAGATTCATCGTTTTGGTGAGGGCCAGATTGCAGGTCCAGGCGCCAGGGCACGTGACGACATCATCGATGGCGCCCGGTCCCGGATCTGCCAGGTCGATTTGCTTCAGGGCGCTGTAGACTCGCTTCAGCTGTGTAATCGGCACCCATCCGATCACGACGTTCTGCTCAACTGTAAATCGCAGCAGACCGTCCCCGGCCGCGTCCGTAATGAAAGCAAGCCCGCGCATCTGCGCGGAGGTCAGGTTCCCCTGCGGAACCTTTACCGTGACCGCGGCATACCCAGCCTGTTTCTGCTCGGTGACATTGGTTTCGAGCCAGCGGTCGAACTCGGCATCGACCGTGTTGAGGACAGGCAGAGAGGAGCCATCGCCAAGAGGCCTCGGGCGTGACTGGAAGCCGCCAAAGCCTTCCGGAACTTCCTCGGGCCACGGAATGCCGCCTTCCTCCCGAATGATCCGGTACTCCTTCTCGATCGCTTCCTTCAGCCAGTCGAAGCCGCGCTCCCGAAGCACAAACTTCAAGCGCGCCTTGTTCTTGTTTTGACGATTCCCATACTTGTTGAAGACCCGGATGACCGCTTCGACCTTCCCGATCAGCTCCTCCTCGGGGAGAAACTCCTCGAGAACGCGGGCCTCGGTAGGAAGCGGTCCGAGTCCGCCGGCGATCACCATTCGGAACCCCCGGCGCCCGTCTCGAATCATCGCCCGCAAACCGACATCGTTAATGGAGGTCTCCATGCAATCGTCCTTGCAGCCGGAGAGGGAGATCTTGAACTTGCGCGGGAGATTGTCCGTAAGCTCCTTATGCAGGAATGCGAAAGCGAGCTTCCGGGCATAGGGGCGCACGTCGAACGGCTCGTCAGGGCTGATGCCAGCGTGCGGACAGGCCGTGATGTTGCGAACGGTGTTGTAACAAGCCTCCCGGGTCGTGAGACGAACATCCGCGAGAAGGTGTAGCAGATCCGGAACGCGCCGCAGGGGAACAAAGTGATACTGGACGTTCTGCCTGGTCGTCAGATGGCCGCGACCGCCGCCGAACTCGTCAGCGATCCGCGCAAGCTGCCGCATCTGATCGGACGTTACCGCGCCGCCGGGCACCTTGGTTCGCACCATGTGCACGCCGCTCTGACGCTGTCCGTAGATTCCGCGCCTCAACCGCGTCGCCCGAAACTGGTCATCGGTCAGCCTGCCCGCCAAATACTCCTCGGCTTGCTGGCGGAAGAACTCGATGTCCTCGCGAACAATGCGGTCGTACTCGAGCTCGACGGCTTCCAGATCTATCGCAGCACCTTCACTCATGGCATTCTCCCTAATCTCTATAGAGAATACAGTATTGCACGCCGACTAGCAAGTCCGAGTATTCGTAAACGCATCCCGGCTATCCAAGCGAGCCCGGCGTTTTAAGAAGGACCGGTCTCAACCTGCGGCGGACCGGCTCCTGCCTGGCGGATCCGGATTGGGCGACTGGCCTCCTTGCAATCAGGCAGCGGCTGCACGGAATAGTAGTTGAGCCCGTAGCGCCAATTGCGGTGGACGGAATCGACGCAGGTTTCGGAGGCGCGTCCGGATACTTCGCGCCAAAGCGATCTGGCTGAAACCAGTGCCTCCATCGCAGGGTAGGCACGGACCTTGAGGTAAACCACGCCGATGGTGGCCAGGATCGCCAGAAGGGCCACGGCAGGCTTCGTATCGAGCCGGCGGACAAGCAGTGCCACGCCGGCAATCGGAAGCGCGGGCAGGACGGCGCTCCAATCCGTCCCCGCTCGCATCAGCCCGGATTGCAAAGCTCGTGGCAGGACGTCCGCAATGACGGGCAGCACCACCAGCAGGACGGCAACGACGGAAAGCAGCGTCCGCGCCTGCTTGCCGTGTTGCAGCCCGACGCCGATCAGCACGGCGATCGCAGGCAGCAGTGGCAAGAGATAACCCGGAAGCTTGTTCGTGGACGCGGAAAAGAAGGCGAAGCCAAAGGCGGCGACGGCCAGCAGGAATCGGAGGCGGATATCGCGGAAGGGGCGAATCGTAGCGAGCAGCGGCGTCCAAGGGAAGAGTCCGCCGGCGAGGACCGGCAGGTAGAACCACCATGGCCGCTGGTGGAGTAGCTCTTCGGTCGCAAACCTTCCGAAATGATGCCGTACAAAGAATTCATCCACAAAACCGCGACCGTGGTGCAGAATCATTAGGCCGTACCAGGGCAGCGCAACAGAGAAGGCCGTCATGCCAATCCGCGGGAAGTCCCGCCAGCGCTTGCGGCCGAACCACAGCAGCGGAGCCGCCAGCACCAAAGGAACCAATCCTTTGGCGAGGATCGCCAAGCCAAAGAAAAAGCCCGCCAGCGGCAGCAAACGCTTATCGCCGCATTGCAGCCACGGCAGGCACAACAGCATTGCAGTCGAAAACGTGACAGCGAGGGGAAGGTCCGTTACACCCACCTGACTGTAGGCGAGCCAGCCTGCCGACGTCGAAAGAATCGCGGCGGCAGTGAAGGCAACGGTGGGGTCAAACTGCCGCCGGAGCCAAAGCAAGAAGAAGAGCAGAAAGGCGACGCTCGAAAGGGCCACCGGCACTCGCGGAGCTAGATCGTCTCCGAGGCCGGCCAGTTGCGCCGCGGCAACCATCCAATAGAGGAGCGCGGGCTTCTCAAACCATTCCTCTCCCCATAGGCGAGGCGTGATCCAGTCTCCGGACACCGCCATTTCGCGGCCGATCGAGGCATACCTCGGCTCATCGGGACCGAGGACGCCGACGTCCCCAAGACCGAAGAAAAAAAGCAGGTAAGCGACGACGATAGCGGCCGGCCAAAACCGGATTCCGGAGGACACGTTCCAAGTATAATGTTCGCAATGCGTGCGATGGTTCTATGCGCCGGGTTTCTGCTGTGCCATGCGGCGAATGCGGATATCTCCCACTGCGCATGCAACCCGGCTCAGATAGAGACGATGCAGCTCCGAGAGTGCAGCCTGTGCATGGAAGCGGAGAAGCATCCGGAGGACATTGAGGTCTTTTTCCTAAAGGACATCAATCCTCGGAAGCCGAACCGGTGGCTGGCTTTGCCAAGAGTGCATGGCCCGGGCGGCCACCACCTGCGCGACCTGACTCCAAAGCAACGGACGGCGCTCTGGACGGCGGCAATTCGGAAAGCGCAGGAACTGTGGGGTGACGAATGGGGTCTGGCTTATAATGCCGATACCGCCCGGACCCAATGCCACACCCACATTCATATCGGCAAACTGCTCAAGGGGTTGGCGCCAGGCAAGACAATGATCGTAGATGGACCCGCCGACATACCTCCCCTCGACGGCATCTGGGTCCACCCGCACGGTAAGAAGCTGATGGTCCACTACGGCGAGCGAATCACGGAGACAGCACTGCTGCGATGAGTTTAGTTGACATTTCTAAATTACCCACCGCGGAGAACTCCGCGATTCACTTGCATCCAAGCGACAATGTCGCCGTGGCGCGCGTGCCGCTTCAGCCGAATCAGCCGCTCAAAGTCGACGGTGTATCCCTCACCGTCCTCGAGCCCGTGCCTGCCGGACACAAGGTTGCCTTCAAACCGATCGAGGCCGGAGAGCGCGTCTATCGTTACGGCCAAGCCATTGGCAGGGCGCGTCAACGGATTGATGCCGGCCGGCATGTCCACACGCACAACGTCGCGTTTGAAGACGCGCCTCCCGAGTACATTCTTCCGGATAAGGAAATTCCCTTCCCCGAGCCACCGCGCGACATGCCGACATTTCTCGGCTACCCGCGTGAAGACGGCCGTGTCGGCACACGCAACTACATCGCGGTCGTTGCCGCAAGCAACTGCGCCGCGCACACGGCCGAATTGATCGCCAACAGTTATTGCGCGGAAGAACTGCCGCCGAACGTCGACGGCGTCGTCGCCTTCCCCCACGGCGAGGGATGCGGACACACCATTGGTCCGGATACTGCCCAGCTCCAGCGGACGCTTTCAGGCGTTTTGAATCATCCGAACGTCGCCGCCGCTGTCATTTTAGGGCTGGGCTGCGAGGTGAACCAGATCGATCACTACCTTGGCAAGGGTGCTCCGCGGACGGACCGGCTGGTAGGAATGACGGTCCAGCAGAGCGGGGGCACGCGCGCGACGGTTGAGGCGGCGAGGCGCGAAATCTCCAGAATGCTGGAGCGGGCGTCGGCAGAGAAGCGCGTCGAGACACCTGCTTCGAAAATCTGCCTCGGCCTCAATTGCGGCGGCTCCGACTCCTTCTCCGGCATCACCGCGAACCCCGCTCTCGGCGTCTGCTCCGACATGCTTGCCGCTCTCGGCGCCTCCGCGGTCCTTGCAGAAACCCCTGAATGCTTTGGAGCTGAGCATCTGCTCGTCCAGCGCGCGCGGAACCGGCAGGTAGCGGAGAAGTTCCTCAGTTTCATCACTGGGTACAAGGCGTACCTGAGCCGCTTCGGCGGGAGCTTCGACGACAACCCCTCGCCAGGGAACAAAGAAGGCGGCCTTACAAACATCCTGGAGAAGTCACTCGGCGCGGCTGCCAAGGCCGGGACGTCTCCGATGACCGATGCCCTCGACTACGCGGAACGGATCACAACCCCAGGCTTCAACTTCATGAACACGCCCGGCTATGATCCGGTTTCGCTAACGGGGCTCGCGGCAGGAGGCGTCAATGTGATTGTCTTCACCACGGGGCGCGGCAGCGCCATCGGTTTTCCCACGGTTCCCGTCATTAAAGTCGCCACCAACAGCAACACCTACAGGCGTATGCGGGACAACATGGACATCAACGCCGGCCGAATCGCCGATGGAGAGGCTACGGTGGAACAGATCGGGCGGGAAATTTTTGATTTTCTCCTCCGGGTGGCATCGGGTGAGAAGACATGCAGCGAACGCCTGGGCCACAAGGAGTTCGTACCATGGCGGATCGGCCCGGTCCTCTAGGCTTCGCCAAAGCTTGTCTTCATTCCAACTCCGCAAAGCATCTACAGTCTGGGGCCTGTAAAGAGGCCCTTGCGGCGCCCTTTCGAGGCGCGGCACTGCGTGAGAGGAGGTCGCGATGCTGTATCGCGATCGGCGGCAGGCCGGGAGAATTCTGGCGACGTACCTGAAGGATCACGCGAACCGCGAGAACGTTCTTGTCCTGGGGCTCCCTCGCGGCGGCGTTCCCGTCGCATTTGAAGTCGCGCAACAGCTCCACGCTCCGCTCGACGTTTTTGTCGTTCGAAAATTAGGCGTACCCGGCCAGGAGGAACTGGCGATGGGAGCGATTGCCAGCGGCGGCGTCCGCGTGCTGAATGAGAACGTGGTGCGCGCCCTGGGGATTTCGCCAGAAGCAATTGACGCCGCTGCCTCGCGCGAACAGCAGGAACTCGAGCGGCGCGAGCGGTTGTACCGCGACAACCGGCCAGCGCCAGTCATCCAGGGCCGTGACGTAATTCTCGTCGATGACGGCCTTGCCACAGGCGCCTCGATGCACGCCGCCGTCTCGGCTCTGCGCGCACTCGGCCCGGAACAGATCACGGTCGCAGTCCCGGTGGGCGCCGTCGATTCCTGCGAAGACCTGCGCAAGTACGCCGACGCGGTGATCTGCGCGAACACGCCTGAACCCTTCTATTCCGTCGGCGCCTGGTACGACGATTTCAGCCAAACCACGGACGAAGAGGTTCGCGAACTCCTCCGGAGGGCAGTAGAGCCTGCGAATGTACCATGAGAACAGTTGAATCCACCATCGAACGGCTAGTGCGGATCGAGGCGGGGGAGGCGGTCCTTCAAGCCGATCTTGCTACACCTTCCGATGCGACCGGTCTGGTGATCTTCGCGCACGGCAGCGGGAGTGGGCGTTTCAGCCCCCGGAACCGCCACGTAGCGGGACGCCTCCGCGAATCGGGCATGGCGACGCTCCTGCTCGATCTGCTGACGGAATCGGAAGAGCGCGTAGACGCATATACGGCGCACCTCCGATTCGACATTCCATTGCTTGCGACGAGACTGATTGCCGCTACGGACTGGGCAAAGCAGCAAAAAGAGATACAGTCCTTGCCAATCGGATACTTTGGGGCGAGCACCGGCGCGGCAGCAGCGCTCATCGCGGCCGCGGAACGCGCCCGGGAAGTGCGCGCAGTGGTTTCACGAGGCGGGCGGCCGGATCTGGCCGCAGGCGCATTAGAAAACGTCCAGGCCGCGACGCTGCTGATTGTGGGAGGGCGCGACACGCAAGTGCTCGAGCTGAATCGACAGGCGTACGACAGGATGCGCACCCCCCGGAAGCTCGAGATCGTCGAAGGCGCCACTCACTTATTCGAGGAACCCGGCGCGCTCGAAGAGGTGGCCCGGCTGGCTGCGGAATGGTTCAAGCAGCACTTGAACTCTCCGGCGTAAGGTTTCATCCCGTAAGAGATCACACTGCAAGATACAATAAAGCATATGCGTCGTCTCTCCCTTGGCCTTCCCCTCGTGCTCTGTCTGGGCATGGTGGCCCTCCTCGCCCAGAAGAAGACAGCCGCTCCTCAAAATCCGGCCCCAGGCGCGTCTCAAGCAGCACCTGCCGCAAAGAGCGCATTGGACAAAGCGACTCTCGAAGCATATGTGAGGCACCTGTTCCTCTGGGGTCCGCAAATTAATGTTGCTGTGGGCGACCCAAAGCCGGCGCCGCTTCCCGGCTTCTATGAGATCACTGTGACTGCTACAGCCGGTGCAGCCTCTCAGCAGGAAACTCTCTACGTGACGAAGGATGGTCAGAAGGTCGTGCGCGGAAACGTGTACGATATCGCCTCCAATCCCTTCCAACCGGAAATCGACAAACTGAAGACTGAGATGCAGCCGAGCTTTGGCGCTCCGGGCGCTCCGGTCGTCATCGCCGTCTTCAGCGACTTTCAATGCAGTTACTGCAAGCAGGAGGCAAAGGTTCTCCGCGAGAACCTGAAGGCGACCTTCCCCAACGAAGTGAGGGTTTACTTCAAGGACTTCCCGATTGATCAGATTCACCCCTGGGCTCGTCCCGCGGCCATCGCCGGACGCTGTATCTTCCGCCAGAATCCGGTCAGCTTCTGGGATTACCACGACTGGATTTTCGAGAAGCAGGAAGAGATTACCCCCGACAACCTGAAAAGCAAAGTCCTCGAATTTGCGAAGCAGAAGAATCTCGACGACTTCATGCTGGGGCAGTGCATGGATTCGAAGGCGACAGAAGCGGACATCAATCAGTCGATTGCCGAAGGACGAGGGCTTCGAGTGGATTCGACGCCCACTTTATTTATCAATGGCCGTAAGATTCCGGGATCGATCGGCTGGCCCCAGCTTCGCCGGATCGTCGAGATGGAGCTCGACTACCAGAAGCAGCACGCCAATGCGGGTGAGAAATGCTGCGAGCTTAAACTGCCAACGCCTTTCAGTAATTAGCCTGCCTGTTAAAGGCCCGATAGGACAGAAGCACCTCCATGCGTTGCAAGCGTTCCCAACTTAAATTCCTTGTCCCGCTATGCCTGATCCTGGCCAGCTCGCTTGCCGGCGCAGGAATTGATCCGGACAGATACGTCGAACACGTCAAGTACCTGGCTTCCGACGAGCTCAAAGGACGCGGCACGGGAACGCCGGGTCTGGAAAAGGCGGCAGCATATATTGCGGAGCAATTTCGCAAAGCGGGATTGCAGCCCGCGGGCGGGAAGGGTTACCTGCAACCTTTTCCCGTCACTACCGACGCTCGCCTGGGCGCCAAGAACCGCTTGGTGATTACGGAGGGCAGCCGGTCCCGTCAGCTTAAGCTCAACGAGGATTTCGTTCCGTTTAACTTTTCCGCCAGCCGCACCGTCTCCGGCCAACTGGTTTTCGCCGGCTACGGGATCACCGCTCCAGAGTATAACTACGACGACTACGCGGGCATCGACGTCAAAGACAAAATCGTGATCCTGCTGCGGCACGAACCGCAGGAGTTCGACGAAAACAGTGTCTTTGCGGGAAAAGCCTACACGCAGCATGCGCAGTTCGAGGCAAAGGGAGTCAACGCGAAGATGCATGGAGCCCGGGCTGTAATCTTCGTCAATGACCAGCCCACTCATCGCGGCGACTCAGATTCTCTCGATAAATTTGTGAAACATGTCGGACCTGCCAGTCCGGGCATTCCCTTTGTTCAAGTCAAAGTGGAGACCGTAGCGGGATGGCTCTCCAAATCAGGGTACGACCTGCGCGACATTGTCGAATCGATCGACAAGGACTTGAAGCCGCGATCCTTCCCCCTGCCAGACGACCTCCGGGTGGATCTCACGGTAGACGTCAGCCGCGACGTGAAGACAGTTCACAATGTCGTGGGATATCTTCCAGGGGAGAGCGACGAGTACGTCATCCTTGGCGCCCACTACGATCATCTGGGACTGGGCGAGCAATTTTCGATGGCTCCATCCATGGCCGGGACCCCTCATCCGGGAGCGGACGACAATGCCTCTGGAACGGCCGGCCTCATCGAATTAGCGCAATGGTTTGCTCAACAGCCAAAGCAGCGCCGGGGAATACTCTTCATCGCCTTCGCTGCAGAGGAACTGGGTCTGCTCGGATCCGGCTACTACGTGAACAACCCCAGGTATCCGCTCGAAAAGGCTGTGGCCATGATCAACATGGACATGATTGGCCGCATCCGTGAAGGGAAAGTGTACGTAGGCGGGGCTGGCACCGGCACAAGCTTCCGCCAGCTGCTTGACGAGGTGCGCCCTCGCTACAACTTCACGCTCGATCTTTCCGAGCAAGCCGGTTATGGGTCGAGCGATCACACCTCTTTCACAACCAAACAGATTCCTATCCTCTTCTTCTTCTCAGGGCTCCATTCCGACTACCACCGCCCGTCGGACACGTGGGATAAGATCGAGTCCAAAGAGACGTCAAAGCTGCTCGAGCTGATTGCTGAAGTGGCCGCGAAGCTGGCGACCGACGAGCAGAGACCCCAGTTCGTGCGCGTGGCGCCTAGCCATCACGCGGCGGGAGGCACAGGCGGAGGCAGCGGGTACGGACCGTACTTCGGAAGCGTGCCGGACTTTGCGGAAGTCCCGAACGGCTTCCGTTTTGCGGATGTGCGGGAAGGCTCCCCGGCCGCAAAGGCGGGCCTGAAAGCCGGCGATATTCTTTTTGAGTTCGCAGGGAAACCCATCGAGAACCTCTACGACTTTACCTACGCCCTACGGCAGACGAAGCCCGGACAGCAGGTTACCGTGAAGGTACGGAGAGGCTCACAAGTGATTGAGACAACGGTTCTGCTGGAAAGCCGGAAGTGATATCCTGACTAATCTTCCGCCCCTGCCGGTCGATTAGAGACATGAACAGCATGGATAGCAAACTCTTCGGTTCCAACCGCCGTTGGGACCTCCCGCCACTGATTCTGCATCCGTTCAGCGACGCTTCAGCCCCCAATAAGCTCGTGGAGAGTTCGCGCGCCAACCTGATGCTGCAGGGTCTGCTTCCATCGGGCGACCTGAGCGCGGAACAGATTGAGCGCCGCCTGCTCGAAGGACGGGTGTGTGAGATCCGCATGCTGTTTTACGTCGGCCGGGATCTTCTGCGGTGGGTGGAACAATGCATGGAGGTCGTGGAGCGGGACCCGGAACTCGCGGTTGCGAAAATACGGCCGCACAGCTTCCTGCACCTGCTCATCCACGACACCCCCAAACCCGTCAAAGACAAGTTGCGCAAATGGGGCGTAGCCGACTACCGGGCGATCTTCACAAGGGCCATCGGCCTGAACACCGTCTTCTGCCAGGTCCCGGATCCCGAGATCCTGTCAACGGACTTCATCCGGAATTACTACCGCTACGCCGACCAGCTCTTCTCCTGCAGCCAGCGCATGTGCCCGTTTACTCCCATTTCTTCCGCGAATTTCCATTTCGAGCTCTTCGCGTCCGGTGAATACTCCCGCCTGCTCGAAAGGGAATGGGAAAAGGACGCCGACTAGCCCCGAACGCCGTCCCTCGGGAACCTAGCTGTGACGAATCACCAGAACGTCCCCGTCCTTGACGATGTAGTCCTTCCCTTCCAGACGCAGCAGTCCCTTCTCCCGCACTCCCGCATACCCGTTGAAATCGATGAGGGTTTTCCAGTTGACGACTTCCGCGCGGATGAACTTCTTCTCAAAGTCGGAGTGGATGGCTCCAGCGGCCTTCACGGCGGTGCTGTTCTGCGGGATCGTCCAGGCCCGGACTTCCGTCTCGCCCGCGGTAAGGAAGCTCATCAGCCCCAGCAGCGAGTACGTCGCGGAGATCAGACGCACCAGGCCGGACTCGCTTAATCCGTAGCTCGCAAGGTATTCCTTGGCCTCTTCCGGCGCAAGTTCCGCAAGTTCGGCTTCAATCTTTCCGCACACCGCGGTGACTGCGGTTTTCGGGCGATTGGCTAAGGGGCCTTCCCGGTACTCCTTCTCGATCTCCGCCATTCGAGGAGCGTCGGCCTCGCCGAGGTTCAGCACATACAGCACTGGCTTGAGCGAGAGGAACTGAAAGCCGCGAATTCGCTTCTCCTCTTCGGCTGTGAATTCGAGGCCCCGCAGAGGCTTATTCTCTTCGAGCGCGGCCTTGCATCGCAGCAGGAGTTCATACTCCTGGTCCAATTCCGGATTCTTAATCTTCTTGCGATCCTTCTCGAGGCGCTCCAGGCGCTTTTCCACCACCACCAGATCGCTCAGAATCAATTCCGTCTCGACATCCTCGAGGTCCCGCAGAGGATCCACACTGCCCTTTTCGTGGGGAACCATCTCGTCCTCGAAGACGCGCAGCACATGCGCTAGCGCGTCGACGACGCGCAAGCTCGCCAGGTAACTGGGATCGCGGAGGGCTTCCTTCGAAATGGCAGGAAAATCGAGGTACTCGACGGTGGCATACGTCACCTTGGGCGGCTCAAAGAGCTTGGCCAGTGCGTCCACCCGCTCGTCGGGCACCTTGGTCACGCCCACGCGCGCCTCCATGGAGCCAACCCGGGTCGCTTCGTGAACTCCCGTCAGGATAGTGAACAGCGATGTTTTGCCCGTCATGGGCAGGCCGATAATGGCAGTCTTCATAGATACGATTTCTTCTTCTCTAGAGCGGAACGTCGACTGAGGTAAGGATATCCTGTATGATGCGGTCGGCGGTTTCAGACCTCCGGGATGAAAGCGCGGCTCGATTGTTGACAACAACGCGATGAGCAAAGACGGGCACAGCCAAGCGCTTCACATCATCCGGCAGGACGTAGTCGCGTCCTTCGATCAAGGCGAGCGCCTGGGCCGCTCGGTAGAGCGCCTGTGAGCCTCGCGGGCTAACCCCCAAAGAAAGGGACTCATGAGTGCGCGTCTTTTCCACAATCGCCAGCATGTAGTCGACAATCGAGTCATCTACCGTCACCCGTTCCACGGTGGACTGGATCTGTACCAAATCCTCCGCGCCAATCACCCCTCCGATCGGCCCGGACCGGCTGGCGTCCGTGCTCCGCAGAATCTCGCGTTCGCTGGCGGGATCCGGGTAGCCAATCTGAATCCGCATCAGGAAACGGTCCATTTGCGATTCGGGAAGCGGATATGTGCCATGATGCTCGACGGGGTTTTGGGTGGCGATGACCATAAAAGGCTCGCTCATCGGGTACGACCTGCCGTCGATTGTCACTTGCAGTTCATTCATGGCTTCGAGCAGCGCCGATTGAGTCTTCGGTGTCGCGCGGTTGATTTCGTCCGCCAGCAGGAAATTCGTGAAGATCGGACCGGGCTTAAACTCGAACTCCCGCGAATGGGCATTGTAGACTGTCACACCCAGCACGTCGCTCGGCAGCATGTCGCTCGTAAACTGCACCCTCTGGAAAGTGCATCGCACAAGCCTGGCCAGAGCGTGGGCCAGTGTGGTCTTCCCGACTCCCGGAACGTCCTCGATCAGCAGGTGGCCCTTGGCGAGGAGACACACGAGGGACAGGCGCAATACCTCTGCCTTTCCACGGATTACCGAGCCTAGGGCAGCTTCGAGATCTGTCAGCTTCGAGTGCGCAACCGGCGGGGCATCCGAGAGTTCCCGCGGCGTCATCCCTTCTATGATAGCGGATCACCGTCCCCGCTACCCTCATACTGCTCAGCAGCACCGCGAGGTATGAGAGTGCCGCAATAGGCTAGCACGAACCGCCGCTCCTCTAAACAGGTAAAGTGGAAGTTAGGATCAAGTTTGTCGCTTTCACACAACCTGGACCCATTGTGGACACGGGGAAACCAGATCATCTCGGCCCGGACTGGCAGAAGGATCGTTTTGCGCGGGGTGAACCGCTCGGGGCTCGAGTACTCCGAGCCAGGGACAGCCGGATTCCTTGCGTCTGCCGGGATTTCCCGCGCAGAGATACAGGAGATTGCCAGTTGGGGCTGCAGTATCGTCCGCCTTCCCTTCAATCAGGACTGGGCGCTGCACGGAAGAGGGGCTTTCTCTGCCGAAAGCTACCTGCAAGCCCTCGACACCACGATTCTCTGGGCTTCTGAGTTCGAAATGTATACTCTGCTCGATCTGCAGTGGCTTTCAGCCGACATCGAATGGGGCTGCCTCAAGGACGGCTCCGTCAACCGCGTAGCGCCGCTCCCAGATCGGGGCTCTCTCCTGCTTTGGCGAATCCTCGCGGAGCGCTACCGGGAGGAACCGGCTGTCCTCTACGACCTCTTCAATGAACCACACGATCCCCTGCTCGATGATCCGCATCCAGTCCTGGACCTCTCCGGCAGCGAGATCCCGGGACGGCGGGTTTCTGCCGAGGTTTGGTCTGAGTGGGCGGACACGTTGATCGGCACGATTCGGGAGGCCCATCCCCGCGCCCTCATCTTCGTTTCCGGCACCAACTGGGGCTATGACCTGCGCGGCATCACCGTGAATGGGGAAGGCGTAGTCCTTTCCACCCACATCTATCGCGGCAAGCAGCCCTCGTGGGAACGGGCGTTTGGAACCATTGCAGCGTCGAGGCCAGTATTCGCCGCGGAATGGGGCGGAGAGGATGGCGATGTCGCCTGGGGTCGGAACCTGGCCGAGTACCTCCGAAGCATCGGTATTGGCTGGACAGCCTGGAGCTGGCGCGACTGGCCGTATCTTCTTTCCAAAGGCAGACCGACCCGCTTCGGGGAGTTAGTTAAGGCGGAACTGGCAGGGTGAGTCAACAGTTCGACGTCCTCGTTCTCGGAGGCGGCGCGGCCGGGCTCTTCTGCGCCGCCGAGGCTGGCAAACGCGGCCGGCGAGTGGCCGTCCTGGAACATAATCGCGAGATTGGCCGGAAAATCCTGATCTCTGGCGGAGGGCGCTGCAACTTTACCAACCTGAATGTCAGCGCTGCCAACTTCCTGTCTGAAAACCCGCACTTTACGAAGTCCGCACTGGCAAGATATCGTCCCTCGGACTTCATACGCCTCATCGAAAAGCATCGCATTCCCTACCACGAGAAGAAGCTCGGGCAGCTATTCTGCGACCACTCATCGCGCGACATCGTTGAGATGCTGCGCCGCGAGTGTGAGGCGGCAGGAGCCGCTATCTATACCAACTGCCGCGTCCAGCATGTGCGAAGGGACACACGCTACACCGTCGAAACCTCCCTGGGAGACTTTGTGGCTCCCGCCGTTGTTGTCGCCACCGGCGGGCTGTCCATTCCAAAGATCGGCGCTACAGGCCTTGGCTACGACATCGCACGGCGATTCGGGTTGAACATCATCCCGTGCCGCCCTGCCCTGGTTCCGCTCATTCTCGATCCCGAATTCCGAACCCGCTATTGCGACCTGGCCGGCGTAGCGTTGGAGGTCATCGCAGCAAGCAATGGAGCCAAATTCCGCGAGAAGATGCTGATTACGCATCGCGGGCTGAGCGGCCCGGCTATCTTGCAGATCTCCTCCTACTGGCGCCCCAGCAGAGAGATTCAACTTGACCTGATGCCCGGAGTGAACTTTGCCGGAGAACTGCTGGAGCGGAAAGCAGCGCGCGACCGGAGCACATTGAAGACAATCCTCGCCAACCACGTCCCGGTACGTCTCGCCGAACGATGGGTTGAAACGCACCGGATCAACGGCCCGGTCGCCAGGCTTCGTGACCGGGATCTTTGTGCCGTCGCAGAAGATCTTCACTGCTGGCGGCTCCGGCCATGCGCCACCGAAGGCTATGAGAAAGCAGAGGTGACAGCGGGAGGCGTCGACACAGAGGAATTGTCGTCGAAAACGTTCGAAGCCAAGAAAGCGCCGGGGCTCTACTTTATCGGGGAGGTTGTCGACGTCACAGGGTGGCTGGGCGGCTATAACTTTCACTGGGCCTGGGCTTCCGCATGGTGCGCGGGACAGGCGGTCTGACTGCGCCTGAGAAATTTACCCGAGTTTCCACACGGAATAGACATAGGGGTAAGACCATAGGGTTTCGTCACTAGCGAGGTTGGAGAACGATGGGACTGGAAGCGAGATGCGTGGCTCGCTATGGCGAGCAGACGTGTGAGGGGAAGGCTCATCTCGAAAGCGACCGGGTCAAGTTCCGGGGGCAGTTTCGGTTCGAAATCCCATTCAACGATATCTCTTCCGTAGAGGATACAGAGCAGGCGCTCACGATACGAACAAGGTCGGAAGTTGCGGTGCTGGAGCTCGGCCCGGCCTCTGCAAAATGGGCAGCCCGGATTCGTAACCCCCGAGGGAGGCTCGACAAGCTCGGGGTGAAACGAGGCATGCGGGTATCCGTGCAGGGCGCCTTTACGGAGGATTTCGTCAATGAGCTGCGCGACCGCGGAGTGACGATCAACGCCAAACCCGCAGCTTCAACCGAGATCGTATTCCTTGGAGTCGAGACAAGCGCGCAGCTCAGCAAGCTGGAGCGGCTGGAAAAAGCCATCCCGCGCAACGCCGCGATTTGGGTGATTTATCCGAAGGGGCAGCCGCATATCACGCAGGCGCAAGTCCTGTCTGCGATCAGGCAGGCTGGTCTTGTCGACACAAAAGTCGCCTCCTTCTCACAGACACATACCGCTCTGAAGGCGGTCGTGCCGGCTACTGCCCGGTAAAGCTATTTGCGTTCGTAGCGGCCCATACACTGCGCCTCCCCAAGCACGTGGCCGCGAATTGCAAGCTCAACGCCGACGCGGTTCTCTCCGTCGCGCAGCCCCAGGGATGGCACATTCAGCGCAAAGAGCCGAAAGAAGTAACGATGCGGGCCGTGGCCCTTGGGAGGACAGGGGCCGCCATAGCCAAGCTTTCCAAAGTCGTTGGAGCCGCTCATCCCCAGCCGTCCCGGCTGAAATCCCTGCTCAAGCTGATGGACTTCGGCCGGGATGTCATAGAGAAGCCAGTGGGTCCACGTCCGCGAGGGGGCGTCGGGGTCCTCAACAATCAAAGCGAAGCTTTTGACGCCTTCCGGCTCCCCGGACCATGTCAGGGGCGGCGAAACGTTTGCACCGTCGCAGGTGTGAATGATCGGGATGTTTCCGCCCTCGGGAAACGCACTGCTCGTCAACTGAAAGGCCATGCAGACTCCTACACGTGTTGTCTTCGCGTTGGCTTTGTACTGCCGCCGGTTTTACCGGGCGCCAGCGGGAGCGGGCAGTCAAAGCCAGCTTAAGAAGTTGTTTGCGCGTTTGTAAAGTGCCATCCTGGTGACATTCTAAAGATCCGTTGGGGCTGCGAAACGTTGCGCGCGCCGTCGACACTTAGGAATATAATCTTGCGCTGCCATACCAGGGAGATTTGTTATGAGTTCACTGACACAGCGAAGTACCGATATGAGCCGTCTGCATCCAGTGTTTCGGGAAAAGGCCCAAGCGGTACTCGATCGCCTGAACGCGGAAGGAATTCCGTTCCGGATCTTCGAAGGTTACCGGTCGCCCCAGCGCCAGCAGTTCCTTTATTCGCAAGGCCGCACGGCCCCAGGCGATATTGTCACGAATGCAAAGCCCTGGAGTTCGTACCATCAGTACGGGCTGGCGGCTGACTTTGTGCTCTTCATCGACGGCAAGTGGAGTTGGGATACCAGCGGGCCAAGAGCCGCGTGCTGGGACAAGCTTCATGCGATCGGACGGGAAGTGGGGCTGGAACCGCTGAGCTGGGAGAAGCCCCACCTGCAACTCTGCGGTATATCGATTGACGATCTGCGCAGCGGCCGCTATCCGGATGGCGGTGATGACAGCTGGGCAGAAGCCATGGAGGAAGCGATCAGCACCTGGAGCGGTGAGCCCGCAGCTCCGCCGGTTCCCGACGTTTTGCCTCAACGGCCTCCCCTTTCCGACCTGGAGCTCCCGCTACAGTTTCAGAGCAGGTTCGGCGGCCGGGAATGGTGCACTACGCCCGAAGGCGTCTTGATTCGAGAAAACGGCAAAACCCAGCTGTTGCGCACGGCCGGGGAACCTATCACGTGCACGAGGATCTGGGAATTATACGGAACGATCATTCGGGAAGTAAGCGCTCGCCACAATGTGCCCGCAGCGCTGATCATGATGACTATCGCAACCGAGACCGGCTTTGCACGGCAGCAGAATTTCACAGGACCAGTGACGTTCCGATGGGAGCCGGGGGTGCGAGTAACCGACTTGGGCGAGCCGCGCTACGGAGATTACAGCGCCGGTCCGATGCAGACGCTCGCCAGCACAGCCCGGGCCATCATTCGCATGAAAGGATTGCCGCTCGACCCCTTTGCAGTGGCTCCTCCGTACGAACGGCGGCCCGAACCGCCTGCCACGCACCCCATGTATGATCCCGCGATTAGTATCGAGCTCGGAGCAGCGGTCATCAGAGACGTCTGGGACCAGCACAACGGCGATCCCATACTGGCGGCCGCCTGCTACAACGCCGGCGGTATCAAGGAAAGTACGAGCAACCCCTGGAGGCTGCGATGTGCGGGAGATCACTTGGATCGCGCGGCCAGATGGTATGGGGATGCCTGTGCCGTCCTCGCTAAGGTCTACGGCTCTCCGAGCTGATGCTCCAGATTCCTGGGCAGGACCACCGTGAAGACGGAGCCTTTTCCCGGCTCGCTTTTCACCACGATGTCGCCCCGGTGCTTCTGTACGATGTGGAGCGAAGTGAACAGACTTACGCTCGCCCGGACACGCGATCCTCTGCTGTTGAAACGCGGATTAAACAGCTCCTGCAGCTCTTCGGCAGAAATGCCCCGTCCGGTGTCCGCAAACTCGATTCGAATCCACTCTTCGTCGGCGGAGGTTGTCACGCGGATCTCGCCGGTTCCTTCGATGGCCTCGGCCGCGTTCCGCAGCAAGTGCATGAAGACCTGGTTGAGTTCGGGGGCATAGCAATAGATTTCCGGTAAGTGGCCGAACGCGGAGACCAGCCGGATTCGCCCGCGAAGCTCAGGGGCGATCAGGGTCAGCGTATTTTCGAGAGTTTCGTTGAGGTTCACCCGCTGGTATCCGGCCTGATCGAGCCCGGCAAAAGACTTCAGACTCTGCACCAGCTTATCGATGCGCTTAACAGCATCTGATCCGGAACGATGGCTCTCTTTCAGCGTGTTGAGCGCATTCCAGAGACTCCGCCTCTGCCGTAGCGCTTCAAGCGACTCTGCAGTGCGGATGTTCGCCTCAATCTTCTCAACACTGCGTACCACCAGGTCGGTCAAACTGCGGATTGCACCGAGCGGTGAATTGACTTCATGGACCAAAGCGGCCACCAGCTTGCCAAGGGAAGCCATTTGCTCGCTCTGGACCAGTTCCGACTGCGCAGCCTGTAGCTCTTTCAGCAGAGCAGCAAGCTTCTCATTCTTTTCCTTCAGCTCGACATTGCGCAGGCGGTGAATCTCCGCATCCCTCTGTGCGCGCTCAAGCTCGAACCGGATTTGAAGATTTCGCATGCGGGTGCTGGTTTCTTCGCTGAACACCTGCTCGCGAACCCTCTGCGCCTCCTTGCGGTGGTGGAGCGCCTTGCAGAGGTTGCCCGATGCTTCGTAGGCCTCCGAAAGGTATAAGTGCGCCTGGAACTCTTTTGGCTTTGTCCCCAGGTCCTCGGCAATGTGCAGGGCTTCAAGCAGCGTCTCGAGCGCCTGATCCAGCTCGCTGCGCTTAAGAAAAAGCCGGCCGAGAAACAGGAGGCTGGTGGCTTCCGCCGGGCGGTTACGCAGTTCCCTGCGAATGGCGAGGCTGCGCCGGTGCAGTTCCATCGCCAGTTCGTCTTCCCCGCGGTCCTGATACACCGCGCCAATGTCGCTGAGCGCCCGAGCCTCCCCTACGCGATTGTTGATGCTTTGAAAGAGCGCCAGGCTTTCACGGTGGACCCGCAATGCATCGTCCAGGTTTCCTAGAGCGTGATAAACCACACCGAGGCCCGAGAGGGAACGTGCCTGGCCCATGATGTGATGCATCTCTGCGAAAAGTTCGTTCGACCGCTTGTGATAGCCGAGCGCCTGGTTATAGTCACCGATGCTGTGATAGATGCCGCCCAGCACCGTATAGCACCAGGCCAATCCGGATTTGCAGATGGGCGGCCGTTCGAAATGCACGATCGCCTGCAGCCCCTGACGCAGCGCTTCGTCGTAGTTGCCGAGGCTCCAATGGATGAGGGCGAGGATGGTGAGGGCCTCACCCTGGCCGTGTTCGTCCTGCTCCTCCTGGGCGAGACGAAGCGCCTCGAATGCCTCCCGCAACGCCGCCGCGTAGTCCGACAGCATGTACTGCGCAAAGGCGGCGTTCCGGCACGCTGCCGATGTGCCCTTGTGGTACCCGAACTGGCGGCTCAGTTTGAGGGCCTCTCCGGCAACCTCCAGAACGCCCTGCCAGTTTTCGCTTTCCCACATCTCCCGGGCCTGCGCGTTGAGCTCGTCGACGCGCTTCTCGAGAGCCGAGGAAGAAGAAGATGGCTCCTGCCCCTTGATCAAACTGCCGGGAATAGAGCTCATGATTTCTTCTATTCTCGCAGCTTCAGGCCCCCGGGCGGAGGTGCGCCCTCTCGGAGGTGGGAGTTAATGGCTGACGGACGCCGCGATCGATCGAGCAGCCTCCGTCACGGCTTTATAGTAAGCCCGGGCAGCGCTCCGCCGGTCCGTGTCGAGAGGCGTGGACCACGCGCTCAGGATGACAATGATGAGGCGCTCGGAGGGATCGATGTGGATGCTTTGCCCAAAGATTCCGCGTGCCGAGTAAGTTCCCGGTCCATCGGAGCCGACCCACCACTGAAATCCGTACCCGCCATCCCTGCCCCGCGACTTGAGCGCGGCGCGAGACGCCTCCGTTGCCGTAAGCGCCTGCCGGATCCAGCCGGAAGGCAGCACGTAATCTCCTCCGGCGACGCCGCCATTCATGAAGAATAAGGCAAACCTCGCGTAGTCTCTCAGGCTCACGGCGAGGCAGCAGCCGCCGAGCTCCTTGTCATCCCGGATGCTCCAGTACGCGTTCTGCTCCATACCGAACTTCGCCCAAATCTTTTCCGACAGATACTCGGCCAGAGGCTTTCGCGTGGCTGCAATGACGATCTCCCCGACCAAATCGGTTTCCGCCGTCTTGTACACAAACTTCGTACCCGGCTCTGCTTCACGGGGAAGCCGGGCAAGATAGGTCACGAGCGGACTGCCCAGGGACCGGTCCGTCGCCCGGTGGCACTTCGCAACATCCGACTCGGGATCTGAGTAATCTTCGTTCCACTTCACGCCGGACGTCATATTGAGGATTTGGCGAATCGTCACGCCGTCATATGCGCTCTTCTTCAGCGCCGGCAGGTAGCGTGTGACGGGATCGTCCAGGCTTCGGATGTATCCGTCTTCAATGGCCGCCCCTAGCAGCGTCGAAGTGATGGATTTGGCAACGGAGAATGAATTCCAGCGGCTCTTGTCGTCAAAGCCCAGGGCGTAGCGCTCCGTGAGGATGCGGCCGTCCTTGAGAACCAGAAGACCGGCCACACTGTTCTGCTCCATGAATGTCGTTGTGTCCATCACCTGACCCTCGAAGCGATACGAAACGTCCAGCTCTTTCGACGCGTAGGGGAGTGGGAACACGGATGTTCCGCGCTTCACTTCATGGACAGGATTGATCTTTTCCATGTTGCGAAAGCCGACAGGCCTTTCCTGCGGGCTCCAAAGCAGGAGCCTTTCGGGTCTCGGCAACAGGATCCTGGGTCCCGCTTGCGCCCAGACCGCTGGCGCGAGCATCAGCAGTGCGAAGGCGGCCGTGGAGCGCGAGACAGATACACACAACATTCGAGGCATTCCAAAACAATGGTAGCGTCCTGCGCAGCCGCAGGACACCCAGAACCGGGTCCGTGGACGTTTGCACCCGGCGAACAGCAACAGTTATCTTGATTGGGGCACCATGAGTACCGTTGTAGCAGGCGTGGATTTTGGCACCCTGAGCGTGCGAGTCTCTCTGTTCGATAGTGCGAAGGGGCGGCTGGGATCGGGCACAGCCGACTATCCGCTGCACCGTAAGAAGAACGATCCCGATCACGCCAGCCAGCGGCACGAGGACCATCTGGCTGCGTTAGTAGCCGCAATGAAAGCTGCGCTCGCGCAGAGCGGCGTCGAGGGCGAGTCGGTGGCGGCTCTGGCCGTAGATACCACGGGATCTACGGTGGTCCCGGTCGGCGAGGGTCTCGAGCCCCTCGATGAATACTATCTCTGGTGTGACCACCGGGCCTGGGAGGAAGCCGCGCAAATCACCACCGCGGCGAGAGAGCGCGGGCTGGAAGCGATCAACTGGTGCGGCGGAGCTTACTCCTCCGAGTGGGGCTTCGCCAAAGTATTGCACTGGCTGCGGCGCAATCCGGAGAAGCGAAGCCGCTTTGTTACAGCGCTCGAGCATTGCGACATGATCGCGGCCGTGCTGTGCGGCATCACCGATCCCGCCCAAGTCCCGCGCAGCATCTGCGCCATGGGGCACAAATGGATGTGGAACCAGCAGCTCGGAGGTCTGCCGCCGGATGACTTTCTCGAGGCTGTCGACCCGCTTCTCACCGGAATTCGAGCCAAACTGGGCGGGCGCTATGCCGCTTCCGATTGCATCGCGGGCTACCTTTGTCCGGAATGGGCCGCCCGCCTGGGGCTTCGGCCCGGCATTCCCATTCCTGTCGGCGCCCTCGATGCTCATTGGGATGCGATTGGCGCGGGTGTCCGGCTCGGCGATATCGTCAACGTCGTCGGAACTTCCACTTGCATCATGGCGATCTCCGAGAAAGCCGTCTGCATCCCTGGCGTCTCCGGAGTCGTCCAGGGATCCATTCACCCGAAGTATGCGGGGATCGAGGCCGGACTTTCGGCGTCAGGCGACATCTTTGAGGCCATCGCCCGGCGCGCTGGTACGACGGTCAAAGCGCTTGCGGAAGGACTGGACCAATTCAAAGCCGGTCAGACCGGCCTGCTTCGGCTCACCTGGGATAATGGCGACCGGAACGTGCTGATGAATCCCGAGCTTGGCGGCGTGACCCTCGGGTGGAACCTGTCTCACACGCCCCAGGATGAACTGTTTGCAGCCATTGAAGGAACCGCTTTCCACATGCGAATTATCCTGGAGCGGATGGCGGCCTACGGTGTTCGGGTAGACCGGATCATCAACGGCGGCGGCATTCCGCAGAGGAACGCCACGCTCAACCAGGTCTACGCCAACGTCCTGGGCAAGCCCGTGCTGGTTCCGCAAAGCGAGCCGACCAGCATCGGGTCCGCCATCTTCGCGTTTCTGGCCGCCGGAGCCTTTTCCAGCGTCGAGGAGGCGCAGGACGCAATTTGCCCAGCCTACAAGACCTACGATCCCGATCCCGAAGCCGTCGGCGTCTATGAGCAGATATACAGCCTCTTCCGCAGGCTTTACTTCGGACTGGGAGAAGGAACGGAACAGCCGGCCTGCCTGGCGGATGTCCTGCCGGCGTTGCGCCGGATCGCCGCACAGCGGCGCGGCGCCTGAAATCGGGATGCGAGCCGAAGAAGTTTCTGCTCACCGGCGTGGCTCCACGAGGCCGTGATACAGTGGATTTCAGGGGTTCTCCCGCTCCACACCATCCATGGCATCTGAATCAGATTCTTCCGTAGGGGCCAAATTCGAGCGTCTTGTCTCGATCATGGCGCGCCTGCGCGCCCCTGACGGCTGTCCCTGGGATCGCGAACAAACCTTCGACACCATCAAGCCCTACCTTCTCGAAGAAGCGTACGAGGTGATGGATTCCATCGACGCGAGGGATTGGCGCGGTCTCGGGGAGGAGCTGGGAGATCTGATGCTGCAGGCCGTCTTCTTTGCTCAGATGGCGTCCGAACAGAATTACTTCACGATCGCCGATTCGCTGGACGCCATCTCCGAAAAGCTGATCCGCCGGCACCCGCATGTATTCGGCGAAGGCGTCGCGGAGACAGCGGAAGATGTGAAGCGGCGCTGGGATGAGATCAAAGCAGAAGAGCGAAAGCAGAAAGGCGAGCTGGAGCAGACACTCCTCGAAAAAGTTCCCAGATCCGTGCCAGCCCTGGTGGAAGCGCAGCAACTGACTGCGAAGGCGGCTACAGTCGGCTTTGACTGGGAGAATGCCGATCAGGTCGTCGAAAAGCTGCAGGAGGAGCTGCGAGAGATGGACGAAGCGCGCCGCCAGGGATCAAGGGAAGAATTGGAAGGAGAGCTCGGAGACTTGCTCTTTGTGCTCGTGAATCTCGCGCGTGTATTGAAGGTGGACGCGGAACAGGCGCTTCGAAAAACGAATGCGAAGTTCCGGCAGCGGTTCCGATACGTAGAACAGCAGTTGAATCAACGGGGCAAGCCCCTGACCGAGGCCAGCCTCGAAGAAATGGAGGCGCTATGGCAGGAAGCGAAACAGCGCACATGAGCGCTCCCACGATTCAAGTTCGCGCGCTGACGACGCACGCAGAGTTTGCGGAAGCAGTACGTCTGCAAAAAGAGATCTGGGGATTCCGGGAAGTGGAGCTGCTTCCCGTGCGGCTTTTCGTCGTGGCCACGAAAGTGGGTGGTCAGGCGTTCGGCGCTTTCGACGGCGAGAAGATGATCGCTTTCTGCCTCGCGATTCCGGGATTGAAATCCGGCGGCAAGACCTATCTCCATAGCCACATGCTCGGCGTTCTGCCCGAGTACCGGAACTTCGGCGTAGGGCGAATGCTGAAGCTCGCACAGCGCGAAGAGGCGCTTTCCCGCGGGATTCAACTCATTGAATGGACGTTCGACCCGCTGGAGATCAAAAACGCGTATTTCAACATCGAACGGCTTGGCGCGATCGTCCGGCGCTACGTGCTCAATCAGTACGGGACGACCACGAGCCACCTTCATGGCGGCCTGCCAACGGACCGCTGCATTGCCGAATGGTACATCGCCAGACCGGAAGTGGAGAGTCTCCTGGCGGGCAAGCCGAGGCAGCAGCCGCTCGTCCAGGCCCGCATCACGGTGCCTGCCGCCATTGCCCGATTGCGGCAAGAGGACCCGAAACAGGCGCGCGCAATTCAATCCTCGGTGAGCGAACAGTTCCAGAAGTACTTCGATCAGGGCCTCGCGGTGATCGGCTTTGAACGGACGGAAGAGTTCGGCGCCTACCTCCTGGGAATATGGGAATAAAGATCGAAAAAGTTGTCCTGAGGGAAATCCGGCTGCCGCTGGTGCATTTCTTTGAAACCAGCTTCGGCCGAACGTACGAGCGAAGGATCCTGCTGGTCGAAGTGGTGCAGGACGGAATCTCAGGCTGGGGCGAAGTCACCTGCGGCGAGAACCCGTTTTACAACGAAGAGTGGACCGATGCCGCGTGGCTCCTTCTCAAGCACTACATCGTTCCGCCAGTCCTGAAGCGGCCCCTCCCTTCGGCCGATTGTGTCGCGGAGCTCAGCGCGCATATTCGCGGGCATCGCATGGCGCGCGGCGGTCTGGAAGCGGCGGTGTGGGATCTCGAGGCGCGGCTCAAGAACGTTCCGCTCTGGAAGCACATTGGCGGCGGAGCCCGGAAGGAAATCCCATGCGGCGTTTCCATCGGCATCCAGGACTCGATCCCGCAACTGCTCAAGAAGATCGAAACAGAGGTCAACGCCGGATACCAGCGCATCAAGATCAAGATCAAACCCGGCTGGGACGTGAATGTCATCCGTGAGGTTCGCAAGGAATTTCCCAGCATAAAGATGATGGCGGATGCGAACTCCGCCTATACGCTGGCCGATGCAGACCACCTGCGGCGCCTCGACGAGTTCTACCTGATGATGATCGAGCAGCCGCTGGCTCATGACGACATCATCGATCACGCACAGCTCCAGCCCAAGCTCGAAACGCCGATTTGCCTGGACGAGTGCATTCGGTCCGCTCACCACGCCGAGCAGGCGATCGCGCTGGGCGCCTGCAAGATCATCAACATCAAGCTTGGACGCGTGGGGGGATTTCTCGAAGCGCGGCGGGTTCACGATGTCTGCAAAGCTGCGGGAATTCCCGTCTGGTGTGGAGGCATGCTGGAGTCGGGCATCGGGCGCGCGCACAACGTGGCGCTCTCCACGCTGCCGAACTTCGTCCTGCCCGGTGATGTGAGCGCCAGCAAGAGGTACTGGTCGCGCGACATTATCGACCCGGAGGTTGAAGTCTCCCCAAGCGGCGCCATTACAGTGCGCGACGAGGCTGGCCTCGGGTATGCCGTGAATACTGCCTATATCAAGGAAATCACAGTTCGCGAGGAGACTATCGATTGAGCAGGGGCAGCAAGCCGTCTCCCCTGAAGCTCTACAGTCTCATCGCTCTGATGGTGTTCTTCTGGTCGCTGAACTTTGTGGTCGGCAAGATCGCCCTCAGAGATTTTCCGCCAATGCTTCTGGCCTGCCTGCGCACGACGCTGGCCGGTGTCTTTGTTCTTCCCGTCTACCTCCTTCATCAGGAGAAAACGCAGTGGAAGGCCAGAGACGTCCCGCTGCTCATACAGCTCGGCGTGTTCGGCGTCGCCCTGAATCAGGTCTTCTTCGTCCTGGGATTGAATCGCACCAGCGTGGCGCACGCGGCCCTGATCATCGCCTTGACGCCGCTTCTCGTGCTGCTGCTGGCGAGTGCCCGAGGACTTGAGGCCTTTTCCGCCCGGAAGGTAGCCGGCATGGCAATTGCCGTTGGCGGCGTTGGCGTGATTCACATCGCGAAAAGCAGTCAGGCCAGTTTTGTAGGGGACCTCTTCGTTCTCCTTGCCGCTATCACGTTCACCATCTTCACCGTGTTCGCAAAGGAGGCAACGGCGCGGCATGGCAGCGTGACGATGAATACTTTCGCTTACGCCGGAGGCGCGATCCTGCTGCTGCCCGTCACGATCCTGGTTTCCCGCGACTTCGATTTTGCAGGCGTGAGCGCAGCTGGATGGCTTTGCCTCATTTATATGGCGCTTTTCCCATCCGTTCTTTGCTATCTCATCTATTACTACGTACTCACCTACATCCCAGCGTCACGGGTCTCTGCCTTTTCCTATCTTCAGCCCTTCGTTGCAACGTTGCTTGCGATCCCGCTGCTCAATGAGCACGTCACGATCTCCCTGATCGTCGGCGGCACACTTGTTCTGTTGGGTGTCTTTGTGACGGAGCGAACATAACCAGGGTGAGTTCAACAATCGAGATCCTCTAAAGCTGGCTTCACGGGATGCCCGCCCGCCAGAGCCTGGCGTAAAGGGCGCCGGATTTCAGAAGATGGGAAGCACATGCCGAGCAACGAGTTTAGTCTGAAGGGGAAGGTCATTCTTGTGACGGGCTCCGCGAAGCGCATTGGCCGCGGTATCGCCTTGAGGCTGGCGCGGGAAGGCGCGCGCGTTGCGATCCACTATTCCACTTCCGCAAAGGAAGCGGCAAAGACTGCGGAGGAGTGCGGAGGGGCGCCCGTCTTTCAAGCCAACCTGGAGCACGTTTCCGAGATTGTCCGGCTATTCGACGCAGTCGGGAATCATTTCGGAAGAATTGACGGACTGGTGAACAACGCAGCCCGCTTCACCAGGCGCGACCCGCTCGAGATTACCGAAGCCGATTGGGACTTCATTCACAGCGTCAACCTCAAGGCCGTCTTCTTCTGCTGCCAGCAGGCGGCACTGTGGATGCGGCGCAATCCAGGCGGCGAGGGACGTATCGTCAACATCAGCTCCCTGGGCGGCCTTCGGCCGTGGGCACAGCACGCCCACTACTGCGCCTCAAAAGCAGGGGTCATCCATCTGACGCGATCGCTCGCCAAAGCGTTCGCTCCATTGATCACCGTTAATTCCGTCGCCCCGGGAGTCATTCCCTTTGGCGACCTCGACGACCGAGCCGAGGCGATGGTCCGCGCAACTCCGACAGGCCGTCCGGGAACTGCTGAAGAAGTCGCGGACGCCGTGGTCTACTTCCTTCGGGCGACGTCCTTTGTCACCGGCCAGGTCATCGCCGTCGACGGCGGCCTCAGCCTCCGTTAGCGCGCCTCCTCGGTTTTCGTGTGTCCGTCAAGCACGATCCCGCGCTGTCGTAACGCCAGAAGCTCGGGCGCAGCTTGCGCAGCAGTAGTAGCGGTCTCCGGCCTCGATGCCGTGGCCGACCACTCTGCAGCCGCAATGCGCGCAGACAGGCGCGAGTGCGTGAATCGCGCATTCAAAGCTGTCGAACGTGTGCGTTGCTCCAGACATCTGGACCTGGAACGTTTTGTCGTATTCATTACCGCAAACTTCACACCGGGACATGGCACCTCCTGACTAGGATGAAAGACCGATCACGTGACCGCGCCTTCACGAGCATGAGCATACATCCGACTTGAGAAACTGCCCGCGGGCTCTATCGCCGAAGGTTGACGACTGCAGAAGGAGGTTCCGCGTGCACGATTTCACGCGCGTGCACGGGCGGCAACTCATAGGCCTGACTTTGATCCGGCCTCTTCTCACGCTCGTAGGGACCGAGCCGCACAGCACTGCCGGTTCGGATCGACCGAAGAAGGGCCTGTATGACTCGCACATCAGCCAAACCCTCGCGCCCGGACGGCTCCGGATCCTTCCCCTCCAGAATGCAGCCCGAGAAGTAGGCAATCTCCGCGCCGAACTGGTCGTACTGACTGAATTTCTCCTCCCGCGTCCGGTCGCCCGTTGTAACCGTGAGTGTCTTGCCCGTATGGTAATCGTAGGCTGGAACCAGGCGAAGAGAACCTTTTGTGCCAAGGACTTCGAAGGCGTCCGCGTCGGCCGACCCAAAGCTGCACGTGATGGAAGCCAGCCGATCTCCGGGAAAACGCATGACCGCGGAAACCATCTCATGAATGCCTTCAAATCGCGGTTCCCCGTTATTTCCTCCGAACGCGATGACCTCCACCGGCTCTTCTCGAAAAAGGTAGCGCGAGGCATTAATCGGGTACACGCCCATATCCATCAGCGGACCTCCGCCGAGGCTCTTTTTCAGCCGGACATTGCCTTCCGGCACCTGCTGGCAGAATGCGGAGCTGAAAATGCGCGGCTCGCCGATCTCACCGGAACGGATAATCTCGATTGCCCTCAGATTCGCAGGCTCAAAATGAAGCCTGTAGGCGACCATGAGCTTCACCCCGTTCTCCTCTGCCGCCCGAATCATCTCATGACACTCCTCGGCCGTCTCCGCCATCGGCTTTTCGCAAAGCACATGAACGCCTGCACGCAGAGCCCGGACGCTGTAATCCTTATGCATGCTGTTCGGCAGACTGATGTAAACCGCGTCGACCTCGCCTCGCCGCAGCAAGTCGTCGTACTCCTCATAGGAGCAGGTGCGAGGAACGTTGTACTGCTTGCCCAACTCATTCGCTTTTAGCGCGTCGTTCGTGACGAGGGCTGCGAGCTCAGCCGTCTCGACGTTTTGAAATGCCGGCAGAACCGCTTCCTGAGCAATCCACCCCAAACCGACGACGGCAAAACGGATTTTCCTGGCGGACATATTCTGTGGCCGGGTGTTCATGATTCGATGTCTCCGTTCCTGACGAAACCGTGTCTCCGCTTCGGCTGGTAGATGCCTCATCGGCCCATTTGTTTCTCTGCTGTGGCGGGGGCGTGTGCGTTCGCGGGGGTCCTAGGCGGCGCCAAGCCAGCGGCTGCGCGCAACTTCAACAAGTACCGCTTGGAGTTCAGACTTGGTGGTCGTGATGCCTGTAAGGGGGGTAGAGGAGAGTGGAGCCACCCGCCGGGACTCGAGAAACGCGTAGGCGATGGAAGGAACGCTTTCACCGGGCCGCTTGCCGTCGTCTAGCTCTGCCGCGGCTGAGGACAACCTGTGAGCAATTGCCCACAAGTTGCCTGCCGCCAGTTCCGGAAGATTTTCCGGAGGTCGAAGCTGCTGACGGCCGTAAGATTCCGGGTAGGGGTGACCGCCGCTACCGGGTCCACTGCTCACGGCAGAACCGCAGGAACTTAGGTCTGGTGAACGGCGATGCACCCACGCCCTGCTGAACCAGCTTGAGCGTAGCTGCAGGGCACTTCTCGCGGCGAACCGCCAAGCCAGCCGCAATCTCGTTCTCAAGCCGCTGAGCATCCACGATCATCGCGTCGCCGTAGAAGATAGTCGACTCGTGCCGGATGAACGGGTGGTCGCCAACTCGGAGAATGACGGTCTGATCCTTGCTGTTCCGCAAGGTCGTCACGCTCACGATGCCGCAGAGATTGGAGACTGGATCCGGCTCGGTGACGACGATCCAAAGATGAGGCTTCGCGATCCCGCCTGGTGCGGGCATCAGGAAGGTGTCGCCGCACTCCATTTATGAGGGTTGCAGCATCGCTTCTGCCGCGGCCAGCGCTTCCAGTTCAGCTTCGATCGCCGCGATCTCGCTCTGGGTCTTGTTGCCGGCGCGGAGGATGTCGCGGTACTCGATCGGGATGGCGCTTCCTTGCGGATCCTGCCACTCGGCCAACTTATGCGAGAGATTCACCAAATCCCACCGGCTCAGACACCCGTACTTCGTGAAGATCTCCTCGATCAAAGCCTCCTCAGCGGGCGACAGTTCCTCGTTCGCCGGTTCGGCAATAAGCGCCACCTCGTAGTTGCTAGGCGCAGAGATGAAGTGCCTCCACACTGGATCGGTACCCGGAGGGGGCTCCTCCCGGATCAAATCGTAGATCCGGCTGACGACCGGACCGTTGTCCATGGATACATAACGATCGGTGGTGACCGGTCGGCCCCAACGCAGCAGTGCCTCGCGGTCGAGGAGGTACAGGAGCTTGATGAGCTTCAAATAGCTCATGCGGCCGCCGCGGAGTTTGAGGAACTTCGCGGCAGCTTCGGTTGCTCTCCGTTCGTTGAACCGCAGGACCATTGGCGTCATTCCCATTTTACGGCAGAACCGTACGCTTCGAGCACAACAGGAGGCACAGGGTGGGCACAAATCTGGTCACAGTGCCCGAAGCGCTCGTTTGGGAGGATTTGCGAAGTTGCCCGCATCTCTTTGACGGGGCGAGGTTTGCCTGGAGCCACCCGCCGGGCTTGAACCGGCGACCTGCTGATTACGAATCAGCCGCTCTACCAACTGAGCTAGGGTGGCTTTCGGAACGTCTTTACATTTTATATCACGCCGGGCGGGCTGTCTTCAATTGCGCAGCTTTCTCTGGAGCGTCTGCACCTGTGAATTCAGAGCCGCCAGTTGCCGCAGATCCTCTTCTGCGCTCTGAATCACTGTCTGTACACGGGATAAATCCATCGAGAGAGGCCGCGTCGACTCCTGGGGATTGTCCAGCCGGAGCGCCATCTCCCGCAACCGGTCGTTCAGATCCCTGTAGCGCCGGGCAAGGTTCGCCAGATGTACTTCACGCCGCCGCTGGATGTCCTCCAATTCCTCGCTCCACGCCGTCACCCGCTTAATCCTCTCATTCGCCACCTTCAGATCTTCGGCGTTGCGGCGAGCGGCGATTTCCAGCTGAACCAGACGGTCGTTCTTCCCTTTCAGCTCGGTCTGCATCGCTTCGATCACGCGCTGAGCGCTGCTGAGACTTTCCCTAAGCTCAGCCTCCGCCTGGATCAGCTTCTTGTTCTCCTCGGTTGTCCGGTCTATGTCGGCCTGCAGCTCGAGAATCTGGTTCTGCATTTCCGCAATCGACCTCTTCGCCGCTGCCAGTTCATCCTTCAAGCTGCTGATAATCCGGATGGCATCCAGGCGGGATTCGACGTCGGAATCATCCGACATGGAATCGCCTTCGGGTCGTTTGCGCTCGTCCGTCTCCTCTCCCAGCCGTGCGCGGAGCGAAGCGGTCTCGCCTGCCATCCTCGCGGCTTCGGCGCGAAGATGCTGGTTCTCCTGCTCCAGCCTGGCGATTGTCTCGTTCAGGTCTGCGGCGATTCGATATTGCCGCCAGGCAAGGACAGCGCAGACGGCCGCCGCCAGCAACGAGGCTACCCAAAGAGGCAAGCGAAGTCTTCTCATGCTCCCCTCATTTCCGTTTAATCTGATAGCGGGTGCGATGGCTCAGGCTCGCCTCGCCCTCCAGCTGCACCAGGATGTTCCTTGGCGGACGCTCCGGAAGCTGTACGTCTACCCTCCAATGCGACATTGCCCGATCAAAAACGCGCTGGATCGCATCCGGAATCTCGGATATCGTACGACAAAAGACCGCCGTACCACCCGTAGCCTCCGCAAGCTGCAGCAGCCCTGTCTGATATGCCTCGTTCAGCCGATCCCGCTGGTAACTGAGATGAGCGATGAAGAGAGGCGCCTGAAGAGCAGACAGGGAAGCATCGATTTTCGAGATCTTCTCCCGAATCAACCCTTCCGGAAACCGGCGGCTCAAGTCACGTGAGTCGCTGGAATTCACAACAGGGTTCGTATAGTCCTCTCGATAGTCGTAGATGTTGCTATCCGTGATGTAAATGAGCGCCAGACGAACGGCGGCTTTGCTCAAGATACGATCTGCCAGTCCGGCCGCCTGTTCCACTGTCTCAAGCAACGCCGGTCGGCCGCCAATCGGAAGAGCTCGAACGGCGGAAACCAAAGCCTCACGATCCGCCGTGGGGTCCAATACCACCTGCAATCCATCCTGCGCACGAAGGAGCGCCATATAGGTCGTAGGGGGTAGCGATTCAATGAGCGAGATCACCCGGTTTCGAGCCGGGTCGACTAAAGCGATGTCCCCGACCAGATCGAACACCACAAGCAGCAGCAGATCGTCCTTCGGAGTGCAGACGCGAAGGACCTTCGCCGGTTTCCCGTCCAGCCCGGCTTTGAGTCCGGATGGCGCTAACGAGGCCGGCGAATCGGCCCAGACAGGGATCGCAATTGAGGAACGGGTTTCGGCGTCAAGGCGCACTGCGGCCAGAAAGGCGATAGCAGCAAGAAGTGGCGCCAGCGCGTGCATCAGAAGCTCAACCGCAAACCAAGCTGAATGACCCGCCCTCCGCGAGACCCGATAATCCGGCCCGCGTTTACGTTCGGAGCATCAGCCGGACCAATAACAACGTCCGGATCATTCCAATTTCCATGATTAATGAAGTTGAATCCGGATGCAGTGAATTCAAGTGTACTCTCCGTCGCGATCGCGAATCGCTTGCTGACCGACAGATCATGATTCTGGCTGCCGGGGCCACGGAGGAAGGGATGCGTGCGCGGTCCGTTGCCGAGAGTAAAATCCGCCGGATGCGCGAATGCCGCCGGGTTGAACCATAGCTCAGGGCTCGGATTCTCTACACGAGGGTCGACGCCCGGCACGACGTCGACGCGCAGGTTGCTGATCACGCCGCCGGTGTTATTGAACTGCGGACGGAGCGCCAGAGGCAGCCCGCTTGAAACCGTACTGATCCCGCTTAGCGACCAGCCGTCGACCAGAACCCGCCGCCAATCCGTGTATGCCAGGAACGGTTTATTCGTCCCGATAGGCAGCTCATAGACGTAGCTGAGAGAAAGCCGGTGCGGACTGTTCCACGCTGTGAGACTCCACTCCGACTGCGAGTCGAAGAAATTCTGGCGGCCGTAAGGACCGGAATAGTCGTCCTCCTGCTTGGAGAATTCGTAGTAGACGTTCAGCGCAAGCCCTGTGGAAGTTCTCTTCTCAAGCCGGACAAAGCTCGCTGCGCGCCGGTACCGCCCGTCCGGATACGAGCTGTAGACGTCGAGCCCGAGGTACTGCGGATACGGCCGCAGGGTCCTCCGGAACTCCTCGTTGTTCAATTCGTCCCGGTACACCAGAGCCGAAGGATGGATCGCATTCAGGTTGACGTTGTTATTGCTTACCAGGAGGTTCTTCCCACCCGATAAAGATGCTCCAACGGTCACAACCATTGAGCCTGGAAGCTGCGATTCGAGCGATGCTGAGGCGGCTTGAGTGGTAGGAACCCCGTCCCCGGGCGTAATGTAATGCGCGACCGTGTAATTGGCCGCCTCCGGTCGCAAGTCAGGCAGCGAGGGAAGAAACGGAACCCCGTCGGAGAGCTTCATCGCAGGATTCAACTGGACGTTCTCCGAATAGTACGTCGCATAGCCGTTGAAGCCCTGCGTGCCGAATTGGGCAGAGTAAATCGGAATGGAACTATAGGATCGGGAATAGGCCAGCCGAATCGTCCGTTTGGAATCGCCAAAGGGATTCCAGGCCAGACTGGCGCTCGGCTCCAGACGCGCAATCGTAGGCTGGAACGCTCTCCCGTGCCCGTCCCTGCCCGCCGCAACCAACGCTCCCGGACGTCCATTCTCAGGATTGATGGCCGTTAGATCCACGGTCGATTGCCGGTCATACTTCTCAACACGGGGACCGTTAATCGCAAGGTTCGCGCCGATCGAAAACGTCAGTCCGGGCCGGATTTCATATTGGTCGCGGGCAAAAATCGAGGCGCTGGTCCGGCGGAAGTAAGAAGGGGATTGCACAACACTCACCTCACCGAACTCTGCAAGACCGAGCAGATAGCTGGCGAAGGCAAGCCCGGTGTTGGTAATGCCAGGAAGACTGGTAAGCCCGCTCGAAAACCGGAAATGACCTGCCGGATACAGCGGAACAAATGAGTTGACCTGAAGCCGGCTTACCTGAACGACGCCCCGCAGGTTGTGTTTGCCGAGGCGCGTCGAAAAGCCGTTTGAGAAGGTGAAGCCGTTACGGGCGTTGCGGCCTGACGGGTTGGAAACACCCATTGAAAGGTAGGGGCTGAATGACAACACAGGAAAGACGTCACTGCCGGGAATGTTCACGCCCAGTTCTGAGGCAAAAGTGACGCTGTCCGATATGTTCTCCGAAACATCGGAAGACACATAGAAGCTCAGCGTATTGATGGTTTGCGGCGAAATCGTGAAGACATGATCGATGGACGCGCGGCGGTTCTGGAACAGGTGGTCGGAGCCGCTCGAATTCGCGGCCGTCTGAAAGTAGCGGGCGGCCCCCTGAAAGCCGTTTGAGAGCGACGTACTGAAGTTGATGCGGTGACGCTCCCGGATCGAGTGGTCAATGCGAACGATGACGCCGTTGGCGGTATTGGTTTCAGGTGAGACCGTGAAGTAATTATTGCGGAAGAAAGGCCCGACGTTCGTATTGGGCATCGGATAAAGAGTTACAGCCTTCGCCGCAAGCGGATCGATGCGGGTCTGCGGAATGCGCCCTTCGGGAAAGGGATCTCGCAGATACTGCAGGTTGTCTGTCGACACGGGAAGGCTGGGATCGTAGTCGGGGTTCGGGCGAGTGCTAGCTGGGTCATAAATGGGCAGCGGGTTGCCAGCCTGATCGACCGTGGCCGAAAAATCGCCTTCCCGCTCCAAAGCAGTCGCAACCGTGCGGAGATAGGAACGGCCAATCCGTTCCCGAACACCTTCATAGGAGACCGAAAAAAACGTCCGCCTGCCGCTGTAGATCTTCGGAATCATCAGCGGGCCGCTCAGATTGAAGCCAAACTGGTTCCGGCGAAGCAGGTTCTTGTCCCCGCCATTCTGGCGCACCTCTTTGGGCACGGCGTCCAGAAAGTCATTGCGGAAGTTGTGGTACAGGCGGCCGTGGAACTGGACTGACTTTCTAGCTTCTTTGCTTCGCCGCGGGCTGTCCGCCCTCAGCCCCAGCGCCCGAGTCGCAACCTTAAACTCCTCGATGGCCTTACCCATCTCAGACTGCGGCTCGGACTGCGGATCCGCCGCCGCTAACGCCGCCAACGGAGCGACGAGCAGCGCGAGGACGTACCACATGTCTCCAGTTTACCTGCTTCCGCGCTGCTGCCTAGACTCCAAAACCATACATTCGTGTAGAGAATCGTAATCCGGAGAGCAGTGGCGCGCCATAACCCTTTCTCGTTAATCTGTTACGGTAATGAAGTTAAAGTCCCTGGCCGAAGCGCTCGGGTGCGAACTCCACGGCGATCCCGATATAGAAATCCGGGGTGTAGCCGGCATGGAGCATGCCCGCCCCGACGAGCTCACCTTCCTGGCCAATCCCAAGTACGCCCACAAAGTAAAGCAAACAAAGGCCGCAGCAATCCTCGTCAGCCAACCGCTGACGGATCTTCCGATTGCGAGCCTCGTCTCGGCTAATCCTTATCTGGATTTCGCTCGCACCCTCGAATTGTTTTATCAGCCTCCCCGTCCCCCGATCGGCATTCACCCCCTCGCTTCAATCGATCCATCCGCCACCGTGGGCGAAGGGGCGTCGATCGGCCCTTACGCCGTAATCGGACCGAACGTGAGAATCGGGAAAAATGCTGTGATTCACCCTCACGTGGTGATCTATCAAGGTGCGGAGATTGGCGATGACTTCGTCGCCCATTCCGGTGCCGTGGTGCGGGAGTATTGCCGGATTGGAAACCGAGTGATTCTACAGAATCAAGTGGTTGTGGGGGGCGACGGGTTCGGTTTCGCCAAGCGGGCGGACGGCACTCATTACAAGATCGTCCAGTCTGGCATCACAGTGATCGAGGACGACGTCGAAGTCCAGTCGCTAAGCTCGGTAGATCGGGCCACGGTCGGTGAAACGCGCATCCGGCGCGGTGCGAAAATTGACAGCCTCGTACAGATCGGTCACGCCTGTGTAGTTGGAGAGAATAGTATTATCTGCGCCCAAACCGGCTTGGCCGGCAGCACAGTTCTGGGAAAGAATGTCCTGCTGGCTGGGCAGGTTGGCGTATCTGGACATCTGACAATTCATGAGAATTCCGTTGTGTATGCCCAGAGCGGCGTCGGCGGCGACGTGCCTCCGGGCAGCGTTATCTCCGGCTCGCCCGCTTTTGACGCCCGGCAGTGGCTGAGAGCGGCGACGGCGCTCCAGAAACTGCCAGAGCTTCTGAAGGCGGTGAGACAATTGGAGAAGCGCATTGAGGATCTGGCAGCGCAAGTCGCTGCTGGAAAGGCAATTACTCATGACTGATCAGCCCACTTTGCGTAGGCGACGCCCGGTCGCCTATAAGGATGAAGAATTCCTTGACAGCCAGGCGGCCCGGTCCGTTCGCATCCTATCGGAATATCTTGCACCGCTCGATCATTTCCGGCGGGAGAAGATTCGGGATACCGTCGTCTTTTTTGGGTCCGCCAGAATTACCGAAGACGGCCCCATGTCCCGCTATTACCATGAGGCACGGGAACTTGCGCGCCTTATAACGCAGTGGTCCGAAGGGCTTCCGCATCCGAGCCGGAGATTCGTGGTCTGTACCGGCGGCGGCCCGGGAATCATGGAAGCGGCAAACCGGGGCGCCGTGGAAGCCGGCGGCAAGACGATCGGCTTGAACATCGGTTTGCCCTTCGAGCAGTGGCCGAACGAGTACGTCACGCCAGAGCTCAGCTTCGAGTTCCACTATTTCTTCATGCGGAAGTTCTGGTTTGCGTATCTGGCGAAGGCGCTCGTCGTGTTTCCGGGCGGATTCGGCACCCTGGATGAGCTGGCTGAAATTCTGACCCTGGTACAGACGCAGAAGCTGGAAAAAATGATGCTTGTGCTGCTCTACGGCTCAGAGTTCTGGAAGGAGGTCATCAACTTTGACGCCCTTGTAAAGCACGGTATGATCAGTCCGGCCGACTTGAACCTGTTTCAGTATGTGGACGATCCCGTCACGGCGATGGAAACATTGCGGAGCTGGCTCTCAGCTCACTATCTTGAGCCGCAGGCTCCGCTGCCTGAGCGGGAGCAGCAGACTCCGGCGATCGCCAGATCGAGAGTCTAGGATGGTAGCGGGCACGGAGGCCCGGGCATGGAGAGCCTGAGGAGAGCATGGCGGAAGCTTGTGTGGATCGACAAGATCTTCCTCGCTCTCCTCCTTTGCTATTCCGTGGCCGCGCTTGGCGGCGCGAAGAGCATTGTCACCGCCACTCTGCTGGTTGCGGCCCTGTTGTCGGGCGGAGCCGCAGCGATCCGTCAGATCGCGATCGCAATCCGGAAGGCGATCTGGCGGTTGAGCTACCGCCTCTACGTCACCTACATTTTCATCGCCTTCGTTCCAGTCATCCTCATCCTCTTGCTGGCGCAGCTTGGCGCCTCCTTCCTGGCGCAGCAAGTCGGTGTCTATCTGGTGAACTCGGAGTTGGACAGAAGGATCAGCACCATTCGGGGCATGGCTAACTCGTTGTCGCATGCACCCGAAAGCGTGCGCCCGGAAGCAGTGCGACGCACCGGCACTTTCTTTCGGGAGCGGTTTCCCGGCCTTCAGATTCTAATCCGGCAACGCGGCCGGGAGTGGCATTTTCCGGAAGAACCCAAAGTTGAAGCGCCGCCGGAAGGATGGGAATCCGCGAGTGGCATTCTTGCGAAAGAAGGCCTTTTATATTCCTGGGCCCACGCGGTCCGCGGAGATGTCCAGGTTCTGGTTCTCGCACCGCTTAGCCGCGCCTTTCTGTTGAATCTGGTGCCGGAGCTCGGCAGCATCGACCTCGTCTGGTTTCCCGATCCGGATCGAAACAACGCACTCCATCAGGCGAGACCGCACAACTTTCCATCGAGGGAGCAGGCATCGGCGCAGGCATTGCCTCCGCCGGTGAACCGGTTCGATCGGGAGATCCTATGGGGAACACCTGTTCCCGTCGCCATCTGGTCGAGCCCGGGGACCTACGAAAATTACCTGCTCTCCGTCCACACGAGAATTTCCGCCATTCTGCGCGAAGTCTTCAGCCAAGGTGGAGAGTGGAATGACCAGGGGTTGCTTCAGCTTCTCTGGGGTGTCGGCATGCTGTTCCTGATGGTGGAACTGGTGTCCCTGGTCATCGGCGTCTCGCTGACGAGGACCATCACCGGCGCGGTGCATGCACTGTACGAAGGAACGCAGCGCGTGCGCGAAGGGGACTTTTCCCATCGCATCGAAGTAAAAGGCAACGACCAGCTCGCCGACCTGGCCCATTCCTTCAACACCATGACCGAAAACCTGCAGCGGCTCGTGACGGTGGAGAAGGAGCGGGAGCGCCTTCACGCAGAACTCGAGATCGCGCGCGAGGTGCAGGACGCGCTGCATCCCCGGAGCATGCCGACAGTCAAAGGCCTGCGCGTGGTCGCGGCATGTAACGCAGCTAGGATCGTCTCGGGCGACTACTACGACTACCAGATGATCGGCGACCGGCGTGTCGGGATCGCGATCGGAGACGTTGCGGGAAAAGGAATCTCGGCGGCGCTCCTGATGGCGACGGTGCAATCTTCCTTTCGCACTCAGATCCGCCATTCTGCGGAGGCGGCAGCCGCGACAGCCGGCGGCGGTCATGCCATTTGCTCGCGCGTTTCCACTGCCGCTCTGGTCACCCAGTTGAACCAGCAGCTCTACGACTACACCGCGGCCGAGAAGTACGCCACATTCTATTTCGCAATCTACGACGACGACACCGGCTGCCTGCATTACACCAACGCGGGCCATATTCCTCCGATCCTCGTGCGTAATGGCGATATTCATCGCCTCGAAATCAACGGCATCGTCGTCGGTGCATTTCCCTCTGTGAAATATGCGGAAAGCTGTCTCAACCTGGAGCCTGGCGATCTTCTGGTGTGCTTCACCGACGGGGTGACAGAACCGGAGAATGAATACGGCGAGATGTTCGGCGAAGACCGGCTGATCGACGTGATCGCGCGCAACGCACACCGCGGCGAGCAGGAGATCATTCAGGCCGTCGTTGATTCTGTGCGCGAATGGACGGGGTCGCCGGAGCTTCAGGACGACTTGACCATGCTCTTGGCCAGGAAGCTTTAAGCCAACACGTACACCCGAGGACAAACAATCTTGCGGAAGCTGGTGCGGATTTTTGAGAGGAAGCAATGAAGGTATTGACTGCTGCGCAGATGCGGGAGGTCGACCGGCGCACGATCGAGCTGGGCATTCCCGGCTTGATCCTGATGGAGAACGCCGGCCATCGCGTCGTTGAGTTCATGCAGGAGGCCTTCGCCCCGCTCGCGTCAAAACGCGTGGTGGTCCTGTGCGGCAAGGGAAACAATGGGGGCGATGGACTCGTGGTAGCGAGACAGCTCTATACGAGAATCCGGCCGCGGTCTCTTCACGTGCTGCTTGCGGCGAGTCCGGAAGAGCTGAAGGGGGACGCAGCGGCGAATTATCACATGCTGCGCGCCTCAGGATGCAGTGTCGAGAGCCGGATTCTCCCGGAGATGAGATCCGCCGATATTGTCGTGGACGCTTTATTGGGGACCGGACTGAAAGGCGCCGCTTCCGGCTTGATGCTCGACCTGATCCGGGAGATCAATACCGGCTTTCCGAATGCGAAGGTCGTTGCCGTCGATATTCCCTCGGGCTTGATGAGCGACACCGGATACACCGAAGGCGAGAGCGTTCGCGCGGACTACACCGTGACATTCACGGCCCCGAAAGTCGGCCAGGTCCTTGGTCCGAGCTGCGACCGGGTCGGCGAACTGCGAGTGGCCGCCATCGGAAGCCCGGAAGACCTCTATGAAGGGGATCCGGAAATTTACCTTTCCGTGGTCGAGCCGAAATGGTTCGCGCCCCTTTTTGCGCCGAGGCCGTTGAATTCGCACAAGGGCAATTTCGGCCACGTCCTGGTGGTCGCTGGATCTCGCGGCAAGACCGGGGCCGCGGCCATGGCGGGTCTCGCAGCGCTCCGCAGCGGGGCCGGTCTGGTCACTGTGGCTACGGCCGACCCGGCGCTTGATACAGTTGCCCGCTTTGCCCCGGAGCTGATGACCGCGCCGCTTCCCGGCACGGAAACAGGCGCGATTGCAAAGACCGCGCTTCCGGCTCTTCGAGAATTGGCCCGTGGGAAGGATGTCCTCGCGATCGGACCTGGATTGGGAACCCATCCCGAAACGGTGGAAGTGGTTCGCGCGCTCATGGCGGAAATTTCGCAACCGATGGTGGTTGACGCCGACGCTCTGAATGCTCTCGCGGGCGCCGGGTGGACGCCTGCGGGACCGCGCATTTTCACGCCGCATCCCGGTGAGATGTCACGTCTCACCGCGCAGCCAACTTCTGATATCTTGCGAAACGGCCCGGAGATTGCCCGGCGCTTCGCAATGGACCGGCGCGTCACCCTGGTATTGAAGGGACATCGAACGCTGATCGCATTTCCCGACGGCCGTGTCTGGGTGAACACGACGGGCTCGCCGGCGATGGCCACCGGTGGTACGGGCGATATTCTTACGGGTCTCGTCGCAGGTCTCCTCGGACAGCATCCCGAACAGCCCGATCTCGCCACCGGCGCCGCGGTGTGGCTGCATGGAATGGCGGGACAGATCGGCGCCAGAACGCTTGGCGAACAGGCGTTGATCGCAACGGATCTACTGCGCTTTCTTCCGGAGGCAATTCGTGCCTGTACGAGTGTTTGAAACGGCTTCCGCGGAGGAATCGATCGCTCTCGGTGAGCGGATTGCGGCCGAACTGCCGCCGAAGGCTGTCGTTCTGCTGATCGGCAGTTTGGGCGCGGGCAAGACGACTTTGACAAAAGGGATTGTCGCAGGATTGGGGGCTGGCACACGAGAAGACGTCTCGAGCCCTACGTTCACCCTCATCCATGAGTACTCGCCGCGCGTGTACCACATCGATCTCTACAGGCTGGACGAGCCGCACGAGGTGGCGTCACTCGGCATCGAAGAGCTTCTTGACCGCGAGGCGGTGGTTCTTGTCGAGTGGGGTGAGAGATTCCCTGATCTGTTCCCGAAAGACCGGATCGAGATCCGGCTGCAGCGCATTTCGGAGGACCGGCGGAGAATCGAGATAAGCGGACTTCCCTAAACGTTCTCTTCGCGCCCGCTATACATCTCCACGATCAGGTCGCGGAAGTTTTCCAGGACGCGCGCCCGGCGAACCTTCATTGTCGGCGTCATCTCTCCGTTTTCGATACTGAAGTCACGGTCCAGGATGCGGAACTTCCTGATCTGCTCAAACGGAGCCAGCTTGCTGTTGACGCGCGCCACTGCCTCCTTCACCGCCTTTTGCACGAGGGGATCTTTCGCAAGTTCCGACATTGGAAGTCCCTTCAGCGCTTCCAGGCCGGGAATGGTCTCGATGGTGTTTGCATTGATCGTGAACAGCGCGGTGATGTACGGTAAGCGGTCGCCGATGAGGACGACCTGATTAATGAGCGGCTCGACTTTGAAGAGATTCTCGATGCGGGCAGGGTAAATCTTCTTCCCGTTCGAAGCGACGATGATTTCTTTCTTCCGGCCGGTGATGTAGACATACCCTTCATCGTCGAATTCAGCAATGTCGCCCGTGTGCAGCCAGCCGTCGCGCAAAATCGATGCCGTGGTTTCCGGATCCTTGTAGTAGCCGGTGAAGACGCAGGGACTTTTCACCAGTAACTCACCGTCCTCATCCAGGCGAAGCTCCACCCCGGGGAGAGGCTTTCCGATGCTGCCTGCCTTCGGGCGGTTTATCGGATTCAGTGTGCAAATGCCGCCTTCCGTCAGCCCGTAACCTTCAATGAGCGGCATCCCGATCGACGAGTAAAAGGTCGCGAGTTCCTTCCCGAGAGGCGCGGCCCCCGAAGCGGCGATCCGGAGCTTCCCTCCGAGCCGCCCGCGAATCTGGTCAAACACCAGCTTCTCCAGCGGCTTTAACGCCACACGCAGCCACGCCGGCACCTCCTCACCGCGTTCTTTGTATTTGTTGGCCTCCGCTCCGAGCCCAAGCGCGAAGTAGAAGATACGCTGGAACACCGCCGGTTTCTTCCGGATCTCAGCATAAATGCTGCTGTACATGCGCTCCCAGACGCGAGGCGGCGCCACAAGAAACGTCGGGCGGATCTTTCTTAGCTCGCTGGGCATCTTCGACAGTCCTGCCGAGAACCACACGGGGATGCCCATCCGAATCGGAAGCAACTCCATGACAACGCGCTGCGTAATGTGAGCGGACGGGAGGAAGGCAAGCGTACGATCGTTCGGGCCGAGGTCGAGGACTTGCGGCCCCATGTCACAGTTTGCGAGCAACGCCCGATGAGTTACCAGGCCCATCTTAGGCTCGCCGGTGGCTCCCGAGGTGAGGTAGAGGATGGCGTGGTCGTCCGGACTCAGTTCAGCCTGGATGCGGCTGAACAGCTCCGGATCGGAGCGCATTGCTTCCCGCCCTCGCTCACGCAGCTCATCGGTCGTCATCGCGCCCTCGGCAGAGCCGGTCAGCAGGATCCACGGAATGTCCAGAGAATCCGCGCCCGCCTCCCGCAGAGCCTGAAAGGTCTTAGGATTTTCGACAAAGACCGCCTTCGGGTCACAGGCACGCAAAGTTTGAACCTGTTCGTGAAATGGATAACTGGTGTAAGCGGCAGCGGAGATCGATCCGTTCGCCATCACACCGATGTCGGCGAGGTAAAACTCTGCTCGCGTTTCAGAATTGAGGGCCACGATATCGCCCTTGCCGACACCGATGGAACGCAGTCCCGCTGCGATCTCCCTGACGATCTGCTGGTATTCGATCCAATCGTACTTGCGATAACTTTGGGATCCGGAGCCATTTTTGGGCTGATACAGAGCAATCGCCCGCCCGTAGGTGGCGGCTGCTTCCTCCAGCAGCGTGTATACGGTTCGCGCACTCATTCTTCCTTCTTCGCTCCTCCGGTGGCCGGATCACACCGACTTATTCGAGGCCAAAACACGCGATCTGTCATGGCAGATTCGGCCTCTACATTCCCAGGTTAGAATATCTCATGCTCTATGAGAAGGAACTCCAGATAGCGAGGAAAGCCGCGGCGGCAGCCGGAGAGATTGCGATGCGCTATCGCGCGCAAGGCGTGACCGCGGAACAGAAAGTGGATCTCTCCCCCGTAACGATTGCCGACCGGGAGTGCGAAAAGGCGATCGCCGCCATTTTGCACGAGGCCTTTCCTGAGGACGGCATTCTGGGCGAGGAGGGAGCTTCCCTCGAGTCTGGAAACGCCCGCCGTTGGATTGTCGACCCCATCGATGGCACACGCGACTTCGTCCGCGGCAACCGGGCCTGGGCAAACCTGATTGCTCTCGAAGTAGACGGCGAAGTTGTGGTCGGAGTGGCGAATCTGCCGGCCATGGGCGAGATGTACTATGCCGCCAAAGGCGCAGGCGCCTTTTGCAACGAATCTCGAATTCACGTCTCCTCGATCTCCTCGCCCGGAGAAGCGGTCGTCTGCTTCAACAGCTTCAATGCCGCCGACAAGCATGGCCTCAGCTCGAAACTGCTGGACTGGCTGAAGTGCTTTTGGGCGGTTCGCAGCATGGGAGGATGTCTCGATGCGGTGATGGTCGCGTCGGGACAGGCGGACTTGTGGCTGGAGCAGACGGCGCAGTGCTGGGACCTGGCACCGCTGAAGATACTTGTCGAGGAGGCTGGAGGCCGGTTCTTCAACTATGACGGCGGCTCGAGCATCTACGGAGGCAACTGCGTGTGCTGCACTCCGGCGCTGGAATCGGAGGCGCGGCGCTTCCTTGGAATCGGCTAGATCCGTAGCAGCAGCCCGCCGTCCACATACAAAGTGGCACCAGTGACGTAGCTAGCTTCGTCGGAAGCAAGATACACGGCCGCCCGCGCAACCTCGCGCGGCAAACCAATCCGTCCGAGAGGGATCGTTTTTTCCGTTTGGGCGAGTTTTTCCGGATTGGACAGCAGGGGCTGATTCATTGGCGTTGCAATGGCGCCGGGGGAAACGGAGTTAACGCGAATCCCAAACGGCGCCAGTTCCATCGCGAGAGTTTTCGTCACCATCCCCATGCCCGCTTTCGTGATGCTGTAAACGCCGCTCTCCCAAAGCGGCGTCTGATCGTGCACGCTGGCGATGTTGACGATGCAGCCCTTGTTACCGCTGGCGATCATCTGCTTTGCGACACGCTGCGCCAGGAAGAACGGGCCACGCAGGTTGGTGCCGAACAACTTGTCCCAAGCATCCGGAGAGGCTTCAAGAATGGGCTGGGAGATTTCGATGCCTGCGTTGTTCACAAGGACGTCGATGCGCCCCCAAATGCTTAGAACTGTGTCCAGCAGTTGCGTGTGTGAGTCGATATCGGAGACATCGTTTTCCAGGATAACGACGTCCCCGCAGAGCGCATCAGCGACCGATTGCAGAGCGGCAGCATCCACGTCCGTGATCGCCACTGACGCCCCCTCCGCGGTAAACTCCTCCGCCAGAGCGCGCCCAATGCCCTTACCGCCGCCCGTGATGATGGCGATCTTGTCCTTCAGCCGCATAAAGAGGAAACCGAGCGGTTCAGACTGATTTTACAGGACGGCCTCGAGTTCCTTCCATGAACGGTTCTGCGACTCGGCTACCGCCGGATAGGTCACTTGCCCCTGGTAGGTGTTCACACCCTCGCGAAGCGCAGGGTTCTCCTCGCACGCGCGTGCAAATCCCTTGTTGGCGAGTTCCAGCACATATGGGAACGTGGCGTTCGTCAAGCCAAGCGTCGATGTGTGCGGAACAGCAGCCGGCATGTTCGATACGCAGTAGTGAAGGACTCCGTCGACGAAGTAGATCGGATCGGTGTGAGTCGTTGGACGGGAAGTCTCAAAGCAGCCGCCCTGGTCAATCGCGACGTCCACCATCACTGCGCCGCGCTTCATCAGCGAAATCATATCCCGGCGAACTACTTTGGGAGCGGAAGCGCCAGGAATCAGGACTGCTCCGATGACGAGATCGGCTTGCCGCACGGAGTCGCGAACGGCAAACGTGTTCGACGCGAGAGTGGTCACTTGACCGTTATAGATGTCCTCCAGCTCGCGCAGGCGATTCAGGTTGCGGTCGATGATCGTCACATTCGCACCGAGGCCAAGGGCGACCTTCGCCGCATTATGCCCGACAACGCCCCCGCCCAGGATGACGACATTCGCCGGACGGACCCCTGGTATGCCTCCCAAGAGAATGCCCCGCCCTCCATTCGGCGCTTCCAGATACTGAGCGCCGACCTGCACAGCCATCTTCCCCGCGACTTCACTCATCGGTGTCAGCAGCGGCAACGAATTGTCGGCTTCGCGAATGGTTTCATACGCAATCGACGTCACCCTGCGATCGAGGAGCACCTGGGTCAGCTCTGGCAGCGGAGCAAGATGCAAATAGGTGAAGAGAATGAGACCTGGCCGGAGGTGCGCGTATTCGGACGGCTGAGGCTCTTTCACTTTCACGATCATGTCGGAGGCGGACCACACCTCATTGGGAGTGGCGGAAATATGCGCTCCGGCCTCCATGTATTCCTCGTCCGGAATCGAGCTGCCCGTGCCAGCCCGCGTCTGGACGATAACCTCATGCCCCGCTTCCACTAATGCGCTGACACCGCTCGGAACCAGCCCGACGCGCGTTTCATTATCCTTTACTTCCCTGGGGACGCCGATAATCATGGTTCTTGTTGCTCAGTCTTCGTCTGACCTGGCACGTCTCGCTTCGGTCCAAGTCCCAAATAAATCAGCGACAGCGCTGTAATTTTGCCGTTCGCCACCAGATCCTGGTCTTCCTGGAAACGGCGCATCGCTTCGACGGACTCCGGCCCCCAAATGCCATTGGGCTCGCCGTTGAAGTACCCCTTCTCCGCTAGCGCCTGCTGAATCTCCTTGTAACGCTCTCTTGTAGGCTCCTGCTGAGCTGGCGGTTCTCCTCGGACCGTCTTCGTTGGACTTGTGCTCCGTGTTTGGCTTGTGCTCCGTCGCGCCGATACAGCGGATTTTTTCCCACTCGAAGGCGCTTTTACGGATTTCTTCTTCGAGGAGGACTTCCCAGAGGAGACGGTCGATGAGGAGCGCTTGCCAGCCGCTTCCGCCTGGGGCAGAAGGGCTGTGACCGAAAACAAAACTGTTGTCCCGATAAGCAGGATCAGAGAGAAGCTGTGTGCAAGTCCTACCACGCTTACCTTTCCCTCTATCAAGAGAAAAGGCGGGTCCTTCAGCGACCCGCCTTCCGTCGCTTCCTTTTTTTCTCTAACGCGTCGGGAGTGTTCCACCGAGGTAGATGCCCACCCAGCTGTCTTCCGGCGTACCGCGGCGGCCGCCGAGCGGATTTTGCCGCATGACGCGGAACGCCACCGCATCACCTGGCTTCAGCGTGCTCTGGATCCGCCTGACGTCATCAACAGAGGCTACCGGTTGACGGTTGATGGAGACGAGAATATCGCGCTCGCGAACTCCAATCGATTCCGCAAACGAGTCCTCTTCAACGCTGGTGACGAGGACACCGTTCTCCTTGAACCCAAGGTTCTCGCGATCGGTTTCGGTCAGACTGCGGATGCCAATACCGAAGCGTGACTGCGTCACCTCAGGCTTTCCAGGCTCTGCGGTCTCTTCTTCTACAAAGCCCAGCCGGGGATTCAGTTTGTGGACCTCCGCACGATCGCCGATGATGACTTTCCTCTCCATTGTCTTGCCATCCCGATCGATCGTGATCGTCACTTCGCTCCCGATGGGCATGTCGGACACGCGGTTCACAAGATCGTCGCCGTCTTTGATGGGTACGCCGTTCAGCGCCAGCAGCACGTCCTCGCGCTTCAGGCCGCCCTTCTCTGCCGGTCCGCCGGGCGTAACCTCGTCGACAATCACACCGTTCTTCAATCCGAGCGCCTTCAGGACTTCGGGCTTGATGTTGTTATTGAAAGTGATGCCGATCGAGCCCCGCGTCACCCGGCCATGCTGGATAATCTGGTTGTAGACCTTCACCGCGGTGTTGACCGGCAAGGCAAATCCGATTCCCTGGTAGCCGCCGCTCTGCGTAGCGATCATCGTGTTCACACCGATGACCTCGCCGTTGATATTGACCAGCGGGCCGCCGCTGTTTCCAGGATTGATCGCGGCGTCCGTCTGAATGAACCGCTGGAACTGGTGCGGACCGACATCGCGGCCCGTAGCGCTCACGATGCCAGCCGTCACGGTGGTTTCAAGGCCAAACGGAGAGCCGATAGCGACAGCCCAATCTCCGACCTGCACGGAGTCGGAGTTCCCGATCTTGGCGACCGGCAGCGGATGGCCGACGTCAATCTTCAGGACGGCGAGATCGGTTTCGTAGTCCGATCCGATCAAACGGGCAGGATGTTCCGTCCGATTTCCCCGCAGGCGTACCTTAATATGATCCGCCTTCTCGACAACGTGATAGTTCGTGATGATGTACCCATTCTTATCCACGATGAAGCCAGACCCGGTGCCTTCCCGGCGGAAGGGGCGCTGCTGAAGATCTGGCACGGGGCCGCGGAAGAAGCGCCTGAAAAGATCCAGGCCGTCCTCGTCTTCGTCACTCTCCGGGGGGCGGTTTCGGCGCGTCGACGACTTCGGCGTGTAGTCGGTGCTGATGAAGACGACGGTGGGCTCCATCATCTTCGCCAACTTTGTGAACTCGTTGGAAAGCTTAACCGGACTCGGAATCGTGAGCGGTGTTGCATCGGGAGCGACCGTCTGCCCTTTGGCCGCGTTGACGCCGGAGTTCATAAGCGTGCCTATCAAGATCCCGATGGAGAGCGTGAACAGCAACAACGTTAGAGAGAGCAGCTTTTGGCCGCGCAGTGTGGTGAGAAATCGCATGGGATTCCTAATTCCTCCCCGGTTGGGTACCTAACCAGCTATTATACGGCCCCTTTGGGCCGTTGCGACTCGACGCTACGGACTCAGAGGGAGCTATTTCGATGGATGTTTGCGGTAGCCTGCCCGTTTCAATTGAGCAAGTACAATGCCACTCAAAATGAAAACGGCTCCGGTCAGCATCTCCGCGGAGAAGGATTCTTTCCCCGTGATGACAGATGTGACGCCGGCGAATACAGGTTCGAGCGCAAAGATTAAAGCTGCTCGTGTTGCGGTCGTTCGAGCTTGCGCCCACGTTTGCAGCATGAATGCCAGCGCCGTGGCAATCAGACTGGTAACCGCCAGAGCAACGAGTAATTTCGCACTCCATACGAATTTCGGCGTCTCCACCCACCAGCAGAGCATCCCCGCGCCGGCAGCAACAGTCGCCACTTGCACAACCGCCAGGCTTTCCAGCCGGATCAGCCGTGCGTAGTGCTCGAGCACCAGCATGTGAGCTGCGAAGGCGACTGCACAGCCAATGGTAAGCAGATCCCCCAGCCCGATTCGCAATTGCCAGCCGGGTGAGGTCATCAAGGCCATGCCCGCTGTTGCCAGCGCCACCCCGAGCAGCTCAAAAGGATGAAGCTCTTTCCGATAGACGAGCGAGCCGAGCAAAGGTACCAGGACAATGTAAAGCCCTGTCAGGAAGGCAGACTTGGACGGCGTTGTCAGACGCAGGCCGGCAGTCTGAAGGAAGTAGCCGGCGAAGAGCCAGAAGCCGGCCGACGCGCCCGCGATCCACTCGCTGCGAGCCTTGATAATAGGACCGCGCCTCCGAAACAGCAGCCATAGCGCCAGCGTCCCGAATCCGAATCGCACGGCCAGGAACAGGAGCGTCGACGCATCGTCGAGCGCGTTCTTGACTAGAACAAACGTACTGCCCCAGGCAAGGGCGATCCCCGCCAGCGCAACCTCCGCGCGCCAGTCTGCCCCGGCACGGCTCATCCACCGCTCTTGCTAAAGCTCCGAAGCAGGAGGCACAAGGTGAGAAAGACTCGCCGGAGGCCCAGCTCCCTTCCCTCAGGATGGAACCACTCACCGGGTGTATGAGCTCCACCGCCACTTCCGCCTGCGCCAATGGAAATCGCCGGGAGCCCCATCGAAAGCGGAATGTTGGCGTCGGTGGATGCGCAGTCAAGGTGAGACCGAATACCAAGGTAGTTATCTACCGCACGGATGAAGGTGAGGATGGGAGCATCCTCCGCCAGGCGTCCTCCCGGGCGCGATCCGATCTCACGAATCCTTCCGGTCACCCTTCCGCCCGTCGACCGTTCGTTCTCCACCTCGAGGGCCCGCCCTACTGCGCTTGTGAGAAGCAACGTCAGTTCGTCGATGCGTTCGGCCCGCTCGCTCCGGATATCGACCTTGGCGCGTGCAAGCGTCGGGATGGAATTGATGCTCGAGCCGCCTTCGATGATCCCGAAATTAAACGACGACCTGGGGGAACTGCTGAAGCTGGCGCCATTTTCAGCGAACAGAGCGATCGCCCTGCTCAGCGCGTGAACCGGGTTCCCAACGCCGTAGTCGCTCCAGCTATGCCCTCCCGGACCTGTGAAGATTAACTCAAAGCGGCGGCTGGCAAGCGCCTCACTGGTGATGTGATCCGTTGTCGGTCCGTCAAGGACGACGAAAGACTTGATCTTCGGGGCCAGCGCCGACTGCCTGCACAGGAAGCGCATCCCGCTCAAGTTGCCTTCCCCCTCCTCTCCGACGTTGGCTACCAGCAGCAAGCCTGCATCCAAGCCTTCGAGACAGGAGTGGGTTTTCACAAGACGTGCAATGGCAAGTAGAGCGGCAAGACCTGCGCCATTGTCGCTGACTCCCGGCCCACAGAAGCGGCCGTCCGGCTCAACGCGAATGTCCTCCGGGACGCGCGGGGCAAGGACCGTATCGAGGTGGGCGGTGAGGGCAACGAAGGGACCATCTTTCGGCCCGGTCAACGGTGCGACGACATTGCCGGCGCGGTCGATCTTCGCGTCGCAGCCAAGCGCCCGAAGCTGGGCAACCATCCATTCCGCGCGCTTTTGCTCCAGAAACGTCGGTGCAGGCACCCGGCACACCTCCAGGTGCTGCTCATCGATCCAGCGCTTCTCTCGCGCAAAAAACTGGAGGGCTTCCCGAATCCCCTCTGTCTCCGCCAGTTCAGCGACGGATTTCACCCCCGCTACAGCCAAACTGTTCATTGGGGGCAAGACAGCCATTCGTTCCAGTCTACCGCGCGCGGGATGCCGCCAAATGTCCTACGCCTCAAGAACCGCTGCAAGTTCCTCCCATTCCGCCGTAAGACGCTCCACTTCTTCCCGCTTGCGCTGAATACTCTCGGTCACCCGTTGTGTCTCCTCCACGCTGACAAACACGGCCAGTTTCTCTTCCTCAGAGGCGATTTCGGCTTCGAGACGAGAAACCAGGTCCTCGATTTCCGCGCAGCGGTCTTGCATCTGCTTCAGCTTGATGGGGTTGAGACGCTTTTTCGGAGCTGGCGCAACCGTTTCCTCCCGCGTCTTTGCCTCGCCATTGGCGGATGCAGCGCCCGCCTGTGCTTCGCTGACCGCAACCGTCGGAGCTGCCGCGCCTCCGTTTTTGCGCCACAGGTAGTCTTCGTAGTTGCCGGGGTAGATGTTCACCTTACCGTCGGCAACTTCAAACACGCGAGTCGGAACACGATCAAGGAAGTACCGATCGTGAGATACGAAGACAACGGTCCCGGTAAACTCCATCAGCGCGTTCAGCAATACATCCTTCGCACGAAGGTCGAGGTGGTTGGTGGGCTCGTCCAGAAGTAGGAAGTTCGATGGACGCATCAGCATGCGTGCAAGCGCGTAGCGGTTCCGCTCGCCGCCCGATAAAACGCCGATGCGTTTGAAGACATCATCTTCGGAGAACAGAAAGCAGCCGAGGATGGTGCGCAGTTCGGTTTGCGTCGCGCGGGGCGCGACTTCCGCGAGATCGTCAATCAGCGTAGCGTCCGGATTCAATTCCTTGTACTGGTCCTGGGCAAAATAGTCCACCTCGACGTTATGCCCGAGCGTGTACTGGCCGGACGTAAGGGGTTCGGCGCCGGACAGAAGCTTGATGAGAGTCGACTTTCCCGCGCCATTGACTCCGACGAGCGCGACACGGTCCCCGCGTTCGATCACAAAGTTCACGTCGCTGAGGACCTGCTTGTCGCCATAGCTCTTCGAGACGCCGCGGAATTCAGCCACAATCCGCCCGCTCGCCTTCGGCTGGGGAAAGGAAAAGTGGATCGTCTTCTCCTCCGGCGGAATCTCAATCCGCTGAATTCTTTCCAGCTCTTTGATCCGGCTTTGGACTTGCTTGGCCTTGGTTGCCTTATACCGGAAGCGGTTAATAAATGCTTCGAGCTGCTGGATTCGCTCCTGCTGGTTCTTGTAGGCGGCTTCGAGCTGTGCTTTCCTTTCTGCCTTCTGCTGAAGGTATTTTTCGTAGTTGCCCGGGTAGAAAAAGACGCCCTTATTCCAGATTTCGACGATGCGCGAAACGGTGACGTCCAGGAAGTATCGATCGTGTGAAATGAGTACGAAGGCGTACGGGTAATCGGAGAGGTAAGTCTCGAGCCAGTTGCGGGCTTCCAGGTCCAAATGATTGGTCGGCTCGTCGAGCAGGAGCAGGTTCGGCTTTTGCAGAAGCAGTTTCGCGAGCGCAATGCGCATCTGCCAGCCGCCCGAGAACTCCTCGGTCCGGCGCGTCCAGTCCTCCTTGGGAAAACCGAGGCCGGCAAGCACCGTCCCGACTTGGGCTTCAAGAGCATACCCGTCGCGAGCACGGAACTCGGTGTCGATTCGATGGAGCCGGTCCGCGACCGCTGCGTATTCGGCGCTTGCGGGATCAAGTTCGGACAGGCGGCGCGTGAGCTCCTCGGCCTCGCGCTCCATGTCCTTCAGGCTGGCGAAGACGGAAAGACATTCCGCAAAAACCGTCCTTCCCGAAAGGCTTAATCCGTCCTGCGGCAGGTAGCCCGCGGAGATTCCCTTAGTGACGTTGATCGTTCCGTAATCGAGCGTTTCAATGCCGGCGAGAATCTTGAGAAGAGTCGACTTCCCTGTGCCGTTTGCGCCAACCAGGCCAACGCGATCCTTGGGGGTGATCAGCCAGTCGAGATTCTCAAAAAGCAGTTTGGGACCGAACCGTTTGCCGGCCGCGGAGAGTTGGATCATGGAATTGAGACGCTATCTGACATTATCCCATGCAGACTGAGGGGAAACGCCCGCCGGGTGGTGGTAACGCGCGGCCAGGGGGGATGCCGAACGAGCTCGTGGCCTAACGCCCGCTTGCCTCATCCAGGGCGTCGCCGCCGGATCCGGCCGGGCGCGGCTTCTGCACTGGCCTCATCTCTGCCAGACTCTGGAGTTCAAACGCGAAGGTATCCGTGGTTAGATCGTGCACCGAGAAACAGGGTTTGGCGACACCGGAATCACTGTGGTCCACAGACTTCGCCAGAATGTGGTAGACCTCATGGGCAATCACACGAGCCACAGCTCTCCCGGCTATATTGTGCCGCGTCCATCCTTGATATCGCTGTAACGCTGGCTCGAGCATCTCGGTCAACTTGACACAGTCGACGCGAAAAAAAGGTAAGATCCGGCCGCTCGTAATCTCAGTATGGGCGAGGCTGCCAGAGGGTGCCGAGGATACGTTTCCGCGGGAAGAGGAATCGCCGAATGCGCAAGAGCCGTCGAACGAGCCCACGATCGCAAGGTCAAAATACTCCCCCAAGTGGCGCTGGTCGCTCTCCTTCCACTTCAGGTCCACATCCGCTGGAGCCAGCAGGCGGCGAAGCTCTTCTTGCAGGGATCGGAAGGTGAAAGAGTCCATGCCGGAGGGTTTCTCGGCGTACAGCGCGAGCGTGCGCGTCTGTGCGTGCGCAGCAGTGGTAAGAATGAAGGCGACCAGAGCCCAGCGAATAGCAGACATGGCGCATCTCCACGCGGAGACTCGGACGCTCTACATTATATACGCCTATATCCTGAGGAGGCGGGCCGGATGCGTTCCGGCCCTAGCTACGACGTTACAGTTCTTAAGCAGGGACTACAGCTGCTTGGGATCGATGCGCCACAGGTTCTGCTGCCGGAGATTGGACAGCCACACGGACCCGTGCCCGACCCGGACAGCATCGCCGCCGGGGCCTACCCACTGCCTCACCACTTGATTGGTATTCGGGTCGATCTGAGTTAGGGGAATCTGAAAGACGGTAAGCCAGACGAACCCTTCGCCATAGGCGATTTCACCACCCGGGCCTGGAACGCCAACCTCGATCGTCGCCAGGAGCTTGCCCGTAGTCGCATCCACGCGCGACACGGTTCCATCTCCCTGGTTCAACGTCCACACGGATCCGGCTCCGATCGTCAAAAACCGGGGATTCGGTCCGACGGGCACCGTGTGCGTAACGGAGTTCGTCTTTGGATCCACGCGGACAGCGAGGCTGTTCTCTGTGCTGGTTAACCAGATCGCGCCTTCGCCATATGCGCAGGCGAATGAACCGGAGGGCACCTTGATCTGCGCGACGACCTGATTCGTCGCTGGATCGATGCGGGAAAGAACGCCCGATGGATCGCTCAAAATCCAGATACTATCCGGGCTCGCCGCCACCCCTCCCTCGCTGTTTGCGGGACCAACCGGAAGAGTCGCGACAACCTGATTCGTCTTCATGTCCACGCGGGAGAGCGTTTTATCCCCGCAGTTGGGCACCCAAACACTGCCGAAGCCTGCTGCAAGGCCAGAGCACGGCCGCTTGCCAACCTCGACTGCCGCGACCACCTCATTGGTCTTCGGGTCCAGGCGGTGGACCGTATTCTTGGGCCCGTTGGACACCCAAACGGCGTCCTCAGTCACGACCTGCCAGTCTGGCACTCCCTCAACCGGGAAGACAGCCACGGGCCTGATGGTGGAGATATCCCGCTGTACTCCGGGGAGTTTTACTCCCGGACGCGGAGGCCGGTTCATCTTCTTCTTTTTGGCCTCCACTGCTGGTCCTTCCTGCCCCGGCATCAAGGCAAGCGACAAGCAAAGACCGGCGCAGGCAAGCAGCACGGGATAGACTCTTAACTTTCTCATTTCATGACTCCTTCGCTTAGTTAGGCAATCCAGACGGGGTTTGAGCCGCAACGAATTAGGACCTAGTAGGCAAGGGTTGCAAGGACCCGTTTGGGATCTATCTTCCAAACCGTCCGCTGATCCGCGTTCACCAGCCAGAGGAAGCCAGCGCCAAAGGCAATACCCCCTCCCCCTTCCCCGACAAACTGCTGCGCCACCGAATCCGTCGCTGGATCGATTCGGCTGATCGGGAGCCCTGGCGTGCTAACCCATACGGATCCGTCACCAATCGCAATCTCGCCCGGAAACCCGGGCGCGCCGAGGTCGATGGTCTTTACTACCTTGTTTGTCTTGGGATCAATTCGCTCGAGTTTCCCAGCCTTCTGACACCAAACCCAAACGGCGCCTTCACCGACTGCAACAAATTGCGGGCCAGCGGCGACATCGATCCGACTTGTAATCGTGTTTGTTTGCGGGTCGATCTTCAGCGTTTTATCTTCGGCAGGGCAGGTAACCCATACAGCCGATTCCCCAAACGCCAAGGCGTTGCAGCCGGCTGGCAGGCGCACTTCGGCGACGATTTTGTTATCCGCGGGATCAACTCGGGAAAGCGTTGTCCTTTCGTCCGTCAAGACCCACACGCTGTCAGAAGAGACTGCAATCGTCGTCTTTGAACTGCCGGCGCCCGTCGGGATCGAGGTGATCTTTCCCGTCTTCGGATCTACTCTAGACAGGGTCTTGTCACCGCAGTTTAACACCCATAAGCTGCCGAAGCCGAGGACCGGAGCTGTGCAGGGATGGCTGAGCCCTGTAATAGCGTCTCCAGCTGTGGCGGCTTTCGCATCAATACGATCCAGGCGATTCTCTTTGGGATTCGTAATCCAGACCGTCGCCCCGCCAAGAATGCCGTCAAGTGAACCAGACAGCCGGATCTCTGCTTCCGCTTTTAGGTCGGAAGCCGGAATCCGCACACCAGGAGTCTTGACGCCGGAAGGCGCTGCCCCACCTTGTGGCCTTCCCTGCTTCCTGCCCTGATCACCCACCTTCGGATACAGGGCTTCAGGCGTGCCCATCAGCAGGCACAAGCCGATTACTGCCAAACGCATAGGTTAAGATCCCTCGAATGAAGCAGAATCAAGAGCCGACGTGGGAGGACTGCGAACGGGGGCTAAAACGGCGTCATAGCCGTTGAGAGAACAGTATACATTTATTAGTGCAAGGACAATACCCTTTGGGCTAAATTTCCTGAATCTTACATACCGCCGCTGGCCCGGGCCCCACGAGTGTGTTGATCATCCATTAAGTTGACAATAGCCATAAGAAGTGATATCAAGGACACTAATAGTCGGGGGACTCCGTCGCGTCTCACGCCTTCCCGCCCCTGTCAGGACCCCGTAGCCTCGCTTTTGCTAGCAAACAGTTCTCGCTCCGTCGCACGCCGTCATCTTGCCGCCAGGTGTGAACCGGCTGAGCTGGAATTCTTTCTCTAAAACCTTAGATTTCTCGTGTTATTTCTATGTGCTTCTATAAGGCGCTTCCACTCACGAGCTTTGCAATCCTGCTGACTACTGCAGCCCCCGCACTTAGAGCTGCCGGGCATCCTGCCAATACCGCCGAATTCTTTGAAACCAAAGTGCGGCCTGTACTTGCCACCGCCTGCTACGCGTGCCACACGGATTCGGCACTCGGCGGCTTGCGGCTCGACAGCGCGGAAGCAATGCTGAAGGGCGGCAAAAGGGGTCCTGCCGTTGTTCCGGGGGATCCGGATAAGAGTCTGCTGATTCAATCCATCCGCCATACTGCAGGCGACTTGAAGATGCCGATGGGAGGCAAGCTGAAGCCGGCCGAAATTGAGGATCTGGTTGCATGGGTCAAAGCCGGAGCTGTATGGCCAAAGACCGCGGCGGCGGTCGTGGAAGCCGACAAGACAGGAAAGAAATATACGATTCCTCCGGAGCGGAGACAGTTTTGGTCCTTCCAGCCTCTGCAGAAAGTACAGCCTCCGAAAGTAAAAGACACCCAATGGGTGAAGACCGATATCGACCGCTTTATCCTTGCAAAGCTGGAAGAGGAAGGAATCAAGCCGGTGCGCCCGGCAAGCAAACGCGACCTGCTGCGTCGCGCGACGCTCGATCTTACCGGTTTGCCTCCAACTTTCGAGGAGATTCAGGCGTTCGAAAAAGATACATCTCCTGACGCATTCGCAAAGGTTGTGGATCGCCTCCTGGCGTCGCCTCACTATGGCGAGCGATGGGGCAGGATCTGGCTCGACGTTGCGCGCTACGGGGAGGACGACTATCGAAGCCTCGACCCCATGCGCCGGGGTTACAACCCGTATCCCAATGCCCACCTATACAGAGACTGGGTGGTGCAGGCCTTCAACGACGACATGCCGTACGACCAGTTCGTGAAGGCCCAGATCGCCGGAGATCTGCTGGATGAGAAGATCCGCCATAAGACCTTACCCGCAACGGGCTTCCTGGGCCTCGGCCCCTGGTACTACGACAATGGCGCAGTCGAGGTAACCCGGGCGGATGAGCGTCACGACCGCGTTGACGTCATCACAAGAGGATTCCTCGGACTGACGGTTGCATGCGCCCGCTGCCACGATCATAAGTACGATCCGATCCCTACCACTGACTACTACGCACTTGCGGGCGTCTTTGCGAACACCGTCTACCACGAGTATCCGCAGGTTCCGAAATCGGTGCTCAACCGGTTCAAGGCGCTGGAAGAAGAACTGGAGCGGAAGCAGAAGCTCCTGCGTGAAGTCCAGAACAACCTCAGTTTACAGCTTTCACAGTCGCTGGCGTTCGAGACGGCTAAGTATCTCGAAGGAGTCTGGGAAGTCGTAGCCCAGAAGAAAGACATGGCTGCCGTCGTCGAGGACAAACGTCTTGACTACGAGCTCCTGGACCGGTGGATCAAGTATATGGAAAGGCCGACCACGCTGTACCCCTATAAGAAGGCGTGGCAGGAGATGATGGCGAAGCCGGGAAGCACCGCTCAGCAGGCCAAAAAACTCGCACAGCAGTTTCAGGAGAAAGTCGTGGAGGTGATGCTCGCCAAAAACGAGCTGAGCGAGGAGAACGAGATTATCACGGCGAAATCGCTGCCCGGCACCAAGAAGAAGAAACGCGCGAACAAACCGAACGAGTTCATCACCAATGACGACTTCTGCCCCGGGTGCGGATTGCAGTTGAAGAATCTGCCCGAGGAAGAGATGAGCTTCTACACCGAGATCTTCCAGCGTGAACTGAACGGTGAAGATCCAATCGTGCAGCCCGGCGTCCGTACAAAACCGGGTGTGCTGCTCTTCCGGGGATGGGGACTTGAAAAGCGCGTCGGAGCGGAAGCTCAGGCGCAGATGGCGGCCATCCGCAACGACATCACAGCAACGCAGAAGAAGCTGCAGCCGTATTACCCATACATTCACGGCGTGAAGGACGCGGATCAGATCATCAACCTTCCCGTCAGTCTTCGCGGCGATCCTTATAACCTCGGCGAAGAGGTTCCACGCCACTTCCTGTCGGTGCTTTGCAAAGGGGAGCCGCAGCCGTTCTCGAAAGGCAGCGGACGGCTGGAGCTGGCTGAGGCGATCCTCCAGCAGCCACTGGCAATGAGGGTCATTGTCAACCGTATCTGGAAGGGCCACTTCGGAACCGGGATCGTCGATTCTCCCAGCAATTTCGGCATGACCGGCGAGCGCCCGACTCATCCTGAACTGCTCGAATACCTGGCGAATTTCTTCGTGAACAACGGCATGTCGATTAAGAAGCTGCACAGGGAGATCATGCTCAGCAGCGTCTACCAGCTGAGCACTGAGAATAACCCGCAGGCATTCGAGAAAGACTCCGGCAACCGCCTCTACTGGCGAGCGAACTCCAAGCGGATGGACGCCGAACAGATCCGCGACTCCATGCTCGCTGTATCGGGCAGACTCGATCGTGCGCTGGGCGGTCCTTCCGAGCCGCTGACTCCGACCTACCGCCGCCGGACGATCTACGGCAAGGTAAGCCGCTACAAGCTGGATGAGTATTTACAGCTCTTCGACTTCCCCAGCCCGAACATCAGCGCCGAGAAGCGGTTCACAACGACTGTTCCGCTGCAGCGCCTGTTCCTGATGAACAGTGACTTCGTGCAGCTCCAGGCCGAGGAACTGGCCAAGCGTGTCGCCACAGAGCCGACCGCGGAAGCTCGCATCCGGAAGATGTACCAGATCGTCTACGGAAGGAACGCCACGGAGAACGAAGTCAAGCTGGGCCTCGAGTATCTGCGGACCGAACCGATGCTGGCCTACGAAGAGCGTAAGAAGAAGCAGCCGGAGCCGGGTGGCAAGGGCCGCGCTGGCAGCGGCAGCGAGGCGCAAGGAGAAAAGATGGCGGCAGCCGGAGCGAAACCTGCGGAAGGCGCGAAGCCCGCCGCCGATATGCCGATGCCCATGCCTGAGGAGATGCCGATGCCTGACAAGACCGGCAGCCTGAATAATCCGGCGCCGGAGATGGCCGCCGACGGAATGATGGCCGGCGTGTTCGGACCCGGCGGGCGGGGAGGAAACCGTCAGGGTCCGGCTCCGGCGAAGTACGATCCGACGCCGTGGGGCCGGTACGCCAAAATTCTCCTGAGCTCCAGCGAGTTCCTTTTCATTAACTGAAGTACTTACGAGGCTACCAAGGATGCGACATAGATCTCCAAATCCGGTTACGCGCCGCGAAGCACTCCGCCGCATTGGAAACGGCTTCGGGATGCTGGCATTTGCCGGAATGCTCAACGAGTCCCTGGCTCGCGCCGGCGCCGTCATTGCCCCTGACGGCAGTATTGGGTCAGCAAAGCTGGATTACCCGCAGCGAGTAAAGCGGGTCATCTTCCTGTTCATGAATGGCGGGCTCTCGCAGGTGGACAGCTTCGACCCAAAGCCGATGCTCGATAAGTACGACGGGCAGCCGTTGCCTGGCGGCGAGATCAAGACCGAACGAAAAACCGGCGCGCTGATGAAGTCGCCGTTCAAGTTCAAAAAGTACGGGCAGTGCGGAATGGATATCAGCGAACTCTGGCCGCACCTTGGCGAAGTGGCCGATGACATCTGCTGGATCCGGTCGGTCTACACGGATATCCCGAACCACGAGCCCGCCTGCCTGATGCTCAATACCGGAGCAAACCAGGCCGGCCGCCCCTCGATGGGAGCGTGGATTACTTACGGTCTGGGAACCGAAAACCAGAACCTGCCAGGGTATGTGGTCCTTTGCCCCGATGTCCCGACGACCGTCGGCCCCCCCTTGTGGAGTAACGGCTTTCTCCCAGCCATCAACCAGGGCACTTACATCTCCGACAAAGTCGAGGAAGAGCCGGGAAGCCAGGGTAAGCAAGGCTCGGACAAAGTGACCATCGAGAAGTCTTTCGACCCGAAGAAGCTGATCAGCTTTGTAAACAATCCAAAGTTTTCGCTGACTGAACAGCGCCGCGAGCTGGATCTCCTCCAAAAACTGGAAAAGATGCGTTCCGAAGCCAATGGCGCAGATCCGCAGGTGGAAGCCGTCATCAAGTCGATGGAAGTCGCCTACCGGATGCAGACGGAGGCTCCCGAAGTCTTCGACATCCGGAAAGAATCGGAGGCGACCCAGAAGCTCTACGGTCCTGGCAGCACCGCGCGGGGCTGCCTGATGGCCGTTCGCCTCGTGGAGAAGGGCGTCCGCATGGTTCAGGTCTACTACGCGAAGGGCGATCCATGGGATGCGCACGCGGATATCATGGCGCATAGGCGGAACGCGCTGGATTCGGACCGGCCGTTTGCGGCTGTGATCAAAGACCTGAAGTCGCGCGGACTCTGGAAGGATACGCTGGTCCTCTGCGGTTCGGAGTTTGGCAGGACCCCCGTGCGGGAAATTGGCGGCAGCGGCGAACGTCTTCGCAACGGGCGCGATCACAACCCGTTCGGTTTCACTATGTGGATGGCGGGCGGCGCCGTCAAAGGGGGAACCATTTACGGCGCGACGGACGACTTTGGCTTCAAAGCCGTCGAAAAGCCCGTCCATGTTCACGACATTCACGCCACGATTCTGTACCTGATGGGTATTGATCACACGAAGCTGACTTACCGGTACAGCGGGAGAGATTTCCGCCTGACGGACGTGGAAGGGAATATTCTGCACGATATTGTCGCTTAGTACCAAACCCTCCTTGGTGCGTTTGTCCGGGCGCCAGGCGGCGGTCAACTGGCGCCCGCTTCTTTCCCAACCACCAATCGCAAAAAAAAATGGGTTGGACCCCATAAAGGAATTCGATTTGACTCTTACTTATACCCTACCCTAGAATCCGTAGTTACACGTCGCTCCTGGTTGGGGGCCCCGCAAACATACAATCCAACCTGTGCAAGGCTGCACGCCTGCCTCTCTCCGAGTCGAGACATCCATTTACCCACGTCCGGGAGTTCTTAACAGACATCGCTAAGGAGAATTCCGATGATTCGACTCGTCATTGTTCTCATCGCTGGGCTATTGCCGCTCGCTGCGCAAACGACCTCCTTACAGGGCGTGGTCACTGATGAACAGGATGCTGCGATTCCGGAAGCCGTTATCACTGTCACAAATCAAAGCACGTCAGCCTCGCGCTCGACGATAAGCAACAGCGCGGGCGCCTTCAGCCTCGTGCAGTTGCCGCCTGGCTCGTACACTGTCGAGGTACAAAAGCCCGGCTTCCGAACATATGCTCAACAAATCCTCCTGCAGGTAAACTCTCCTGCAACCTTAAATGTGAGATTGGAGATTGGCCAGGTTACTGAAACAGTTAGCGTCATGGCAGAGGCGGCATCTGTCAACGTACAGAACGCAACAATTGGCAATCCCTTTACAGAGACCCAAATCCGGCAACTTCCGCTTCAGACACGCAACGTCGTTGAGCTGCTAAGCCTTCAGCCAGGTGTCACACCGGATGGAGAAGTGATCGGCGCAAAGCGAGATCAGAATAATGTGACGCTAGACGGCGTCGATATCAACGACAGCCAGAGTTCCACCGGATTCAATGCTGCTCTTCCCGTGCCGCTCGACTCCGTGCAGGAGTTCCGCACAACGGTTGCGGGACAGGGCGCCGACCAGGGCCGGTCGGCAGGCGGGCAAGTGTCCCTTGTCACAAAGAGCGGATCCAACAGCTTCCATGGCTCCCTCTACGAGTACCACCGCAACGTTAAGACCGCAGCAAATAACTGGTTCAACAACCGCGCCGGCGTGCCCAGAGAGAATCTGATCCGGAATCAGTACGGCGCCTCGCTGGGCGGCCGCATCATCCGCGACCGCGCATTCTTCTTTGTGAACTGGGAGGATCGCAAGGACCGCTCCGCTACCGCCGTCTCGCGCAATGTGCCGACAGAAACCCTCAAACAAGGAATCATTCAGTTCCGAATGAACAACGGGACGATCGGCCAGCTGACGCCAGCCCAGATTCGGGACGTCGATCCTCTCGGCATCGGTGTTAACCAGACCATGCTTGATCTCCTGAAGCAGTATCCGGCTGCGAACGACCCGCAGGGAGGAAGCGACCGGGGACTGAACTTCGCGGCCTTCCGGTTCAACGCGCCATTGAAACGCGATGATCGCGCCTACGTCGCGAAGATGGATTTCAACCTCGACAAGGAAGCCCGCCACACGCTGATGCTGCGGGGCACTTTGGCGGACAACAGCAGGGATGAGATTCTGGCCCAGTTTCCGGGTCAGGAAGCAGCCGCGAAGATCCTGGACAACTCGCGAGGTCTGGCAGCCCGATACACAGCGGTCATCTCTCCTTCGATCGTGAATGTTTTCAGCTACGGCTACACGCGCCTGAATGTTGCCCAGTCAGGCACTCACGGTCCCGCTTTGAGCTTCGGGGGCATCGACAGCTTGCAGAACTTCACCCGCGCCTTCGGACGAATCATACCGACCCAAAACCTGGTAAACGACACAACGTGGATCAAAGACAAGCACACCGTGCAATTCGGAATCAATTTCCGAATGATTCAGAATGACAGAAACTCCTTCCAGAGCGCATACCCGAGCTACAGCTTCAGCCGCAATACCCTGCGCGGCCTGGGAGCGGACATTACAGAAGCTGTCAACAGCTATATCCGGACCTTGTACAACAATCCCTCTCTTCAAATCATCGAAAACACGCCAGTCACCAACGCGTTCGGTGTCCTGCTTGGCGTCATCAACCAGTACAGCGCCACCTACAACTTTGGACGGGATGGGCAAGCGTTACCGTTTGGGGAGCCGATCATCCGCAGCTTTGCCGCCAGGGAATACGAGTTCTACGTCCAGGACACATGGAAGCTGCGTCGCGATCTTACCCTCACATTCGGATTGCGTTACTCCAACTATCAGGTGCCCTATGAAAGAAACGGCGTTCAGGTTGTTACCACCATTCCGCTGAATCAGTATTTCGCCGAGCGCGTAGGCGCTTCCCTCACCGGCACTCCGGGCCATGCCATGCCGAATGCCGCATTAACGTACGAGCTTGGTGGACCGGTCAATAAGGGACGTGACTGGTTCAAGCGCGACAACAACAACTTTGCGCCGCGATTCAACGTCGCCTGGGCGCCGGAGAGCGATAGCCTTCCCGGCAGGCTTTTTGGCAGAGGAAGCGTCCTGCGTGTAGGCGCGGCGATGCTTTATGACAGGTACGGCAGCGACATGGTAGTGAACTTTGATCGTTACGGATCACCGGGTCTTGCCACCTCGGTCACACAGCCTCGTAATACGAACTTTAGCGACTCTTTCCGATACACGGGCAGTTCGCTGCCATCCCTTCCTCCTGCGCCAGCCGGCGGTTTTCCGTTTACCCCGCCGACCATCGTGGGCGGATTCAACTCTAACCTCGGAGTGTCTCCGGACCTCGTAGCGCCGTACTCTTATCTGCTGAATGCCAGCTATGCCCGTCCGCTTCCCCAGAAACTGACAATTGAAGTCGGGTACATTGGGCGTCTTACGCGCAAAGGGCTCGTGCAGCAGGACTACTTCCAGCCTCTGACCCAGTTCCGCGATCCCAAGTCCGGCCAGACCTGGACTCAGGCTTCGGGAATTCTGCGTGACTACTACGAATCCGGCATTACTCCGGCCCAGGTGCGCGCGAATCCCTCGATCCTTCCGGCGGTCGCGTTCTTTGAAAACATGTTTCCCGGAGCAGCCGGTTACCACTTCGCCGGAAGCGCGACCGCAAACTACTTCTACACGGTGTATGACACCTACGCAGGAAGCGACCTGGACGCTTTGAACGATATGGACCGGGAGCGGCAGGCCGACGGCACCTGCATCTCGGTGTTCGGCTGCAACACGTTCTTCCCGCTCCAAAATGCTGGCATGCGCGCTTGGGTCAACTTAAGCAACTCCTCCTATCACGGAGGGCAGCTTGTGATCCGGCGGCCCGTCACCAACGGCTGGGGTTTCGACTTCAACTACACCCTGTCCCACTCCATCGATATTGCATCGGGAGCAGAATCGGGAGCGGGCAACGGCGAGGGCGGCACGCTGCTGCAAGACTCATTCAACCCCAAGGCCTCCCGCGCCTCCTCCGACTTCGACATCCGCCACAACATCACCGCGAATGGTCTTGTCGAGCTTCCGTTTGGCAGAGGGAAACGCTTCGCGCCAAACGCTCCCGGCTGGCTGGATCAAATCATTGGAGGCTGGCAGGTTTCCCTGCTGATGCGCTACCGTTCCGGTCTTCCGGAAAGCATCAGCAATGGCGGCGTGTATCCGACGAACTATCTCAACTCTGCGCTCGCCGTCCTGCGCCCGGGCCGCCAGATGCCCGAGACCGGTGTCGGTTACAACCAGAACGGGAACCCGAGTCTCTTCAAGAGCACAACTGTCATAGAAAACTTCATGGGCCAGTACCCGGGCACCGTCGGTTCACGAAACCTTCTGCGGGGAGCGCCGCTGCTGAACTTTGACCTGGCCCTCGGCAAGCAGTTCCGCCTTCCTTTTGAAGGCCATGCGATCCAGTTTCGCGCTGAGGCCTTCAATGCATTCAACAACGTCAATTTCGAAGACCCCAGCCTCACACTGCAAAATCCAGGCATCTTCGGCCAGTTCACCAGGGCGCGTGATGCCCGGGTGATGCAGTTCGCCTTGCGGTACCAATTCTAGCCCCCGTAAGAAGCCCGGCTCTGCTCTCTCACCCCCGTGGGCAGAGCCGGCCCCCCACACTGCATTCTCCTCCCACGAGTCAATCGGCAGCCAGACTGTGAATCTGGTCGTATTCGTAAACGTGAGCGCCCGGCGAAGCCCGCCGCGCTGCAGCCACCATCGCATTGGCGACCGCGGCGGCGCTCACCGGCCGGCACTTCCGCAGCGCTCCTACCAGCAGCGCCTGAAGCGGAACAGCCAGGCTCCCGGCAATGATCTCGCCGATTCTCCGTTCCGGCCGCGGTCCGATCAGGAAGCTCGGCCGGAAAATGTGGATTGACCGGTAGGGGAGCCGCTGCAGCGCCTCCTCCACTTCGCCTTTCGTCCGAAGGTAGAAGTTAGGGGAACGGATATCGGCTCCAACGGACGTGACGACGAGAAATTGCGAAGCTCCCCCGCAAATTCCTCGCATGGCTACGTTCATAACGAGATCGAAATCCACTTTGCGAAATGCCTGCCGGGACCCGGCTTTCTTTATCGTGCTTCCCAGCGCACAAAAAACGTCATCGATTGACTCATCGAACTCGGGCAGATGCTCGAGGTCCCCGATTCGCTGCTCGACGTGCGGATGGTTGACCGGTATCGGACGGCGAACCAAAGCGACGACCTTCGCATAATCAGGCGACTCCAGCAGCCGGGCGAGGACCATGCCTCCCACCAGACCGGTTGCTCCGGCAATCAATGCAGTTTTCGGCATTCTCCCCTATGGACGGAGCTCGCACCTGCCGCGGTTCGCTGAACAGGCGAGAAAAGAGTGACAGAGACGGTCCCGGAAGTGGAGGTCGAACATCGTTAATTTTTTTTTATAAGCTTTCACGTATGGCATCCTCTACCCAGACAACACCGGCCCCGGCCAAAACGGCCTGGTGGGCAAGCGAAGATTGGGCCGCCGTCTGGATCGGCGCCGTTGTGCTTGGCGTTATTCTCCTCGGTTACCGGCCGTCCGTGCCAGCCCTCAAATGGAGCGACTCTTCGGGCCTCCTGCAGCTATTCGGCCCCGACCGTCTGCTTCCGTGGCTGGCGATTGGCGGTGTAACGTGGCTGCTATCCCTGCCCGGGGTTGCCGTGCAGAAGCTCAACCTCGTGCGGTATTCTCTCGGATTCCCGGTGGTTTTTGCCCTTGCGTGGCTGGCTCAACTGCTGGCAGGAAATAAGATCAGCGAGACCTGGGGGTTCGAATACGTGGTCTTCGCCCTCGGGCTCGGACTCCTGATCAGCAATACGGTGGGCACGCCGGAGTGGCTCCTCCATGCAGCCCGCACTGAATTCTTCATCAAGACGGGCCTGGTCACGATGGGCGCAACCCTCCTCTTCCGCGAAATTCTTCAAGCGGGTGCACTGGGGATCATACAATCCGTCGTGGTCGTGATTGTTGTCTGGTACGTCAGCTTCTGGATTGCGAAGAAGCTGCGGCTCGACGACGAATTTGCGGCAATGCTGTCGACGGCAGTGTCCATCTGCGGCGTCTCGGCCGCCATCGCCGCCTGCGGAGCGATTCAGGGAGACCGCAAGAAGCTGGGCTATATCACGTCGATCGTGCTCATCGTCGCCGCCCCGATGATCATTCTGCAGCCCTGGATTGCCCGCACCGCCGGACTGCCCGATCTCGTCGCGGGCGCCTGGCTCGGCGGCACTCTCGACACGACCGGGTCGGTTGTCGCTGCCGGCGCCTTGATCAGCGAGACTGCGATGAAGGTGGGCACTATCGTCAAGTTCTCGCAGAATGT
>CALGAR010000082.1 GCA_937959285.1 uncultured Bryobacterales bacterium
CTACCGGGACTACGACCGGCAGAATCCGCCGGCGAAACTGGCATTTTATCGGCACTTGGTCGAACGGCACACACTCGGAGTCGCTGTCCCACGAGTTCTCGAGCTCGGGTGCGCCCTCGGGCTGTTCCTGAGAAGCCTTGGCAAGCGCTATCGGAGAGTTGGGATCGCCCTCAGCCATTTTGCATTGTCCGCTGGGCGCGAAAGCAGATGCAGACATCCACTTCATCCAGGCAGATTCAAGAACCACAAATCATCATGCTAATAGTCCCGACTTTTCCGCCTACTTTGTGAACTGTTGCGGATCAGTCCAACACGGCAAATGAAAACCCCTGCTCCTTAGCTTCAGAGGTGTCAATCTTGAAATCATCTACATCAATCATAGTTCCATCGGAGGTCCTAAGAGTTTGAGCAAGCGGACCGTTGAAGCGCAGGCGAACAGATTTTCTAAGTGGAACGGTGATAGCAAACTCTAAGTAGCTCTCATCTCGCTTTGTTAGCTGTAGCGGACACACTCTGCCGTCAGCGACTATTACCGGCATTACTGCGGGTACGTCAGTTTTAGACATTAGATCCAACACTTGATTTGTTATTTTGATTGAAACAGATACTCTTTTCCCTTCTTGCAAGACTAACTCTACATGTTTCCCGTTCTGGTCAATCAGAACCTGGGATTCCTGACCCCACTGACACGGGTCAAGGTAGCCATTCAGATTATGAACGCAGAGTCCGTATAAGCCCTTAGGAAGTGCCGGGAGTTCAAACGTTCCTTCCTGCGAGGTTCGTGCACGGGCGACATGGGGCCCCGAACTTCCAAACTCGCTCTTTTGAACAGCGACTACAACAGCGTCACGAATCCTGGTGCCGGACTTGGCTCCATAAACAGTACCCGTCAAATCGCCAGCATTTGCTGCCACCACACCGCAGACCGAGACAACAAGCAAGTACCCAAAACTACGCATAGCTACCCCCACTCCTTTTTGTGGCCTCCTCTTGAATAGTCGAAGTTCTTAGTAAACTGTAACTATATAAGGACTTGAAGGAGTGCCAGAATAGCCATTCCTAACATAGAGTGTCCACGTACCTGGAGCCAGCCGTCCGTCGAGACTAGCGTTAATCTGCCAAACCGAACCATTCCAATAATAGTGTCCATCTCCTTCGTACATCCAGACGTCGGCATAGCCTGGACGAGTAAACTGAAGAGTGTTTCCCCCCTCCTTTGAGAAACCTCGACCCCAAACAATAATCGTGCTATTGCTTGTGATATAAGAGCTGTAATTAGCATCACTGACAGCTTGCACAATCGGGCCCAAACCAATCGAGACCGACGCACTCGTAGTCTTAGTTATAACTCCTCCGTTGATGGCTGATAGGGTGATTGTTTGCGTGCCTGTTTGATAGAATGGAGAAGCATTGGTAAATGCACAACTGCCGACAAGTCCAGTCGTCGAGATGACGTTATTGGTAAAACAGGAACGGCTACCATCATTTCCCTGACTGAGGGTCAGACTTTCTCTGTCGGCTGCGGTCCACCGCGCTTCAATTGGCTGCGCCACAGTATAGTAGTCTGATTCCAGTTGGAGGGCGATGATGGATGTTAGTGGATTTGAGCATTGTAGCGTGCCATAAAGATAGTAGTTTCGGAGTATCGACCACCCTGGTTTAGCCGTGCCGCTTTCGAAAAACAGGCCCCAGAAGCCGTTCCATGCAAGTCTGTATCCTGGCTTAGGTTCACTACTCGGATCATACTGGTCCATCTCCCACGGAGGTCCGGTCCACAGGGTGTACGGATCGTACAGTGACCAATACGCGAACTTGTTGATCCCTACTGCAGTGTAACCACAGAGGACGTTGTTGATCCATTCGGATTGCCCAATCGGTGTGGTCGTGGGTGTTTGAGCATCTTCCATCGAGGCAGCCATTACATTGTTTCCGTTTGGCGGCGATGTCAGAGAAGACGACGTGGCAAACTCCGATACGAATATCTTGGAGGCTGGAATTGGAATTCCATTGCTGCTCCAAACAGTGGTTAAACTATGCAAGGCCTCACGAATGTCCCTGGCGTTAGCGGTGTACATCTGAGGCATATAAATGTCAGGATCCTTTTGGTAGCCATAGGCGATCGTTAACTCGTCACGCATAGCCTTTGCTATTCCTTGGCTCTCTTGCCAATTCCAAACATAACCTGATGACGGCCGGGGAATGATGTCCGTCGGGAGAACACCGGTCGTAACATTGAAATACATGCGCAATGCAACTGCCATAAGGCCGACGCTCCCGGGGGCCGGAGAATAGAATGTGGCGACGTCATCAATTGCCTTGTACGCTACACGCCAAGCGACCCGAGACTGCCCGTTGGCAAGGTCATCGATTGGCTCCCACGCCCAGTTCAGGCCCCAGGCTAGAATATTGTTATGACGAGGCGATAAATAGGCGACGAATTTATTAGCCCAGGTAGCAAAGTCCTGGCCAGCCACGAGAGGAGAGACACCCGCCTTTATTTGATTTTTTACGCACCCGTTGGCAAAAGTGAGGATAACCCAAAGGCCGTGGTTCTTGGCCATGTTCACGAAGGCATCGAGTGCTTGCCATTGAGCGCCAGGAGTGCCGAGGCTGTCAGGGGTGAGGCTTGGTTCGGTAGTCGGGTCGGATGAGCAGGAGTAGAAACCGGCTGGCTCTTGCCCATTAACCGATTTAAGGAGTGAGCGATCCCATAGGTATAGATGTACTACGTTAAAACCATTTTGGCTAAGGAATGCCAAATCTGCGTTGACCATGTCTCGAACGTAAACCCCGGCCACCGAATCGTATTGGTTCCACTCGTAAAGCATTCTGAAATAGGAGTGGCGTTGCGGCGAATAATTGATCCCTTTCCATCGAGTTGGAGGCGGATAACTAACTGCACCCCAAAGTTGGCCGGTGAGGGAGGCAAAGAGCAGTAGCAGTCTAATGCGCGCGTCGAAAAGCGGCATAGGTGACATGGTCTCAATGCTGGAGTTAAGCTTATCACGCGGAAAATAGTTGTCAATAGTTATTTGAAATAAGAGTTGCAGTCGTGGCCAGCACGGGGGAATTCGAGTGTAATGGCAGTGTCAATGTGAACGCGCTATCGGTAGCGTAAAGAGCGGACTGGAAGACTTCTGCTCCTAGGGCAGCGAACCTCTTTTGAACCTTGAAGCGTTGAAGAGTTGGTTGAGGAGATTACCATCGGCTAGCGTGAAATGTGATCACGATTGTTTCCGTCCCGCTCTTTTGTTGGCATGGAGTAGACTAAGAGGGGCTGTAGGCGGAAGTGATGTGGGGGAGGCTTAAAGACGATGACCAAGGCAACACGGCTTGATTCAAGTCCCGTTCCGGCTATGCTCCACAACGCTATTGGTGACAAATGTCTGAGGATTACCGTTGTTCTGCCGATCTACAACGAGGCTGACAACCTGGAACAACTTCTAAGCGATCTGGCGGAGACCTTCTGCAGGTTGCGCTACCGCATCGTCGCTGTGGACGATGGCAGCAACGACAGGAGCCTGGAAGTCCTGGAGCGGGCCAGCAAGCGGTTGCCAATCGAGATTCTCCGTCACGAGACGAATCTGGGTTTAGGAAGTACAATTCGGGACGGCCTGTATCGGGCGGCCAGGACGAGCGAACCGGATGAAGTGATCGTGACGATGGATGCGGACGCGAGCCATACGCCGTCCACAATCTTGAAAATGCTGGGCGGCGCTGCGACTCATGACGTGGTGATTGCCTCCCGCTTTACACCAGCCTCGCGGTTGTTGGGAGTGCCGTTTCACCGGCGCTTGCTGAGCGCAGGGGCATCGATTCTGTTTCGCGCCCTGTTCCCGACGCGAGGTGTACGGGACTTCACGTGTGGATATAGGGCATACCGCGCTGAGATTTTGCGGAAGGCGATTGAAAGCTACGGGGATAAATTTGTCCAAGCTGACGGTTTTCAGTGCATGGTTGATGTGCTACTCAAGCTTCGAGCCCTGAACGCCCGCTTCCTGGAGATCCCGTTCGAACTGCGGTACGACCAGAAGAAGGGCAAGAGCAAGATGAAAGTGTTTCGGACGGCCGCTCTCACGCTGGCGCTGGCTGTGCGCTGGAAGCTGGGACTGCGGCGCCCGTTTGAGGCGTAACATGGCGGGCATTGCTGATATCTACGGCCGCGGCTACTTCGCCTCGAACTACCGGGACTACGACCGGCAGAATCCGCCCGCGAAACTGGCATTCTATCGGCGCCTGGTTGAACGGCACACCCAGGGAGTCACTGCCCCGCGAGTTCTCGAGCTCGGGTGTGCCTTCGGGCTGTTCCTGAGAAGCCTTGGCAGGCGCTATCGGAGAGTCGGGATCGACCTAAGCCACTTTGCATTGTCGGCTGGCGCGAAAGCAGATTCCGGCATCCACTTCATCCAGGCCGATTCGGCGCGACTTCCCTTGTCCGAACAGTTCGACGCCGTGGCAGCTTTTGACGTAATCGAGCACGTGCCCGGCCTTCCGGCCCTTGCTGACACGATTCGATCCGCCGTTCGAACTGGCGGTGTCTTCATCTTTGTCGTGCCTGTTTACGATGGGCCGCTGGGCTGGCTGGTCCGTCTTCTGGATCGGGATCCGACACACCTGCACAAGAAGTCGAGGGGATGGTGGCTGTCGTGGGCGGCGAAGCAGGGCAGCGTCGTGGAGTGGCTCGGTGTGTTTCGCGGTTGGCTGCCAGGCGGCCGCTATATTCACGCGCCGACGAGACTTTTTCGAGGGATCGCACCGGCGATCGCCGTAGTGGTGCGGTTGCCGGCAGGTCAGGCATGATCGTAGCCGGCCGAGTCTTCCACACAAATCTCTGCCTCATTCCGGTCTTTTTGTTGGCCGCCGCTGTGCTTGGCATCGGCATCGAGCGGGCTTCCATTGCAGCTCCACTCTCCGATCCGGTTCGCCAGTTGCGGGCACAGGACGAATCCATCCACGTCAGTTCGTCGATGGCCATGCTGCACGGCGGCGACTGGGGAACGCCAATGGTGATGGGCAGGCCCCTGCTGTTCAAGCCGCCCCTCCTTCAGTGGCTCGCGGCGCTCTCTTTGAAGGCGCTGGGGACGCGGTTGCTGGCAGTCCGCTCGCCCGCGTTGCTGTTCGGCGCGCTCGCGGCTGTCCTCCTGTTTCAGTGGGGCAGGCGCGAGGCGTCCCCTGCCGCTGGCGCGGCGGCGGCGCTGCTTCTCGTGTCGAATCCGCTTTGGCAGACATTCTCCAGGCTCTGCTATACCGATATCCCCGCGGCGTTCGGTTCGGTTTTGGCGTTGTTCTCGTTCGGGTGCGATTCTGCGCTCAAGCGGCGTCGAACCCTGGCGGGCGTGGCAGCCGGCGTCGCGATTGGCGTGATGGCGAAGAGCGTGGCGGGAGTCCTGCCGTTGCTGGTCGTCGCCTGCTACACGGTGGTTGCGCCGAAGCATCTTCGGGCTTCGTGGAGCCGGATAGCCGTGCTCTGCCTTCTGGTCCTGCTCCTCGCCGGACCTTGGCATTTGTACGCTTGGCTGAAGCATCCGAAGTGGTTCTGGGCAGATTACGTCGAAGTGCAGTTGCTTGGCGTTGGATTGCAGCCGTCAACCGTTCATCGCAGTCCGGATCCGCTGGAGTTCTACCTGCGCCGGCTGGTCTTGACGGATCCTGTTCTCCTGATTTTCGCCGCCATCGGCGTTGCCGCCGCCGCGCGAAAAGCGTGGGGGGGAGCGCCAGCGGCCTGCATCCTGCTCTGCTGGCTGGCTGTCGATGCGGCCGCCTTGGCCGTCTTTCAAGCTCGCAATACGCCGTATCTGTTGTTTGTGGCGCCTCCGCTTGCACTCGCCGGAGGTCTGTTCGGCGCGCCCGCGCTGTTCGGTAAGCACATCCCTGCTGCCGGCCTGCTTCTGGCGGCAATCCTTGGCTTGAAAGCGATCAACGGAGATACGCTGTGGGGGCTTTCGTTCGGGCGGGCGCCGGCAATCGCAAGCCAGCAGAATCTCCGGAAATACTGCGAACGCGGACGGGACACGGAGCTGTGGGTGATCGCTCCCGACGACGAGTTCTACGGCATCACGCTTCCGCTGCGCAAGATCCGCTATGTGTTTCCCGATCCGGACGGATCCGTCGCAAAGTTCATTCCGCATTACGCATATCTGGGAGTGACGATGTCTGCCAGCGAGTTCCTTCAACTGGAGATGCGACAGAGCCATTATCTCGAGCGTCTTCGGGATTGGAGAGTCTCCTCTCCGGCTCCTTTGGCGTCCGCCATCCTCGTCCGCTCAAGCGCAGAGTTGGAGAGTCTTCTGAAATCACGGACCGATGTTGACTACTACATGCCGGCTGGCCTTGTGAAACTTGAGCCGTTAGCGGCGACACACGTGATAGAAGAGGCTGGCAACCGAGTCTTCCTGCTGTCGCGGACGGCCACCGATGCTCCAACCGGAGCGTGCGCGCTCCCCGACGTCTGGTGATGCGCCGTCAACTTCCCCGAATCCTGAGCAGCCACTCAGTGTAAATCGTCCTCCATCTTTGTTGCTATCCCTTTTGCAAGGGGAATTCGACCCTTATTTCCAGGGAATCTTCCGCATTCCCGCGAAACGGGGGCGCAAGTTCCCCTCTTCGGGCTATCGCTCCATTTCGCGCTGATGAAGGAACATGAAGCTGCAGTCGCGTCCTGCGGCTTCAGGAGATCGGAATGTCTTCGAACGAGCACATTCGAACCGCGAAGCCCGAAGGCCC
>CALGAR010000083.1 GCA_937959285.1 uncultured Bryobacterales bacterium
CGCCGGCTCCCGCGCGATCCTCGCCGCCCGTGAGCTGCCAGAACTCCGCAGCGGCGATGAGCGGCTCGGCATAGTCGAGATAGGCCTTCACCCGGCGGTCTGGCTGCACCCTCCGGACACCGGGCAAGGCGCGCAGGCGGGCAAGCTCGAGGTCCGGGTCCGACCCAGCCGGCGCTCGCACGATCAGGGCGTTCGCAACCGTAGAGACCGAGGCCAGCACCTCCGCCCGCTGCTCTTCCAGCATTGTGCGGATACGGCGCTGCTCATCCTGAACTCGTGCCGCCCGGGCCGGCTCTTTCGTCCCCGATATGGTAAGGGCCGGCTCTTCGCTCAGCTCCAGGATGTACTGGCCGGGGATCACTTGGGCCGCAGCCGCGACGGTCCCAAGCAGCAGGGCTAGGACGAGCGACAGCAACTGTTTCATACAGTTTGGGCGGATCCTCGCCCCAAGCCGGCTGCTCTGGCGAAAACGCCTCGCAGTATGCAGACTACAGCCAAGCCGCGGAAGCCGGTCATGATCGCCAGATACCTCGATCCCAGTTTAGAAGATCCGGCAACCGGCCCCCGCTATTGAACAGGTAAATTGAATGGCCGCGAGCTGATGCCTTCCGACGTAATAACCACCGGCTGGATGCCGGTCAAAGTATCCTCCGGTACCACAACGTTGATCTGGTGCACGCCGACCAGTCCAGGGGCCAGCCCGGCAAAGGCTACGTTCGCTGGACGGCCGCCAATCGTAACCTCAATTGGATTTTTCACGGTGGCGAAAGGCTCACTCGGACTTGGTTCTCCGGTCGGCGGCTGGTTGTCTACCGGTCCTGCTCCGTTCGCAAACAGGAGCACCACTTCTCCCCGCCGCGCGGGATTGTCAGTGCCGATTAACCGGTACTGTGTATCGAGAGCCGCCGCGTAGATACGGTTCGTTCCAGGCTCCTGATATTGGAAGCCGCCTGGGGCGGAATTGGAAAGCGGGACGTCGTAGGCCTCGCTTGAAATGCCGGACACAGTAACCCACATTTTCGCGCTGCTCTCGCCCTGGAGTTCCCACGGAATCTGAACATTGATCTGCCCGTCGCTGACGAAGTGCAGCCGTCCCGGCGCGGAGACCCTCTCCGATTCAAAGCTCACGCTAACTCCCGCGAGCGAGAATGGCAGGTACGGCGTCTGAAAGACGGCGAATGTGTCCGACAGAGCCACTCCGAAGATGGAAGCATAAGAGCCGGGAGCCAGGCGATCGGCTTGCCCGCTTGCTGCATTTGTAACTCCAGAATCTAAAATGATAGGCGGGAACTTGGCGACGCCAAGGAAGATCGCGGAGTCAAGTCCGGAGACCTCGGCTTGAAACGCGTATTCTCCCGGTTGCGAACCGAGCGCAACGTACGCTTCTGAAATTCCATACTCGTCGGTCAGGCTCACGTTTGCACCGGCTTGGCTGGAAACCTGGACAATTGTGCCCCCTGACAGCCTCCGCCAAAGCACCCGGGCGTTGGCGACGGGCACGCCATAACGATCGATCACTTTCAAGCTGAGCGGAGAAGGGAAAAGGGTGTTGATAACCCAGGTGAAATCATAGTTGCGCAGCGGGATGATGTTGTAAGGAATGCCGTCTCCGACCACGTACAAATAAGGAATTCGGAGTGGCACAGCTCCGCCTGTCACTTCCAGGTAGCCCTCGTAACTGCCCGGCTGCGGCCGCGATCCTTCCAGGGCAACAGTGACCACTTCGGATGCGCTGCCGGGCGGCAGGATCAAACTTGCCCGGCTCACGGTTACTTGCGCATTCGGATCGGCGTCGCGGGGCACCACCCGGATTTGGATGCTTAGCGGCTGATCGCTCGAGTTGTAAAACCGGAGCGTCTTCGAAGGGAGCGCGGATTGGCTGGGTCTGATGGCGCCGAAGGAGAGGACCGAGGGCTCAACCGTGAGATTCGTACGAAGTGCTCGCTCGACGTCCAGCTTTCCGGCGCCCATCGCCGTGACACGCGCAATCTGGTCCGGAAAATCGGTATCTCTCACATCGCTCGAGGCTGTATTGACGACGGCCGATTTCAGTTGAGCGCTGTTCCACTCGGGATTCCTTTGTTTCACTAGCGCTACTGCGCCAGCGACGAACGGGACCGAGAAACTCGTGCCCTGCATGGCGATATAGCCGCTGGGGTCATACATGTCCCCGCTGGGATCCAGCCGCTGGGTCGCCGTGTAGACGTCGGTACCCACCGCTACGATCTCCGGCTTAATGCTCTGGTTATCAATGGACGGTCCGAGCGACGAGAAGCCCGCAACGATATTCGGTTCCCGGGAAGAGGGGACAAGAGCCGGGTCGATTGTAACGGGTCTGTCAGGCACGGATGACAGTGAGTCCTGCAGGGCCACTCCGTCCGCGTGTCCGATCAGGGCAACCGGAATCGCTGTCCCCAGAAGCCCGGTCGGTGGAAAAGGAGTGTCGCCCTCGCTGCGAAAGAGGATTACGCCAATCGCCCCGGCCGCTTGGGCAATGTTGGTCTTTACCGAGAACGGGCAGAACCCTGTCTGAATCAGTGCGATCGCTCCATTGAGCGAGTTGTTTGGCAGAGGGACGCACCCTCGATTATTGGGATCGAGCGATGCGACGCTGCGCAGCGGAGCCGTCAGCGGTCCGCCCGGACGTACTCCGTCGCCCAGCACGGCATTCATTCGTGCAAGGCCTTCCGCTTGCACACTGCTGTAGAGTGAGCGGGAGTTTGTAATTGCGCCAACTGTAATCGCATTTTCGACAGTACCGGGCGAGGAGATCGTCGCCAGGGTGGGCAGGACGAGCCCGGATTCGCCCTCATTCCCTGCTGCTGCAACGACGGTCATTCCGTTGTTGACGGCGTTGTAGGTGGCATAGGCAATCGGATCGCATGGCAGATCTCGGTCCATGCCGCAGCCCACGTCGGCCGGAGCCCAGTCCGCCGGCGCACCAAGCGCATACGTCACGATGTCCATTCCGTCCTGGAACGCATCATCGAGCGCTCTTGTCAGGACGTCCCCGTACGTGAAGTCATTGACGCCCGCTGAGCCGAATACCTTATAGTTGCCGATGTAGGCCCGCGGGGCGACTCCGACAATCGTGCCCGCCGGTCCGGTATTCCTCACACCCGCGGCAATCATAGCGACTGCCGTTCCGTGCCCAACCCTATCCCGCGGGGTGAAATCGTCCGGCAGGTCCAGCAGGTCGACATAGCTGCGTGCCGCCACCACTTTGTTGTTGGTGAATGCGCAATCGGTGCCGGTACAACGTGCGCCGCCCGGCACCGGAGGAAGGCTTGGATCTTGCATGCCCGGATGCTCGTGATCGACGCCTGTATCGATGACGGCAATCTTTACGCCAAGGCCCGAGTTCAGTTCCCCGCCGTTGATATCCCAGGCTTGCGGAACGTTCATCAACGGGTGGGCCGCTGCGATCTTCCGCTTGATCGGCTTCAGTTCCACCACCTTGCGGACGCCCGGAATTTGCTGCAACGTTGCCAGCTGATTCCGTTCGGCGCGCACAAAGATCGCGTTGACAAGGGTTTGTACGGAGGTCGTGACGCGAATGTTGCTCGCGGCGAGAGCGGCGCGAACCCGGTTCTGGGATTCCGCCACCCTGAGGCGCGCAGCCGTGGCCGCTGCGTGATCCGCAGCCTTCCAGTTTGGCGTCTGTTCGACAAGGGCAGGCTCCTCCAGAATCAGGGCGTAGCGGACCTTTGGATTCGGAGCAGCAGGGAGAGAAACCGCGAATAGCAGACAGATCGAGAACAGCGAGCGCATAAGACGAATCACCCCAGAGACGGGGGAAAGGACGCAGTAAGGCTTTTGCGGGTTACATCCCGGGGACCGTTCAATTGATCTTATTGGTTGAAATATGGTAACTTGAGCTCTTTGGGGTAACGAGTCCGTTCCCTCAGACTTCTCCCCCGCTACGTAGATGGATCAAACATTGCAAGCCCTCGGCGGCATCCTTCTGAATGCCCTGCCGACATTGGTTCTCGTTCTACTGCTGCATTTTTACTTGAAGAAGGTTTTCTTCGAGCCGCTCGGCCGTATTTTGAAAGAGCGGCATGCAGCAACCGAAGGTGCGCGGCAGGCGGCCCAGGCGAGCCTCGCCAGGGCGTCCGAACGCGCTGCCGCTTATGAGCAGGCGCTTCGGGACGCCCGGACCGAAATTTATCGCGAGCAGGAAGAACTCCGTCGCGGATTGCTGGAGGAGCAGTCTCGAGCGGTTCAGGAGGCCCGGGAAAAGGCGTCTCGCATGGTCGAGGAGGCGCGGCTTCAACTTGCCTCCGAGCTCGAGGCTGGCAAGCGGACCTTGCAGGCGCAGAGCGAGGAACTGGCCGAGCTGATGACCCGCCACCTTTTGCATCGGAGTGCCCGTGCATGATGCGTAAGACAAGACTTCTGATTCCTCTGCTTCTGCTGCTGTCAGCCGGCTCCATCTTTGCACAGCACGAGGCTCCGGAGAATCCGGCAGCGGCGGAGCACGAGTCCGCGCCCGCCGCCAGCATGACGCTGTGGAAATGGGCGAATTTCGCGATTCTGGCGGGGCTTATCGGGTATTACCTGTCGAAAAACGCGGGCGCTTTCTTTGCAGGGCGGACTGCGGAAATCCAGCGCGGCATCGCCGAAGCCAATGCGCTGCGCCAGGAGGCGGAAGCCCGGGTGGCTGAAATTGAGCGGCGTTTCGCCGGGCTTGCTGCCGAGGTAGAATCGCTGCGCCGCGCCGCGCGGGAAGAGTTTGCGGCCGAAGGCCAGCGCATTCAGGCGGAAACGGCGCAATTGCTGGAGAAGATTCACCTTCACGCGCAGCAGGACATTGCTGCCGCCGTCAAGGCCGCGCGCCAGGAGCTTCGGGCCGAATCGGTGGCACTGGCAGCCGAGCTGGCCGAGCAGAAGATCAAGGCCAGAATGACGCCCGAGGTACAGCAGGATCTTGTGAAGTCTTTCATCGGCGAGCTGCAGCCCAGCCGCCTCAGTCAAGAGGTGCACTAGAATGTCGCTCGCCGTTGCATCCCGGTACGCCCGCGCATTAGTGGATCTGGTGTCGGATCCGCGGCATGCCCTTGATGCGGATGAAGTTGTCAAGCAGTTGGAAGCGTTTGACAAGGCTCTGGCGGAGTCATCCGATTTGCGTACAATCCTCCTCTCTCCTGCCATCACGGCAGCAAAGAAGCGGGGGATCGTCGCCCGGCTCGCGGAACTGGCCGGTGTCTCTCGGTTGGTCCGGAATTTCCTGTTCGTACTGATCGATCACCGGCGTGTCAACCTGCTGGGCGATATCCGCGTCGCCGTGCAGGCACTACTGGATGAGCGGCTCGGTATCGTTCGTGCACAAGTCACTTCGGCAATCCCGCTTGAGGATCGCCAGCGTGCCGAACTGACCGCGCAGCTCGAACGGCTGACCGGCAAGTCCGTCCGTTGTGATTTCTCGACCGACGCCTCACTCCTGGGTGGAGTCATCGCCAAAATCGGTTCGACAACTTATGACGGTTCTGTGCGCGGCCAACTGAGGGCCCTGCGCCGGCAATTGGTAGCGGAAGCGTAAGATTTCCTTGGCTTTGAGATAATTGAGGTAGGGATTATGGCTCAGATACGAGCAGACGAAATCGCGCGTGTGCTGCGCGAGGAGATCGAGAATTACGAGACGGCGGTGAATGTCACCGAGGTCGGCTCGGTCATCTCAGTAGGCGACGGTATTGCCCGCATTTACGGTCTGGAGAATGTGATGGCGGGCGAGCTGATCGAGTTCCCGCATAACGTCTCCGGTATTGCTCTGAACCTCGAAGAGGATCAGGTCGGCGCAGTGCTTCTCGGCGAATATCAGGAGGTCAAGGAAGGCGACGAGGTCCGCCGGACTGGACGAATCATGTCGGTTCCGGTCGGCGAGGCGTTGGTGGGCCGGGTCGTCAACGCGCTGGGAGAGCCGCTTGACGGAAAAGGTCCCATCGATGCGAAGGAGTACTACCCGGTCGAGCGGATCGCTCCCGGCGTAGTCGAACGGCAGCCGGTACGTGAACCGCTTCAGACGGGCATCAAAGCCATCGACGCCATGATCCCGATCGGCCGCGGGCAGCGCGAGCTGATCATCGGGGACCGCCAGACGGGTAAGACGGCCATTGCCATCGACACCATCATCAATCAGAAAGGCGGCGACGTCATTTGCATCTACGTCGCCATTGGCCAGAAGCGATCCACGGTAGCCCAGGTCGTGAAGACGCTGGAAGATGCCGGGGCGATGGACTACAGCATCGTCGTGGCTGCGACGGCGTCCGATCCTGCCCCCATGCAGTACCTCGCACCTTATGCGGGATGCGCGATGGGTGAGTACTTCCGCGACCGGGGAGGGCACGCCCTTTGCGTCTACGATGACCTGTCCAAGCACGCCGCCGCCTACCGCGAGATCTCGCTGCTTCTCCGCCGTCCGCCAGGGCGTGAAGCCTATCCGGGTGACGTCTTCTATCTCCACAGCCGTCTGCTCGAGCGCGCAGCGAAGCTGAATAAGGGAAAGGGAGCAGGATCTCTGACCGCGCTGCCGGTGATCGAAACCCAGGCCGGCGACGTCTCGGCCTACATTCCGACCAACGTCATCTCGATCACCGATGGCCAGATCTACCTGGAAACGGATTTGTTTAACGCCAATATCCGCCCGGCGGTGAACGTCGGCCTCTCGGTGAGCCGCGTCGGCGGCAGCGCCCAGATTAAGGCGATGCGGCAGATTGCCGGTCCGCTGCGTCTGGAGCTTGCCCAATACCGGAACCTGGCGGCGTTCGCGCAATTCGGCTCCGATCTCGATAAGGCGTCCCAAGCGCAGTTGAATCGCGGGCGCAGGCTGACGGAGATCCTGAAGCAGGGGCAATTCCAGCCGCTGCCGGTGGAAAAGCAGATCCTGATCATCTTTGCCGGTACGAATGCCTACCTGGATGACCTGCCAGTCGAGCAGTGCCAGCTCTTCGAGCAGGAACTGTACCGGTTTGTGGAGAACGCTCACCCGCAGGTGCTCGCTCAGATTCGCGAAAAGAAGGCGTTCGACGACGACCTCCGCGCGCAGGTCCACTCCGTTCTGAAAGAGTTCAAGGAACGCTTTGTGGCGGAGCACGCGACAGCGGCGGCGAGGGCTTGACGAAAGCACATGCCGAGTCTCATCGATATACGGCGGCGCATCCGCAGCGTTAAGAATACGCAGCAGATCACCAAGGCCATGAAGATGGTGGCGGCGGCTCGTCTGAGGCGCGCTCAGGATCGCGTCATCGCCTCCCGCCCCTACGCGAACCTGCTTCGGCAGATGCTGTCGAACGTGGCTGCCGCCGCGTCTTCCGATGAGCGTGTCGCGCAGCATCCGCTGCTCGCTCATCGCCCCGAGAACCGTGTCCAGTTGGTCCTTGTGACAGCGGATCGCGGTCTGGCGGGCGCATTCAATTCCAACCTGATCAAAGGCGCGCAGCGCTTCATCGAGGAGCGGCCGGAGGCTGCGGTTGAGATCGAGGCGTTTGGCCGTAAGGGACGGGACTTCTTCCGTAAGCGGAACGCGAACATCTCCGGAGAGTATGTGGGCATCAGCGAAAAGGTGACATACGCCCACGCCTCCGAGCTTGCGAAGAAGGCAATGCAGCGGTACCGTGACGGCGAGATCGACGCCGTCTATCTGCTGTTCAACGAGTTCAAGAGCGTAGTCCAGCAGAAGCTCACCGTAATGCGGGTTCTTCCTGTGACACTCCCCGAGGAGCAGCAGATTACCGACTACATTTTTGAGCAGCCGCCTTTGGCGCTGCTTGAAGCCCTCCTGCCTCGATACGTCGAGATCTCCACGTATCAGGCTCTGCTCGAATCCGCCGCGGCGCAACAGGCAGCCCGCATGACGGCGATGGAGGCCGCGACTTCCAACGCCGGCGAAGTGCTCGAGCGCCTGACGCTGTACATGAACCGCGTGCGTCAGGCGAGCATTACGAGAGAAATTATTGAAGTCGTAAGTGGGGCATCCGCCCTGGAATAGAGAGTTTCAATGGCAACTGCAACAGCGAACGAAGTCGTAGGCAAGGTGATTCAGATCGCCGGCCCGGCAGTCGACATCCAGTTCCCGGAAGGGAGCGTCCCCGTTATCAACACGGCAATCCGCATTGTCAGCGAAGGGTTCGACACGCCGGTGCCGATCGACATCATTTGCGAGGTGGCGCAGCACATCGGTGAAGGGCGCGTGCGAACGATCGCGCTGCAGCCGACGGAAGGCATGGTGCGCGGCATGAAGGCCATCAGCCTTGGCCATCCCGTGATGGTGCCAGTCGGCAAGCAGACTCTGGGACGCGTCCTGAACGTGATCGGCGAGCCCGTGGATAACATGGGACCGGTTCGCACCGACAAGCGCTATCCGATTCATCGCCCTGCTCCGAGCTTCGAAGAACAGAGCACGACCGCGCAGATGTTCGAGACGGGCATCAAGGTCATCGACCTGCTCGAGCCGTACCTTCGCGGCGGCAAGATCGGTCTGTTTGGCGGCGCCGGCGTTGGCAAGACCGTCATCATCATGGAGCTGATCAACAACATCGCCATGAAGCACGGCGGTGTGTCGGTCTTTGCCGGCGTGGGCGAGAGAACGCGCGAGGGCAACGACCTGTGGCTCGAGATGCAGGAGTCCGGCATTCTCGATCCCACGGACTGGATGAAGTCCAAGGTGGCGCTGATTTACGGCCAGATGACGGAGCCGCCCGGGGCGCGTCTGCGCGTCGGTCTGACGGGTCTCACCGTGGCCGAGTACTTCCGCGACGAAGAGGGCCAGGACGTGCTCCTCTTCATTGACAACATTTTCCGCTTCACTCAGGCGGGTTCCGAGGTTTCGGCGCTGCTCGGCCGGATGCCGTCGGCTGTCGGATATCAGCCGAACCTTGCGACCGAGATGGGCGAGCTTCAGGAGCGCATCACCTCGACGAAGAAGGGATCGATTACGTCGGTTCAGGCGATCTACGTGCCTGCCGATGACTACACCGACCCCGCTCCGGCGACAACGTTTGCGCACCTCGACGCAACGACTCAGCTATCGCGCGCCATCTCTGAGCTTGGCATTTATCCCGCCGTCGATCCGCTGACCTCGACGTCGCGTATTCTCGATCCGCGCATCCTCGGCGAGGAGCATTACAACACGGCCCAGGCCGTGAAACAGGTATTGCAGCGCTACAAGGATCTCCAGGACATCATTGCGATTCTGGGTATCGATGAACTGTCCGACGAGGACAAGCTCACGGTATCGCGTGCGCGCAAGATTCAGCGCTTCCTCTCCCAGCCGTTCCACGTCGCGGAGCAGTTCACGGGCTTCAAGGGCAAGTACGTGAAACTGGCGGACACGATCCGCGGCTTCAAGGAGATCGTGGAAGGCAAGCACGACGACATTCCGGAGCAGGCCTTTTACATGCAGGGCACGATCGACGACGTTCTCGAGCGTGCGGAGCAGATGCGGAAGGGCGCCTAGTTTGTATGCCGGGTACGATCCTGTTGGAAGTTTCGACGCCCGAACGGATGATGGTCCAGGAGGAGGTGACCGAGGTCCAAGTCCCCGGAGCGACCGGCTACCTGGGGATCCTGCCCGGTCATTCTCCGCTGCTCAGTGAGCTCGGTTGCGGACCGATGTGGTACATCACGACCGCCGGCGTGAAGAGGTACGTTTCTGTCTGCACCGGCTTTATCGAGGTTCTGCCGGACCGCGTCCGAATCCTGGCGGATCGTTCGGAGTACGCTGAGGAGATCGACATAGAGCGAGCCCGGGCAGCGCTGGAGAGGGCTCAAAGGCGATTAACCAACCCTTCGCTGGGTGTGGACATCTCCCGAGCCCTGTTCGCGGCAAGCCGCGCACAGGCGCGTATCGACTCAGCGACGCAGGCGCGCAACGCCTGAACCTATACGCCACGCACACTCCAAAGTACACTCACACGGAAGAAGTAATCCGGGCGTCTCACAGCCTGTCTGGCGCGCCGAGACGTTCCGGGTTCCCATCTCTCCCCTGGTTCGCCGCTTTCGTTTCTTGGCGTGGTCACCCTCGTTTGATTCCTCCGTACCTGCCTGGTCCTCGGCGACTGGAATGGTGTGCCAGCCACGTTCGCCTTGAAGACGATGTTCGAATTCTGCCGCCGGGGTACGCTTCCCACTCAGCCCATTGTCTGAGCGCCAGCGCCAAGGCGGTCTCAGGATAAAATTTAGCATCGTAAAATCTTACGTCGGACACTTGGCAGATGAGCGCCCAGTTTGCGGTCAGGCGAGGCGAAATCGCCGACCTGGTGAAGAGGATCCGTTCCGCCATTCGCGACGAACTCAATGCATCATCCCGCGGCTTGCCGTTCCGGGTCTGCGACATCGCCCCGAAAGGTGCGCTGCTTTACATGACGCTGACGCCCGAGGACAAGAATTCAATCCTGGACGAAACTCTGGAAGAGGGCAATATGCGATGGCAAGGGGAGACGACGGGCGGCGCTGAAATTGTCTCTGTTGTGCCCTCTCTGTCGGTTATCAACGCGTGCCTGACTGAAGGGCAGCCTCCTTTAAAGGGTTCGCTGATTTATGTAAATCCTCCTCGATACCTCGAGGCCCTGCTCTCCGTATGGGAAGATGACTTACGCGCGGCGGAGATCGCTCAATGGATCTTCAATCTGGACAAGAACCGAATCATCTGGGACAAGGAGGTTCCGTGCTCAGTCTTTAAGGGCCTGAGGCCCGCACAGGAGCGGTCGTTCAGCCTCGTCAAATGGAAGACGAGCTTTCTGTGGGGGCCGCCGGGCACCGGAAAAACATACACGCTCGGGCGGTTGCTGGCATCTTACCTTCTTCATTATCCGAATGACCGCGTCTTGTTGCTGTCGTCGACGAACGTTGCTGTGGATCTTGCGATTCTCGCCGTCGACGACGCGATGAATGAACTGCAGCCAGCGACAAGACCTGTCTGTTATCGCTTTGGCTCCCGGTTCAATCCGCAGCGGTTCGAGAAGCGCGAACATCTCATACCGTTACGGAACAAGCAACTGGTCCACAGGCTTCACTGCCATTACGAGAGGGTGCCGGATCCAGCACAAGCCGATCTCTACCTGAAATGGAGGCAGGAGCGTGACAAGCTGCGGGAGGCAATCCGGAGGGAGAACCTTGAATTCCTGAAGCGCGCTCAACTCGTGGCGATGACGGCGACACTTGCCGCACACGATTATGCAAGCCTTGGCAAGTTCGAACTGGTGGTGTTCGACGAAGCGAGTCAGGTCGGTAAAGCCCAGGCTGCTACGTTCGCTAACCTTGGTGCTCGCAGTCTATTTGCTGGTGACCCTAAACAGCTAGCACCCGTTGCTCAAGCCACAAGTCCCGACGCGGATAACTGGCTGGGGCGGTCGCCCTTCGAGTGGGACAAACGGTCGTCCATGCAGCACGCTCAGTGTATGTTGGACGAGCAATGGCGAATGGCTGAGCCCATCTGCAGCGCAGTCAGCTCTTTGTTCTATGATTCCAGACTGAGGGTGGCTGAGCCGGCTTGCGCCGACGGAGAGTGGCTGCGGGTACGGCAGCCACGGCGGACTCAGCTTCTTGAAAGCGACAGCAACGTTGTTCTGATTGACACATGCGCAGCCCCGAAACTGGCGGACCGGTTCCGTGGTTATGAGTGCGAGGAGTCTGCGACCCTCATTGCCGCGTTAGTCGCGGATCATGTTTCGAGCTGGTCAATCGACACCAGGAAGGAACTCATCGTCCTCACACCGTACCGCGCACAGCGTAGGACGATTGAAACGATGTTGCGCTCGATCAATGTTCCCTCAGTCGTGGCCTCCACTGTCCATCGAGCGCAGGGTTCCGAAAGGCCCATTGTCATCTTCGACCCGGTCTGTCCAACGGCTGAGTTCGTCAGGGGCGAGGAGGGCATGCGGTTGGTGAATGTGGCCTTCAGTCGCGCACAGTGCCGGCTGATCGTGATGCTCCAGAGTGGATGGGACCAGCATCCAGCACTGAAAGTCCTTGCGGAGCGCCATCGCCCAGTGATTCTGGCGCGGGACAAAGTCGATAAGCTTCTGCTAATGAAGCTCCCGTCAGCGCCCTCTCCAACCAATCCGGCGCCCGCTTCAAGCGACGGGGGCAACCCTTCGCAACTGACGATTTCTGAAGAGTTCGAGGCAGAACTGCTGGAGAAAGTTCCAGTTGGTGCATCGAAAGCGGACGTGCAACGCGCGGCAGTGGAGCTGCGGGATAAAGCCAGGTTTCGCAAACTGACGTACGCGGACTTTGACGCAGTCGTTGACAAGGTTGCAAGACTTAAAGCATGGAATCCGACACCACGAGGTCACTTCTGAACAAGGCACACTGGAGCTGCTCGATTGAAAAGCCGTCTTCGTAACCGGCGACCTGCCTGGTCTGGTTGTTGCCTCACCAGCCGGCCGCGGCGGTCTAACTGGAATGGTGTTCGAGCACAGAGAGACCGGCGCCCCCCCGGTTGGAGGAAGCCGGTCTCTAAGACCCGCCGGATCAGAACACGAACTTCACACTGAGCTGGATGCGCCGCGGGTAGTTGGCCTGCGTGGAGGCCTGGATGGATCCGAACTGGAGTTGGGCCGGATTCGTGTTAGGTGCGGGGAAGAGCGGGTGGTTGAACGCGTTCAGGAACTCGCCGCGGAACTGCAGGTCCTTACCCTCCGCGATCCGCGTCTTCTTGATGATGGAAAGATCGTAGTTGTTGATGTTGTGCGTGCGGATCCAGCTGAACCGGAGCGGGAAGGTCCGCACGTTGCGATCGAGCTGCAGCGCGGAATTCCGCTCGAACCCGGCATCCGTGTTGAACCAGCGCGACACCGAACGCTGGTCGGAGGGCAGCACGACATCCCGCAGGTCGCCGTTGAAGCTGATGTTGCCCCACGAAATCGGGGAGCCGCTCTGGTAGGTGAAGATACCCGTGAGCTCCCATCCGCTGATCAGTTCCAGGCCGACGCCCCTCCAGCTTGAGCCGAAACGGCGCCCGCGTCCGAACGGCAGTTCGTAGATGCCGCTGATGGTGACACGGTGCGGGCGGTCCAGATCTGAAATCATCTCGGTTGGCCGCGGATCGTCCTGGTTGAGCAGTTCGGTGGCCTGCATAAACTTGGAGAAGGTGTAGTTGGCGGCCAGCAGATAGCCGCGCGAGAAGCGTTTCTCCACCTGGATTTGCAAGGCGTGATACCAAGAGTAGCCGTCGAACCGGGAGCCGTTCACCGCATCGAAGTGCGGGTAAGGCCGTAGCAGGCGCTCCCGCGCGATGTTCGTTCCCCGCAGCGCGCTGATCGCGTCGGAAGGCATGAGCTGTGCCAGCGGATTCGGCAGGTTCGAGCTCAGGTAATCGATCGTGGCGTTATCGCGGACAGGGCTGGTGCTGAGATACCGCTGCGGCGTCACATTCAAATTCTGCGAGATTTCGATGTGAGTGCCGCGATTGCCGACGTAGCTGGTTTCGACCACGAATCCGTGCGGCAACTCGCGCTGGATACCGAACTGCCACCGCTGCATGTAGGGCATAAGCGGATTCTCCATGAAGAAGCTTACGCTCTGCCCGAGGAAGGTCTGAGCGCCCAGACCGGCTCCCAGCGGTTCGGCAATGCCGTTCGGGAAGGGGTTGGAGAGCGTCGCCTGGAAGGTGAGGCCATTATCGAGCGTCGGGATGAACTGCGTGTTGCGGCTGAAGCCATGCTGGATGACGTCGCCGCGGCGCTGCCCCAGAAAGCCGTAGAAAATGCCGTAGCCGCCGCGCAGAACCGTCTTCTCGCCAGCCTTGTAGGCAAAGCCAAAGCGCGGCATCAGGTTGGCCTTTGGCGTGTTGTAGAGGCCTCTGGGCTGACCGTTGACCCCGGCGAAGGTCAGGCCGCCACGGGTCCGGAACTGGTCCACCGGAACTTCGGGCGTAGGCTGCGCAGCGTAGTTGGCGCGCGCCTGCTCTTCGAAGGGCTGGACCACATTGAAGTCGAAGCCTCGCACGCTGCGATTGAACCGCTCTGTGAGCGGCCCTTCGAACTCCCACCGGAGTCCCAGGTTCAGCGTGAGCCGGTTCGTCACCTTCCAGTCATCTTGAAGGAAGAAGCCCCAGGACGTGGACTGCTCTGCATAGTCGGCAGCACGAGCCAGGTAGCTGTTGCTGCCCGAAGGCAGGCCCAGGAGCAGCGCCGCCACGGACTGGCCCAACTGACCGGGCGCGGTCGGAGAGTTATCCAGCGGGCCGCGCGTCCATGTGGCGTCGAAGTTAAACCGGCCCGTCTGGTCATTGGCGAACAGCCTTCGGGTTTCGCGGTAGGCGCGGAATTCCATCCCCATTTTCAGGAAGTGGGAACCCTGCGCCTTCTGCACAGTTGCGTTCAGCGAATGCAGGTCGTTGGGACGCCACTCGCCGCCGACGCCGGTCCCCTGATAGCCGGCCAAATCAATGCGGGGGAAGCGCCGGATATCGGGGGAAATCGCATCGTTGTACTCCTTCGGAAAACCCAGAGAGGTCAGATCGAAGCCAGCCGACTCGGGGTTGCCCTGGGTGGCCCGGATGAAGCGGTTGTACCCATACCGGACGTTCAGCACGGTTGAAGGGCTTAAGGTGTAGACATCATCAAACACGAAAGCCCGCGAGAAGAACTGGAAGTATTCTCCAGTAGCCAGGTTGCTGAAGTAGTTGTTGTAGGTGCTGTCGCGGCGGTAGACACTGCCGCGCACGTACAGCCGCTGCTTCTCGCTGACGACGTGGTCAACACGGACGCTGTGAGTGTAGTACTTTGCATCTTCGGTCAAGTCCGGCCGCGGATAGTTGTTTGTGCCGTCGGGATTGCCCGCCGTCAGCGGATCCGGATAGTAGCTCAAAATCTTCTGTGCGACAGGGTTAATCAGCGATGCAGGGATGATGTTTCCCGGGAACGGATCCTGCTGGTAGCGTCCTCCGGAGACAGCGCGCCGCGTGAACGGATTGTAGATCTGGTAATTCGACCCCAGGGCCAGCAGGCTGGAGAAGTCGCCGCGCTTCATCTCGGGCGTGGGTACCGTCGGCGTGCCGTTGTTCCGCGGCCGCGATTCGTGAATGCCCTCATAGCCCCACATGAAGAACGTCCGGTTGCGCCCGTCGTAGAGCCGGGGCAGCCAGATAGGCCCGCCGGCGGAACCGCCCCACCGGTTGTAGGTAAAGTGCGGATTCGGCACGCCGTTGGCGTTGGCGAAGAAATCGTTGGCGAACAGCTCGGGGGCCATCTTGGTGTAGTAGGCCGTGCCGTGCAGTGCATTGGTTCCGGACTTCATGCTGATATTTGTGACGCCGCCTTCCGTCTGCCCGAAGCTTGCATCGAAGGTAGCGGTTTGAACCTTGAACTCGGCCACGATATCCGCGGGAGGAACATAGGAGGCAATGACTTCCCCCGGATTCGCCGTGGCTGTGGCGGGTACGCCGTCCAGCGTAACGTCGCTGCGATTGGCCCTGGCGCCGTCCATGCTGTAGCCGACGATGTGGGTCGGTTCAAAGGGACGATCAAGCCTCGCATCGCGGGTGAAGCTGACGCCGGTCGCGAGTCCGATCAATTGAAAAGGGTTGCCGTGAGCGATCGGCAACTCTGCCACACGCCGCGAATCGACGACGGTTCCCATGGATGCGGACGTGGTATTGAGCAACGGAGCCTCTTCCGTCACGGTCACGCTCTGCTCGGGATTCCCGACCTCGAGAGTCACATCCACTTCGAGGCGGTCGTTCACACGCAGTTCAATCCCGTCCCGGATGAACTTCTTGAATCCCGAAGCTTCAACGTTAATCTGATAGATTCCGGGGATCAGATAGGGCGCCTGGTAAAGTCCAGCCTCGTTGGTGCGAAGGGTCAAGCGAGTCCCCATCGCCTTGTTGATGACCTGCACGGCAGCCTCCGGGATGACGGCGCCTGAGGCATCCATTACCCGTCCAGTGATCGTGCCGCGTGCTTCCTGGGCGGTCGCAGGGGCTTGAAGCAACCAACATGCGAATATGCATACTGCAGCCAGCTTGGCCCAAGAGAGGCGAAGCGGGCCGAAACCGAAAACAATCATACAACCTCCGAAAGCGCTTTGCTATTTACAGAACACAGGATAAGGGCGAGCTAGAAACACGCGATTAAGACGACCCTTCGGGAAATAATATCAGAGCTTGCGGGCGGAGAATGTAACGCTATTTCCGGACAAAAAACAAAGGTGTTAATTGGCTTGCGTTCTTGGCATTACAGTTCGCGTGATCTCTTACCGTTTCTATTGCAACTTCACGCTCGAACGCGAGCCGCGCACGTGGACCGACCGCCTTGGATGATTTAGACGCGCGACCGCTGCAGCCGGCGTGCGCAAATCATGCTGGATTCACCTGGACGCTCGCGCTCACGGTCTTCTGATGCGGCGGAGAGCCGAAGTCCATTTCGAACGTGACGGTGAAGGGGGCGCTGACCGCATCCGGCGCGATAAAGGTCAGCTCCGCGGGTCGGCCTGTCCCATTGATGACGACGGCGTTCAGCGCTGCGCCCGGAGGCCGGGCGGAGGTCACCCTGACATTGCGTGGTGCAATCGGCATAGTGAAGGTTTGCCTGGTTCCCGCCGTAACGGCTGGGATCGTAGGGGGATCGATTCGCGCCACCGGCACATCCAGATCCTGACAGCGATTCGTTCGCTCAGCCTCGCTGAGAGCGACATCTCCCTGCTGCTCCTGTCCGCGGAAGACGCTGTGGCCGGCGTCGTAGGTTGCGGTGATCTCCAAGTTGTGTGTTATGGGCGAGGGGCCCGCGGGGAGCACGGGCGCTGTAAAGCGAAGGTCGCGGATGTCGCCGGCCGGGGTGGGCGGCGTGCCGCGGTAACGCAGGCGGTACTGCGCGGAGGGATCGCCGTTAATCGTGAATCGAACCTCTTCGGTTTCGTAGACAGGATCGGCTGGGGTTGGTGATGGGGTAACGGTGAGGGCACGGACGTGGATGGTCCGCTGCTCGACGAAGCTGACATCGAAGGCGAATTTAAAGACAATGTCGGTTCCAGGCGCCAGGTCGCCAGGAGCCCGCAACACATAATCACCGGGGCGGGATGCAACAAACAGCGCTCCGATGACATTGTCGGTTCGCTGGTGCATTGGGATGTAATACTGCTCGCGAAGGCGCACGGCTTGCACTCCTCCGGATACTCCCGCATCCACCGCGCCCGCCACGTCGCTAATCGCAGCTCCCGCGGGCAGCTCTACTCTTAAAAAGTTCCGCGCGTTGATGTCGGACAGCCCGACAGCGGAGTCGCCAACACCGCGCGGATGTAGGAATCCGAAGATCCGGGTGAACTGGCCGACGAACACTTCATTGGGGCGAGCCAAGACAATCGATGTGTAGAGGTCGCCCGAATGGTAGGCTGCGTCCTGCTCATTCGGCAGACGATCTTCGTTGCCCCCGGCGACCAGCAGAGAAAGCGGGTAGATGCCCAGCGGAAACCACGAATCCCGGTTGAGAAGTCGCGACAACGCACGTCCCCAAGCTACCGGAATGTGTTGACTCCACAACTGCTCCAGGTTCAGGCTGAACCACGTATTCACCTGCTTGCGGATCTTTTCAAAGGGCGACACCTCCGCCTTCACAGTCTCGCCGGTGGAGAACTTGTCTTCCTCCAGGCTGAAGCGGAGCGTGATCTTCTTTTCGGCGGTATTCAGGTTCTGGACGACGTTAAAGGTGCTGAAGCCGTCTGTTGAAGTCGTTTTTGAAATCGTCACCGGAGAGCCTTCGGTGAAGGCGCCCACCTGCTCCTCCGAAGCGTCGGCAGGGAACGCGATCACTTTGCGCTCGGAATCTGCGACCTCGCCCCGCAGTTCTGCGCCCGAGGGCTCGGCTCCAAATGCCTTGCCAATCCCCCAGGCAATCAGGGCAAAGAGACTATCGAGGCCTCCTACGCCGCAGTGCCGCGTAATTGCTGAGACGCTGTTGGTGACGTTGGTAAAGGAAAAGCCGAAATCCACGAGCCATGGAATCGGAAGGCTCAGCAGAAAAGGTCCCCAGACGGCGCCCTGCCACACATGACGCATCTCGTGCTGCTCGAACGCTTCCCGGTGCGTAATGGGATCGGCGTCCGGATCGGAGGGAATCAGAATGAGCGCTTCATCGAGCTGGGCGTCGGTCGAGGTAGCGCCTGTCGGTTCGACGGCTTGCACGGCGACGTTATTGGTGCGCCCGACGTATTCAATGGGATCGGTCAGAAAGAAGTCCGGTCCGGCGACAGTGGCGATCTGGCCGATCGCTTCCTCGTTATTCGACACGTGGACCATATCGCCGGAAGTGTACGGATTCGTTCCGGTGACAGTAAACTTCATCTGAACCAGCGGAGCCCTGGCCCCGGTGGTCAGCGTCGGCTGGACCGGGGTGAAGCGTTTCACGGTCAGGCCTGCGGTGTGTGTCGGTGGCATCGCGCTGTCCACTCGCGCCACCATGACTGGCGCTGCCTGAATCTGCCGGACGCTGTTGACGGAAGCGTCCGACGCTTTGCGGATCCTCAGGATGTCATTCTGTGCCAGATCGGTTCCGGCGTCGACGCGGACGAGAACGTCCGTTCCGGGTGCGGCGGCATTCTCCAGTTCGAAGCTGCGCCCGGCGGTCAACAACGTCACAGTGACCCGATCGCCTGCCACGAACCCGCCTGGCAGCGGATCCGCCAGCGTAAACGTGTTGGCATTTTCATTTACTGTTACTGTCGAGAAGTGATCCGTACCCGGGGCCTTGCGCACTCTCACTGGCTGGCCGTTCTCAAAGCGCGAGGCCTCACCTGCGTCGGCAGTGATCACGGTGTTGCTGGTGACTGTGCCACTGGCCTGCTTGCTGGCATCGGGAATCATGCGGTCGGCGAAGATGGCAACACCGAGCAGGTCGTTCGGCAAGGCTGTGATTGTGCAGCGCAACAGCAGCTCAATTACGATGCGCCGTTCTGCCGTGACCGTTGGGGCGCCGGTATTTTCGATAACCAAACCGTCGAGACGCTCCAGATCCGTCAGATTTCCAGCTTCGACCAGGGAGCCGCTCGCGGTTTGCCCGTTGACCGAAGCACCCGAGTCCTCGAGGCGCACTACCTCGAGGCGTGAGTAATCGGCTGGCGGCGTCGGATTCGGCAAAGGCGTATCGAGCACCAGCGTGAGCGGCGGCCGGGTTCGATCTACGGTCCGAGCGAAATAGTCCCTGCCGCTTGCGATCCGGATCATGTCCCCGGACGAAAATCCGGCCAGCTGTTCCTGTTGAGGGACGTGAATGATCCGGGCTTCCAGTGGCGCGGTAGCGATTACGGATCGTCGCCGCCCCGCGGGCATGAACTCGGTTACCGAAAGATTACTGGTTGGGAATCCTTCGGGGATTTGCGCGGCGAAATGGATCGAATCGCCACGAGCCGAGGTGACGGTCCGGGCGATCGACTTGCCCTCGCTCTCCAGGCGCACTATCGATATGTCAAGCCGCGTGATTTGAACCGCCTGCCCCGCATACTCCGTAGGCAGGGTTCCGCCGCCCAGATTGATATCGCTTGCGGAAGGGAAGCCGCTGATGGGACGCGGTTCGCCGGTGCCTGAAGGGCTGGACGCCAGTTGTACCAAGACCCAATCGTTGATCTGGAACACGTCCGCGATGGCTGCTCCGGCGGGAGTCGTGAGGGTGACACCCGTCAGTTGCGTTCCGCTTGGATTCACGTTGGCCGTGCCCACGCAATGGGGGTTTCGGACACGAAACATGTCGGCCGCGACGCGGTCGATTGCAGCCCGGTAGTCGCCGGCGTTGCTGACAACCAGCAGGTTTCGTTTGCTGGTGCGCTCGACCGTTCGCCACTTGTCCCCGCGCACCCAGATAACGCTGCCCAGAGTCCAGCCGCGATCATGCACGCGCAGCAGGCCATTCAGCGGGATGGCGAACGGCACCATCAGGCGGTATGACGCCATCGGGAGATTGCCGTTGGCGATGCTTGTTTGCCAGTACCCATCCCAGTCCCAAGCCGGGCGGAACAGCGGGACCCATTGCAGTACTTCCCAAACGAGGTTAATGGCCTCCATTTGCAGTGAGAGGCTCGTCAACTGCATCTCCCAAAGAAAGGCGGAGATGAACGAGAAGATGAGTCCTAGCCAGTTGTGGCCGTTCGGGTCGATGAAGTTGATCGGATCGCGGTGGCACCATGCGTAGGCGTCGGCGGCCGAAAGGGCGCGGCCGGTGCCTCCCGGCAGAAGATCCAGGACGATGCTGCCGCGGCGGAGAATGCTGCTGAGTGCGTGCGTGCCGAGCCAGGAGTCCGGGGTGATGAACTCACCTCTGGTGGGGTCATACCAGCGGGATCCGGCATGCAGCAGGCCTGTGGCGGGGTCGCCGAAGAGCGAGGCAAACGAAGGTGTGTCGAGCGAGCAGGGAGCGTCGGCTCCGTAGGGATCCAGGTACGGCACTGGGGCAATCGCGCCCGCGGCGTCCCCGATGCCCGCCAGCCGGGCGCCGTGAACGCGGTGAAAGGAGGCTGTCAGGGGATTTCCCACCGGGCCGTCAATGCGCGCCACGCACTGCAGGCCCAGCCACAGGAAGCTGTGAATGATACGTCCGCTCGAATCCAGCGTTGCCATCCGCCGGCCATCTACATCCACTGCGAAATACAGTTTCTCTGCGCCCGAAAAGCGGCCGATCAGCCGTCCGAAGCCATCGTAGACGTATTCGACCTTGGCGCCGTCCGGCAGCACGGCGTGGGCCAGTTGGCCAAACAGATTGTAGGAGTAGACAGAAACGCCGTTGGAATCCTCGCGGCGGATCAGCCGTCCCAAGCGGTCGTGGATCAACTGCGCGTCTGTTGTGGGTTCGACTGTTTCAAGCGAACCATCGTCCCGATAACGGAAGGTTTGGGCGCCGGCCTGCGTGATTCGGCTCTGCTCGTCCGTCTTGTAATCGAGGGATACCGACGTCGTGCCGCTTGCGTCAAAATGCGCGATCCGCACAGGGGTTCGCCCGCGGAGCTCCTCGCGGCTTACCGTTCCGTTACTGAAGCGGACCGTGGTTGTGCCTCGTTTTCGGTCTGTTTCCAGCGTCAGGTACTCAATGTTCCCGCAACGGATGTGCTCGCCTTCGCAGGAAAGCCAATCGGCGGATTGCGGATAGCGGATTGCTTTCACTTTGCCGCGCGCACCGCGCTGATAGTCCACTGTGAAGGTGTGGCCATCAATGGCGGTGACAATTTGGCACGGGTATCCGGGTTCATCGCTGCGGATCGTCGTCACAGAGCGGCTGGTTCGGGCTGTGATCTCCCGGTCGCCGTACAGATACTCGACGCTTTCGCCGCTCGAGTGCTCGATCCGGCTCAAACGGCCTTGGTCGTAGTAGAACCGGAGCCAGGACCCATCCGGCTCGTCAACGCGTTGGATCCGCCCCAAGAAGTCGTAGTGCTCGCGGCGGCTCTCGCCATTCGGCAGTTGGGCCTCGCGGCAAACCCAGTCTGCGCGGGGCGAGGCCGAACCTCGATCAGACCGTGACTTCGGCAGAGACGCTAACGCCTGCACCCGTAATTCCTCCTTCAGGGAAAGCGGCCAGCACTTCATCGAAGGCCGCTTCTACACTTGCGATCACGTCCGGAATCTGCTCGCGAATGCGGGCAATGGCTTCAATCAGCGGCTGGAGCAGCACGGCCGGATCAATTGTGGCGACCAGCTCGGAGATTGGCTGCAAGGTCTCCACCAGGGGGCCGAGCAGCTGGCTGGGCTTGAGCATGGCGAGCCGGCCCAGCAACTCCTCGAATGGTGCGCTATCTGGCACCAGACTGCCCGCCAGATCGCGCAGCGATTGGATCGCGGCGTCCCGCAAACCGTTCAGTTCTTCCACCAACACCGAGGGATCCAGGATGGAAAGCTGATGCTTCACTACGTCGAAGATCAGCCTTACCTCGTCCTTCAGCACGGACGGATGGAGCGCCATGACCTGCTGCCGGAGCGCGGCATGCAGGCGATTGGCGAGCTGTACGATCGCAGCCGGTGTGATCGGCAGGAAAAACTCTTCCACTGCGAGGAAAAACTCTTCCATGGCCGCAATTAGTTGCTGCTGCACGGCTGCCAGCTTCTGGCCGAGCTGGTCGAACGTAGCGTTGATCTGATCGCGTATGGGATCCGGGTCGAGTGCGCGCAGCGCATCGCGCAAAGAACCGGCCGTCAACGCGGCTCCGGAAAGGAAGCTCGGAATCAGCTCGTCCAGTCGGTTGAGAATGCCAAGCGAGGCGCGGAGGCCGGAGAGATCCAGGCGAGCTTCTGCCGAGAGTGTAGCGGAAATCACTGCCTCGCCCTGCGCTGGGGTCGGCGCGAGGCGCAACGGGTCGAGCTCGGCGAGTAGTTCCAAGACCCGGGCGGTAGTGTCCGCATCCTCGGATTGCTCCGCAGCGGTGATGATCCGTTTGGCGGCGGAACGATACGCGAGCGTCGCTTCGGTCAAAGCGGACGCGGAAGCCGCCGGATCAAACGCAAGGCGCACGTTTTCGAATGAGGTCTCCAACCGCAGAAGGATAGCGGGAGGCCGCAGGTTATCCAGGCGGCCGCGCAGCAATTCCTGCAGCGCCTGCCCTGCAGGCTCCAGGATGGCGTCGTCCAGCGAATCGAAGGTTTGCATGAGCAGCCGGTGCAGGTCGATCAACGGGAGCAGCACGTCTCCCGGCCGGAATCCGAGCATCGGATCGTCAGCTTCGGGAGCTGGCGGCAGCGAGTCGCGCAGGAGGCTGCCCGCTGCGGCTATGGCCGATGGCGGTTTCGCTCCGCTGCCTACTGCTTCTGCAATGGGGCCCGCTTGCGGCACCAGCATTTCGATCACTTTGGAAGGCTCAATCCGATCGATGACATCGACAATCGGCTGAAACAGCTTCTCGACCGGCTCGAACAGAACGTCCGGGTTCAGGATGGCGTCAACCTTGGAGGAAAGTTCTGCATACAGGTGTGTGATCGGTGCGAGAAGGGTGGCGAAATCGAGCGCTTGCACCGCCTCCTCGACGGGCTTCATAGCCTCTTCAATCAGGCTCCGAAAACGCTCCGGTCCGAAGTCTGACAGGACCTTGAGCAATTGATCCACGGGCTCATCCAGCCGGGTTGTAAGGATCGCGGGGTCCAGCAACTTGAGCTGGTCTGTAACGGCTGAGAGCGATACGGTGGCCTGCTCAAGCAAGGGTGTCGGGTCGATCTTCGCCAGTTCTTTAGAAATTGCTGGATTGACGGTTCCCGCTACATCAATACTTCGCAGCAGTTCGGCTCCGCTCTTGAGAGTGGAGACAGCCGATTCCGGCAGCTTGGAGACATCGAGGTCCGCGATCGTATCCCGCAGTTCGTTCAAGTTACGGATAACCTCTGCGGCGGGTTCGGAGAGATCAAATTGATCAAGCGTAGTTCGGATCGTGACCGCACTCTCGCTAATGGCCTGAAGCGCAGGCTGTACACTCTCGAGGAAGCTCTGCAGCTCCCCCACCAAACCTTCAAGCGTCGTTCGGAGCGTTTCGACCTGTGCGCTCACCTGATTCAGTGCGTCTTCGACGCTCTGCCACAGGGCAGCCACCGCGTTGCGAACGGTATCGCCGGAGACCTCGCGCAGTTTGTCCTCAATCTGCTGGAAAAACTCCCGTATGGGCTGGCGGATTGCCTCCGGATCGAGCACATCGACAGCGTTCGCGACATCGCGGAGCGAGTTTTCGGCCTGCCGTGCGATGTCACGAAGTGGCAGTGACTCAATGCCCTGCAGCAGGCGCTGCTGGAACTCGATGAGCATCGTCCGCAACTGGCCGAGCGGGCTTTCGGCGAGGGCGGACAGCAGGCGATCGACAAGGGAACGGACCATCGCGCGAACTTCCGCCTCGGTCGGGTTCCAGTTTTCGAACTCGGCCACCATTCCCTCGAGCTGGCGGCGGAGACCGTCGAAGATCGGAGTGATCTTCGTTGGCTGGATTCGCGGAATGGCCTGGAGGGCGGCAACGACGTTTGCCATCCCGTCAAAGCGCAGGCTGCCGAGAGCGTGCAGCGTGTTGGCGAGCAGCCTGTCGCGTGCTCCCTCGATCTGGAGCAGAACCTGCAACTCGGCACGCAGCTCCGCTTCGAGCGTGGGCCAAACGATCGTGCCTTCAGCGAGGCGGGCGTCAAGGCTTTGCCAGAACTCAAGACGTGCGGCCGGTGCCTGACGCCAGAGGTCCAGATCACTGCCGGCGGGCAGTAGGCGGCCGAGCGGCTCAAGCACGTTCTCCAGCGCGCGGAATGGAGCCTCCAGGATGTCGGGAGGGATGCCAGCCAGGGCGCGGCTGAGCAGGTCGGTAACGTCTTCGGGACGCGGCGGCCGCTGGGGCCAATCCAGCATCATGCGGAAGAGCCGGAAGAACTCTTCCAGTTCGCGATGCACCGTACGAATTTCATCGTTCTCCTGGAACAGCCTTCCGGCTGCATCCAGTGCCCGCGACAGGCCTTCTTCAAACGCCCCCTGGATATTGCCGGATACCAGGACATCTTTAGCGGGGCCAAAAAGGTTGAGGACGGATTCGATGCTTTGCGCTACCTGCGCGACGTCGGTTAGCGCCCGAGAAGGCAGCGCGTCAACGACTTCCCGCGCCGGCGCCAGCAGCGGGTCGAGCGACGGAAGTTGCTGCGCTTGCACCGCCAGTGTGCTGAGTGATTGAAAAACCACGCTAACCGGATTACTGTCGCTTGTTCCATCGCGGATCGATTCCAGGGTTTGCCGCGTGGTGTTAACCAGCGCTTCGATCTGACCGGGCAGATTCCCCAGCAGCGCGATCTGATCCGCCGTGATGTTGATGGCTGGCATGGCTTAACCCGCCCCCCCAGCTTCAAAGGGATCGTAGTAAAGCGTGAACTCGTCTACCGTCAGGTCCAAAACCTGCCGCGAGAACAAATGAAATTGCACGGGTACCCTGCCTTGTCCCGGGGTCGTCGCGAGCAGGTTCGTCACCTCGGCTGGCAGAGTCACTGAATGCTGCACGTACTCAGCCGGAGTTTTCTGCTCGGCTTCCGCCATGAGGTTGGCCGTTAGCATCCTCCCTTCGCGCTCCAGGCGCACGAGATGATCCTTGAACGCCACCGTTTCCAGGATCAGCCGTCCGGGTTTGTGCGGAACCAGATCCTTCCAGTTCGCCATCTGCGGATCACTGAGCGGTGCCGTGCAGATGCGGAGCGGCCGGCCATGCGGCGCGGCCGCCCTTCACGAAGGATGTCCCGGTGCGGGACGAGCGAGCGTCAGGAGGCGCCGGCGGAGCCGGTGACGACGGCGTGGATCACGCGGTCGTACTCGAAGAACACCGAGAAGCCGGGGTAGTCCCAGCGAGTGATCGGCGGCTGGCCGACGGCCGGGTGACGCGACGTCGGTGCGCCGAAGCGCTTCTCGACGGCGCTCATCGTCATGCCGCGGGACGGCCGTTCGATGTTCGACTCGCGCACGACGATGCGGTCGTCGACGACCAGTGTTTCGGCAATCGCCGCGCTCGTTGCGGCGCAGGCGCAGAGCAGCGTCACGAGAGTACGGGCGACCATGTCAGGACTCCTCCCAAGCGGCCCGACTATAGCACCGGGGCAATCTGTCAAAGCCCGTCACGGGCGGTCGCGGCGCAGGAACTGTGAAGCGCGTCTTGGAATCGCGGCTCTTCCGCGCAAGTGTGGTTAAATCGCGGCTCGCCAACGGCAAGGGCGGTCGCGGTCGAGGATGTTCCACCCGCTGTCAGTCTACGTGGGCCTGCGCTACGTTCGCGCGCGGTCCCACAAGTTCTTCGTCTCGTTCATCACCTGGGTGTCGCTCGGCGGCGTCTGCGTGGGGGTGGCGGCGCTCATCGTCATCCTGTCGGTGATGAACGGCTTCGAAGGGGAGCTGCGCGACCGGTTGCTGTCACTCAGCGCGCATGCGCGCGTGGTCGCTTCCGAGAGCGGCCCGTCGGTGAGAAGGAGTACCGGGCAGTGGATCGCTGCGGCGGAAGCCGCGCGCCGCG
>CALGAR010000084.1 GCA_937959285.1 uncultured Bryobacterales bacterium
CTGTGACCGCCGGCCCCGGCAGCCGCTTCTCCGGGCCGATGTTCCAGCGTTTTCAGAAGGGGGCGCCGGAGGACATCGAAGTTGCTGCGATGAGCCGCGTCGCCCGAGTGTATACGCGGGCCGACGGGACGCGAGAGCTGGAACCTGCCGCCCTGCAGCTCGTGTCCTCGAACTACTTCCGCGCGCTTCGGGTTTCTCCTGTCCTCGGCCGCCCCTTCCCGGCCGAGGCAGATAGTCCTGTCAAGGCTTCCCCGGTTGCCATCGTCAGCCACGGCTACTGGCAGAGGCGCCTTGGCGGAGAGACGGACGTTGTCGGAAAAGCGATCACCATCAATGGGACCAGCTTCACGATCATCGGGGTGTGTCCGCAGGGATTCGCCGGTGTCTGGTTGGAATCGCCCGTGGATATCTGGGTGCCGCTCACGATGCAAGGCGCGGTGAAGTACTCCCAGAACTTCAGTGCGGACCGTGCAGACCTGAGCAGTCCATGGCTGCCGCAAGAGACCATCTGGTGGCTCGACGTAATCGTCCGGTCCCATCCTGCCAGAACGGCCGCTGTCACGGCCGCCTTCCGCGCGGTTGTCCGGGACTGGGTAAAGGGCGGCGAAGCGCGACTCGCGCTACAGCCCTTCTCAACCGGGTTTTCAGGCCTCCGGCAGCGATTCATGAAGCCGTTGTACGCGCTCATCGCAATGGCGGGGCTGGTATTGCTGATCGCCTGCGGGAACATCGCCAACCTGCTGCTGTCACGAGCAGCGGACCGGAGGCGCGAGATCGCGTTGCGAATGTCTCTGGGCGCGGGACGACCTCAAATCCTCCGCCAGTTATTCACCGAGAGCGTCCTGCTCGCTGTCATGGCAGGCGCACTGGCGGTACTGTTTGCCGAATGGGCTGCCAATCTGCTTGTTCGTACGGCGACAGATTCCGTAAGCGGTGTCATTCCATTCTCAGCGGACCTGGATTGGCGCGTGCTGATCTTTACAGCCGCCTTGGCATTAGCGTCTGCCCTGCTGTTCGGGCTAGCGCCCGCCTGGCGAGCCACCCGGACGGATCTGATCGCCGCTCTTAAAAGCGGAACTCAAGGAGTCTCCGGCGGAACTCCGGCGAAATTCGCAAGGCTCCTGGTGGTGGCGCAAGTCGCGCTGTCCCTTGTGCTCGTCACGGCGACTGGATTGATCGTTCAAAGCTTCCGGAATCTCCTGGAGGTCAATCTCGGCTTCGATCGCGCGCACCTCCTTTCGGTAGCCATCGATCCGCGGCTATCCGATTCGGCGCAAATGCAAGACCCGAATAATTTACACCAGCGACTGCTGGACGCAGTCACGGCCGTGCCCGGGGTTCGATCCGCTTCCCTGGCGATGTGCGGGCTTCACAGCTCGTGCCGCGCGCGGGAGAGCGGCTTCCAGGTAGAGGGATATCAGGCACGGCCGGATGAGGAAATCCGGTTCCTCGTCAACTCTGTCACGCCGGATTATTTCTCAACCGTCGGCATGCGTCTGCTTGCGGGGCGAACGTTCGATAGCCGGGACCGGGCCAATACACGGAAGGTGGCGGTGGTCAACAGCGCCCTCGCAACAAAGTATTTTCAGGACGGACAGGCGATCGGACGCCGTTTCGGAAACCCGGCGCCGGATATCGAGATCATCGGAATCGTCGAGGATGCGCGAGTATTCAATGTCAAGGATCCAGCCGCGCCGGCCGCCTTCTTCCCTCTGGTTCAACGGCCGGTAGCCGTTCGCGACCTCCAGATCCGGACGTATGGAGATCCGCAGCAAGTCGCTGCGGCCGTAAGAGAAGCGCTCAGACGAGCCGTGCCGGATCTCGCAATCGAAGGAATCGCCACGACGGACGAGCGGATTCGCCTGAATCTCAGCCAGGAGCGCCTGCTCATGCAGCTCACGTCCGGCTTTGGAGTATTGGCGCTTGGACTGGCAGGCTTTGGATTGTTCGCGATCCAGTGGCATGCGGTTGCACGACGCACGCCCGAGCTTGGCATCCGAATGGCCCTCGGCGCATCCCAATGGAATGTGCGTGGGCAGATCCTCCGCGAGGGCCTGTGGCTCGTGCTGTGCGGCTGCCTCCTCGGCCTGCCATTCGTGGTCCTCGCCGGGAAGCTGATATCCTCCCTCCTCTTCGGTGTCACGCCTCACAACTGGCAGACGCTCTTAGGGGCAGTGATTCTCCTCCTTCTGGTCGGGATAGGATGCAGCCTCCTGCCGGCGACGCGTGCATCCCGCGTGGATCCTGCGGTGGCGCTGCGGCAGGAGTAGCGAGCACCTCGAGCCGCGGAGCTCAATCCACGGAACTTTTCAAGCGCCGTCCTCGTACGACGACCTGAAGAGACCAAATGAAGTCTATCTTTTTGTTACTGATTGCTGCCGCGGCACTGATTGCAGCAGACGTCACCGGAAAATGGAGCGGCACGCTCACTGTTTCGACGCCGAATGGCGAACGGCCGGGACCTGCATATCTCGTACTGAAGCAGGAAGGCGCTGCCGTATCTGGAACGGCGGGTCCGAATGAAGAGGAACAATATGCGATTCAGAACGGCAAAGCGGAAGATGGCAAACTCACCTTCGAGGTTGAACGGAATGACAGCACCATGAAGTTTGTCCTGCGGTACGAGGGCGACGAGATCAAAGGGGAGGTCTCCCGCGAGCACAATGGCGAGCTGCAGACCGCGAAGCTCGCCGTCAAGCGGATCCAGTAGGACCGATCGCCGCAGCCCTCGCCTTAGCCTAACGCAGCACGAAAGCGGTTATAGATTTCATCGGCGGGGACACGGGCCCACGTTTCATTCACACGAACAAGATACCAGTCATCTCCCACAGGCGGCTGGATCGTGATGCCTGCCGCCTCGAGCCGGTTCAAATAGGTCGGTATGTTCACGCCATTCACGCGGAGCCGGAAGATGTTCGTTCCTTCCGGCACGCGCTCGACCGCAAAGCTTGCATCCGAGGCGAGCTTTGCAATAACGGCTTCGGCGTTGTCCACCGCGGTGCGGAAGCGTTGCTCGAAACCGTCGAGGTAATGGAGGGCCACAGCAGCCGAGGGCCATACCTGCGGGAGTCCGCCTCCGAACATCCGGCGCGTGTGGTAGATGTTGTCGAGGAGCGCTTTGGGCCCGGCGAGAATCGCTCCGGCGGAAGCGTTGAAGTACTTATACAGCGAGACGTAAACGGTATCGAAAAGGGCGGTGTAGCGGGTGACAGGACTCCCGGTATAGACGCTTTCGAGGAAGAGGCGGGCGCCGTCCAGGTGGAGTCCGATGCCTCGCTCCCTGGCCCACGCGCAGATGCGTTGCATTTCGTCGAAGCGGAAGCGCTCGCCCGCACGGCGGCGGACCGGAGTTTCGATTTGAATGGCGCCGATCGGGGTTTCAACGCGTCCGCCAGCGGCCTTTTGCACGGCCTCTTCGACCTCTCCGAGCGTAAAAGTGGCTCGCCCGGGAGCGAGCGGAATCAGGTGGAGCCCGCTCAGAGTTTGGGCGCAGTCGCCGGAATCATTGAAGAGATGGCTTTCGGCCTGCACCAGCACCCGCCGACGGGATCCGGCAAGCAGGCGGACGGCGAGATGGTTCGCAAGCGTGCCCGTTGGCATCCAGACAGCCGTTTCTTTGCCGAGGAGCTCAGCCATCCGCGTTTCGAGTGTCTGAACCACGCCGCCGCGTGAAAAATCATCGCGCTGAACCTTGTCGTTCTCGGTAAGTGCTGCCAGCAGCCGCGCGTAGTCGCGGGGCGTGTGCGGGATGCCGTCGGTGTTGGCATAGACGTGAGAGTCGGGCCCGGATGCTGCGGCGAGGGGAACGGCCGCGAAGGGTGCAGCAAGAAAACTCCGGCGTCGCATTGTATGGGAATGATAGCGCGACGTTGGGAGCTCGGGGACAGTCCCGAATCAGGAGACCGTCCCCTTTCCGCGCGAACAGCTGCGCCGGAGAACAAGTGGATGTTTGCCTCTAAACACTAAGGCGTAATTGGCCGCAAAATCTCATCATCAGGCCTCGATCTTTTTTGCCCCCGTTAGGACCCCGCCATGAAAGTATACTGTCTGAAGCGGTAACAACTTATGAAGGGAACGAGATTACGGGCACGAGTGTGGCTGAGCTGCCTGGCCGGGACTTCTGCGATCCTCCTGGCAGCCGGAGCTGAGAGCGGCAAATACCGCGGATGGCCGGCATACGGCGGGGGCAAGGACGTGATGCGCTACTCCGCCCTTGACCAGATCAACCGGAAGAACGTGAAGGATCTTCAAGTCGCCTGGACGTTCGATTTTGAGGACGAGTTCCCGGGCTCGCAGATTCAGGCTACGCCGGTCATGGTGGATAACGTGCTCTACGTGATCTCACCCCGCTCGCGCGTGGCGGCTCTGGAAGCGGACACCGGGAAGCTGATATGGAAATTTGATCCCGTCGAGGATCCGTCCCGCCGCGGCGGATCGCGCACCCGCGGCGTAACTTACTGGACCGACGGTAAGGAAGCGCGAGTTTTTACGGTATATCAACAGTGGCTCTACGCGCTGGATGCGAAGACAGGCAAGCCGATACCGGAGTTTGGAGAGAAGGGCCGCATAGACCTCCGACAGGGACTTAGCCGTCCTCCGGAGACGTTGAGCGTCTCGCTATCCACGCCGGGCGTCGTCTATAAGGACCTGTTGATTACTGGCAGCATCGTTGCGGAAGACCTTCCGTCAGCTCCTGGGCATATTCGGGCATTCGATGTGCGCACGGGCAAGATGCGCTGGATCTTCCACACCGTGCCGCACCCCGGCGAGTTTGGATACGAAACGTGGCCGCCGGAAGCCTGGAAGCATTCGGGCGGCGCGAACGATTGGGCTGGTCTGACGCTCGACGAGAAGCGGGGGATGGTGTTCGTTCCCACCGGTTCCGCAGCCTTCGATTTCTACGGCGCTGACCGGCTCGGCGATAATCTGTTCGCCAACTGCCTGATCGCCCTCAAAGCAGAAACAGGCGAGCGCGTGTGGCACTTCCAGTTCGTACGTCATGATGTGTGGGATCGCGACCTTCCCGCCGCACCCACGCTCGTCACCATCAAGCAGAACGGAAAGCTCATCGATGCCGTCGCTCAGACGACGAAATCCGGATACGTCTTCGTGTTCGAACGGGACACGGGCAAACCAGTGTTTCCGCTGGAGGAGCACAAAGTGCCGCCGTCTGATGTGGAGGGCGAGGTCCTGGCCGCCTCACAACCCCTTCCCGTGAAGCCGCCGCCCTTTGCACGCCAAACCCTTACGGAGGATATGCTCACGCGGCGGACTCCCGAGGCGCACAAGGCGGTACTGGAGCGCTTCCGCACGCTGCGGAGCGGATCAACGTGGACGCCGCCGAGTCTGCAGGGCACGATCTTCATGCCGGGCCTCGATGGGGGTGCAACATGGGGTGGAGCCGCATTCGACCCGGCTACCGGCGTCCTGTACGTAAATGCCAATGAGATGCCCTGGATTCTGAAGCTCGGCGAGCGGAAAGGGAGCGGACGCAAGAGCAGCGCCCAGATGCTGTTCCGGACCCAATGCGCATCCTGCCACGGACAGGACATGAAAGGGTCTCCTCCGGAATTGCCATCCCTGATTGGAATCGCCTCCAGGCGCTCGGGAGCGGAGATCGCAAACGTAATCCGGAAAGGCGTCGGGCGAATGCCGGCTTTTGCGGGTCTGACAGATGAAGCCGTCGACGCGCTGGTGAAATACATCAGCGTGGGTGAGGACCGCGAGCTGATCAGCACTTCCAGGACGCCCGGACCGAGGTTGAAGTATGGAACTGACATCAACGCCAAGTTCCTCGACCCCGACGGATATCCCGCGGTGGCTCCGCCGTGGGGCACGCTGAACGCGATCGACCTCAACAAAGGCGAAATCCTATGGCAGGTGCCGCTTGGCGAAGTGCCCGAACTGGCGGCGCAGGGGATGAAGAACACGGGCACACCGAACTTTGGCGGACCCATTGTCACTGCTGGCGGGCTCGTCTTCATCGGGGCGACGACTTACGACGAGAAGTTCCGTGCATTCGACAAACGGACAGGCAAGCTGCTCTGGGAAACAAAGCTTCCCGCCGGATGCTTTGCGACACCGGCGATGTACGAGGTACGCGGGCGGCAGTTCCTCGTCGTGCCGGCGGGAGGCGGGCGTGGACGTCCGTCCAGCGCGAAGTACGTCGCGTTTGCGCTTCCTGAAAAGAAAAAATAATTCGGCGCTTCGTGGTGCCGTCAGGGGGCAGCGATGCCCCCTGCGTCACCAAGAACCATCTCCTTTAAGCCGCGCGGTAGATGTTCTGGAACGCTTCCGTCCTTAGAATGAGACGCCAAGCAGAGCGTAAACCTGGTTGCGGAAGATTGACGAACTACCCCCTGGGTCGGGGCTCCAGTGCGTAAAGCGCACTGCGGGCGCGATCTTAACTCTCGAGAACATCCCCTTCAATGGGATCTCTACGCCCAGTCCTGCCGCGACGCCATACCTCCCCGCCTCTTTCGCCGTCCGGAATGATGGCCCCACGGTAAGAAACGGCCGCCAGGAACGGAGGGACAGTATGTATTTCGCCAACACGGGAAACTCCCAGAAGCCGGTGGACTGACCGGACCAACTACACGTGCGAAATTCTTCTGTCGGGCAGGCACCAACCACTTCGGTGACGTTGCGAAACGAGCGGGTGATGGCATTTCCTTCGATGGAGAATCTGGGCGAGAGACTCAACTCCACCAGCGGCCCGACCGAAACGCTACGCACCGGTGAGGTCCGGTGTGTTGCGCCGGGAGGATGTTCGTAGGTGGAGGTGGGGAAATCATCCGTTACAGTGGACCACACCACCGCTCCAAGTGAAACCCGCCGCCCTAGCGGATAGCTCTCATACTCTGCGCCGTAGCTGAACCCAACGAGGAACTCCAGCTGGTCCTCACGCGTGCATGCGCCGCATTGCCTATCCTCCACCCATCGGGTGTAACGCACCCGGGGCGCTACCTTAAGCCTGCCCCATCCCATTTCCACTCCTACGCCGGCGCTTACTCCGAAATGAGACGGGTTGGCGGAATTGAGATTGCCTGCCGCACGGAACGACGGTCCACCCTCCAAGAACGGGCTTATCCGGCTGTTCCGCAATCTATACTTTGCCAGGACCGGAAACTGGTACGTCACCACAGTGGCCGGAGCGTAGCCGATAGGTTCTCCGTTCAAGAACGTCGCACCTTCCCGATAGTGCAGCGGCTTGTACAAATGCCTCCACGCCGAGCGAGAGCTTTGGGAACACGCGAACGTCGAGTGAAGGCCCGATTACATAGCCGCCAGAGCCGGATTCCCTGATTGAAGGCGGAAATCCGGGGTGCGGGATATATTCCGAATCGAAATCGCTGTTAGCATAACCACCCGCAACCACACCGAACGATAGGCGTTGAGCGAGGGCCCCTGGCGCCAGCAAATTGGCGGCCATCAGGACTGCGGCAGCCACAGAGACTTTGCGATACCCACACGCCGGTCTCATACGGCGCATAAAGGTCTTCCGTCCTCGATACGTATTCGGAGTTTTATATGTACGCCTTCTATACGCATTCGGACCTGTTTCGGTTGCCGCGAGGTTACGAACTTTCGCGGCAGCGGCTGCGGCTTCCGTAATCCCCTCCGGAGGAGCCTGAAGTCCCCTCTTCGTAACCTTTCGATGTCTTGCACGTCAGTTACATCAGAGCATTACGGATCACGGGCGGGATCCCGAGCCGGCAGTATCTCGTGGCTCAACAACGGGTTGACTATGTTTGGCAGGTCAATCTGGGGGGAAGGGAGCGGACTCCGCTGCCCGTTCAACCACTTGCCTGGCAAGTTGAGAATATTCAACCGGCACGGGCAGGACGATGAGATTCCGTTCTCCCCTGGTAATCCGGATCTCAAAGACAGAAAGGCCTTTGCACGACGGCGTCCTGCATACCTGAATTGCGCTGTCAGAGGCAATCAAGCCACCACACCTCAGG
>CALGAR010000085.1 GCA_937959285.1 uncultured Bryobacterales bacterium
GCGCTGTCACTGCTCGGTCTCGCGCGCGCCTTTGAGAGTATGAGTGACGTCGCTGCGGCTCGCAGGTCCTATAGCGAGCTGCGGCAAATTTGGAGTAAGGCGGATAACGCGATCCTGAAGGCGCTGGACGAAAGCCTGGAGCGCCTGCAGAGCACGCCCGGCCCGCCGAGCGTGCCCTGAAGCGGTGAAGCCGTCAGAACTGGAAGCGGAGACCAACCTGGAACTGGCGTTCCTCGGTTGCTGTTGTGATTTCTCCAAAGCCCGCGGAACTGACGTTCGCCGCAGGGTTCCCGAACTTGGGCGTGTTGGTAAAGTTGAACGCCTCGGCGCGGAATTCGAGCCTCGAGCCTTCGGTGACCTGGAAGATCCGGAACAGGCCGAAGTCCCAATTGAAGCGTCCAGGGCCGTAAAGCGAATTGAAACCGGCCGTACCGAATCGCGCTTCGTTTACTGGCCTAAATGCGGTTGTATCGAAATACGGCTGACCGCGGCCGACACCGCCGAGGATCTTCACCTCCGGTTTCACCTGGTCCGCGCGCTGGGTGTTACCCGGAGCATTCAGCGATGTCGCTGACGCCGTGACTGAGAACGGCCGGCCGCTCATCACCGCAACGATGCTGTTTGCCTGCCAGCCGCCGGCGACTGCGGAGAGGAGTCCTCCACTGTTCAACCATCTCTTGCCCCGTCCGAACGGCAGCTCGAGTATGTTCGTGATCTGGAGGTTATGACGCCGAACCATGCCGCTGACCGAACGGTTCAGGTCATAGTACTCCGGAATCATGATCTTGAGCGTGCTGTCGCTGCGGTCGAGGCCCGATGTGCTGATTGCCTTGGCAAAAGTGTAGGAAGCGGTAAACGAGTAACCGCGGAAAAACCGCCGCTGCAACCGGGCCTGGAGCGAGTCGTAATGGCTGCCGCCAATCGGGCCCACTTCGCGTGTGCTGGCGGTCCGGCCGAACAGGCGGGTCAACTGCCGCCCCGCGTTTCCAGCCCCGACGTCCGCCCAGTTCAGTTCCCGGTAGCCTAGCTGCCGGATCTGCCGCGTTGCGACATACCCTACTTCTCCCACGAACCCGCCAAACAGTGTCCTTTGCAGGGTGAGGTTCCACGACTGGATATACCCCCGCTGGATATCGGTCGGAACGGTTTGTGTAGAGACGTTGCCAGGCACCGGAATGATTCCGTCGCCGAGACCAGGCGCCTCGATGGGCGGAATTCCGTCTGCAAGCCGGGAAGCGGGCGCGAGAGTGTTGGGCGCAGGGACGACCAGTTCACTCAGCACAGGGTGATTGGTGCGGAGCGCGCGAGCCAGTGAATAGGGATCCCAGCTGATGCCATAGCCGCCGCGGATCACGAAGTTCTCCGTGGCCCGGTAGGCGAAGCCGAAGCGGGGCGCGAAGAATCTCTTGCTGCTCTTGACGCTAAGGTCCTTGGGCACATCCCCCACGCCGCCGATGTACATCTGATCATCAAGAGGGTTGTAGCGTTCGAATCCGCGGTCTGCGCGGGTCGGCATCGGGAAGTACTCCCACCGGACGCCGTAGTTGAGCGTCAGTTTCTGGTTGACGACCCAGCGGTCTCGAACGTAGAGGCTGTAGCGCCATGTGCGGGTCGTGAACGGGAAGATGTTCAACTGGTTCTTACCGACCTGGGTTGGCAAGCCAAGCAGAAATGCTCCCATCGCGTTGACCTGTGAGGTTGTCTGGCTGGTTTGAGTACACGCGCCGGAGGCATTTGCCTGCAGGCAAGCTGTGGTCGGCCCCGTGCCAAAGGTGAAGAGGCCCCGGGCTCCTGTTGAAGCGCCGCCCTGAAATTCGGGCTGCGTGTGATTCATTTGCTCGGAGTTGATATCCGTGCCCCAGCGGATTTCATGCCTGCCGTGAATCTTAGTGAAATTCGATCGGAACGAGTATTGATTGTCGTTGCGGTAGAAGGGAGTCCAAGGCTCTTCCGTGCCGAGGCCGGAGTAGCCGCTGATGTTAAACCTCGGCCAGCCGCTCTGGAAGCGTTCCGGTCCGTTTGTTCCAGGAATGCCGAGCACGGTCAGACCGTAGTTCTCGCCGATGCCCGGCTGCTCCACGTTCGTGTTCTGCCGCGTCCATCCAAAAAACACATCCGCGAGCAGCGTTGGAGTAAAGATATAGTTTGCTCCCGCGCTGATGCGGTTGTTGTAGCCCCACGTATCTCCGGCATTGCCGGCTCCAACTCGCGGGCCGTCCATGTAGCCCTGGTCGACGCCGAACGCAGTGATGTGCTTGGATCGGTGGTGGGCATAGTTCCAGCTAACGAAGGTGTTGAACTTGTCGGAAGCCTGCCAGTTGACCTTGTTGTCCAGCGACCACCGGTCAGCGGCAAAGGGCTGGCTTGCGAAGAAGTTGTTTGCTTCCGTAGTTTCGGAAAGATTCGGCAGCGGCACCAGGCTCAGGATCTTGCGGGAGATCGGATCGATCCGGCTCTCCGGTATCTGGTTATTCGGGAACGGCATGCGCCCGGTGCCGTTGGGCTGACCCGTCGAAGGATCGTAAACCACAGCCTGAGAACTCGAGAAGTCTCCGCTACGCGCACGGGCAGAAGGCAAAGAGAGGATGCTGCTCCCGTTGTCACGCTGGTAAATGCCGCCGAAGCTGGAGAAGAAGAATAACTTGTCGCGCTTGATTGGCCCGCCGAGAGTCCCGCCCAGCCGGTTTTGGATAAACTTGCCCTTTTCCTGATCTGGCGGCCGGAAGTAATCCCGGGCTTTCATGTGCTGGTTGTAGTGGTATTCAAACAGTGACCCGTGAAAGCTGTTTGTGCCGGTCTTCGTTTGCACGTTGATGACCGCGCCGCCCGCCATGCCCTGCTCGGCGTCAAAGCTGTTCGTAACTACGTTGACGTTCTCGATGGATTCGAGCGTTGGAACGATCGCCGAGCGCCCTACGTTCCAGATATGCGCGTTGGTGGCGCCGTCGACGTTCGTGGAGGTCGTCGATGTCGTCGTCCCATTGACGGCGAACCCGACCGAACCGGAGGGGTTGCAGCCGCCCATTCTCCCGGGGCGCATGTCGCCTTCCATTTCAAAGCCGGGAACCGTTTGTAGAAGGTTCTGATAATTGCCGGCAAGCGAGACCGGCAAATCTTCGAACTGCCTGGTCTGGATCTCGTGGCGGATTTCACCGCGATCGGTCTGAAGCTGTGCTACTTGTGCTTCCGCAGAGACAGTGATGGAGGATTCAACGGCGGAAACTTTCAAAACGGCATCGCGGCGAACGGTGGCGTTTTGAGGGACAACGACGTCCTCGGCAACGAAGTCAGCAAATCCTCTCATCTTTACAGTCACGGAGTACGTGCCTGCAACAAGATTCGGAAAGCTATAGGCCCCGGTTTCATTGGTAAGGACGCGCCGCGTGAGATTCGTCGCTTTGTTGACAACGGTGACTTCGGCGCCCGGTATGGCTGCATGGGTTTCCTCTGTTACGTTCCCCACAAGCGAGCCATACAGAACCTGGGCTTCCACGCCGGCAGAACTTAGCAGGAACAGCAAACAGAGAAGGATCGTTATGTTTTGAACGCGCGACGACGGAACGTCAGGCATGACAAACTCCTATTGTTGAAATTTCACTTCGGCTCGGAAGCGGTACATGGGCTTCGACGAGGACAAAGGACACCGTTTCCTCTACAGTTCCTCTATTGGTAACACATCACTTCGCAATCCGCATTACTGTTTGTGGCAGTCCGCGAGCAACTGCACAAAAAATCCTCGAGAGCTCTTTTCAATCCGAACGGTCCTGTTTAGCATCGAAAGTCAAAGTCACTTTTTTGTCAGCCCAAATGGCTCGAATGTGAAGCTGCCAACGGTTGTAACTTCTCCTATTAAAGGAAAGCTGATGTGACAACTAGTTGCCGAATTCAGCGTTCAGAGGAGTTTTGGCTTATGCGATACGTGATTCGCGCTTCAGTGTGGATTGCCGGACTTGCGATCATCCTGTGGCTTGCCGTCTCGATCTGGCTCCGCGATTCAAAGAGGGAATCAAGTGCAGCGAGAGGCGGGCCTTGCATGCTCGACCAGAAGCCCTACTCGGAAGGCGCGCTCGCCCGAATGGACGGCAAAATTGTGCAGTGTCGCGGGGGCAAGTGGGTGCCGGCGCAATAGCTGCTTGCCGAACTGTTCAAAGGTACTAAACCTATGTTGCTAATGCGTTGAAGCTGGTAAGGTGAGTAGCAAAAGCTCTGCCGCAGACACGCTTGCGCGTGACTTCCCCTGCTCGTACCCCCATCACGGCCTGATCAGCCATTGTCAAAGTTCTGGCGAATCGGAATCAAGCCGTGATCCGGCGGAGGATGGGCCAACAGTCCACCAGGCAACATCGCAATTGTCTTCGCGAAGTAAGGAACCGCTCTTACGCCATTGTGTAGCGTCAGTCACCGATCCGAAATGCGACAGAAAACGGTTAAGACACCCAGCCTGCCTGCCCGAGGCGAAGAACTGCCGTTTGAAAAGCCTCCGTTATCAACCGACTGGAAGAGAATAAGAGAATGTCTTGATCAGCATTCATGCCTTATCGGAAAACTCTGGGGGTTGTTAGAAGGTAGCTGTTTACCGAGAGAGAGCATAGAGTGGCAATGGGTATTTGGTGTCGTACTTAACGAATGGCTCGTTCTTACAATCAAGGAGCAAATGCAGGACGTTCGGTCTTGCGACATGCTGGCGCGGTATGGAGGATTCAAAGCGTTGAAGCACTTGCTTAACACCGAGCAATGGCCTGGTGTAAGTCCTAACGGAGTCGCTCTTGCGCAATTCGATTTGTCGTTGCTCGAGGTGCTTTGTCAAGCGGAGTTGAAGGAAGGGAAATGTCTTAGAAAAGATCCGAGGATTACTGCGATGATTATGAGTGCTGATGCTCCTCCGATTACCTGTCTGTCGGCCAAATACTGGGCGGAAAGAGTTGGGGTTACTCCTGAGCGCCTCCAAAAACTGTTCAAATCCGAAACAGGGTTAACACTTCACAAGTTTGTGGAACGACTAAGAGCGCGGCGAGCAGCGCAGTTGATTCGGGATAGCAGCCTGAGAATTAAGGAGATTACGGCTCTAATGAACTATTCTGAGACGTCGAATTTCTGCCGTGATTTTCGGAAGGTGTATGGGAATACACCTAAGGCGTACCGAATGCAGTTCCTCAATGTCACCTACGTACGCGAGATGATATTCGGAATGGCAAGCCTGAAGTCGACAACGAATAGCGGATATTGATAATTGACCGTCACTGGGATGTGAATTATAGGTCTTGTAGGAGGATGCTCTATGGCTATCAATCGAGAAAAGTTGGCGATGGGGCTTGCGACTGCAATGCCGACCGCCGCCTTGGCTGTGTTCTTCCTGTTTGGACCTACGCCAACTGTCTATGGCTTTAGCTGTGACTGCTACTGGGGAGGCTCCTGCTACTCACAAGGTGCGTGCGTTCAATCTGTTTGTGGCTCCGGATCCGGGCAACAATGCCTCGGAGGCGATTTTTGGAATGCATGCAGCGTGTGCTAAGACGACGATAGCTGGACGGGAGGGCACGAGACTCTTGACTGCCCTCTCACCAACGTCATTGGTTTCGATAGTTGCATATGAAAGTCCTCAAAGGTGGTGCTGATTGTGGCGTGGTCGTGATGGGTATTGTTTTGGCCGCTTCTCTCGCGGGAAATGTGGTGCTCGGTTGGAAGTTGCGGAGCGTATGGTCACCGAGAGCCGGTGGAGTTCAAGTGGGCGCAACGTTTCCGACCATTGAAGTGGTGTCCCAGGAAGGGCGACGTGAGAGGCTCTCATTCAAAGGGGCTCAGCCAACAGTGCTGTACGTTATGTCTCCGGCATGCGTATGGTGTAAGAAAAACCAGGAAGGCGCTAACGCTTTATATCGATCAATAAAAGGAGGCTATCGGGTTGTAGGACTTTTCACAACGTCAGAGAACCTGGCGCAGTATTTGAAAGACCATCCCGTTGAATTCCCGTCATATACCCTTGCTTCGACAGAAGTGGTCCGCTCGCTTGGTTTGGATGCTACGCCGCAAACTGTCGTTATTTCTCCTGCAGGTAAGGTCGAAAGAGCATGGATGGGTGCATATCTGCCTGAGCGGGTGGCCGAGATCGAAAAGTACTTTGCTATCTCCTCAATCGGGACAAAAGTGCGCTGAGTCGCAGACGCAACATGTGTTTGGAGGTTCGACGGCACGACACAAGCTGTAAGGTGCCGGCGGAGTAAGGACGCGAGACAGGTAGCTCATGACTGCTATACATATGGACTACGTACCTAGTACTATCGTGTGGCTAGGTCCTGTATCACGCTCCGTGATATTGAACCGTGGCGCCGAGGCGTTGCGTTGGATGCTTCGGAGGATATCTGGGCTCAGCACGCAACGTAGGTTATTAATTGTGAGCAACTTCGATTATGCTCCATCAGACCTCCGCTCGCTGCTCAATCAAGGCGGTGTGGACGATATTGGCGCAATGGTGAAGTGGACCCGTAGCCGGTCGTTAGTTCGAGCACTCCGGGAATGTATGCCCGCACGTTCGTTGAAGGATAGGTTTACCTGCGTTTACGCTCCACTTGAGAGCTGCTTCGCACCATCGGGTTGTGTCGACCTAATGGAGGCGATCCACGAGCGGAACGAGAGCCGCCTAACATGCTTGGTCGGCGTACCACAGGGAGTTAGCCCACTTGTGTTGGATGCGAACGTACTGGAAGTGGTGGAAGATGTTGAAACGCTGTGTGACGGAAGGAGCGGTTTGTGGCCGTTTGAGATAGTTTTGCGAGAATGCATAGCAACGGCTCGAAGGGCTGGAGATGGGACAGCACGAGTAGTTGAGATTGACGCGTCAAGAGAATATGCAGGGTGGCCAGCGGCTGAGATGTTACCGCCGGTGATTGAGTTGTTCTCTGCGAGATTGGTGCAAAGGTTGAGCAGGATTACGAGCGAGTTTGCAGATAGTGATATAACACCTGCGGAACTCTGTAAACGGTGGAGGGATGAGGAGCGGTCGGAAGCGCGATCATTGTACTGGCCTGCGTTCAAAGGGAATAGCCTACGCCGCGAAGGTGGTAGCATTTTATTCGTTTCGGCCCCTTCCGCGTATTCTGGAGCTGAAGAGTCGCTGTGCAGACTTGCGGGAGGCTTGCGCGCTTTGGGGCACGAAATGAACGCCCTTGTGGGTATGGAGGGCATTTTTGCAGCCCGCCTCCGAGAAATGGGCGTCAGGGTGTTTGTGGCAGGCGAACACTTTAGTTCGCCCACCACTCGCTCAGCGCAGCTCATTGCCGAGGTCCTGGACAAGACTGAGCCGACGATCGTTCACATCAACTGTTATAGTGGACCAATGATTGCGGCGATGGCGAAGCTGCGAGGAGCCGCGCTTGTATACCACGTTCGAGTACCGCAAATCAGTCCGGAGATTGCGGATACGATCACAGCCGCGGATGCTGTTATCGCTGTGTCTGACTACGCTCGCAGGAGAGTTTTGAGTGCCGCAACGGTTAGTCCCGAAGTAGTCTCTGTAGTCTACGATGGAGTGTCATGCGAACTGTGGAGACCGGTGAAACCAAGTGAGCGTGTAGCCGCACGACGTCATCTGGGATTGCCGGTCGGGTCCGTAGTCGTTCTTATGGTCGCACGATTCGAGTGGCAGAAGCGCCATGACATTTTGATTCAAGCGATCGCGGCCCAACCTGCGAATCAAGACATTCGACTCGTCTTGGTGGGTGAGTCTTTTGGCTCTGGAGATTGCGAGCGTGCTGTAGACGAATGTCTAGCACGAACTGGCCTTGCTGCGCGAACACTTAAACTTGGTTTCCAAGAATCAATACGCGATATTCAGCAGGTCGCTGACATTTGCGTTCTCTGCTCGGAACAAGAATCCCTGGGGACCTCAATACTGGAGGCGATGGCGATGGGCTTGCCTGTGATTGTCTCCGATGACGGTGGGCTACGAGAGATTGTGTCGTGCGAAGGCCGAAACGCTGGCATAGTTGTTCCAGCAGGTGATGTGTCTGCACTTGCCAAAGCGCTAGCTAGGATGATCGGAGATGCTGAGCTGCGCAAGCGCATGGGAGCTGATGGCCGCGCTATCTGCCTTGAGAAGTGTAGCGTGGAGGTGGCGTCCAACGCCGTGAGCGCCATTTACCGGCGCCTCTGCGAGAGCTCGCGGACTCGCTGACTAGATACTCAACCAATGCGATGCGTTATGCGCTGAAGCTCGCCTGGCGGAGCATGAGGCGGGACCGGGCGGGACTAATCTTCATCCTGCTTACGCTCGGATTTGCGATCGGTTTAACGACGGCAGTATTTGGCGTCCTTGACGCGCTGGTACTCCGTCCTGTCCTGGTACCGCATGCCGATCGCCTCGTCCACATTGGCGGTTTGACGATGCTGCCCAATGGAGGAGAGATGGACGTCTGGCGGGCTCAGCAATCGCTCGAAGCCTTGGCGTACTACCGGTACGGATCGATGAATCTGTTCGATCCGGTCAAAGGGCAGCGTGTTCACGTCGCCGCAGTCTCGTCTTCGTTCTTCGACGTCTTTGACGTCCCCGTTCTTCTTGGCCGGCGCTTTACCTCTCAAGATCAGCAGGAAACGGCGGACCTGGCCGTAGTCAGCTACGGTTTCTGGCAGGCCTGGTTCGGCGGTGACCGCGAATTACCGGGGCGAACGGTTCTCCTCAACGGGCGGCCATACACGCTCATCGGCGTGCTGGCGGAACCATTCGAGTTTCCGGCGGAAACACAGATTTGGGTACTCGCACGAGACCCGTACAGGGATTCGAACAGGCTCTTCAAATCCGGGGGAGACTCCTTTGGAACCACAGCGCCAAGGTGGGTCGGGAAGCGAAAGGCAGATGTCACTCTGGAACAGGTGCGAGCCGAATACAACGTAATCCTTGAGCGTTTGAAGCAAGGCTTATTCGCGAAGCACAACATAAACCGCGGGACCGTCGTACTCGTCACTCCCCTCCAGGCCAACCTTTCGCAACAGATCCGTCCCGCCATTACGGTGCTCTTCTTGGGGGCTTTGGTCGTCCTCGGAGCGGGTATTTTTAATACGTCCGGAATCCTGCTGACTCGCGCGATTCGGCGCCGTCAGGAAACGGCCATACAGATTGCCGTCGGAGCCAGCAGGCGGGATTTAGTGGCGAAAGCGCTCGTAGAGGCAGCGCTCTATGGCCTCTTGAGCGGTGCGGCCGGTTTGCTTGCGCTTGCTTTTGCGGCGTCATTCATCTCTGAAGTATTCGCCGGACAAGGTGTGGTCCTCAGGCCATCCAGAATTCTCAATCTGTCGACAGCCGCCTTTGCGCTGCTTGCTTCAGTCATCTCAGGGGTCATCGCTGCCGGAACGCCTGCCCTCCACGTCCTCGGTGTGAAGGTTTTGGCTGCACTGGGTGATCATGGCGGCGGCATGGGCGGCACGCGGGGCGTCTTCACTCGCCGGTTCCTTGTGGTTATGGAAGTGGCGATGGCGTGCACGCTGCTTGTGCTGGCGCAGATGGCGATTCGAAGCTTTCTCCGTCTTCTCAACGTCGAAACTGGCTTCGACCCCGGCAATACGATGATAGGGGAACTGGCCCTGTCCGGCGACAGCAAGGATATCCCGAGCACTCTCTACAAGCAGCGGGCCGTCCTGGATTCCATTGCGTCGATGCCCGGGGTGGTCGCAGCCGGTGTCGTGGACAAACTTCCCTTGGCCGGCGGAGCCAGCTATCTCTGGGTGGAACACCCGGAGAGCGGGCCGCTGATGGCGCAGCGTTACGTGGTTGGCGGCGAATATTTCCGAGCGATGGGTATCGAGATCACCGAGGGCCGCAACTTCCTTCCATTTGAACGCCAGGCTGTGATCGTCAACAGCGAGCTGGCGCGCCGCATGTGGAATGGCCGCGCACTCGGCCAGCAGTTGCTTCTGTCAGGTGAGCCGAATGCGAGGACTGTAGTCGGCGTCGTCGGGCCTGTCAAAGGCGGGCAGCTCGAAGAGCAGTGGGAACCCCAGTTCTATTTGCCTTATTCCGCTCCTTACCGCGATCTGCTAACCAGCACTGAGATGACCGTTGTCGCGCGCTTTGACAGGCTGCGGGCAGGATTGGCAAAAGAGCTGAACGAACGGACGGTTGCGGCGAGCGGCGACCCGCTGGATCTTATCCGGACCGTTCAGGACGTAATCGATTCCACCCAAACGCCGCCACGGGTTCGCGCGGCGGTGCTCGGCCTTTACGCCGCGTTCGCTGTGCTCCTGTCTGCCGTGGCCATTTACGTGATGGTTTCATATACAGCAGCAGCCCGAACATACGAACTAGGTGTCCGCATGACTCTGGGGGCCGGGCCAGAAGAAATTGCGGGCTTGCTCCTCAGGGAGTGCCTGTGGACGGTAGGCGCCGGAGTGGTGCTCGGAAGCATAGGAGCGGTTGTGCTCTCCGGCACTATGGAGCGGTTGATCTTCGGCATCCGGACACTGGATCCCGCCAGCTTTGCGACCTCCGCCGTCTTCCTGGGACTTGCAGGACTCGCAGCCGGACTATGGCCTGCGGTCCGTACCAGCAGAATGTCGCCTCTTGCGGCACTCCGGATGAAGTAAAGTACTCCTGCATCTCTTTTGCAAATAGTTCCAGGGGGCATTGTGTCCTTTTCCCCTATTGCAGTACACTGAGTAGCGTTATTGCAAGTGGATTGCAACTAAAGGGACAGGATGCAGAGTCGAACTGTTGTACGGAGTAAGTTCATACTGGCTGTACTGCTGATTGCGACCGCCGGAATCTCCCGGGGGCAACAGGCGGAAGTCTCAGGCTTTGTGAGAGATCCATCCGGACAAGTGATCGCAGGGGCCACTGTCACGATTCACAATCACGCCACGGCTGTGGAGTACCGCACCACGACGAATGAGGCGGGCATCTATACGCTGCCTCCGCTGCCAGCAGGGACTTATAAGTTGACAGCGAGCGCTCCAGGCTTTGATGCGAAGGTCATCGATGACCTGCGGCTCCAGGCTGCGGCGAAGATTTCACTGCACATCGACCTTTCCATTGCCAGCACGAATGAGATAGTGACGGTGGATGGGAGCGGGGTGTACATCAACACGGTTGATGCGACCGTCGCGACTACGGTTGACCGGCGTTTTGTCGAAAATATGCCGCTCAACGGCCGTAGCTTCCAATCGCTCATGACGATGGTGCCCGGCGTATCGGTCGTTCCCTCGCAGGGCGTCGGCAAAGGCGGAGAGATCAGTGTCAACGGCCAGCGGACGGAGGCGAATTACTTCACTGTGGACGGCGTGAGCGCGAACACAGGAACAATGGCCGGAGACGTTGGAATAGGCATTGGCGCAGGCTACTCCGGCTCTGTTCCTGGGCACACTGCGCTCGGGACCACCCAAAGCATGGTTTCCGTCGACGCTCTGGAGGAGTTCCGTGCGACCACGTCCACTTACTCTGCGGAGTACGGACGCACTCCGGGCGGCCAGTTTTCACTGACGACCCGATCCGGCACCAACGAGTGGCATGGGTCGGCCTTCAATTACTTGAGGAACGACAAACTGGATGCGGCAAACTGGTTTGATAATGCATACGGTCTGCCGAAACAGCTTACGAAGCAGAACGATTTCGGCGGAACGTTAGGCGGTCCTCTGTTTCTTCCCAAGGTATACGACGGAAAGGACCGGACGTTCTTCTTCTTTTCCTACGAGGGGTTGAGGCTGCGGGCGCCTCAGGCGGCGATCACAACCGAGGTCCCGACCCTCGAGGTTCGCCGAAATGCTCCGGCGGAGCTGCAGCCGTTCCTGAACGCCTTCCCGATTCCGAACGGTCCGGTTCTGGAAAACGGCAACGCACACTTCACGTCGGGCTATACCAGCCCGAGTTCGCTCGATAGCACGAGCCTCCGCGTGGATCACAGCGTGAACCCCAATCTGAAGCTGTTCGGACGCTTCAGCCGTACGCCTTCCAGCGTCGTGACGCGGTCCATCTATGGCTTGTCCGAGCGCAATTCGCAGGAGCTTAACCTCAGAACCCTGACGCTTGGCGCAACGGCAGTGCTTTCCCCCCGCCTGAACAGCGACTTCCGCTTCGGCTCCACGTGGAATGACACAAAGAACGTGGGCGTGATCGACAACTTCGGAGGCGCTACGCCGCTTACCTTCGACAATGTGCCAGGAATGAGCGGGCCGAGCCTCGCGTGGCTCTACTTCCGGATTCCCGGGAACCGCTATCCGACCCTCGGATTAAGTCCGTCGGAGAGCCAGCAGAGGCAGCTCAACGTTGTGGAAACGATGAATCTGTCGGTCGGGCGACATGCGTTGAAATGGGGAATCGACTACCGCAGGACACTGACTAGAGTTCCGCTGCCCAAGACCTATATCCAGGTCGGGTACTTTGACCAGGAATCCATCCTGGCGAATCAGCCCGGCATCCTTCGCGTCTTCCGAAGTGAAATTGAGATGCAGCCGGTGTACTCGAATTTTTCCGCCTTCCTTCAGGATGAGTGGCGCGTCAGCCAGCGTCTGACGCTATCGCTCGGGCTGCGGTGGGATCTGAATCCGGCTCCGCGGGATGCGGACAGCAACCAGCCGTTCACGGTCGATCAGATCAAGGACCTCTCCAAGACCGCGGTCGCACGGCGCGGGTCCGATCTTTGGAAAACCGCTTACAACAACCTTGCTCCCAGGTTCGGTGTTGCTTATCAGGTAAACCAGAAACCCGGGTTCGAGACGGTGCTCCGGGGCGGCGCCGGCGTCTTCTACGATACCGGCAATACGTTGGGGTCACGGGGCTATCTCTACGGCGTGGGCATCACGACGACTGCGCTGTTCGCGTCCAGCTTTCCCCTGACGCAGGCTCAGCTCGATTCCATTCCGGCGCCGAGCCCGGATCCTCCCTACCGCTCGAACGTCGTTGGGTTCGACCCCGAGTTGAAGCTGCCATATACCGTGCAGTGGAATGTGGCCGTCGAACAGGGTTTGGGCTCCAAGCAAACCGTCACGATGAACTACGTCGGAGCCGCGGGGCGGCGGCTGCTGGCGGATATGTTGTACTACCCGGGAAACATTGGCAACCCAAATTTCGCAGCGGC
>CALGAR010000086.1 GCA_937959285.1 uncultured Bryobacterales bacterium
CCGCGGCGATGGGGTGGAGTCCAGCCAGCGGCGGATGAGAGCGAATGAGGAAGGAGAGATCCACTGGATCTCCAGGCTGCCATCCGGAAGCGGGAATTGCGCTCCGCGGCGATCCCACGTCCAGGAAGGCCGAGCGCCTGACAGCGCGCGGGTTCCAAGCAATGCGAGCAGGTGCCTGCGGTTCATGATGGGATTTACCCGAGGATCGCCACGGGATGTGTCTGAATCTCACCTGTGACCCGAGCGGCTCCGTCACCGATGAAAACATTCACTTCGGAACGCACGCCGAACTCCGGGAGATAGACGCCGGGTTCGATCGAGAAGCAGGTCCAGGGAATGAGCCGCCGGGTGTCGTGAATCTCCAGGTTGTCCATGTTGGCTCCTGCTCCGTGCACGTCTTCGCCGATGGAGTGACCGGTGCGGTGAAAGAAATTGTTGCCGAAACCCCTTTCCTTGATGTAACCGCGCGCGACATCGTCGACCTGGAAGCCGCAGATTGGCGTCCCGGTTTCAACGGCCTTCTTCACAAAGCCGACAGCGCGGTCCCTGGCTTCCCGCACGATTGAGAAGATATTCTGGCGGTCGTCCGGCACGGAAGCTCCGCAATGTCCGGTCCAGGTGATGTCATAGTAGACGCTGCCCGGACGGTTGAGCTTTGCCCACATGTCAATCAACACCCAGTCGCCGTTGCGAATCGGGGTGCTGTTGCTTTCGGTAGGCTCAAAATGGGGATCGCTGGAGTTGCGGTTGACGCCGACGATGGGGCCGTGGTCGGTGAACAGGTCATTTTCGCGGAACTGGTTGAGGATGAACTGCTTTACGTCGAATTCGGAGATGGTTTGGTTTGAGCGCAGAGCGTCGCCGATGCGTTGGAAGGCGGCGCGACGGATCGAATCGATGCGACGGCCTGCTTCCAAATGGCTTTCCAGCTTGGCCTGATCCCATCTCGCCTCAAAGTATTGGATGAGATTGTCCGAGCTAACTACTTCTATCCCAAGGCCTTTTACGAGTTCAACTGTTCCGGCGTCGACCATCGAGATGTAGGGGACGGCGCATCTGGGTGAGTATTGCATCGCGACCTTGCGGCAGCCGGAAAGGAGCCTAGCGAGCGCCTGCTGTTGTTCCACCCAGCTGGAGTAGGGAGTTTTCCGGCCAGGCAGGGCGTCCAGCATCGTGCTCTCGATCCGGTGAACCAAGCCACGCGGCTCTCCCTGGGCGGGAATCAGGTAGTACCAGCGGCGGGTGGGCTGCTGCCGGGTCTCCAGCTGCAGCACGCGGTAGGCCAGCGGATCCCGCCTGTGATGGTCGAAGAAGAGCCAGCCGTCAAGGCCTTCGTCTCGGAGCGCGTCCTGGATTTCAGCGATGTTCATTGTTGGAAACTGCCGCCTTCTCCCACTTGAAGTGTGACCGAAGGTGCACTACGCCGGCGAGGTCCTTCGGTTCGATTACGGCAAACGAAAGTGCGTCATTCAGCCAATCCTGGCTCGTTCCATCCCAATGCTGCGTGGCAACCGTCAGTGTATATTCGTTGCGAGCGAGCAGGCAATCGAAGGTGAAGTCCAGCAAGAGTTCGTCGCCGGCACGGAAGGAACCGAGTTCCTGCTGCTCGATGCGCGTGTTGGTGCCGAAGATGTCCATTCCAAGCCGGTTGCGGATCAGCAGGCCCACCACAGGGTTGTCGCAGTCCCGGTAGAAGCGCGCGCGGATGCGCACGGTCGCTGTCTCCCCGCAACGAATGCTGGTGGCGGTCTCCCCCTTGCTATTGATCAGGCGAAGGTCGAGGATGCGGCTGGTTCCATCGCCGTGCCGGAAGCTGGAAGAGATTGAGGCCGCGCCGTTCTCCGGTTCAATCTGCTTTGCGCGTTGGTATTCATGGACGAGGCCGACGTATCGGTTGACGACGTCGTTTGGATTTCCCTCCGAGACAATGCTGCCATTGAGCATGAGCACGGCGCGATGACAGAGGCGCTTCACGAGGCCGAGGTCGTGGGAGACAAACAGGACGGTAATCCCTTTCTTCTTCAGCTCTTCAAACCTGCGGATACACCGGCTTGCGAAGATGGCGTCGCCAACCGAGAGGGCTTCGTCGACGATGAGGATTTCCGGGTCGACGTGAATGGCTGTGGAGAAGGCAAGGCGGACATACATGCCGCTCGAGTATTCCCGTACGGGGCGGTCCATGTATTCTCCGATTTCAGCGAAGGCTTCGATGGAGGGGAAGGCCTCGTCGACCTGCTTTCGGGAGAGACCCAGTATCTCGCCGTTCATGTAAACGTTCTCGCGGCCGGTGAATTCGGGATTGAAGCCGGCTCCAAGTTCGAGCAGCGCTGCAATCCGGCCCTTCGTGTAAACGCGCCCGCTTGTTGGCTGGATGATGCCGCTTACGATCTGTAGAAGCGTGCTCTTTCCGGAGCCGTTCGGGCCGACGATGCCGAGGACCTCGCCTGGTTCCACCTTGAGGGTGACGTTACGGAGAGCCCAAAACTCTGTGTGTTTGGGGCCCGAGGCAAACGGGAGCAATTCGTGAAGCCGGTCCACAGGGCGGCGGTAGAGCTGGTAGACCTTCGAAACGTTGTTAAGGGAAACCACGAATCGCTGATACGAATATATCGCTTTCGCGCCGGGCTTCGCTGAGGAGCGAGGTGTTCCGTTCGGGGTGTGTTGCCTTTCGCGCAGCAGATCGGCTATCGTAGAAATTTCCTGGATAGAGGCGCGGCGGTCAAGAGTAGCCCGGCAGCAGTTCCGAAGGGGTTCGGATGCCGGAGCGAAAGGGGCCGGTTGTAAGATCCGCCGAAATCAGCGTTACTGCCCCTGGTACGCTGGTTGGGGAGTCAGGTTAAATCCTGCTCACTGTCATCCGGTGTTAATTCGCGGACCGGGTGGAGCGCTATCGAGGAAGGAACAAGGGCTTTGCAGCCCGGCTTGCCGTTTCCTTCTCCCGCCTCCTTTCCGCTCCCAACGATATGGATATATTCAAGCTCACTCGTGCGCTCGTTGACATCGAGTCGATTACCGGCAACGAAGAAGCGGCTGGTTTATTCCTCAACCACCATCTGGCGGAACTGGCTTCCCAGACGGGAGGCGATGTGGAAACGATGCCAGTCGAGCCGAACCGCTTCAACGTCTTTGCGTGGTGGGGCACGCCGATAGTCACGTTGTCCACGCACTACGACACGGTGCCCCCGTTTTATCCGTCTCGCGAGGACGACCAGTTCATTTGGGGACGGGGCGCGTGCGATACCAAGGGCATCATTGCCTCGATGATCACGGCCGCACGGGGTCTGCTCGATGAGGGAATTCGCAACTTTGGCTTGCTGTTTGTGGTTGGCGAGGAACGCAACAGCGCTGGGGCGTACGTAGCGGCGAAGCAGCCGAGGGGATCGCGCTATCTGATTAACGGCGAGCCTACGGAGAACAAGCTGGCCCTGGGGTCGAAGGGGGCGCTTCGCTACGAAATCGTTGCGAGCGGGAAAATGGCGCACTCAGCCTATCCGGAGCTCGGAGCCTCTGCGATTAACAAGCTTCTCGATGCGCTCCAACGCATTCGCGCCGTAGAGCTGCCGGTGGATCCGCTCCTCGGGCCGAGCACGTTGAACATCGGAACTATCTCGGGCGGAAGAGCGCCGAACGTGATTCCTGATCAGGCGCGCGCGGAGGTGCTGATTCGCCTGGTGGACGAAGGGACCGAGACGGATCTGCGAATCAGGAAAGCGGCGGGGCCTGACGTAGAGGTTTCACAAGTTCTGCGAATTCCAGCCGTCCGTTTGGGGGCGCTGGAAGGGTTCGAAACAACGGTAGTTGCTTACACCACCGACATTCCGGCATTCGGCGGATCCTGGGGACAGCCGTTTCTGGTTGGGCCGGGAACGATTCATGTTGCGCACACGGATGAAGAGCGAGTTGCGAAGTCGGAACTGCTTGAAGCTGTCGCTATTTACCGGGGAATGGTGAAGCAATTGCTCTCGATGTAAAAGGATGATGGATGCAGAAGAAGGTAGAAGTTGGAATTCTCGGGGCTACCGGAATGGTAGGCCAGCATTTTGTGAAGTTTTTACAGGGTCATCCCTGGTTTGAGATCACCTGGCTTGGCGCAAGCGACCGTTCGGCCGGGAAGCCGTATGCCGAGGCAACCAGCTGGCGGTTAGACGGCGTCATGCCGGAAAATGTAGCACGCCTTGTGGTGCAAGATTCCAAGACGGTAAACGGCGCGCCGCGGCTGCTGTTTTCGGCGATGGATGCGTCTGTTGCGACAGAGATTGAGCGCGCGTTTGCCCAGGCAGGACATGTGGTTGTTTCCAACTCGCGCAACCATCGAATGGAGCCGGATGTCCCGCTGCTGGTTCCCGAGATCAATCCCGACCACCTCAATCTCATCCCGATTCAACAGCGGAAACGCGGCTGGAAGGGGCAGATTGCAACCAATCCGAACTGTTCAACCGTCGTGCTGACGATGGCGCTCGCTCCGCTACAGAAGTTCGGTATCGAGAAAGTCATTGTGACGACGATGCAGGCGATTTCGGGAGCAGGCTACCCCGGTGTCGCCTCGATGGACATCAATGCGAACGTCATCCCGTTCATCGGCGGCGAAGAGGAAAAGATGGAGCAGGAGACGCAGAAGATCCTGGGTACGCTGAAAGGGGATCAAATTGCTCCGCTCGAGGCGACGGTTAGCGCGCATTGCAATCGAGTCCCGGTAGTCGACGGCCACACGATCACTGTGTCGGTCGGGCTTCGCGAAAAGCCGTCTGAAGCGGACATTCTCGAGGCTCTCGACAAGTTTCGGCCTATCCCGCAGCAGCGGGGGCTCCCGAGTGCTCCGCGGAAGCCGGTCGTTTACATGGAAGAGAACAATCGGCCGCAGCCGCGGCGTGACGTGGAGCGCGAGCGGGGCATGGCTGTATTTGTCGGGCGTCTGCGCCGGTGTCCGGTGCTGGACTTCAAGTTCGTCGCACTAGGCCATAACACAGTGAGGGGTGCGGCCGGGGCAGCGGTGCTGAATGCAGAATTGATGTACTCGGAAGGGCTGTTGGACTAATGATTGTGATGAAGTTCGGCGGAAGCTCGGTAGAGTCCGCCACTGCGTTAGAACGTGTTGCCGGAATCATCGGCAGGTACGTAGACCGAAAGCCAGTGGTTGTGGTTTCAGCAATGGGAAAGACCACGAACAGGCTGCTGGCAATCGGTGCGGAAGCGGCTGCCGGGCGCAGTGAGAAGGTCCAGCAGGCACTTCAGGAACTGAAGCAGTATCATCTCGACGAGAGCCGGCCGGTAGTCAGAAGCGAGGATGTCCCTGAGCTTGAGCGCGAAGTCAACGGGCTGTTTGTAAAACTTGGGGCGGAACTGGACGCAGTCGCGGCTGCGGGCGAGATGAAGCCGAGGCACATCGATGCGGTGTCGAGCTTCGGCGAACGCTTGTCGAGCTGCATTTTAACCCTGGTTCTCAAGCGCTCCGGAATGAACTCCGAGCATATCGACTCGCGGGACGTCATCATCACGGACGGGCGCCACACGCAGGCTCTGCCGCTCTTCAACAAGACGTATCCCTTGCTGGCCGAGCGGGTGGCCCCGCTGGCGTCTGACGGGAAAGTGGTGGTGATGGGAGGTTTCATTGCCTCCACGACGGACGGAATCACCACGACGCTCGGCCGGGGAGGCTCCGACTTTACGGCCTCCATCGTAGGGGCGGGCATTGGCGCGGAGGAAATCCAGATCTGGACCGACGTCGACGGCATGTTGACCTGCGATCCGCGGATTCTGAGCGGCGGACATCGGGTAAAGGTTATTTCTTTCGCCGAGGCCGCGGAGCTGGCGTATTTCGGCGCCAAAGTGTTGCACCCGTACACAGTCATGCCCGCAATCGAGAAGAATATCCCGGTTCTGATCCTCAATTCCCGGAGGCCAGACCAGGAGGGCACGCGGATTATCTCGGAGACTGTACCGTGTACGAACCCCGTGAAGTCAATCGCGTGCAAGCGCAACATCACGGTCATGAACATCCGTTCCGCCCGAATGCTGATGGCGTATGGGTTCCTCCGGAAGATCTTCGATGTCTTCGACCGATACCGGACGCCGGTGGACGTGGTTGCGACATCCGAGGTCAGCGTCTCTCTCACGGTCGATTCATGCGAGCATGTGGAAGTGATCGCGGAAGAGCTGCGGCAGATTGCCGAAGTGAGCATTGAGAAGGATCAGGCAATCATTTGTCTGGTCGGGGACAAAATGAGCTCTACTCCCGGCATTGCGGCTCGAGTTTTCGGTTCGTTGAGAGATATCAATGTCCGAATGATCTCGCAAGGCGCATCTTCGCTGAACCTTACGCTCGTTGTGGATTCGACCGATCTGGGTGACGCAATCCAGAGGCTTCACGATGAGTTCTTCAGCGAGCTTGATCCGGCGGTTTTTGAATCATGCTCCAGGATGCA
>CALGAR010000087.1 GCA_937959285.1 uncultured Bryobacterales bacterium
GCTGGATACTCGATTCAAGGTTGAACCTCCGGTTCGATGGATCCGTTCTTGCCGGAACTCTTCCACCGTAGCAGGACGGTTCAACCTTCAACTACGATGCTGTTTTGGACACGAGTGAAGCAAAATATATCTTAACCCAAAGTGGTGGGCTAATGAATATTTCGACGATATGGCAACAGTCCTGCATGAACTAATCCACAATGTAACAGGGCTGACCGACGCCGATTTCGAGAACCGCGGTTATGAGGATCTTTCGAATGTGCTCAAGGCAAAATGCTTTTAGGCAACTGCGCAAGCGGATCTTTCCTGTGATGATCAGCCTGCTCACTTCAGCGAGCCTGCCCGCTTTGGAACAAGTAGGTTCCGGCGCTCCCAGGGCCAGGCTCGATTTTGTGGTAACCGATTGCTGGGGACGACCAATCGACAAAACTGAGATCGAGATTGTACAGCAGGACAGAAAGTTGCGCATCGAGTATCCAGAGACTCGGAGCATCGAGGTACAGCCTGGGTCTCTTCAGATTAATGTTTGGACTCAAGGCTTCGTGCCATATTCGGAGGTAGTAGAGGTCGGTGGCGAGGCTAGACTGATTACGCCCTGCCTCTTTGTGGCGTATATCGAGGGAAAACGTCCTAGGAATTTCTCTGCTACCGGTACGGTAGCAGGGGAACTGCTATCAGACGAACCGGTGTGGGTAAGGCTGGTAGGAATGTATTCTGATTTCAACGCCGCATCTCTCGTGGATAAAGCTGGTTCGTTCTCATTCAAAGCACTCCGGACAGGCCGTTACTACCTGATGCTGTTTGGCAATGGGAAGCTCAAGGTCGCTGGCGAGATTGATTTGAGTGAATTCGAAAGCCGCATCAGTATTAAACCTGGCTCTGTAACTGCTGACTAAAGTAGTGAGCATCTATTACGTAATTCTCTTCGTCACGACGTCAAGCTGGAATCGAGGTTGTTGTAGTTGTCCGAGTATCGATCGGGTCTGATGGCGCGACCAGACGGGCGGGGCGAGTTCAGGACATCTGGTGCTAAAAAGGCGCAGAGGAGAATGCACAAGAGTGGAAGTTTAGGCCGTGAGATGTATCCGCGACGGTTGGGGTCCGCTTCCCGTCCATCGTTTCCTACGCGACGGAACGCGTGTTGCAGCCAGACTGGGCCGAGTTGTGTAACAATCTACCAGATACTTCCGTAAGCCACGCCAATGGTACGAATGTGCTCAAGACCGAGTGCTTTTAAGGAATTATGCAAGCACATCTTCCCTGTTATGATCGGCTTGGTCATCTCAGCGAACATGCCCGCGTCGGACAAAGCCCCTTCGAGGGCTCCCAAGACTAGGCTCGATTTTGTGATAACCGGCTGCTGGGGAGATCCGATAGAAGAGGCTGTGGTTCGTGTTGTGCAGCAGAAGAGGGAGGCACGTATCAAGTATCCCGAAGCTCAGAGCATCGAAGTAGCGCCGGGGCGCTTGCGGATTATCGTTGAGGCCGAGGACTATGAAACATATTCCGAGGTAATAGAGGTCGGTAGCCAAGCGAAAGCGATTATGCGGTGCTTGGTTGCGCTACCGTCCGTCTACGGTGGCCCGCATATTTCTGTTACCGGCACGGTAGCAGGAGAAGTGATATCAGAGGAGCTGGAACCAGACGAACCATGGTGGGTACGGCTGGTGGGGATATTCTCTGACTTCAACTCCATGGCTCTCGTAGATAAATCTGGTTCGTTCTCATTTCAGGCAGTCCGACCGGGTAGTTACTACGTGATGCTGTTTAGCAATGGGAAGCTGAAGGTGGCCGGCGAGGTTTCTTTAAGCGATTCCTGGAATCGAATCAGCATTCAGCGTGACTCGGTAAGTGCGCGCAGACGAGAGGAGTGAATAGCATAATGCACGGTCTGAGCTAGTCAGTGCTTGTCTGCCAAGTGCGGTGCAGCGGGAGGCGGTGGAGATTATGAGCAAGAGCGGGGTGCGCAATCTCCAGTCGGCTGTCGCAAGCGGCGGGGATTGACTTGATGCCCGGGGTGAACGCCCGATGGGGCCGTGCCCACCGTCGGAACCCGGTATCCTAGCTAACAATGGCGATCAAATTTACCGATGTCACGCTCCCTCCGCTTTTCGGCTTTTCTGCTGAAGCGCCATCCGGCGCGGTCATCGGAGTGGTCGGGGACTGCGAGTCTGGGACGGACGC
>CALGAR010000088.1 GCA_937959285.1 uncultured Bryobacterales bacterium
AGTTGGAGACGGTCTTCCGGTTTCGCGCACGCATCGGTGTCGCTCTGAATGTGACCCCGAACCACTTGAACCGCCACCACACGTTTGAAAACTACGCTGCGGCAAAGTCGCGATTGTTCCTGAATCAGACCGAGGAGGATTTCGCCGTCCTCAACGCCTGCGACGATGTCTGCCGCGGCTATTCCCGGACTGGCCGGGGCCGTCCTGTCTGGTTTGGCCTGCGCTCCCAAAGCGACGGCGCATGGTTTGACGGCGAGTATCTGGTTGCGGACGGAACGAAGGTGCTTGCTGCCCGGGACCTGTCGATTCGCGGTCTTCACAATGTGGAGAATACGCTGGCCGCGATTGCGGCTACCCGTCTCACCGGAGCTTCCCTGGAGGGAATCGCCGAAGCCGCGCGAACATTTCAGGGTGTCGAGCACAGGCTCGAGTTTGTCGCGAAGGTCCGCGGCGTCGATTTTTACAACGATTCCAAGGCCACCAGCGTGGACGCAACAAGGAAAGCTTTGAGCGTCTTTCAGGGCGGCTTGTGGGTGATCTTAGGCGGAGAGGATAAGGGCGCGCCCTACACTGTGCTTCGTGAGGAACTGCAGGCCAAGGCGCGGGCGGTTCTGCTGATCGGCGCCGCCACACCGAAGATCGTGCGCGATCTCAGCGGCTCCGTCACCCTCGTCGAGTGCGGGACGCTGGAGCGCGCAGTGGAGGAAGCGTTTCGGAACGCATCTCCCGGGGACACGATTTTGCTGGCGCCCGCGTGCGCGAGCTTTGATCAGTTTCGCAGTTTTGAGCATCGCGGGGAGGTCTTCAAAAGCCTGGTCCGCAAACTGGAGTTGCAAAACTAAATGGCGCAGCGGGTCAAGACGGATTGGCTGCTCTTCTTCACGGTTGTGGCGATGGTCTGCTTCGGACTCATCGTCGTTTATAGTGCATCGTCCGTAGTGGCGGAGGTCCGGTACCAGGAATCGAGTTACTTCTTCCTGATCCGGCAGATCGGCGCGGCGATTGTTTCGCTGGCTGTGATGATGTTCGTTAAGAGCCGCGACTACCGCATGTTCCGCAGCCCTGCATGGGCGTTCGTCGGACTGGGTGTGGTGCTCATGATGCTGGTTGCGGTCTACTTTGCGGACCCTCGCGCGCACCGCTGGTTCCGAATCGGTCCGATGAAGCTGCAGCCGTCGGAGTTCGCCAAACCGGCTCTCATTATCTTCCTCGCATATTTCGTCGCTCTTCGAGCTCGGGTAATTAACAACCGTTACACGCTGATGCCGGCGGCACTCGCTGTCGTGCTCCTTGCCTGCATGGTAGTTGTGGCGGACTTGGGAACGGCAATCGTTCTGGTTGCGACGGCAGCGGCCGTCTTCTACGTCGCCGGAATGGAACGCCGCTACTTCATCGTGGCGATCCTGGGCGGCATAGCATTCGCCATGATCGCCGTCGTCAGCAAACCATACCGCCTCAACCGGATCATTCAGTTCTTCGATCCGGAGTACAAAGTGCTCAGCTATGTCGACCCGGGCGGGACCATTAAGCGCTATACCAGCAGCAGCCTCGCAACGAGGGACACCGGATATCAGGGGCTGCAGTCGCGAATCGCGGTTGGCAACGGCGGGGTGCTCGGAGTGGGCTTGATGCAGGGGAAACAGAAAATGCTCTTTCTTCCCGAAGCACACACAGACTCGATCTACGCGGTAGTCGGGGAAGAGCTGGGTTTTCTGGGCTGCACCGCCCTGCTTGCCGGATTTCTAATTATCCTGTATCGCGGGATCTGGCTTAGCATTCATGCGCCGGACGATTTCGGGCGGTACCTGGCCCTTGGCGTGACCGCTTCTATCGTTGTGCAAGCCCTGGTCAACATTACGGTTGTGCTCGATCTGGTACCTACCAAGGGCATTCCGCTGCCTATGATCAGTTATGGCGGTAGCTCCCTGTTGAGCACGCTGATGTCCCTCGGCTTACTGATGAGTGTGAGCGAGCGAACCGGATGAGTGTCTTCCTGATGGCCGGAGGCGGCACGGGCGGGCATGTGGTGCCGAGCCTGGCCGTCGCCCGTGAATTGAGGCGCAGGGGGCACGATCCCTTCTTTATCGGAACCAGGAAGGGAATGGAGGCGAGTCTCGTTCCCGCGGAAGGGTTTCCCATCGAGTACATCGAAATTGGCGGCCTCAAGCGGGTAGGGCTGCTGAAAAAGATTCAGACCCTGTGGCAGTTGCCGCTGAGCGTGGTCGACGCGAATGAGATGATGCGTAAGCGCCGGCCGGCTGCCGTCTTCAGCATGGGCGGGTACGCGGCTGCTCCTGTGATGATTGCCGCCTTCCTGCGCGGAGTGCCCGTGGTCGTAATGGAGCCGAATGCGATGCCCGGCCTTACCAGCCGCCGCTTCGGCCGGTGGGTGGATCGCGCCCTGTTGAGCTTTGAAGAGGCTGTCCGGTTTTTCCCGTCCGGGAAGACGGAAATCACCGGCCTTCCCGTCCGGCGCGAGTTCTTCGAGATTCAGCCCAAGCAGCGCAAAAGTACGGATCCGGTAACGATTCTTGTCACAGGCGGCAGCCGCGGCTCCCGCACCTTAAATAAGGCGGCGCGGGCTGCCTGGGAGCTGTTCCGCAAGTCTTCGCTGCGCATCTACCTGATCCACCAGACGGGGCAAGAGGACTACGAAGAGATTTCGAGGGCGTTCAGCCAGGCCGGAGTTCCGGGCGAGGTGACCCCCTTCATCAACGACATGCCGGCGCAGTTTGCCCGCGCAGACATTATTGTCGGGCGCAGCGGGGCTGGGGCGGTCGCGGAAATTGCGGCAGCCGGCAAGCCGTCAATTCTCGTGCCTTTCCCCTTTGCCGCCGACGATCACCAGTATTACAACGCCAAAGCGCTCATGGACGCCGGCGCCGCCCGCCTGGTTCGGGATGCGGAGATGAACGGCGAGCGGTTCTTTCAGGAGATTCAGGACCTGGTGTCGCAGCCGGGTCTCCTGGAGCGGATGGGAAATGCGGCACGCGCGTTCGCTCGTCCAGGAGCCGCGGAACGGGCCGCGGACATTCTTGAAAACCTTTCCTTTCGCCCCTAATCGTGAAACAATAAACAAGGAAAATGTTCTTTCGACGGCAGGCTGTGCATTTTACGGGCATCGGAGGGACCGGCATGAGCGGTCTCGCCGAGATCCTGCTTCGCTCAGGCTTCGCCGTCAGCGGATCCGACCTGCAATTGTCTCCGGTTACCGACCGGCTTTCCCAGCTCGGCGCCCGCATCGAATCAGGCCATGACGCCAGACACGTGGGAGATGCGCAAGCGCTTGTGGTCACTTCCGCGGTCGACAAAGCGAACCCCGAAGTGGCGGAGGCGCGGCGCCGGGGGATTCCGGTTGTGAGCCGTGGAGAGCTGCTCGCCGAACTGATGCGGCCGCGATTCGGCATTGCTGTCGCGGGGAGCCACGGAAAGACCACGACCACGTCAATGATCGCCGAGGTGCTGATCCATGCCGGCTTGGATCCTACCGTTGTCGTCGGCGGGCGGCTCGCCAGCCTCGGCTCGAACGCGAGGCTGGGCAATAGCGACTACTTTGTGGCGGAGTCCGACGAGAGCGACGGATCCTTCCTGCTGCTTTCGCCGGTGATCAGCGTCGTGACGAATATCGACCGCGAACATCTGGACCATTACCGGTCGATTGAGGAGATCCGCGACGCCTTCCTGCGGTTTGCCAACAAAACGTCGTTTTACGGCGCCGTTGTGGCTTGCGTGGATGATCCGAATGTCCGCGAGATTCTTCCCTTGATCCGCCGCCGTGTTCTTACATATGGCCGGTCGGCGGACGCCGAGTTTATCGTGCATGAAGAGAGTTCGGATCACCTTGCAGTCGGATTCTCCATTCAGAGGCGGAGTCTGGACCTGGGAAGATTCCGTCTGGCGGTGCCTGGATCGCACAACATTCTGAATGCAGCCGCGGCAATTGCCGTGGGACTGGAACTCGGCGTCGACATTGAGCGCATTCGTGAGGGATTGGCTGAGTTCCGTGGGGTTGGCCGGCGTTTCGAGATTCGAGGCGAGGCGGCGGGCATTACGGTTGCCGACGACTATGGGCATCACCCTACGGAGATTGCCGCGACTCTCGCTGCAGCGAGAACCTGCCGGTACTCGCGCGTCCACGTTATCTTTCAACCGCATCGCTACACCCGCACGCAAGCTTTGATGGATGAATTTTCCACATGCTTCAAAGCGGCGGATGCAGTGTATGTCCTGGATATCTACGCGGCGAGCGAGAAGCCGATTGAAGGCGTCACTGGGAAGGCGCTGAGCGAGCGCATTCCGGGAGCTCGATACGCAGGCACGATCGACGAGGCCGTCAACATGGCGCTCGCATCGGTGCGCGAGGGGGATCTGGTTTTGACACAGGGCGCGGGTAACGTCTGGCAGGCCGGCGACCGGATTCTGTCGCGATTGCAGGAAAAGGTTTGAGATGGCGAAGAAACAGACCCCGCGAACGGAAGGGAATGCCTCTGAAGGACCCGGCAGAATCCGTCAGGCCGCCTGGATGGCGCTGATCACGGTGGCCGTCGTATGTATCGGATTTGCCGGTCTCTATCTCGTCTCGCAAATCGAGAACTTCATCATCCGCGACCCTCGCTTCGCGATTCCCGCTTCGAAAGACTATGGCGAGGAGAGTCCCAACATCCGGATTGAAGGGGTAAAGAACGCTTCGCCCGAGCGTCTTCGGGACGTATTTGCGAAGGACATCGGCCGGAGCCTGTACCTGTTCCCCGTCGCGGAACGGCGCAGGAACCTGCTGGCGGTGGATTGGGTGAAGGACGCAACCGTCCTGCGGCTTTGGCCAAACAGCGTTCTGGTGAAGGTGCAGGAGCGGACGCCGCTGGCCTTCATTCCGGCAAGCAGCACGGGCGGCTTGCATCGCTCCGCGCTCATCGACGAGGAAGGGGAGATTCTGTATCCACATCGGAAAGCGGAGTTTCGGCTGCCGGTTCTGATCGGCGTAACTCCGAATCAGCCTCTGGAGGTCCGCCGCTCCCGGGTTCGGCGGGTGATGCGCCTGATGAACGAGGTCGGGCCGCTGATGGAGAAAATTTCCGAGATCGATGCTTCCAACCCGGACTCTCTGCGCGTGACAATGCAAGTTCGGGACCGTGCAGTCGTGCTGATTCTTGGAAAGGAGCGCTTCCTGTCCAGGCTCAACAATTTCCTGAATCACTACGAAGAGATCCGGCAGCGCCTGCCGGAAGCCACGGTCCTCGATCTTCGGCTGGATGATCGAATTACGGCGACGGAGTAGGACGCCGGGTATTGAGAGCTGTAACGGATTGAGAAGGAGCAGGCTGTGAGCGGTAAAGTTCGTGTGGCGGCGGGGCTGGATGCGGGCAGCTCCCTGACACGGTGCGTGATCTGCGGGTTGGATGACTCACGCATCCGCCTGCTGGGTTATGGCGAAGCCCCATCGAGGGGCTGGGCGAAAGGGAAGGTAGCAGACCAGGAAGCGTTGGCGGACAGTATCCGTCAGGCGGTGCGGGAGGCGGAGCGTACGGCGCAGCTTTCGATTGAAGGCGTCGTCGTGGGATTGGGCGGCGGCAGCATTTCCGGCTTCGATGCCAGAGGGCTTTACGAGTTTGGCAGGCCGCGGCAAATCGAACAGGGCGACTTGAACTATTCGATCGAGCAGGCCACGAGGACTCGCTTCGAGGAGGACCGGATGCTCCTGCAGGTCTTCCCGCAGGACTTCACGGTCGACGGCCGTGCCGGATATCGAAATCCGCGAGGGCTTACGTGCTCGCGGCTGGAGGCGAACGTTCACCTCGTGACCGTATCCCAGCACGACCATCAGGCAATTGTCGCCGCTGTCCACAAGGCGCATCTGGCGGTTGACGAGACCGTATTTGAGCCGATGGCGTCGGCCTATGCGGCGGTGGTTGCCGAGGAGCGCAGCCGGGGCGTGGCCGTCATCGATATCGGAGCCCAGTCTACCGATCTGGTGGTCTACGACGGGGAAAGCCTGCTGCGGGCTGCTACGATCCCGATTGCCGCCGATCATTTCACGCGCGACGTAGCCTGGGGATTGTGCGTGTCGTATGAGGACGCCGAGCGGCTGAAGGAAGAGTACGGCTGTGCACTGTTAGGTCTCACGGCGGATCACGCGCTCATCGAGGTGCCGTCGTCGGATGGCCGGCCCTCTCGAGAGACGACACGGCGCCAACTGAACGAGATTTTGGAAGCCAGGGCGGAAGAACTGTTCCACTTCGTCCGCCAGGAGCTGGCGAAGGCGCGAGTGGAGCATGGATTGATGGAGGGAGTCGTACTTGTCGGCGGCGGGGCCTTGCTGAATGGCATGTGCGATATGGCCGAGCGCGTGTTGAATTGCCCGGCACGGAACGGTTTGCCTGTGGGAATCGAGAACTGGCCGGATTCTCTGATGAACCCGTCCTGGACAACGGTTGCGGGACTCGTCATGTACTCGGGGCGGCTGAAGATGTATCGCGGCGGGAAGCCGAAAGGCTTGATGGGGTGGCTCGGCGCAAATGGAAAGGGCTGAGAGCCAGTCGAGAGAGGAGAGCGGAAATGGAGCTGGAAGCGAAGCTTGATTCTTTGAAGTTCGAGATCCAGGAGGAACCGGTTCTCGGCACGAAGATCAAGGTCATTGGCGTAGGCGGTGGCGGATCGAATGCGGTTGGCCGCATGATGGCTGAGGGGCTGTCAGGCGTCGAGTTTCACATCATGAACACGGATGTGCAGGCGCTCCAGGCATCAGCGGTGCCCAACAAGCTTGCGCTGGGCATGCGCGTTACGAACGGTTTGGGCGCCGGTGCGGACCCGGATGTCGGTCGGCGGGCCGCTCTCGAGGAGACGGAACGGATTATTGAGATTCTGGAAGGCTCCGACATGGTGTTCGTCACTGCCGGCCTGGGCGGCGGAACGGGCACGGGAGCCGCTCCGGTCGTCGCTTCCCTGGCGAAGGAATTGAATGCCCTGACCGTTGCAGTGGTCACTCGCCCCTTCGGTTTTGAAGGCCCTCGGCGGATGAAGCAGGCTGAGAAAGGACTGGCCGAGCTGGCCGCTACGGTCGATACAGTGATCTCCATCCCGAATGATCGTTTGCTGGAACTGGTTCCTCGCGGCACCAGCTTCCTGGATGCGTTTCGGGTTGCCGACGATGTCCTGCGGCAGGCAGTCCAGGGAATCGCCGATATCATCACGACTCCCGGCCTCATCAACCGTGACTTCTCAGACATTCGCAACATCATGCTGGGCATGGGCTTCGCAATGATGGGCACCGCGACGGCCGAGGGTGAGAATGCCGCGGTCGAAGCAGCACGCCAGGCGATCAGCTGTCCGTTGCTCGAAGAAGGCGGGGTGAAGGGCGCGAAGGGCATGCTGATCAACATCACGGGATCCAGCAAGCTCGGACTTCATGAGGTCAACGAAGCCTGCTCGCTGATCCGTGCCGCGGCTGACAATGACGAGGTGCAAATTAACTTCGGCGTGGTCATGGACGAGGCGATGGGCGATAAAGTCAAGATCACGGTGCTGGCGACCGGGTTCAAGCGAGAGAATTTGCCAAGCGTGCAAAAGGTCAGCGTGGGCAGCGCCGCCGGCAAGAACGGGGAAAAGCCGACGCGGCGAGAACGTGCCGCAGCCGAGCCCGCGCCGAGCATCTTCGATCAACCGGAACCGGAAGAGCAGCCTGTGGTGGAGGCGGCTGCCAGCGAAGCCGAGCCAGAAGCTACTGCTGAATTCGAACTTCAACCTCAACCTGAGCCCGAACCCGAAAACTTCCCAAAACCGGACGACTTGGACACACCAGCGTTTCTGCGCCGGGAACGCCGATCGTTTCAATAAGCTAGGGGCGCCCCTGCCGGCCTGAAAATCGGCCAGGGGCGTCTCTGTGGGAAAATAAGGCCTAGAGATGTATCCTTCCAGCCAGGCTTCGGCCGAACGCAGTGCCCTCGACGAACTCCGCATCCGTGGCGGCAAGCCTCTCAATGGAGAAGTAACGATCCGCGGCGCGAAAAACGCGCTCTCCAAGATCATGGTCGCGACCCTTCTCACGCCGGAGAAGTGTACCCTGCACAACGTCGCGGACATCGCCGATGCGCATATCGTTTCCGACTTGATCCGAGCCTTAGGCGGAGAAGTTCAGTGTCCCCAGCCCGGCACGTTCGAGATCTCGACGGCAAACATCAGACCGATGCCGCGCTCGGTTTTGAAAGAGTTCTCCGGGAAGAGCCGCATCCCGATTCTGACTTGCGGTCCGCTGCTGGCCCGGTTTGGGGAAGCGCCGATCCCTTCGCTTGGCGGCTGCCGGATCGGTCCCCGGCCCGTCGACTATCACATAAAGGCTCTGCAGGAGCTGGGCGGCGAATTGTACGAGGAGCCCGGCGCCTCGCGGCTCACCGCGAAAAAGCTAAAGGGTGCAAAGATTCGTCTGGAGTATCCGAGCGTCGGCGCGACCGAGCAGGTGATTCTGACTGCCGTTTTGGCCGAGGGCGTCACGGAGCTGTCGAATGCGGCGGTTGAGCCGGAAATCATCGATTTGATCTGCGTCCTGCAAAAGATGGGCGCGATCATCATGGTGGACACCGACCGCGTCATCACGATTGTCGGCGTCAGAAGTCTGCGGGGCTTCGAACACACAACCATACCGGACCGTCTGGAAGCCGCCTCCTGGGCCTGCGCCGCCGTGACGACAAACGGCCGCATTTTCGTCCGGAATGCGCGCCAGATCGACATGATGACATTCCTCAACAAGTACCGTCAGTTAGGCGGCGACTTTGCAGTACGCGAGGATGGGATCGAATTCTGGCGCGGGGAGAAAGTGCTCAACTCAATTCCGCTCGAGACCGACGTGCACCCCGGGTTCATGACGGACTGGCAGCAGCCGTTCGTCATCGCCCTGACGCAGGCCAAGGGGGTATCGGTCGTGCATGAGACGGTCTACGAAGAGCGTTTTGGCTACGTCTCGGCGTTAAACACGATGGGAGCGCAGATCCAGCTTTACCAGGAATGTCTGGGGAGCCGGAAGTGCCGCTTCGGCCAGCGAAACTACAAGCACAGCGCCGTCGTCGTGGGACCGACACCGCTGCATGGCGAGCGTATCCACATCCCGGATCTGAGAGCGGGCTTCTCCTATGTAATTGCCGCCGTCGCTGCCGAGGGGGTTTCGACGCTCGAAAACGTCAGCCTGATCGGAAGGGGCTACGAGAAGCTTTACGAAAAGCTGCGTTCGCTGGGTGCGGAAATCGTAGAGGACTGAAGATCCCTGCAGAGGCGCATCGGCCCCCGCAGGGAAGGGAACGTCAGCAATCGATGTGTCCGTGGAAGAATCTGTCGATCGAGGCCTTATGCTCCCGGGCGAGCTTCCTTGAGAGCGACTCCATCTCTTCCCTGGAGAGCGGTTTGAACGCCTTCGCTACCCGGATGTTTTCCTCAATCTGCTCCAGCTTCGGCATGCCGACGACCGCTGCCGTAACCGGGAGAGAGAGGGCGTAGCCGATCAGCTTTTCGACCGGAGCCGTATTGTTCAGGGCCTCCTGGGCGAATACCTTCATTGCAATCACGCCCATCTTCTTTCGGTTGGCGACAGGCAGCGCAAGCGACTCGAAGCTTTCCTTCTCGGTGACGCCGGCAGCGAACCGGTTGTCCGGGGTCCGCATGCCGACTCGCGCCGCATTGAGAGCCATCTGCGTGCAGTCGAAGTCGTGGCGTTCCAGCGCGGTTTTGAGGACGTACGGGTCGGTGTGGCTGGTGATTCCGATGTGTCTCGCAATCTTTTCGTCGCGCAGCTTGTAAAGGGTATTCAGAACCCCGTCCTTTGCTTCGATGGCCGCCAGATCGTTTTCATCAGTGAGGCTGTGAATGTGGAGCAGGTCAACATGGTCCAGGCCGAGGCGCTTGAGACTGCCCTCGACGATCCGCCGCGCTTTATCGCCGTTGCGTTCCTGAACCTTGGTAGCCACCCAGAGTCCCTTCTTACCTCCGCGGGCCTTCAAGACCTTTCCGACGCGGGATTCGCTCAGGCCGTTGCCATAGCCGAAAGCCGTGTCGATATAGGTGATGCCGAGGTTCAGCGCTTTGTTCATCGCCTCGAGCGCCTTCTCCTCTTCCTTGTACATCAGCCATCGGCTGCCGGAGCCGAATGCAAGAATCGAGACACGCGCTCCCGTCTTGCCCAGCACTCGCGTTGGCATGCCCGTCTTCTTATCCACTTCAGTAGCTAGCGCAGCCTGCGCGGCCAAGCTGGTCAGCGCTGCTGTCTCCAAGAATTCGCGTCGGGAGATGCTCATGGAATTACTCCTGTGACTGTTTATCATATCGCAGCCTCGCCTCCGCCTTGAGCGCTGTAATCTCCTTCCGGCTCAGATTGCGCCACTTTCCCGGCTGAAGATCACGCAGGCGCAGGTCTCCAATTGCGGCACGAACAAGCCGGAGCGTCGGATAGCCGACAGCGGCAGTCATGCGGCGAACCTGCCGGTTGCGGCCTTCGGTAAGCGTCAGCTCCAGCCAGGAGGTGGGGATGCTCTTGCGGAGGCGAATGGGCGGGTCGCGAGGGGGCAGGGGCGGCTCCGCGGAGAGCAGGCGGGCCTTGGCGGGCTTCGTTACATAGTCTTGAATGCGGACGCCCGAACGAAGGCGCTCGAGCGCCTCTTCGTCCGGAACGCCTTCCACCTGTGCCCAATAGACGCGGGGATGCTCGAAGCGGGGGTCGGTGAGAATGTGCTGCAGCCAGCCGTCATCTGTTAGGAGCATCAATCCCTCGCTGTCCTGATCCAGGCGGCCAACGGGATAGACGCCGGACACAGGTATGAAATCCTTCAGCGTGGGCCGGCCCGGCTCCGAGCCGCTGAACTGACTGCGGACTCCGTAGGGCTTGTAGAAGAGAATGTAGCGCCGCTTCACTCGCCGATGAGGTGCAGAACGATATTCCGCCGGTGAGGGCCGGACCGGTGTTCGAACAGGTAAATTCCCTGCCAGGTGCCAAGCGCCAGCCGGCCATCGAGGACGGGAATCGATAGCGAGGTCTGCGTCAGCGCGGCCCGGATATGAGCGGGCATGTCATCCGGGCCTTCCAGCGTGTGTATATACGCCGGATCGTTCTCCGGCGCGATCCGCTCAAAGAAATTATTCAGGTCCACCTGGACGTCCGGATCGGCGTTCTCTTGCACAATCAGCGAGGCCGAAGTGTGCTGCACGAAGACAGTCAGCAGTCCTGTCCGGACCGGGTAGGCGGACATCCACGCGGCGATCTCTCGCGTGAACTCGTACAGTCCCTTGCCGCGTGTTGTGACTTGTAACCGGTGCGTCGCTTGAATCACTCGACGGTCACGCTCTTTGCCAGGTTCCTTGGCTGGTCGACGTCGCAGCCTCGGCGGACTGCGATGTAGTAAGCCAGCAGCTGGAGGGGAATGACTTCGAGGAGCGGCAGCAGCAGTTCGTGGGTAGGAGGAATGAAGACGACATCATCAGCCATTTTAGGCACTTCCTCGTCCCCTTCGATAGCGAGCGCCACCACCTGGCCTCCGCGTGCCTTGACTTCCTGAATGTTGGAGAGAGTCTTCTCGTAAAGGATCCGGCTGGATGGATTACCGGGCTCCTGTGTAGCCAGCACAACCACGGGCAGATTTTCATCGATCAAGGCATTCGGCCCGTGCTTCATTTCACCCGCAGGGTAGCCCTCCGCGTGGATGTAGGAGATCTCCTTCAGCTTGAGCGCGCCCTCGAGCGCGATCGGGAAGTGGACGCCGCGGCCGAGGAAGAGGAAATTTGTCGCCCGGAACAGCCGCTTCACAAGCTCGTGATAGATGTTGTGGTTGGACAACACCGTTTCCATCTTGCCCGGGATCTTCAAAAGCTCCTGGGCCAGACACTTTGAGGTCTCCCGGTCCAGCTGCTTGCGGCATTGGGCCAGGTACATCGCAAGGATGAACAGGGCGGCGAGCTGGCATGTGAAGGCTTTTGTGGATGCGACGCCGATCTCCGGTCCCGCATGAGTCATCAGCGTGCCGGAAGCTTCGCGGGTGATCATCGACCCGAGGACGTTACAAATCGCCAGCGTCTTCGAACCTTTCGCTTTCGCTTCACGCTGCGCCGCCAGTGTGTCCGCCGTTTCTCCCGACTGGGAAATCACGACGGTGAGAGTGTCGGGCGTCACAATCGGATCGCGGTATCGGAACTCGCTGCCGTAGTCGACCTCCACCGGAATTCTCGCCAGCTTTTCGAGCATGAATTTGCCGGCGAGAGCGGCGTGCCAGCTCGTACCGCAGGCGACCATGCGCACCTGTCGAAATTCCTGGAAGTTCTGCGGCGTGATGCTCATCTCATCCAGGAAGATCTGGCCGGTCTCCTGGCCGATCCGGCCGACGAGAGTGTCGCGGACACTGCGCGGCTGCTCATAGATTTCCTTGAGCATGAAATGCTTGTATCCGCCCTTCTCGGCCATGATCGGATCCCAGAGGATGTGGGATACCTGCCGGTTGATCGCTTTGCCGTAAAAGTCGGTGAGATGAACGCCTTCCGGGGTCAGCAGCGCCATGTCGCCGTCCGCGAGGAAGAACATATCGCGCGTGTGGCTTAGGACGGCTGGAACGTCGGAAGCAACAAAGTATTCCCCATCACCCAAACCGATGACAGCGGGAGGTCCGGATCGCACGGCGACAATCTTGTTGGGATCCGAGCGACAGATAATGGCGAGCGCAAAGACGCCCGTCAGTGCGCGGACCGCTGCCCGCACGGCCTCCTCGAGATTGCCGCGGAAGTGCTTCTCAATCAGATGCGCGATGACTTCCGTGTCGGTTTCGGTGACGAATTGATGTCCTTCCGCCTGAAGCTCCTGCTTCAACGTCAGGTAGTTTTCGATGATGCCATTGTGGACGACGACGATGTCGCCCTTGCAGTCACGGTGCGGATGGGCATTTTCTTCCGTCGGACGGCCATGCGTGGCCCATCGGGTGTGTCCAATTCCGTAGACTCCATCCACCGGGTTCATGCGGATCGCTTCTTCGAGGTTCCGGAGTTTCCCCGAAGCGCGCCGCACTACGAGCGTCGAGTCGCCATCCAATACTGCGAGTCCGGCCGAATCATATCCCCGATACTCCAGGCGGCGGAGCCCGTCCAGGATGATTGGAACCGCCTTGCGACTGCCGATGTACCCCACAATCCCGCACATACTTTCATTGTAAGGGGAACGGCGTCGCCGGGAGATGGGTAAGTGTAAGAGCTATCAGGAAGTTACCGCGTGTTGCGTCACCTGTTTCCTCACTATCTTCGGTTTCGCCCCGGGTCTCGCAGCCTTGCCAGAAAAAGCCCGGGCTAAAGAGGTGAATCAGTCGAGGATCTCTACGCGGTACTCTTCGATCACCGGATTGGCAAGGACGTCGTGGGCGATGCGCTCGATCTCCTCTTGAACCTTCGCCTTGTCCGCCGCGTTTTCGATGCGAATGTCAAAGTACTTACCTTGGCGGACATCTGCGATGTCGGAGTACCCCATGCCCGCAAGGGCCGTCCGGATCGTGGCGCCTTGCGGATCGAGCACAGTCGGCTTCAATGTGACGTAGACGCGAGCTTTCATGAAGCATTCATTGTACCGCGGGGTGCAGAGATGTCAGAGGCTCGTGCGATGCAATACACTACGACGAAGCATCTTCTTGTGATTAGAATGGAGCATTGCAGCCGACGCCGCTTTTAAGAGCATCCGGAATTACGAAGAGTTTCGCCGGAGTCCATGCGCTCAAGGGCGTGTCTTTTGAGCTGCGGGCCGGAGAAGTTCACGCTCTCGTTGGCGAAAACGGAGCGGGTAAGTCCACCCTCATTCGAATCATCACAGGCGCGCTATCCGCCGATTCCGGAACGCTCGAGGTAGCTGGCCGTGCCGTTCATCACAACACGCCGTCGCTCGCGCGAACCCTGGGCATCGCTGCCATCTATCAACAGCCTGCGCTGTTTCCTGAGCTGACCGTTGCCGAGAACATCGCTCTTGGACTGGAAGGCGGCGGATTGTGGCGCAGGATTGACTGGAAGGCGCGGCGCGAAATGGCGGCCGAGCTGCTTCAGCGCGCTGGCTCCGATCTTGACCCCGACCGCCTGGCGGCGACCCTCAGCATGCCCGAGCAGCAGATTGTGGAGATCGCGAAGGCAATCGGAGCGCGCGCACGCATTCTGATCATGGATGAACCGACGGCTTCGCTGAGCGAGCGCGAAGTGGAGAGCCTGTTCCGCGTCATCTCTCAATTGCGGTCGGAAGGCGTTGGCTTGATCTACATCTCGCACCGGCTGGAAGAGATTTCGGCCATTGCGGATCGGGTCACTGTGCTCCGTGACGGCAACACCATCGATACATGCAGCGTTCGAGGGCTCGAACGCGCAGATCTGATCCGAATGATGGTCGGACGCGAGGTCTCGGCTGTCTTCCCCAAGCGCCAGGTGCCGATCGGCGAGGTTGTGCTCGAGCTGAGAGACGTAAGCAGCCGGGCGGCAGGCATCCGCAACGTTTCTCTTCAGGTTCGCCGGGGCGAGATCCTGGGCTTAGCCGGACTTGTCGGGGCTGGCCGCACACAGCTTGCCGAGACCATCTTTGGGCTGACGCCTGCGGATTCCGGCGAAATTCTGCTGCAGGGAAGGCGTGTCCGGGTGCAGACTCCCGCGGATGCGATCGAGCTGGGTATTGGTTACGTTCCGGAAGACCGGCGCCAGCATGGCGTTGCTTTGGAAATGCCGATTGCCGCGAACGCAAGCCTGGCGAACCTCTCCCGAATCTCCCGCATGGGGTTCCTCGATACCCGGCTGGAGCGCGATCTCGCACAGTATTACGTGAGGCAGCTTGGCATCAAGACGGCCTCGATCTACGCGGAAGCCGGTGTGCTGTCGGGAGGCAACCAGCAGAAGGTCGCTCTGGCGCGGTGGCTGGCGATCGATCCGCAGGTGCTGATCCTCGACGAGCCGACGCAAGGCGTGGATGTGGGAGCGAAGTCGGAGATTCACCGGCTGATGTGCGATTTGGCGGAGCGCGGGCTCGCGATTATTATGATTTCTTCGGAGCTTCCGGAAGTGCTGGGTATGAGCGACCGTATCGCCGTGATGCATGCAGGGACGGTCAAGGCCACGTTCCGGCGAGAGGAGGCGGACCAGCAAAAGATCATTTCGCTTGCCCTGGGACACGCCTATTCCGGTAGTGCAGGCGGTCTGGCGTAGATGATCGAGCACTATCGAAGGGAGATTTCGGTTGCAGCGGCGATCCTGCTTGTCGCGGCAGTGCTCGCCGTCCTGGCTCCCCAGTTCTTCACACTCGAGAATCAGACCGATCTGCTTCTGAACAACATGCCCGTGCTGATTGTGGCGCTGGGCATGACGCTGATCATTCTCACCGGTCATATCGACATCTCGGTGGGATCTCAGTTTGCCATCTGCGGCGTGGCTGCCGGCGTGATTTCCAAAGCTGGACTTCCTTCACCGGCGGTTTGCATTGCCGTGTGCCTGCTGGGCGCTGTGCTCGGCGGGATGAACGGATCCCTCGTGGCATACTTCCGGCTTCCGTCGATCGTCGTAACGCTGGCCGCTATGGTCGCGCTTCGGGACGCCTTGCGGTGGAGCACAGAAGGGGCCTGGATCCAGGATCTGCCTCCGGGATTCCAATGGTTCGGGCTCTCTCAGACCGGGAGCCAGCTTGTGACGTTCGCAGCCGCCGGGATCCTTGTCATCTGCGCGCACTGGTCCATGCGAAACCTGGCCGCTGGGCGGGCGGTGTACGCCACGGGCTCCGACCCGGATGCAGCACGGCTGGTTGGCTTCGATCCAAGACACATTGTCTTCGGCGTCTTCACCGCGACCGGAGCGCTCACGGGCTTTGCTGCCTTCCTGAACGCGGCCCGTTTCAACCAGATCCCGAGCAACGCCGGGATTGGCCTTGAGCTGCAGGTGATTGCCGCGGTGGTGGTGGGCGGTACGGCGATCACGGGAGGCCGCGGCACTGTGCCCGGTACGGTTCTCGGCGTCGTATTGCTGGGCATCATCGGACCGGCGTTAACCTTCTTAGGAGTCAGCGCTTACTGGGAGAAAGCCATCCAGGGAGCAATCATTCTTGCAGCAGTAGCGATCGATTCCATTCGTCTACGGACAGGGAGAAATGCAGGCAACATCGCCGCTCAAAGTGCATAAAAACTGGCGCGAGCGCTGGTTCCCGAACGGTGAGTGGGTCCTGCTGGCGGCTCTGTTCGCGGAAGTGGCGCTATTTGCGGCCATCGGGCACAACTTCTTCACCACGGAAAACTTCTTCGAGATCATTCGCCTGAGCGTGGAACTCGGCCTGCTGGCGGTCGCCCTGACGCCAATCATGATCACCGGAGGCATCGACCTTTCGGGCGGAGCCATGATGGGCCTTGCCGCTGTGGTCTTCGGCGCCGCCTGGCGGGACTGGCATCTGCCCATCCCGGCCGCCGGCGGACTCGCAATCCTGCTCGGCTGCGCCGGGGGCGGTTTGAACGCGCTTCTGATCACCCGGTTCAGGATGCCGCCGCTGATCGTCACGCTCGGGTCATTCTCCCTGTTCCGGGGGATCGCCGAAGGGCTTACGGGCGGAGCGGAAAACTACAGCAATTTCCCTCCGGCGTTCCTGTACCTTGGGCAAGGCTACCTGGGCGGCATCATTCCCGTGCAGCTTTTGCTTTTTGTTGCGGTCTTTGCCGCGTACTTCCTTTTGCTGCACCGGTCCGTAATCGGCCGCGCCTTATATGCCATCGGCTTTACGGCTTCCGGCGCCCGATATGCCGGCATTGCTGTGACGCGGCGGATCGGGCTGGTTTACTTTCTCAGCGGTCTGGCGGCAGCGGTTGCGGCAATTGTGTACGTGGCCCACATCGGGCAGGCGAAGTCGAACGCAGGGACCGGCTATGAGCTTGCCGCGATCACGGCGGTCGTGCTGGGAGGCACTTCCGTATTCGGTGGCCGGGGCACCTTATGGGGAACTCTGCTGGGCTTGTTTGCGATTTCGGTCTTGCAGAATGGCCTGCACCTGGCAGCGCTGCCTTCAGAACTGACAGGCGTCCTGACGGGGCTGCTGCTTGTTGCGACGATCGGCATTGACCGGATGCGCAGATCGGGCAACGCCAGCCTCCAGGCGCAGGAAGAAGAGGCTTCTATGAAGAACTGGCAAGTTGCTGTCCTATGCGGGACGATCCTGGTGGGAGCGGCGATCGTCGCCGGAACCAACTACTGGCTGGTGCGCTCACTGGAGCGGACGGTCCGCGGCGGCCCCGCGCCTGCCGCGCCGAAGGGCCGGCGCCCGGTAATCGCCGTCATGCCTAAGGCAAAAGGCGACCCGTACTTTGTGAGCTGCAAGGCCGGCGCGGAAGAGGCGGCTCTCGAAGCCAATGTGGAACTGATTTGGGACGGACCGGCCGGGCTCGATCCTGCCAAGCAGAATGAGGTTGTGGAAGGCTGGATCACTCGCGGCGTGGATGCGATTGCCGTCAGCGTCGAGAATCAGGCGGGAATCTCCACGGTGCTGCGCAAGGCGCGAGCGCGAGGAATCCGCGTTCTCACCTGGGACGCCGACGCAGAGCAGGACGCCCGCGACTTCTTCATCAACCAGGCGACGCCGCAGGGCATCGGTTACACGCTGGTTGACGAAGCGGCGCGCCTTTTGAACGGCAAGGGCGAACTGGCCGTGATCACGGGCGCTCTCACCGCCGCGAACCAGAATCAATGGATCGTCTATATCAAGGAGCGGATTGCTACCAAATATCCGGATCTGAAGCTTGTCACCATCCGGCCAAGCGACGACGACCGCGACAAATCCTTTGCGGAAACCCAAACGATCCTGCGCGTCTATCCCAACGTACGGCTGATCCTCGGAATCTCCGCGCCCGCCGTGCCTGGCGCGGCTGAAGCCGTCCGCCAGGCCGGAAGAAAAGATGTAAAAGTGATCGGCCTCTCTGTGCCGAGCCTCTGTAAGCGCTACGTGCACGACGGCGTGATCCAGTCCGTGATCCTCTGGAACACGAGAGACCTCGGCTATTTGACGGTCCTGACGGCGGCCCGGCTCGTGACCGGCCAGATCGGGAGCGGAATTACCTCCCTCGAGGCCGGAAGGCTGGGAAAGGTGGAAGTCCGCGGCACAGAAGTCATCCTGGGCCAGCCGTTCATCTTTAACAAGAGCAATATCGACCGTTTCGACTTCTGACTGCCCGATGCCTCAGATTTCCGGAGCAGGGACCACCACTCCGCCGAAAACGAGCCAGGCAAGCAGGAGCGTCCAGATTAAGTTGAAGGTTTGCGCGCTGACAAAAGTGAGGAAGGGGCGTCCGTTCTCCATGCTGATGAGCTCTGTGAAGCGCGTCTCGAGGCCAATGGAGACGAAAGCCAGCGCGAACCAGACTGTCCGGATTGTTCCGATCGCTCCCTTTGTAGCTGCGACGACACTGCTGTCAAGCAGGAACGAGAACACCAGGGAAGCCGCCATGAAGCCGAGCACGAACTTCGGGAAACGCTCCCAGATAACCGAAGCGCTCGGGCGGTCTTCCGCCTGTTTGCTTCGGAGCGTCCACCACAGGGAAAGAGCGAAGGCTGCGAGACCGATGAGAACGTTCTGCGAGAATTTGACAATGGTGCCGACCTTCATCGCAGTCTCGCTGATCAAGGCGCCGGCAGCGACAACCGACCCG
>CALGAR010000089.1 GCA_937959285.1 uncultured Bryobacterales bacterium
ACGGTGCTGGATACCATGGGCGCGGAGCACTTGCTTGGCCGCGGCGACATGCTCTTCCTGCCGCCCGGCTCCTCCCGCCTTGTACGCGTCCACGGCGCCTTCGTCACGGAAAGCGAAATCAACCGCGTGGTTGACTTCTGGAAGCAGCAGGCGCAGCCGGATTACGACCAGAGTTTCCTTGCGGCACCGCCTTCAGAAGATGAGAATGCGGAAGCAGGCGAGTTCGACGGCGAAGAGGATCCGCTGTATCAGGACGCGGTCCGCGTGGTCCTGGAGATGGGCAAGGCTTCAACGTCGATCCTGCAGCGGCGTCTGCGGCTGGGATACGGCCGCGCTGCCCGCATTCTCGACATGATGCAGCGGGAAGGAATCATCGGGCCGCCGGACGGGTCCAGGCCGCGCGAGGTTCTGAAGCGGCCGGACTGGCTCGAAGAAGTGGAGAACCAGTTACGGTAGGGCCGTCCGAGCCTTGACCACCTGTTCGCCCGCAATCCAGCCGTCCTGAATCTGCACGATGCGGTTCCCATACTCGGCATTACGCTCCGAGTGCGTCACTTGAACGATCGTCGTTCCCGCCTCGTTCAGCTTCAGGAACATTTCCATGATCTCCTTGCCCTGACTCGAGTGGAGGTTGCCGGTTGGCTCGTCGGCAAGGATTACTTTTGGATTGGCGATCATGGCGCGGGCGATGGCCACTAGCTGCTGCTGCCCGCCAGAGAGCTGGCTCGGATAGAGGTCTTTCTTGCCAACAATGTTGAAGCGGTCCAGCACGTCACAAACGATGCTCTCGCGCTCGCTCTTCTTCACGTTGCGGTAGGACAGCGGGATTTCCAGATTCTCATACACGGTCAGGTCGTCGAGCAGGTGGTAGCTCTGGAAAACGAAGCCGATGTGCTTCTTGTAGAGCTCGGAACGCTCCTTCTTGTTCAGCTTGTGGACGGGCTGATCGAGGAAGTAGTACTCGCCGGACCAGGCCATGTCGTGCATGCCCATGACATGCAGCAGCGTGCTCTTGCCCGCGCCGGAAGGCCCCATGATCGAAACGAATTCCCCCTCCTTAATTTCCAGGTTGACGCGCCGCAACACGAAGGTTTTGGTCGGACCGTGCTGGTAAAACTTCTCAATATTGCGGAGGGTGATCATAAAACGGCATTATAGCCGCCCGGCGACCGCCGCTGAACGGCTCCCCGACTTTACGCAGTTCGAGCGCCACCCGCAACCTGTTGCCAGGAAAGGACCAACGGACGCAGGCGGTGTCCGCTTGCGGGACAAGCCCGACCCGAATCCGGACAGGCAGACGTTTTGCGGCGAGTGACGGATTCCGCGGGAGGCGCGCTTGCCGCTCCTTCTCAAACAGGGTAACTTGAAGTGTTTACGATATGGCTACAAATACTCCCATTACAGTTGCTCACGGGGATGGTATTGGTCCCGAAATCATGGATGCCACGCTGCATATCCTGAAAGAGGCCGGCGCGCGCATCGACATTGAGACGATCGAAATTGGTGAAAAAGTTTATCTGCGCGGTAACCCCACAGGCATAGAACCGAGCGCCTGGGAGTCCTTGCGGCGCACCAAGGTCTTTCTGAAGGCCCCGATCACGACGCCGCAGGGCGGCGGCTATAAGAGCCTGAATGTTACGACGCGCAAGACCCTGGGCCTCTATGCAAACGTTCGCCCCTGCGTGGCCTACCATCCCTACGTCGACACCCTCCATCCAAACATGGATGTGGTGATCGTCCGGGAGAATGAGGAGGATCTGTACGCTGGTATCGAACATCGCCAGACGGACGAGGTGTATCAGTGCCTGAAGCTGATTACGCGTCCGGGGTGCGAGCGCATTGTCCGGTACGCCTTCGAGTACGCCAGGGCCTACAACCGCAAGAAGGTGACCTGCTTCACGAAGGACAACATCATGAAGTTCACCGATGGCCTGTTCCACAAGGTCTTCGATGAAATCGCAGCCGAATATCCGGACATCGAGAACGAGCACTGGATTGTGGACATCGGCGCGGCCAAACTCGCTGACACGCCGGAAGCCTTTGACGTGGTGGTCATGCCGAATCTGTATGGCGATATTCTGTCCGACGTGGCGGCGCAGATCGCGGGCTCGGTTGGGTTGGCGGGATCCGCCAATATCGGCGCGGGTTACGCGATGTTCGAAGCCATTCACGGGTCGGCTCCGCGGCGTGCGAATCAGAATCTGGCGAACCCTTCGGGGCTCCTGCTTGGCGCAGTCATGATGCTCGTGCACATCAACCAGCCCGACATCGCTGAGCGGGTCCACAATGCGTGGCTCAAGACGATCGAAGACGGCATCCACACCTACGACATCTACGCGGAGGGCAAGAGCAAGCAGAAGGTCGGCACCAAAGAGTTCGCGCAGGCGGTTGTCGCAAGACTTGGGCAGACGCCGGAAAAGCTGAAGGCCGTGAAGTACTCCTCAGCCTCGCGGAAGGATCTAACCCAGTTTGCAAAGGCCCGGACTCCCGAAAAGAAAGAACTGGTCGGAGTCGACGTTTTCATCGACTGGTCGAAGGGAACTGCTGCCGACCTGGGAGCAATCCTTGAGCCGCTTGCCGGGGATTGCCTGAAGCTGGGCATGATTAGCAACCGCGGCGTCGAAGTCTGGCCGGAAGGATTCCCCGACACTCTGACCTGCGACCACTGGCGGGCACGGTTCATGGCGCGGACGGAGGGAACTCCGGTGAACCACAAGGCGATTGTGGACTTGCTGGGCCGGATCTCTGAAGCGGGCCTCGACTTCATCAAGACGGAAAACCTCTGCACGTTCAACGGCAAGCCTGGCTTTTCCGACAGAACAAGTTAATGGCCGCAGACGTCGAGAAACCGCTCGTCGGCGTCATCATGGGCAGTAAGTCCGATTGGGAAACCATGCGGCATGCCGACGAGGTGCTGACGCAATTTGGCGTACCTCACGAGTGCAGAGTGGTGTCTGCGCACCGGACTCCAGGCTGGATGGTGGAGTATGCCGAAAGCGCGGAAGCACGCGGAATTCAAGTGATCATCGCCGGGGCGGGTGGCGCAGCCCACCTGCCCGGCATGACCGCCGCAAATACGATCCTTCCAGTTCTGGGCGTTCCCGTCGAAAGCAAGGCTTTGAAGGGAATGGACTCACTCCTGTCGATCGTGCAGATGCCGGGCGGCGTACCTGTGGGTACGATGGCCATAGGCAAGGCAGGCGCGATTAACGCCGCGCTGCTTGCGATCAGCATCCTTGCCAATCACGACCCTGCACTTCGAGAGCGCCTCCGTGAGTTCCGCAAACAGCAGGCCGAGCGCGTGCGCGGCGAGGAATTGCCATGAGCAAGCCGGTGCTGCCGGGCTCCGTCATCGGAGTCTTGGGCAGCGGCCAGCTTGGGCGGATGTTTGCGATCGCGGCCCGGCGCATGGGCTACCGGGTTCATACGCTCTCGCCGGATTCCGACACCCCCACCGGACAGGTCTCGGATGAGGAGGTTATCGCGTCGTACGAAGACCTGGATGCCGTTCGCCGGTTCGCCCAAAAAGTCCAGGTTGTGACGTATGAGTTCGAGAATGTTCCGCTAGCAACAGCCGAGGCGGCCGCGGAGGTTACGATGGTCCGCCCCGCGGGCACGGTCCTTCACACGACACAGCAGCGGATCCGGGAGAAGACATTTCTGGAGAAGGCGGGGTTGCGGGTCGCGCCGTTTCGAACGGTTTATTCGCTCGACGATCTTCGCCAAGCCATTGCAGCACTGGGAACGCCCGCTGTCCTCAAAACGGCCGATTTCGGATACGACGGCAAAGGACAGTTCCGCATTACCGATCCCAGTCAGGCGGAACTTGCGTGGACCACGCTCGGCGGAAAGGATTGTGTACTCGAAGCCTACATCGATTTCGCTTCTGAGGTGTCCGTAGTGGCGGCGCGCGATGTTTTCGGCAACTTTGCGCACTATGGAGTGATTCACAACGAGCATCGGAACCACATACTCGATATCTCGGTCGCTCCGGCGCAGGTGAGCCCGCGCGTCGCGGCTGAAGCGGTAGAGGCCGCAAGGACCGTCCTGGAGAAGCTGGATGTTGTGGGAGTCCTGTGCGTAGAATTCTTCCTGACCCAAGACGAAAAGCTGCTGATCAACGAGCTGGCCCCGCGTCCCCACAATTCAGGACACTTCACGTTTGATGCGTGCCTGACCAGCCAGTTCGAACAGCAACTGCGAGCTGTCTGCGGGCTGCGGCTGGGCTCCACCGATCTGCTGCGGCCGGCTGCAATGGCGAATCTGCTGGGAGATCTCTGGCAGCACGGAGAACCGGACTGGGCATCCGTCTGCGCCCAGCCCGACGTGAAGCTCCATCTCTACGGCAAGCTCGAAGCGAGGCCAGGACGAAAGATGGGGCATTTGACTTCGCTCGCCCACACAGCGGAGGAGGCGCTCAGGAAAGTCAAAGCCGCTCGCGAGGCGCTTGCCACTCCGTCAAGCTCTGCCGTCCTCCGCGAGTAGGCTGAACGTCCTCGAGGTAGACGTCTTCGCCTCTCGGCGAACGTGTCTTTCCCAATTCCAGCAGCGACTTCAGCCGCACGAAAGCCTCGTCCATCTCCCGCTTGGGGTTCGCGCCGAACAACGACGCCACAACATGGCCGACTGCTCCCGCGGGCGGATTATAAGACATCCGAACCTGAATCCGGGTCCCGCCATCGGGCGTGGGATCGAAACGGATGATTCCCGCGCTTTCCACCGCTGCCCCTGGCAGACTCTTCCAGGCAAGGACCTTGCCGGGGATCTTCTCGGTGATTTCGGCATCCCAGGAAACCGGAATTCTGGCCGGGCCTTCAGCGACCCAGTGGGAACGCCCGCCGCCCAGGTCGCGGACCTCGCGGATGTGCGCCATGAACTTGGGGAAGTTCTCGCAATTCAACCAGAAGTTGTAGACGTCTTCTACGGGCGCCTGAATCGTAATGGTCTTCTGAATGTCGACGGCTCTCCGGCCGGCATCCACACCGATGATCCGCTTGAGCCCCTTGTTGGTTGTGGCGCGGGCGATCATTCCGGCGCCCACGATTCCGGCGGGAAACGAGAGCAGGTCCCGCTTTTTGAGCGAGTAAGCAGCCAGACCGCCGCCGAGAGCGCCCACCAGCAGCCGGATGGCGGGCGTCCAGTTCGTTTGCATCAGTTCCCACCGCTCTCCGGGGCGTCCCACTCCGCCCTGGAGGGAAGGAATGTTTTCGGGACGCTCGTGCGGTTCCAACTGGTTGATCACCTCCTGCACGCCGTCGACGCCGCGGACCACGTCCAGCAGATGATCCACTTCCCTGCTCAGAATCGGTCCCCGCAATGTAACACGCCCCTGCTGCACGATCACATCAATCGCACGAGGGTGGCTAACGATGCGGCCGATCCGGGAGCGGACCCTGGCGGCGAGAACTTCATCGCTCACGGGCTCGTGACTGGTAACAATCGAGCGGGCGCCCGCAGCAATCCCGTGAGCTCGATTTTCAGCGTCGCGAACCGCTTTCTGAAAGCCGGACCGCGTCCAATGCAAGAGCCGGACGGCTTTATCGCGCGCCAGTGCCCGGCGCCGCTTTCCGCGATCGCGATCGAAGAAGTACATCAGGCCAGCGCCAAGCCCTACATAACTGCAAGTTCTGAGTGATCCATTCATTCCATCCTCCTGCTGCGCAGTCCGCAATCCGCCCCATTCCTTTCTCCCACGGGTAGGACGATCCCTGCGCAGTGAGTGTTTCAGCCCCACAGCGCCCATGAGCAGGAAGTATCAGGTGCTTGTTGCATAATGGATGCTTGGAGAAAGCGAGTCAGTGGCTGCGAAGCGCAAAGTCGCTGGCAGTGTTAACAGGGGCTGGAATCTCAGCCGAAAGCGGGATTCCTACGTTTCGAGGTGCTGCGGGACTTTGGCGGAATTTTCGCCCGGAGGAACTCGCAACGCCGGAAGCCTTTGCCCGGAACCCTATCCTTGTTTGGGAATGGTATGAGTGGCGCCGCGAGCGAATCGCGGCAGCCGAGCCCAATCCGGGTCACCTCGCTTTGGTGGAACTGGAACGCCGCATTCCACGGTTCACACTAATTACACAGAACGTGGACGGCCTTCATGACCGGGCTGGAAGCCGAAAGATTTTGAAACTGCACGGCGATATCTGGACGGATCGGTGTACGGTGTGCGGGGCCGAAGTCATCCGCCAGCCTGGAGAGCAGGCGCCGACGCAGCCTCCGCGCTGCGAATGCGGAGGGATTCAGAGGCCAGGCGTCGTGTGGTTTGGTGAGCCTTTGCCGCCAGATGTATGGCGGAAGGCCGAAGAAGCAGTGCAAAACGCTGACGTAATGCTCGTGGTCGGCACGTCGGCGGTTGTCTATCCCGCTGCGGGATTGGTGCCGCTGGCAGCCTCGCGCGGAGCGAAGGTTGTGGAAGTAAATCTCGAAGAGACGCCGTTTTCGTCAATGGTGGACTGTTCGATTCAAGGCAAGGCCGGCGAAATTCTGCCTAAGTTACTCTGATGAAGATCTGCTATCTGGATGCATTCTCTGGTATCAGCGGCGATATGACAATCGGCGCTCTCCTTGATGCGGGCGCGGATTGCGACGGACTGATTCGCGCGCTCGAAAGCCTCGGACTCGGAGCAAGCTTCTCTGCCGAGAGAACCAAACGTAAGGGAATCACCGCGACGAAGTTTCACATCACGGGCGGTGAAGCGAAGTCACACCGGCATCTTTCCCACATTCTGAAGATGATTGATGCGGCGCCGCTCCCGGACGCCGTAAAGGAGACTTCGACTGCCGTTTTTCAGCGCATCGGGGAAGTCGAGGCGGCCGTGCATGGAATTCCGATTGAGAAGGTGCACTTCCATGAAGTCGGCGCGGTCGATTCCATCTGCGATGTCGTTGGCGCCTGCTGGTCCTTCCACTCCCTGGGCATCCAGGAGATTTACTGTTCGCCAATCAACGTGGGCAGCGGCACCGTCGAGACGGATCACGGAACACTGCCCGTTCCCGCTCCGGCAACAGCCGCGCTCCTGATCGGCAAACCCATCTACTCCCGAGGGCCGCAGACCGAGCTCGCAACACCGACCGGCGCCGCGATCGCTGCTACCTTATCGCGCGGTTTTGGTCCGCCGCCGCCGATGAAAATTCGGTCCATCGGCTACGGTTCGGGCACGAAAGACTTCAAAGAGCAGGCGAACGTGCTGCGCGTGCTGGTCGGCGAGGATAGCCGAGCCCCGGAAGCCGTCACGATCTCCGTATTGGAGGCGAACGTCGACGACGCGACGCCGGAGGTCCTCGGCTACACAATGGACCGCCTGTTCGAGGCAGGCGCGCTCGACGTCACTCTCCAGCCGCTTCTCATGAAGAAGAGCCGACCAGGCGTCTTGCTCCGGGCCCTAACGCGTCCGGAGGATCAGGAGCGGATCGCCGCGTTGATCCTCCGCGAAACGACCACCCTTGGCCTTCGGATTTATGCCGCTGAAAGGCGTATCCAGCCGAGACGTTTCGAAGAGGTCGAGACGCGTTTTGGGAAAGTGCGGATGAAGATCTCGGAGGGAGACGGCGCCGCCTCGCCCGAGTACGATGACTGCCGCAAACTGGCCCTCGAAACGAATACGCCATTGAAAACGATTCTGGCGGAAGCAACCTACGCTTATCTGAAACAGTCGCGATGAAACCGAAATACTACCTCACAACGCCCATATACTACGTCAACGCCGCGCCGCATATCGGCCACACCTACACCACGATCGCCGCCGATGCAATCAAGCGCTTCAAGCAGATGCAGGGCTACGAGGTGGTTCTCACCACAGGCACTGACGAGCACGGACAGAAGATTGAACGCGCCGCCGAGGCGGCCGGGAAGACGCCGCAAGAGTTCACCGACGTCGTAGCCGAGGAGTTCCGCAAGCAGTGGGAAATCCTCGGATTGAGCATAGATCGGTTCCGCCGGACCTCTACGCCGGAACATGCGGAGGTCGTGCAGCGTTTGTTTCAGCTTTGTCTCAACGCAGGCTACATCTACAAAGGCTCCTACACGGGTCAATACTGCGTCTTCGACGAGCTCTACGTGAGCGACGCCAAGCCGGGAGATCCATGTCCGGAATGCGGCCGTCCGACTGAGACGGTGACGGAGGAGAACTACTTCTTCAAGCTGTCGGCGTTTCAGCAGCGCCTCGAAGAGTTCCACGAAAAGAATCCGGACTTCGTGCAGCCGGAGACCCGCCGCAACGAAGTCCTTGCCTTCCTGCGCAAAGGCCTCACCGATCTTTCAATCAGCCGCACCACGATCAAATGGGGCATCCCACTGCCAGTTGCAGGCAACCACGTCTTCTATGTGTGGTTCGATGCCCTGACGACATACATGAGCGCGGTCAACGGGCAAACATCGACGTCCGGTCAGCCTCTCTGGCCGGCTGACCTTCACTTGATCGGCAAGGAAATTCTCCGCTTCCATGCCATCTACTGGCCGGCGTTTTTGATGGCCGCCGGGCTGCCTCTGCCGAAGAAGCTCTTCGCGCACGGATGGCTGCTGTTTGAAAACGAGAAGATGAGCAAGTCCCGGGGCAACCTCGTGCGCGCGACACCGATTGTAAAGGTGCTGGGCGCCGACCCCCTGCGTTACTTCCTCCTTCGCGAAGTGGTCTTCGGCCAGGATGGCAGCTTCAGCTATGACGCGCTCGTCGGACGCTACAACTCCGACCTCGCGAACGGCCTGGGCAATCTCTCCAGCCGCACTCTGAGCATGATCCGCCAGTACCGGCAAGGCGTCGTCCCGCAACCGGCAATCGCCGAGCCTCCGCTTGCGCAGCCTGCTCGCGACGCCATCTCATCGGCGGTTCAGGCATTCGACAGGCTGGACTTCTCACGCGGCCTCGAAGCAATCTGGGGCCTCATCTCCGCGGCGGATAAGTACATTGTCGAGCAGGCGCCGTGGAAGCTGGCAAAGCAGGGCGAGGAGGCGCGCGCGCAACTCGACACGGTCCTCTATTCGGCCGCCGAGGTCTTGCGCATCGCCACGACGCTCCTGATTCCGATTCTCCCGCAAACCGCAGAGCGGATCTGGCTGCAGCTCGGAATGCCGGACGCGATTGACTCAGTCACGCTGGAGGGGCTTGACTGGGGGCAGCTTCTGCCCGGGCAGCGCATTGGAGAGCCGGCGACACTGTTCCCGCGCGTCGATCTCAAGGAGACCGTAGACAAGCTCTGGCAGTTGGAAGCCGAAGAGAAAGCCTACCAGGCGCGCCTTCTCGGCCAGCCCGAGGCGCCGCCTCCCGCCCAGGAGGCAAAAGCCGAAGAAGGAGTCATGCAGCCCATCGCCGAGCCGATTTCAATCGACGACTTCGCCAAAGTAGACTTGCGCGTCGGTCTGGTGAAGTCGGCGGAGCGCGTCAAGGGCGCTGACAAGCTGCTTCACCTGTATGTCGACATCGGTGAAGCGCAGCCGCGTTCGATTGTCGCAGGGATCGCCCTCGCCTATCAGCCGGAGCAGCTTGTTGGACGAAAGGTCGTCATCGTTGCGAATTTGCAGCCGCTGCTGACCATGGCGTCCCGCCTCGAAGGGCCAGTCACGCTGCTCGGCTATCGAGATCTTGGGGGCGAACTGCGCGTGCAAGCGGAGTCGATCAGCAGAATTCTGCGCGGCTTGCAGGCCTTTCTCGGACGCCGCCAACCGCTTTTTGGCGTCGTCGTTGATGGCCCCCTGTCGGCATCCGTCCGCCTTGAGGGAACGCTCCGGCGCCCGGCGTTCGCGGCAACGGTGGTCACAAGCGGCGCTACTGTTGCGCAGCTTCAGGGGATCGACTTCGATGCGCAGGTTAGGTACGCGGATAAAGTCGTCACGGTCGCGGCTTCAACCATACGATGGCGGGAGCAGCTCGCCTTTGCCCAGGGGACGGTTGATTTTCGAGGGCGGCAGCCTGAACTGAATCTCACAGCCAATGTGGACGATGGAGAAATCCAATCCGTGCTGCGGGCTTTCGGCCAGGCGCAGATCCCCATCGAGGGCACATTCTTCGCGGACTTCGTAGTGACAGGCCCGGTGCAGGATCCGCTGATTTTAGGAACCGTGCAAGGCGACGGCCTCAAGGCATATGGGGAGGACCTTGGCGAGTTCTGGATCGACGCTCGCCTCGAACAAAGGATTCTCACGCTCGAGGAGTTCCGCATCAGGCAGCCCACCGGGGGCGCACTGGCTGCGCAAGGAAGCTTAGCTCTTGATACTAGCGACTACGCCTTTGAGGCCGAAGGATCGGACCTGTTAGTGCGGCAAGCCCGAATCCCGGACGTCGGATTCGCGAGCGGCGTTGTGACGTTCACCGCTGAGGGGGCAGGCACGCTTGCCGATCCACAGGCAGTCGCCCGCCTTGATGTGAACAGCCTCTGTGTGAACGGCGAGCAGGTCGGCGCCGTCACGGCAACAGCAGAGATCGCGAAGCAGGAGGTCCAATTCTCTTTTCGCGTACCCGCGTATAACCTCACTGCTACCGGGACGTCGAGTATTTACAGTCCGTACCCGGCGGTCATCGAGGTCGAAGCGCTCAACACAGATCTTGCGCAGTTGCCGGTCTATCTGCCCGGCTTTACCGGCTTGGTGACGGCGAGGGCAGAGATCTGGGGCAACCTCGATCAGTGGCAGGACATGGTAGTGCAAGCTCAGATCGAGGAGCTGAGCATTCGGTATCGAAGCATGCCGATCTGCCTCGACCAGCCTGGCTTCGTGGAATTTGCCAATCGCCGCTTCACCATACCTCGTCCGATTGTCCTTACCAGCGGAAACTCCGCCATTCAACTATCCGGGAACCTTCCACTGGACGCCACTGCCCAGCCGGGAGAGATGCGCATGACCGGAGTCATCGACCTGCCCACGTTGATCTCGATGCTGCCTCCGGAACGCCAGCTTCTTTCGTCGGGACAGGCTCATCTTGACGTCTCCATTCGCGGCAGTCTGGAACAAATGGAGCCAGCGGGTTCGCTTACTCTCGCGGGCGGAACCCTGGCGACTGCAGACGCACGAGTTCCCCCTCTTTACAACATCAATCTTTCGGCCCGCATCCGAGGGGGAGAAGCGGCGATTGAGCGTCTGACTGCGGATTGGGGTCCGGCAACGATCACGGGCACGGGGCGGTTGCCTCTTGGGCTGCTTCCCGCGGAGGTAGCGAACCGGATCGCAGGAGCGCGAAGCGGTCCCCTCGAGTTTGCCGCTGATGTCGACAACGTCCAGCTGTTGGCATTTCAGATTCTTCCAGAACAGGTTGCCGGCGTTGTGTCGTTTCGCGTGCAAGGCTCCTCGCCAAGCCTCGACCTCAGCCAGTTGCAGGCGCTGGCGGCATTCCGGCAATTGAATGTGGAGCTCGGACGGTACCGGATCGAGCAGGACCAGCCCGCGACGATCCTGGTCAGCAACGGGGTGGCCCGCATTCAGCGGTTCGTGCTGACCGGCCCCGACACCAACCTGGTCCTGAGAGGCGGCGCGGAGCTCGGAGGCGCGCAAAATCTGGACGTCTTGCTCGAGGGGACGACGGATGCGGCGATACTTGCGTTCCTGGCGCCGAAGATTCGCGCGCAAGGGCCTGCTGAGATACAAATAGCGGCAACGGGCACTCTCAGCCAGCCGCAGGTTGCCGGTTTTGTTCAGCTGGCCGATGCACAAGTGGCGCTCGATGAGCCGAGGCTCGCGATCGAGAACCTACAGCTCCGGATGGAGCTGAGGGGAGATCGGGTCAACATCACGACGCTAAGAGGTGTGGCGAACGGAGGCACTCTGACCGGTTTCGGCGGCTTTCGCATTGCGGGGGGAGGGGCGCAGGACATCAACATTAATGTTTCGGCTCAAGGTGTTTTTCTCGAATACCCCGAAGGCCTCCGTACGGTTTCAAACGCCGATCTGCGTCTTGTCTCCGCCGGATCGCAACTGGCGCTTGAAGGCACTGTGAGAATCCAGGAGGGGACGTACCGCCGGGACATATTTTTCGATGAACAGATTATGAGGCGCCTCCGAGGTGGCGGGCCAGTGGATCTCGGCAAGGAGCCAAACAAACTCCTTCAGAACCTCCAGTTGAATATCGGCGTGGAAACCGTCGAGCCGTTGGTCTTCGACAACAATCTGATCCGAGCCGAGGTCACGGCGAATCTTCGTCTTGTCGGCACTTATAACAGGCCGGGCCTCACCGGGCGCCTCGGCATTGAAGAGGGCGGAGAAATTTTCCTTTCCGACCGCCGGTTTATCGTTGAGCATGCGGAGATCACGTTCGTCAGCGAGCAGCGCATCCAGCCGTTCTTCGACGTCCTGACTCGAACGGAGGTGACCGGCTATGAAATCTCGATGCAGGTCACCGGTGAGATCGGAGCCATCGAGACGACGCTGACGGCGGATGATCCGAGCCTCACGCAGTCCCAGGTCCTGGCGCTGTTGCTCACCGGGCGCAGGGTGGATGAGGCACAGGCAGCGACGACGGTCGTTGCGCCCGAACAGGTTCTCTCGCTGCTTGCCGGCACTGTGACCGGGCGTGTGACGCAGCAGTTTGAGCAGATCCTCGGATTGAGCACCATTCGCATCGATCCCTCTCTGATCGCTCCTGAAGTGAGCCCGACTGCCAGACTTACAATCGGGCAGGACCTGTCCCGCCGTCTCAGCTTGATTTATTCAATGGACCTCGCGGACCCGGGCAATCAGATTTGGATTACCGAGTACGATTTCTCCCGCAGATTCTTTGTTCGGAGCATCAAGCAGCAGGACAATTCCTACCGCCTCGAATTCCGTCACGACCACCGCTTCGGCGGAGCGCCCTTCCGGCCAATCGATATTCGCGACGAGCGTCGTATCGCGAGCGTCGCCTTCCAGGGCAACATGAAATTTACGAGCCGCGAACTCGCCCGCCGTCTAGGGGTCGATCCGGATGACCGCTACGACTTCTTTGAAATTCGAAACGGCCTGGACCGGTTGGAAAAGCAATATGTCGAGGCGGGGTTCGTTGAGTCGAGGATCCGGCTGGAACGGAGTATCTCCGGCAATCGCGTGGATCTGGTGGTGCACATCATCGAAGGGCCGCATGTGGAATTTGTCTATGAGGGCTGGCAGGTGCCGCAGCGCGTGCAGGAGCAGGTTCGAGAGCAGTGGCACCGGGGTGTTTTCGACACGCAGCGCGCGGAGGACTCCGTCGCGCTTATCGAGGAGGCTCTGATTCGACGCAGATTCTTACGACCCTCGGTAACCTACCAGATCGCGACGCCCAACGCCCTCGTGAAGCGTGTCTTGTTTGAGATTCGGCCCGGCATCCAGTACAGAGACGTGCGCATCGTCTTCGAGGGCGCCAATGGACTGAAGCCGGATCAGCTTCGGAAGGCTCTTGATGACGCAGATTTGGACGTCGAGATCTACACGCGCGGGGACGACGTTGCGGAGTTCCTGAGCGGCTACTACAGGGAGAACGGCTTCCTCCAAGCAGCGGTGAAACCGCCCATCTATCAGCTCGACGCCACAACCCGGACCGGAAAAGTGCTCATCCCGATTCAGGAGGGATCGCGCTTCCGCCTGGGAACGATCGACTTTGACGGCAACACGGCGCTGACAGCCGGCGAGCTTCGGGCGCGCATTTCCGCCCAGCAGGGCGAAGTGTTTACGCCGAACTTGCGCGAGAGCATTTACTCGGAGGTCGAGGATGCGTACAGGGACCTGGGGTACGTCGACACCGAAATCACCTACACAGTCACCCAGTTGGAAGATCCGCCGGTCGTCAACCTTCTGTTCCAGATCAACGAGCGCCAGCAGCGGGTAGTCCAAAGCATCGAGATCAAAGGCACGGAATACACCAGCGTGGGCCTCGTCCGTTCGCAATTGGGATTCGACGTGGGGGACGTGCTGCTGGGAGAAACTCTCAGCCGGGCCCGCCGCAACCTATACCTGACGGGCGCCTTCCGGTTGGTTGAGGTCGAGGTGGTGGATTTGCCCCGTGCAAATTATCTGCCTCCCAATCAGCGTCCGGTTGCACTGCAGGTCGTCGTGGAGGAAGTTCAACCGTATCAGATTCGCTATGGAGGCTACTACGACACGGAACGCGGCCCTGGATTTATCCTTGATCTAAAGACTTACAATACGATCGGCGGGGCGCGGACGCTCGGACTTCGAGCAAGGTATGATTCAGATTTACAGGAAGCGAGGCTCTATTTCGGTCAACCGTATCTGCTCCGGTTCCCGCTGAAGCTCACAGGCGTCGCGTTTGCTATCCGGGAGGTTATGGATCCCTTTATTACGGATCGTATCGGCTTCTCGGTGGAGGCGGAGACCCGCTTCCGCGACCACTACCTGCTTACCGCCGGCTATCGTATCGAGCGCGACTCCACGCGGGAACGGGAACCGGATCCGCTGTTTCCCTTCGATGTCACTACGCGCGTTGCCCCGCTGGTTGCCACCCTGACGCGCGAAACCCGCAACGACATCCTGGAGCCCACGCGGGGTTCCTTTCTGTCCCAGGCTGTTGAATTTGCGCCGGATTGGCTGGGTTCTGAGCTGCGGTTTGTCCGTTCCTTTACGCAATACTTCCGCTACTTCCCCTTGCAGGAGCCCGTGAAGGTCCCGTTTTCCGCTATCCGGCGTCCGAGGCTTCTTTATGCCGTTGGCGTGCGGGCAGGGCTGGGATCAGGGTTGGGGGGGCAGGAACTCATTCCCTCTGAGCGGTTTTTTGCGGGAGGCGGCACGACGATCCGCGGCTTCCGTCAAAACCGTGTTGGTCCTATGGTAGCCGGAGAGCCGGTCGGAGGTGAGGCCGTATTTATTCTGAACAACGAACTCCGATTCCCAATCTGGCGTGTTTTCGACGGAGTCGCTTTCGTCGATATGGGCAACGTCTACGAACGCTGGCAGGACTTTAATCCGTTCGACGTGAGGAAGTCCGCGGGGTTCGGGCTCCGCATCCGGACCCCGTTCTTCATGCTGCGCTTCGACTACGGTTTTAAGCTGGATCGCAGGCCAGGCGAGAGCATCGGCCAATTTTTCTTTAGCATCGGTCAGGCCTTTTGAGGAAGTTTAGCGGACTACGACCTTCGCGAGGCCTGCGTTACCGGCCGAATCAAATACCCGGAGAACGATGAGGTGCTCGCCGGGAGAGAGCCCGTCGATCCGCACCGAAAACTCCTCTTGCGGGCTGTCCGTGACTCCGTCCGCCGCTTCTACGGGGATCCATGGACTGGCGTCTACCGAATACTCTGCGCGGCGAATCGAACTGGTGGAATCCGACGCGCGCATTTCAAACTCTACGAGCGAGCCTGCCCGCCGGGCTGTCCCAACTGTTACAACGGGCGGTGTATTGTCGATCACGACCGGGGCGCTGATGGCTTCGGCTTCCCGCGCCGTGTCTCCTGCATTGTTGGAACGGTCCGAGGCGACTACCCGGAAGAAGTACTTTCCGTCGGCGAGGACGTCGCCTTCGATTTGGTAAGTGTTTTCCGGAAACCAGGCCCGCAACAGCTTCCAGTTCTGTTCCCCTTCGCCCCGGAAGTACAGCGAGTAGAGCAGACGATCCCCGTCGTAATCTTCGCCCTGCCAGGTGATGGCGATGTGCTGGCTGGCGGTGCGGGTGAGGACCTGCGTGGGCCTGCTGGTTCCCGAGGTGGCGCCAGGTTCTCCGGTGTCCGTGACCGTGATGCTGTAGGGGCTCATGGAGCCGGTATTTGTAGTCGCCGGCTTAGCTGGAGCGCCTGCTGAAGGGTGAGTAGTAACCGTTATATGCTGGATGACTGGCGGCGTGTTTTGCGGCAGGTAGGCGACTGTTACCGACTCGAGCGCAGGCGATCCCTTCTGGACTGGGGAGAATTCGACCGACCATTGGATATACCGTGCGTTGGGGCTGGATATCGGCGAGCCGCTCGGATCCGTCATTGGTTGGGACCACTCGCTCCAGGTGCGGTCCGGGCGTGCTGAATTTCCTGTCCTGGTTCGGAACTTCAAGCCCTCGGCGCCTTCCGCCCTCCAACTGATCCTCCCCCAGCGCGCCACGCTTCCCGCGTCATGTACCGGGGATTCGTAGGTGCCGCTTGAGGCAATGCCAGTGCGCAGCCGGAAGAGCTTCCCGATGTTCCCTGTCGCCGCCACGAGCCCAGCCGAGGTCTCCATCAGGCGCGTCGTCTGAGCCTCGTTTGTCTGCTGGAGCAGCGTTACCTTCCGATCCGGCGTCAGTTGATAGATGCGTCCCTGAACGTCGGTAGAGAAGAGGAGCCCTGAGTTCGAGGCGACCAGGTCGTAGGCGTTCTCCTCCTTGGAGGTCCACAGCGTTTCAACGGTGTTGTCCGGATGGATTCGATAGACGGCGGAACGTTCGACGCCGAGCATTTCGGTGCTTGCCGCAAAGGTGCTGGTCACCTGCGGTGTGACCTGGGTGGGCTGTTTCAAAGGGTCGGATTTCTTCAAATCAATCCCCGCTTGCGCGTCGGTCACTGTGATTGACGTGCTTGTAGCGACGACGGCGCCGACCCCGGTCTGGAGAGACGAGGCTGGAACAGATCCTGCCTGCCTGGCAACAGCGCCTCCAAGCGCTGCAGCGTATATGGATCCGTCCGGCGCGGGCACGATGGACCGGATTTCCGGCAGATTCGCGTCGTACAGAACGAACGCTTTGTCTTTCGCCGATATCCGGTACAGAATTCCGTTCGGCTCTGTCCCTGCGAGAAGCCTGCCTTGTGCATCGACCGCCAGCGCCGTGACATGAGATTGACCAGTGTCATACCAGACTTCGCCCTTGCCCGGGCCGGTAATGCGGAAAATGCGGCCGCCCGCGCCCGTGCCTGCATAGAGCGATCCATCCTTGCCGATCGCAAGCGACCAGATATAGGTCGTACCGGGGGCGAAATACTCCGACGCTTGCCCCTTCTCAATCCTGTAGACCTTTCCGTTGGGTGAGGTAGCAGCGTAGACGACACCGGTTGACTCGATTGCCAGGGCGAAGACTTCGGGTTCGTTGGCTGTCCAGAAGAGGGAGGCCTTTCCGGACGGATCCACCTTGTAGATGCGGCCTCGATGTCCCGTTCCCAGATAGAGCGTCCCGTCGGGCGCCTTGTCCATGCACCAAACCGCGGCTTGATCCGAGGCGAAGAGTGTCTCCAACTGGGGAGCCAGGGTCAGGCGGCCGTCGCGCGAGAGCGAGACGCCCGAGAACTTGCCGCGAAGGAAATCCTCGTAGCTGTTCAGTTCCCAGGTGGTTGTGCTGGCCGCGTGGAGCGCTGGCAGCAGCGCGAGCGCTGTCAGCAGTCTGGAGGGTTTCATTCCTTAACTTCCACTTGAATTGTCTTTGCCCCGGAAATCACCGCGCTGCCCACCGGAATTGCCAGTTCATCCAACTTGGAGTTGGCAGCCTGCGGAACAGCCCCCTGCTGTTTCGCAAGCATCAAGGCGACGGAAGGGGGTGGCGAGGGCAAGTCTTCCCCCTGCACTTGAAACCCGGCATCCGGCCGCCAGATGCGGACATAGGCGCCGGTGTTCTCCCGTAAACGGTTCAGGAATGACACGAGCTGCGCGGGGCTTTTAGGTTGCTCGGTCAGAAAGCGCCGGTATTCGGAAAGATTGGTAGTCGCGCCATCGGCTACAGTAAAGTACAGCGGGCCTGAAGCCGCTCCAATCGGCACCGTCCAGGCGACGGTTTTCGATACCTCCTGTCCGTTCTCGCCGCGCAGTACCGCAGTAATCTCGATGGTTTCACCCGGCCGGACCTGCTGCCGCGACGCCCATACCTCGTCAATTTCCAACTGCTTCTTCTGATCGAATGCTTCAATCGCGAGGGAGACGCTTTTCAGTTTCAGGTCGGAGAAGCTGCTCTGCAGGACATAGGCGAGCGGGCTTGCTCCCGCCATCGAAACCTGCAGGGGCACGTTCACATCCCCTGCGAACATATTGCTGATCCGGATAGGGTCCGCGCCATCGAGCTCAATCGATCCCTTTATCGCAAAGCTTGAGGCGCCTACGGTGCGCTCCGTAGCGTCGATCGCGGAGAAGATGGCCATCTGGATAAGGAGGGGGGACAGAAACCGGTCGTTTACCATCGACATGCGGTAGCTGTGGTCCTTGGCTCGATTGGGATGCTTGACTGTAATGGACACCGGCACGAGAGTCGCGCGGCGGCCAAGTTCTCCCGCGACGGCCACGTTGCGATCCTGTGTAATCGTACCCATCCACTCCTTGGCGGTTGAAATCTTGAAGGACGTAGAGAGGTTGGGCAGAAGCGTCAGGACTTCCGCGCGCGCGAAGGGCAGCTCCGTGCTCCCAATCGAGAGAAAACGGTGGCCAAAGGCGTAGATGCGGTTGCCGTCGATATGCGTTACCGTTCCGTCTGCTCCCACGGCCATATCGCCGGACAGGAGCTGAACGCTGATCATTGAGCCGGGCTTCAATGCGGAGGGATTGCCCAATGCGGTCGAGCGAGGAGCGCCGCTGCCGACGCCCTGCCGTGGTTCCAAGCCGAGTGCCCGGAGCTTCGGTCCGAAAAACTCCAGCGTCCGCTCCGTAAAGCCTGCGAATGAGACCGGTGTCGCAATCTCGATCAGCTTCGCCTCGCCGCCGAGCGGGGAAGGAGGCGGGGGCAACATCGCGGTAAGATCGGCTGTCTTCGAATCCGTGTTCCAGGGCAGGCTCGCCCGAATGGAACGGACCGGCCCGTGCTGGGGAACGGTCAACATCTCCTCAATTGGACGAATACCGGCAATCGGTTCCTTGGAAAACGAAAAGGCGAAAGCGACTGCTCCCGCCAGTTTCCCCTCAATATAGACGGGGCTTCCGCTCATGCCCTGCATCACGCCGGTCGAGGCGAGCGGACCGCCCGATAACCTTGCAAGAATGATCGATTGTTTCGGGCCGATGTTCTCGAGTACGCCCAGGATTTCCGCGTCGAAGTCCTCAATCTTGTCACCCCGGAAAACGGTCTTGCCGACGCCCTTCATCCCGGGCCGGATGTCTTTTAGGGGATAGATTGGAGGCTGCGCCCAGAGGGGCCACAGGAAGGCGCCTGCGCAGAACAGCATCCAGAGGATGCGTGAGGTCAACACTTCACTATTGTATCGCCCCGAGTGAAAGTTCTCCCCGGACTTGGCCCAATCTTGTGGCATTCTAAACTATTACTTCGCTAGCGAGGAACCATGGCTGCTCCTGCAGATATCGTGACCAGAATCCGCAAGCACCCGGTGCCATGGATTTCGCTTGTTTGGTTTGCGTCCCTGCTGATCACAGCCTACGCACCGGTACTTGCCCGGTTGGTCGATCAGTGGAACAGCGATGAAGACATGGGTCACGGGTTCTTTGTCCCGGTGCTTGCAGCTTACATCGCCTGGAAACGCAAGGATGAGGTTCTGGCCCAGCCAATTAAGCCAAACTACCTGGGGCTGCTCCTGGTGGTTTGGGGGGCTTTGCAGCTTCTCGTCGCGACGCTTGGGGCCGAACTGTTTCTGGCGCGGACGGCTTTCGTGATCTCTGTAGTCGGCTCCGTGTGGTTCATGGCAGGCACAGCCGTCCTACGGATTCTAGCCTTCCCCCTCTTCCTGCTCCTTTTTATGGTTCCTTTGCCGGCGATCATTTATAACCAGATCACATTCCCGCTTCAGTTGCTCGCAAGCCGGATCGCCGAAGTTGTGCTGAGTACATTAGGGATTCCGGTGCTGCGAGAGGGGAATGTTCTGGAACTGGCCAGCCAGAGACTCAACGTTGTTGAGGCGTGCAGCGGGATTCGCTCTCTGCTCTCCTTGTCATTTCTTTCGCTGATTTACGGATACTTTACCGAAGACAGTAAGCGCATGCGAGCTTTGCTCTTCGTGTCGACGGTCCCGATCGCCATCCTGGCGAATTCCGGCCGGGTCACGTTGACAGGAATCCTAAGCGAATTTAAGCCGGAGCTGGCGCAGGGCTTTTTTCATACGGCGGAAGGCTGGGTGATTTTCATGACCGCCCTGATTTCTCTGATTGTCTTCCACCGTGTCTTGAGGCGGGTGATCAAGCTCGTTGGGGGAGGGGCCGAAAAGGATGCCTGAGTTTCTCCGGTCTCGCTCCGCCCGGATTCTGACGCTCGTGCTTGTGGTCCAATCCGCCGTGTTTTATGGCTTTTCGCGGCAGGAGGCAACGCCTTCCATTGCGCCGCTTTCCACTTTCCCCACTACTGTCGGTGATTGGAGCCTTTATCAAGAAGGCGTGATTGAGAAGGAGATTCTAGATGTGCTTCGTGCCGACGACATCCTCTCGCGCACGTACTACAGCTCCTCCGGTCTCGCCAATCTCTTTATTGCTTTCTTTAAGAGCCAGCGAGCGGGACAGGCTCCGCATTCGCCGAAGAATTGCCTTCCCGGGAGCGGCTGGGTCCCGGAGCTTTCGGGAATAGTCAGCATCTCGGTTCCCGGCTCGGATCAGTCGATTGAAGTCAATCGCTACATCGTGCAGAAGGGCGACGAACGCAGTCTGGTGCTTTACTGGTACCAGTCACGCAATCGCGTCGTGGCGAATGAGTATGTCGCGAAGTTCTACGTAGTCGCCGACGCCATTCGCTACAACCGGACGGATACGGCTCTCGTGCGCGTCGTCATTCCTTTTACGGGTAGCGACCACGGCCCGGCCCTGCGGCTGGGCGAACAGTTTGTCCAGGCTGTCTTTCCACTGTTGAAAGCCGCTTTGCCTGGTTAGTTGAGATACTTTTTCAGCCAGGCATGCAGCTCGTTGTAGAAAAAGCGGCTGTTTTCACCTTTCCTGATCCAGTGGTTCTCCTCCGGGAACACGATCAGCCGGCTCGGAATTTGCAGCCGCTGGAGTACGCTCCAGTTTTCGAGCGTCTGGTTCAGCGGCACCCGGAAGTCGTTTTCGCCCACGGTCAAGAGGATCGGCGTACGGAAGTTCTTTGCGAACCGGATCGGATTCTGCTCGCGCCAGACCCGGCCCTGTTCCCAGACCGGCCCGCCATTCATCACCTCGCGGTGATAAATCGTGTCACTGGTTCCCCACTGTGATTCCAGGTTGATCAGTCCGGCGTGGCTGACGAGGCACTTGTACCGGGTTGTCGTGGCTTGCATCCAGTTCGCAAGGTGCCCGCCATAGCTTGCGCCGCCGGCAGCCTGCCGGGACCCATCGATGAACGGGAACCGGCGGATCGCTTCGTCGGCCGCTTCATTGATCTCCTTTGCAGGGCCCGCGAGCGGATCTCCCTGAATGTCCTGCGAGAACTTCTCGCCGAAGCCGGTCGAGCCCGTGTAGTTGGTCAGCAGGACGACATAGCCGGGCTGGGCGATCAGGTGATAGTTCCAGCGAAGGAAGAAATGATCGCGCCACATTGTGTGGGGCCCGCCGTGCATCAGCACAAACAGAGGATACTTTTTGTTCTCGTCAAAGGCCGGCGGCAGCGCGATCATGCTGTGAATCTTCTTTCCGTTGCTGGCAGTAAACCAGAAGTGCCGCAGAGGCTGCCAGTCGATTTCCGCCGCGCGAGCCGCATTGAAACTCGTCAATGCAGTGTGCGTTCCCTTGGCGGGATCGATTCGCACAACCTCAGCTGGATTCACTGCGGACTCCCAGTTTGCAATCAGCAGAGGTGCGGATGCCTTTGCGGGAATCGTCAAGTTTGTATAAACCCCGGATGACATGTCGAAGGCCAGCCCGCTGTCGCCGCCCTTCGCCGATGCGCGATAAACCTTTTCATGGCCGGCGTCCTCCGCCAGAAAGTAGACGGTGCTGCTATCCGGTGTGATGGCGTAGGAGGTAACGGACCGATCGGTCTTTTCGGTGATGATGACAGGCGTTGTGGGATTAGGCCATGAGAACCTGGCGATTCGGTCGAGACTATACAGCTTTTCTCCGCTCCGGTTGTGTAATGCGTAGAGTGATTTGCCGTCCGGGCTGAACGACGGCGACGCGTAGCTATCGGGACCGCTCGTCAGGGCCTGCGGTTCGCCGCCCTCGACCGAGACGCGGTACAGGTGAGTCGGGACATCGGCGTATGCGGCAGCGTCCCTGCGAGTGGTTGCAACGAAGACGATCGACTTGCCATCCGGCGCCCATACCGGCTGCAGACTCTCGGAAGTGGATCCTCTGAGTCCTCCGAAGCCCGCCTCCGAGACCAGCTTGGTGCCGGCCAAAAGATCCTTAGCCGTGGCGCCCGGTTCCGCCGCCTGTACGAAGACGTGGACCTGGCGGTCATCCAGCCAGCGATCCCAGTACCGGATCGGAAAGCCGTCGTAGACTCTTGCCTTGTACTTGCGTGACTTGAGCTCCTCGGCGATCTTCCGGTTCGCGGCGTCGTCCCCAGCACCGGGATAGACCATGCTCGTGAACAGCAGTCTGCTACCGTCGGGGCTCCACCGAGGGGAAGCGGCGCCCGTAGAAAGGTTCGTAATGCGCTGCGCTTCTCCGCCAGCCGCCAGGTTCAGCACATAAATCTGCGATGCCTCGTCCTGGTCCCTTGTGGCTGAAAAAGCGATCCGTGTGCTATCCGGGCTCCACGCCACGTCGGATTCCTGGGCACGCGTGAAGGTGATTTGCCGGGGCTTTGAGGATCCGTCCGTAGGGACAATCCAGAGATCCGACCTTTGCAGCTTCTCGTCGTAGTCGGGCTCGGTTACTGAAAAGACCACCCACTTCCCATTGGGACTGACCACCGGCGGCCCGACGCGTTTCATCAACCAGATTGCTTCGTGAGAAACAGGGGACTTGGCGAAAACCGGCGTAAGCAGCGCTACGACGGCTACCACAGTTCGGGCGATCCGCATATTTCGACTATAACAGCGGTTTCGCTATGGTAATTGCATACAATGTGTGGGACGGAGGTTGCGATGAAACGACGCGAAATGTTGGGCGCCGCTGCTCTGCTGGGTGCAGTCGCTCCCCGGATTGTGCGTGCCGCCGCGCCTCTGCCCGATACCAGGTTGTTCGAGCGAGAGCCGGAGCGGTACTGGAGCCGGATCCGGAAGGAACAGTTTTTTCTGCCGGAGTGGCGAGTATTTCTAAATAACGGCAGTCTCGGCGTAACGCCCAAGCCCGTCGTGGCTGCGATGGCGGAATATATGGAGCGCTCGGCGGGCCTGCTCATGGATGAGTATCCGCGATGGGGTTATGAGACGCTCGACGAGCACCGTGGGGAAATGGCGGCGTTTCTCGGCTGCAAGAAGGAAGAGCTCGCCTTCATGCACAATGCGACCGAGGCGCTCAGCACCATTGCCGGCGGCCTCGATCTCCGCCCCGGCGACGAAGTCGTGCTCACGAACCAGGAACATCCCAGCGGCCGATCACCGTGGCTGATGAAGCAGGCGCGCTATGGAATCTCGGTGCGGGAAGTGCCGATTCCTCTACCGCCGAAGAGCCCGGAGCAACTGGCGGATGTGATGATTTCGGCAATCGGACCACGGACGCGGGTCCTTGCCTTTAGCGGCATACTCAGCGCCACGGGGATTGTCATGCCGGTGCGCCAGATCTGCGATACCGCCAGAGCGAAGGGCGTGATCACCGTGGTCGATGGGGCGCACATGAACGGCCAGATCCCAGTGAAGCTCTCGGATCTCGGCTGCGACTTCTATGCGGGCAGCCCGCATAAATGGATGTTTGCTCCCGCCGGATGCGGCATCCTTTATGTCCGCGAGGAGATGCAGGATCGCCTCTGGCCGAATACGGTGACCGGGAATTGGGACAACGCGAAGTTACAAGCCGCGCGATTCATGATGGTGGGCACCAACAACCGCGCGATCTTCGAAGGCATGATTGCGGGGCTTCGCTTCTTCAAGCAGATTGGAGAGGAGCGCATCTACAGCCGGATTCATCAACTGGCGCAGAGCGCCCGGGCGAAGGCTGCTCGCTTGCCCTACCTTGAACTCCTCACGCCCGACGATGATCGCATGTACGGAGCGCTTGTGACGTTTCGCCTTCCGAAGGAGGCCGATCTGACGGCGCTCTGGAAGACGTGCAAGGAGAAAAGGATCTGGACGATACAAAGTCCTCAGCTTCGCCTCTCGACGCACATCCACACGCGCCCGCAGGATCTCGACGTATTTTTCGATGTGCTTGAGTCGACCGTTGGCCGTCAGGGCAGAGCGTAGATGCCGCACTTAAGCCGCGCTGCCAATGCGGTAAATCATCTCGATCCACGGGCCCGCCAAAGCACCCGGGCTTATAGCGGCATGAACGTGCCGGTGCACAACCAGCTTGCTCACCGCCTCCTGCTCCTCGATGACTCTTTGATCCAGATCGGGGAAGGGCATCGTAATCAGTTCCGAGTTGAAGCCCTGGACGGGAAGGAAGCCGGCTCTGGCCAGGAGTAAATTCAATGTGCCGACCGTATGGCCGGTCAAATACGGGAAGCCGAGCAGATTGTTATAACCGAGAGCACGGCGAATCGTGGCGTCCCCGGATCGCCGGAAGGAGATGTAGAAGAGGGCGTTTGGCACGCGAATGACCAGCAGTCCGTGGCGTTTCAGAGCCCTTCGCACGTGGAGCAGCGTCGTAAGCGGATCGGGTAGCTGTTCGAAGCAATTCCAGATGAACACGGCGTCGAAGCGGCGGCCGCGGAGCGGCGCTTCTTCGAGGATTGCCCGGTGTACGGAACACCCCTGAGCCTTCACAAAATTCGTAATGTCCTTGCAGATATCCAGGCCGCAGGGGCGCCAGCTCCGCTCTTCGGCTGCCTGCAGAAATGCGCCCACGTGGCAGCAAACTTCGAGGACCTCCGCGTTCGGCGGGAGGAGACTTTGGTAAGCTTGCAGCTTCTCGCGGAAGGAAGTGACGTAGCGCGGGAGAAGGTGCTTGAGCAGATCGAAGTCATGCCGGTCCTCCTCGTACGTCCTCGCGTGTTTGAAATCGGACTCATCGCGGCGCAGCAAGCCGCAATGAGCGCATACGAGGATGGCGCAGGGGAAACCGTGCACGAAATCGAGCAGATCCTTCCTCTCGGCTGAGGCGAGACGACGCCGGGCGCGGGCTGTGACGAAACGCTCCCTTTCGCAGACTTCGTGTCCGACGCTGGAGGCGTCGAGTGCGAGATGGAAGGAGTACGCGCCGCAGGCCGCGCATTGCCTGCGAGTCATCCTTGGCCTCCAGCAGGTTGGACTGCCCCCGGAGGCCGCAGGCTACACCGTAAGCGCCTGCTTCGAGGATTCGCGCACCTCGATGAGGCCGTCGTGTACGCGCACGTCCAGTGTAGGAATCGGGTGTGTGGAAGGCCCCCGCTCGACCTTGCCGCTTCTTAAGGAGAACATTGAGCCGTGCCACGGACACTGAACGCAACCATCGACAATCCTTCCTTCCGAGAGAGGGCCGCCAAGGTGGGGGCACACTTCCGCAGCCGCATAGATTGTGCCGTTCACCCTGGCCAGCAAAATGCGGCCTTGCGGTGGCCCGACGCGTTTGAGCTCGCCTTCGGCGAGATCTGCTTCTCGCAAGACAGGCATAAAGTCCTTGGGGAACGTCTGGCCGGCGGTATGGTTGACGCCCACCTGATGCTCGTACACAAGTTCCCCGCCAAGGTAGGCGGATGCGAGCATTACGCCGAGTCCCGCCCAGGAAAGCTTCCGGGCCTGGCCGCGCTCGCCGTTCCGGCGGCGCATGATAAAGGAGGCGCTATACAGACCCAGAGCAGACACATTGAGTAGTGCGTGGACCAGACCCAATCTCCGGGCGCCTCCGTCCGTTGCATGCCAGTCCGCGAGTCCTGACAGGGCAGCCAGCACGGCTCCGGCGATACCGATGCCAATGGCTGTATCCGCGGCTTGGCCGTGTTTCGTGTTCCCGGTGGCTTCCTCCAATGCGTCCATGATGCCCGCTGTCGCCCATGCTCCCACCGGGAGGTCAACCAGAGCGACGTGCAGCGGATGTCCCAACCATGTTCCGTGGAGAAAATTGAGCGCCTTTTGGCCGGATTCGCCGGCCGATCGGAAGGCCGCGTCCACTCCCTTCTGCAGGAGATTCGCCGCCGGTTCGAGCCATTCCTGGCTCTCAATCAGTTCGAGTGCTGCATTCTCTGCCATAGGTGAGCCCGCCTTCGTAGATGCGGCCGTTTGAGATTGATGTCGGCAATTTCGCAGAGAACGCGATTAAGTCGACGGGACGGGGCTCCGGAGAAGGCGAGCCGCCACCTTGAGATCTCCTACAAACCTCATGAACTCCTCACGGCGTTGGCCCGCCTCGCCAAGCCGCAACAGGGAGGACGGATGAACAGTGGCAACGACCCGTCCCCAAGGGTGCGGAATGACCTGACCCCGCTGCAAGGTCAGGCGGAACGTCTTCCCGAGAACCGCATGGGACGCCGTCACGCCCAGGCAGACGATGACTTCGGGCTGGATGACTCCGATTTCCGCTTCAAGCCAAGGCTTACAGGCCGCTACTTCAGCGGCCGTCGGCGTCTTGTGGATCCTCCTCTTTCCACGCGGCTCGCTCTTGAAGTGCTTGACGGTGTTCGTCACATAAGTCAGCGACCGGTCGATTCCTGCCTGCTCCAAGGCCTTATCGAGTACGCGTCCGGCGGGACCGACGAAGGGTTGGCCTAGGCGGTCCTCATAATCGCCTGGCTGCTCGCCCACAAGCATGAGCCGGGCCTCGGCCGAACCAGCGCCGAAGACAGTCTGGGTGGCGTTCTTATAGAGATCGCACCCCTGGCAGCCTTTCGATGCTTCAATCAGCTCGGGCAGTGTCGGATTCGGCGGCACCCAAAGGGCGGCCGATCTATCACTTTTCTTCGCCATTCCGGTAAGAATTACCCGTCCGTCAGTTTGCGTGGCGCACAAAAGCCCAGTAATTCGCCCACAAATCCCTCTGGCACTCTTCGTGCCACTCTAAATCGCGGCAAGGAAAATCCCAGTGTTTGTCCCTGAAATCGACCTGGTCACGGCCGCTACTGCAGAGGCGGCGTGGCCGATAACAGAAACCGCGGATGCTTATGATCCGCTACTGGATCTCATCGGAGATGCCAACATCGTGCTCCTCGGCGAGGCTACTCATGGCACGCAGGAGTTCTACATCGAGCGAGCGCGGATTACGAAGCGACTGATTGAAGAACGAGGCTTCAATGCAGTTGCAGTTGAGGCTGACTGGCCGGCTGCCTATCTTGTGAACCGGTATGTCCGGGGAGAGGGAGAAGCCGGGCATGCCATCCACTCGCTTTCGGGCTTCAACCGTTTCCCACGGTGGTTGTGGCGGAACACAGTTGTCCTCGATTTCATTGCATGGCTGCGCCAGCACAACGATGCATTGCTCGAACAGGCGCCGAAGACCGGCTTCTATGGGCTGGACCTCTACAGCCTTTTCGAATCGATCGAGGCAGTGATCCGGTATCTTGACTCGGTTGATCCGGAGGCAGCGCAACGCGCCCGGTACCGTTACTCCTGCTTTGATCATCACGGAGAGGATCCGGCGTCATATGGATATGCGGCCGGCTTCGACCTGGAAGAGAATTGCCAGCAGGCCGTCCTTGAGCAGTTGATTGAACTGCAGGAAAACGCAAGGCGGTTCCAGGAGAGCGATGGGCGGCTCGCTGCCGACGAGTATTTCTTCGCGGAGCAGAACGCATTTCTCGTGCGCAACGCCGAGGAGTACTACAGGACGATGTTCTCGGGGCGCATCAGCTCCTGGAACTTGCGCGATCGCCATATGGTCGAGACCCTCGAACGGCTCCGCGAGCATCTCTTCCTCCAGGACGGCGTCTCGAAAGTCGTGGTGTGGGCGCATAACTCCCATATAGGAGACGCGAGGGCGACGGAGATGAACAGGCAGGGCGAGTTGAACCTCGGCCAGTTGATACGCGAGCGCCATCGTCGCGAATCACGCCTCATCGGCTTCAGCACATATACCGGCACCGTAACCGCCGCTTCGCAATGGGACGGTCCGGCGGAGACAATGCGAGTCCGGCTGGCCCTCCCTGAAAGTTATGAAGCACTCTTCCACGAGCTGCGTATGCCCAAGTTCGGCTTGACCATGTATCCCGACGGCGAGAGCCTGCTGCATTTGGAAGAGCCGCGCCTGGAACGCGCCATCGGGGTGATCTACCGGCCTGATACCGAGCGAATCAGCCACTACTTTCAAGCAAAGCTCAGGTCGCAGTTCGACGCGATCCTGCACTTCGATGAGACAACTGCGCTTGAGCCTTTGGACCGGCCTCCGGAACCAGTCACTCCGGAGCCCGAGACCTATCCTTCGGCCTTGTAAAGATCAAGCAGCGTAGGAGATGACATGAACCCGAACCTCAAGAATGCAGCAATCGCAGTCCTCGCCGGTTTCGGTGTAGGAGCCACGCTCGTCTACCTTCTCGAGCCGGAGCGGGGTAAGAGGAGACTTCGAACCATTGGCCGTGCTGTAACGAAGGTGTATCGCGGCACTTCCAAGTTCACCGGGAAAGTATCGGGCATTTTGAAAGAGGACGAGGAGGCGGTCTACGGAAAGGCGACCGCAGCTCTGATGGTTGGACTTGGCGGCGGCCTGGCCGTTTACGGGTTGCAGAAGCCCGATACGACCGGGAAGGCGGCGACATCGGTCGGATTGTCACTGCTTTCAAGATCGAACCCGCGAATCCGGGGCGTAGTGAACAATCCGATCATCCGGCAGATTATTCCAAGGATTCGCGGCATGGTGGCAGGAAGGAGTGAATCGTGAAGAACTTGAATCGAACGCCCGCCCCCTCTCCGGATTTAACCGACGAAGACGTCCACCATCCGGAGGCGCCTCCGGCTCAGACCTCCCTGAAGCGAGGGCTGAAATCCGATGCGCAGAAGAAAGCTGCCTCGCGTCCGGAGTACGGCAGCAGTCCCGGAGCAAAGCCGAAGCCCGGCGCTCACGGAGATGCTACGCATTATCCTGCGAGGAGCTCGGCAAACCGTCTCGACGACGATCCCCCTCCACCCGAGGATCCGATGGATCCTGACCCCATTCTTCAAGAGGAGGCAGATCGCCAGGAGGAGTAGCGTTTGAGAGGCTCCGCAGAAAATAGGGAGTAAATCTGTGGAGAGGGGCCTTGAAGATCCATAAGAACCAAAGGGCAAAGGCAACCGTCGTCAGGACGCCGCCTTCCGGGCCATAAGCGCCTCCGCTCCACACGGGTCCAACGCGCCAGATAAGCTCATACCCCGTAAGGGGAATAATAAGACCGCTCAGCGGGGCGCCGGCGAGCGGGAGAACAAGATTCCATCCGAAGTGGATTCCGATCGGAAACCAGAGGCTGCCGGATCGCCAAAAGGCAACCGCGAGAGCGGCGCCTGCCAGGATCGTATTGAACGTGGACGCCCACGAGGCGGCTGGATTGCCAAGATGCAGGACGCCGAATAATCCGGACGTCAGGATAATGGCGGGCGCCACTCCAACGGCCCGCATCAGTGCCTGAAGGAGGTAGCCGCGAAGCTGCAGCTCCTCGCCGGCAGCAGCAGCGGCAAGGAAGGCGATCATTCCTGCTGCGGAGCCAGTGCTGAGGGACGGCTCGTCTCGTTGCTGGAACTCTGCGACGCCTCCAAGTACCGGCCCCACCACCACAAAGGCAGCGAAGAGGGCGCCGCCGGCGATCCCGAGCAGCAAATTTCGGTCGCTCCAATTCAGGCCGATTTCGCGAAGCGGCTGATGCTCGAAAAGCCTCATGCACAACCAGTTCGAGAAGATGGCAGCCACGGCCGGGGCGAGGTTTGCTGCGAACCGGAATGGCAGATTTCCTGGTGGAACAATTTCGAGGATAGAGACAAGCACGGCTGACGCGGCCAGAAAGACAATGACAAAGGTCGCGAGCTTGCCGATCGCTAGAAGAATTGGAAAGAGCCGGCTTTGAAGGCTGGACAAGAAACCTCCCACTTCATCCTACACTGAACGGCATGAATTCGGCCGTAGTCAGCGGGCCGATTCCGGCTTACATTAGGAAATGAAATGTGGATCGCTCTGCTTCTTCTTACTTCGATGGCGGACTGGGTACCGGCTCGCTGGAACACAGCTGAGCCGAAGTCACTCGAGATCGTTTCCGAAACTCCAGTGAACTGTCTTTTGCTGGAGGAGAAGAACTGGCAGCCGGTGTTTGTAAAAGCTGCCGCGGAGAAAAACATAGTCACGCTCGGGATTGTCCATCCTTCTTCTGAGGCCCTTGAGACTGCGAGGCGGGCGATCAGTGCCGGCTTGAAGGGCGTTGTGCTGGAGGGCGACTTTGAGCCGGATCTGGCGGCCCGGATTCGCTCATTCGCACAGGATATGAAGGCGGCCGTCATCGAAATGGGCCTGCGGTACCGTATGCCGCTCGATTCCAGTATCCCGGTCGTCGGCACAGTGCAGGGCGTTTGGCCGGGCATCCAACTGGAGACCGAAGGGTCCACGAAGGCTGCGCCGAGCGGCGCGCCGTGGATCAACACAAATACGGGATTCCTTCGCTTCGCACGGGCTGCTACCAGTTCGACAATCTGGGTGGGCGTCACACCGCCTTCCGGTTCGAACTGGCGGGTGGAACGTTACCTTCAGGCCATTGGGGATGCAGCCATGTCCGGCGCCCGCTGGGTCGTCGCGCTTGACTCCGACTTCGAATCGCGGTTGCTGGCCCGCGAAGCCCGCGCTCTGAAGGACTGGCAGCGGATCGGGACGCACCTCAAGTTCTTCGAAGACCATAAGGAGTGGCGATCCCTGCAGCCACATGGACTTCTGGCGATCGTTCAGGATACTTCAAGCGGCGCGCTGCTCTCCGGCGGAATTCTCGACATGATCGCCGTTAAGCACACTCCTGTCCGTCCGATTCCTACCAGAATTCTTAAGGCGGATTTGATGCAAGGCGCTCAAATGGCGGTCAACGTCGATCCCGAATCGCTGACACAGCAGCAGCGGGATGCTTTGCGCGCCTTCACGCGGAGCGGGGGCACTCTCCTGAGCGGCCCTCCGGGGTGGAAGTTTCCATCACTGAAGGAGGGCCAAATTACGCTGCCCGACGAGGAGGTGAAGACGCTCGACAACATCTGGAAGGATTTGAACTCAATGACCGGGCGGCGGAACCTTGGCGCTCGATTATTCAATGTGTCGAGCATGCTTTCCAACTTGTTGAGCACTCCGGATGGGAAACAGCTGATCCTGCACTTGGTGAATTACTCGGACTATCCCGTCGAATCAATTACTGTGCACGTCCTTGGGAACTACAAGCGGGCCCGCCTTCTGACGCCCGAGGGAGTCCAAAAGGACCTTGAAGTTTACCCGGTGGAAGAAGGGACGGGAATTGACATTGATCAGCTTTCCGTTATTGGAACATTGCAGATAGACTAGGGAGTATGACTCGACGCGAGCTGCTTGCCCTGGGAGCGGGTGCAGGCGCGTTCTGCGCGACGCACTCGCCGCTTCTCTCTGCTCCTTCCGCTCCAACGGCTCCGGTTGCGATTGCCCGCTGCCGCACCTACAACAACGACGAACTGGTGACCGCGATGACCACTATGTTCGACCAGCTCGGCGGCTTGGGCCGGATCGTCAAGAACAAGACAGTTACGGTTAAGTTGAACCTTACGGGCAGCCCTGCCTTAAAGTTCCAGGGGAAGCCCCTCGGTGTAACCCATTATTCCCATCCCAATATGGTGGCGGCGTTCGCCTACCTCCTCGACCGGGCTGGGGCGAAACGGATTCGTTTTGTCGAAAGCTGCTGGGCGACGGCAGGTCCGCTCGAGGAGTACATGCTGGATTCGGGCTGGAACGTTCGGAAGCTGATGGCGGCTGCTTCCAACGTCGAGTTCGAAAACACGAACGCACTGGGTAAGGGGAAGAAGTATTCCCGGCTAAAGACAGCCGGCGGAGGATATATCTATCCTTCCATCCACGTCAATCACGCCTATGAGGATACGGACGTGTTTGTCTCCATGGCGAAGCTGAAGAACCACGCGACTTGCGGGGTCACGCTGGCCATGAAGAACTGCTTCGGCAACACGCCCGCGTCGATTTACGGAGACGACGCCGGTGAAGACGAGCCGAATGAAAATCCCACCTCCGGGCGTGGCAGCACGTGTCACGCGGGTAAGCGTCAGCCCGCGAAGATCGCGGCTCCGGAACTCGACCCGACGAGCCCGCGGGAGCCCGGCTACCGCATGCCTCGCATTACCGTCGATGTTTTCTCGGCCCGTCCGGTTGATATTGCTTTGATCGATGGAGTTGAAACAATTGCGGGCGGGGAAGGCCCTTGGGTCAAGAACATCAGGCACGTCACTCCCCACGTGCTCATTGCCGGGACAAACGCAGTCACGACGGATACGGTGGCAACAGCGGTGATGGGTTACGATCCCAGAGCGACTCGGGGAACGCCTCCCTTTGTCAATTGCGACAACACGCTGACTCTGGCTGAGGCCCGGGGACTGGGCACCACCGATCTAAACCGGATCGAGGTGGTGGGACTGAAAATCTCGGAAGCAACCTATCGCTTCGGATAATTTCCGTTCTGTCATCTCGTTGAATTTTCATAATTTATGACCGTCGGCGAGACGCTGCGCTTCCTATATAAGTTAAACTGGAGATAAACCCGGCCGGGAGGCGCGGCGTTTCTATCGATGGTCAGTCTGCCCACATCACTTCGAGACCAGCTCAGCAAGCTCGGGCTTACTGAGATCATCGATGTCCTTGTCGTTGCTTTCCTGATCTATCAGTTCATCATGATCGTTCGGGGGAGGCGCGCTGCGCACATCCTGAACGGCATCGCCGTCGTCCTGCTGGTCTACGTCATTTCCGTATGGTTACGATTGGAGCTTCTGCGGTCGATTCTGGCCGCCCTGGCGCCATACACGGCCTTTGCTCTGATTGTCCTCTTCCAAGGTGAGATACGCCGGATGCTGGCCCGGCTCGGACGGCGCAACTGGATGGGGTTGGGCGGGCGTCTCCAGAGCCGGGAAACCGCCGAGGAGATTCTGCTGGCCGTCACCCAGCTGGCTCAAGAGAAGACTGGTGCCCTGATTGTTCTGGAGCGCGATATTGGGTTGCGGACGTTCATCGAAAGCGGAGTCCTGATGGACTCGCTGCTTTCCCGCGATCTTCTGCTATCCATCTTCATGCCGAATGGCGCCCTGCACGATGGCGCTGTGATCGTGCAGGGAGATCGCATTGCGGCTGCTGCCTGCTTCCTGCCGCTCAGCATCAACCCGAACGTCATCCGGAAGCTCGGTACCCGGCACCGCGCTGCAATCGGAGTGACGGAAGAAACGGACTGCCTGGCGATCATTGTGAGTGAAGAGACCGGACGTATTTCGATTGCCGCCTTCGGGGAAATTGAGATTGATGTGTCCGAGCAACGGTTAGAGGAACGCCTTGCACGCCACTTTGGCCGCCGCGCCCGGATCCGTCCACGCCGCGATCTTGCTCCTGTGCTTCCGGCTCCAGAGGGGGCAGACTGGCCGCCGGCTCAACGATGATTCGATACGTCACCGCCAATCTCGGATGGAAGATCCTTTCCCTCCTCATCGCGATCGTTCTTTGGTATGCCATCGTCGACGATCCGCAGCACACAATGATTATCTCCGAGCCCGTGCAGTTTCGCGGGCTATCTCCTGAGCTGGACATCGGCTCCGATGTTCCGAGCACGATCGAGCTGGAAGTTCGAGGTCCGTCGAGCAGGCTCACGGATCTCTCCGGGACGCGAATTCCGGTCGTGATCGATCTGTCAAAAGAGGACGTACCTGGGGAGCGGACGTTTTCCATCAGCGAACGGAACATCGACCTCCCGAGTGGCGTGACCTTTTCGCGTTCGATTCCCTCCCAACTGCGTCTGCGGCTGGAGCGGAAAGTGACGAAGTTCGTCCCGGTCCAGGTACGCTTTGCCGGGCCGCCGCCAGCCGGTTACCGGGTCGCTGCAGTTAAGACCTTTCCTGACAAGGTGGAGATCCGCGGACCTGAGAGCCACGTCGAACGGGTGGAGGCAGTTGAGACCGACCCTGTGTCTTTGGCGACGGTGGTGAGTGAGGTTGAGTTCAGAGCCCAGCTCTACGTCGCCGATCCATTCGTCAGTTTTGCCAAAAACGAGCCGATTACAGTGCGAGTACGCACGGAGCGAATTCCTGGTAGCTAAGCCCCAAGGAGAACAATGGCCAAGCGCCTTTTCGGAACAGATGGCATCCGGGGAATCGCAGGAGAATTTCCGTTGGATGCCCGCACGGCTTATGCTTTCGGCTGCGCTCTTGGTTCCTGGGCGGCCGATAGGGCGCCCTCAGGCGCTCCCGCGGAAGTTCTGATCGGTATGGATACGCGGGAGTCGGGTCCCGCACTTGCCCGGCTGGTCGCCGGCGGTCTCGTGAATCGGGGAGTTCGGGTTCGCTTTGCCGGGCTGATCACTACGCCGGGAATCGCCTATCTGGCACGGACCGACTCCTTCACCGCCGGCGTCATGATCTCCGCCTCGCATAATCCTTACCGCGATAACGGCCTCAAGGCCTTTGACCACTCCGGATTCAAGCTTCCGGACGACCAGGAGTCGCTAATCGAGGAGGAAATCTTTCGCCTGCTCGATACGAAGATCGAGCCTCGTGAGGCGCCGCTGGAAGCGGACGAAGGACTGGGTCGCGCCTATGCCGAATACCTCCGCTCGACGTTCCAAGCGTCGCTTGTGGGAGTATCCCTCGTTGTCGATTGCGCCAACGGCGCTGCCTCGTATCTGGGACCGGATCTGTTCCGGCGCCTTGGCGCAGAAGTCCGTGCGTTAGGCTGCGACCCGGATGGCCGCAACATCAATCTCAATTGCGGGTCGCTCCATTTGGATGGCCTGCGGGAATCGGTTCTTCAAAACAAGGCTCACGCTGGGGTTGCGTTTGACGGTGATGCTGACCGGGCAATATTTGTTTCTGCGTCCGGAAAAGTGGTCAATGGCGATGCAGTTCTTTTCCTGGCCGCGCAAGCGTTGAAGGGCCGGAATGCATTGAAGGGCGATCTGGTGGTCGCCACGGTGATGTCCAACATCGGACTGGAGCGAGGGCTGGCGCGTCGCGGCGTCCGCCTGCTGAGAACTCCGGTCGGAGACAAATATGTGCTGGAAGAGATGGTCCGTTCCGGCGCTTCGCTTGGCGGTGAGCAGTCCGGGCACGTCATCTTCCGCGATTTTGCCACCACCGGGGACGGACTCCTGACCGCGCTGCGAGTCTTCGAAATCATGACCAGCTCGGGTCTCGGGCTCGACGAACTAACCCAGGACCTCGAGATTTACCCGCAGATTCTGGTCAATGTCCGGGTCCAGACAAAGCGCCCTCTCTCGGAGCTCGAGACCGTCGGGCAGGAGATCCGCGACGCGGAAGGGGCTTTCGGAGAAGCCGGACGAGTACTAGTCCGCTTCTCCGGTACTGAGCCGCTTGCGAGGGTGATGGTGGAAGGCCCCGACGAGGCGCTGGTACGCCACTACGCCTACCGCATCGCGAGCGCGATTGAGACGGAGCTCGGATCGGCCAATCGTTAATTTCTTGCCGTTCCTGTCTTTGGCGGTTCACTGCACAGCCAGAGAAACGCTTCCTTGATACGAGACGCCTGTTCCGGGGTGACCGTCAGATAGCGGTGCCTTCCGGATGGCGACGGTTTCAGCCGCGTACGGCCCTCATCGTCCACTTCGACTGTTCCCGGATCTGATAGGCCAAAGTAGTCGGGACGAACCAGGTAGAAGACGGAAGTAAGGTCCCACGTCGGACGGTCGTGCGGCATCTTATCGTAAAGACGGTACGCTTCCGCTACGGGGTGGTCTACGACATAGGCATAGTCGCGCTCGATGCTTGATGCGGAATACCGGATGGCCTGTCCGATTTCGAAGCCGCTAAAGACAATTGGTGTAGGCCATTGGCCGAAGAGCTTTCGAGCGGACGGAATATCGACCCGGACGTTGTATTCCGGTTTGCCGTCGGGAAACCAGCCTGCCATCACGGAGAGGAGCTTGACTTTCCGGGCGGCTAATTCTTTACCCGAAAGCGGGCTGACTTCATCGGGCGCGGAATCGAGAAGCCGCACGAGATTGGTGGAGAATCCGACCTGGACGATCACGACGGACTGATCGGCTTCTTTCGCAAGGATCCGGCGCAATAGACCCACCGCTTCGGGTGCCTTGCGCCCATCTGTGAGGTCGTGGGGATAGACGTGCGTTCCGTCCGGCTTTCTGCGGTCCGCCACCTGGCGGTTGAATTTGCCATCCCCGGGTTCCTTGCCGTTCCGGACGACGCCGATGGGAATATCAGGACGGCCATAGAAGGTATTGACTGCATCGATGTAAGCGGCAGCCCACGGATTATCTTTTGTTACAGTGACGGCCAGCAGGCGCACCTCGCCCCGTGATTGGAGCGAGTGAATAAGGGCAAGCGCAAGCGCATCATCAACGTCGTTGCCCATATCCGTATCAAAAATAAGCCGAACGGGTTCATGACACCTGGCCGCAGGCGGCAGGGAGAGTAGGGCGATGAGAAGGAGAGCGATTCGAGCCATAGTACCGGGTGAATCGTACCACAGGATACGGAATACGATAGAAGAATGCCGAACACACTACCCAGTCTTGAAGCCTTTTACCCATTGTTCATTAAAGGCGCCAAGGTCCTGTTCATTCTCGGGGTTGCGTGGCTCTGCGCAAGGATAGTGAGCCGGCTTGTCTTCAAGCTCAATTTGTACGCTCTGCGAGTGATGGATGAGAAAGACGGGGGAAGCCGGCTCGAACTGGAGAAACGTGCCCGAACGATCAGCGAAGTGGTGGGACGCGCGGCAATGCTCGCGATCTGGTTTTCAGCCGCAATCATGGCACTGCGCGAGGGGTTCGGGATTGAGGCAACGCCGCTGCTCGCCAGCGCTGGCGTGGTCGGCCTGGCCGTCGGTTTTGGTGCCCAAAACCTGGTCCGCGATGTGATTACAGGGCTTTTCATGCTCCTCGAGAATCAAATCCGGATCAATGACGTCGTTGTCATCAACGGAACCGGAGGACTGGTGGAGGAGATGAACCTCCGCACGACGGTTCTGCGCGCCTTGGACGGCACTGTACATATCTTTCCGAATGGCAACATCCAATCCCTGTCGAATATGACCCGTGAGTTCTCCTACTACGTTTTCGATGTGCGGGTTGCCTACAAGGAGGACACCGACCGGGTCATTGAAGTATTGAAGGAAATTGCCGAAGAGATGCGCAGGGATGAGCGGTATGGTCCCTCCATCCTCGAGCCGCTGGATGTACTCGGTGTGGATATGTTCACCGACAGCGGCGTGGTTGTGAAGGTTCGGATCAAGACTCTGCCGATTCACCAGTGGGCGGTCGGCCGTGAGATGAACCGGCGCATTAAGAAGCGGTTCGACGAACTGGGGATTACGATGTCAGTTCCCTATCGGACTTTGTACCTGGGGGACAAGGATCGCTGGCTGCATCTCGACGTGAGCGGCCCGCAGCGGGAGCAGCTTCGGCAGATTATCCGGGAGGTGATGGAGGAGATGGCGGCCGCGAAAACCGCATCCGGATCGAAGGGGAATTGAGTTTCGCGGGTTGACGCTGGGCTTAGCACCGTGAACCGGAAACCAATCCTAGCGTGCATACGCCTAGTACAATAGAGAGGATGGAAGCTGCACGTTTTCGTGCTAGCGTGAAATCGGGGCGTCTCTGATGGCTGACGAGGGTCACATCCGCATCCGGACGGAGGGGCTTACCAAGCGATATTGGTCCGGTAGTGTGGAGTTCGCCGTATTCTCAGACCTGAACCTCCAGGTCGCCGAAGGGGAGCGGTTGGCCCTGGTCGGGGAATCAGGTGCGGGCAAGTCCACCTTGTTGCACCTGCTCGGCGGCCTGGACAGGCCCTCTGCTGGTTCGATATACTTTGGAAACAGGGACATCTCTACTCTCTCCGATGCGGCCCTGGCCGAGTTTCGCAACCGGGAAATCGGTTTCGTGTGGCAGATTCACTACCTTCTTCCAGAGTTCACCGCTCTGGAGAATGTGATGATGCCGTTGTTAATTCGCGGTCAGAACCAGGATGAGGCTGCTTCGGCTGCGCTGGATCGTTTGGACGAAGTCGGGTTGCGCAGACGGGCCACACATCGAGCGGGTGAGCTGTCCGGTGGCGAACAGCAGCGTGTTGTATTAGCTCGAGCACTGGTGGGGCGGCCAAGTGTACTGCTTGCCGATGAGCCTACCGGAAATTTGGACCACCGGACAGGAGAGATGATCATTGATCTCCTTTCCGAGCTGCACCGGCAGCACAAGCTCACGTCGATCTACGTTACTCACAATCTCTCATTTGCTCAGCGTTGTGACCGTGTATTGAAGATGGAAGGAGGGGTACTGTCGGCGGAGACTGCAGGCAGGTGTTGAGATAGGAGGTCGGCCCCGAGCGTCGGGGCTTAGAGGACAACGAGGTCCGGGAAGACCGGCGGTGCTGCCTGTTTCGAATCCTTTTCGAGACTGGCGGCTTCTAATAAGGTAGCACCTATGTTTGAACGTTATACTGAGAAGGCGCGCAGAGTCATCTTCTTTGCCCGCTACGAGGCCAGCCAGTTCGGCAGCCCGTACATCGAAACCGAGCACCTGCTTCTCGGCTTGCTTCGGGAAGACAAGGCGCTCGCGAATCGCTTTCTGCGTTCGCACACGGCGATCGAGTCGATCCGAAAGCAGATCGAAGCGCACACCACGATGCGCGAGAAGGTTTCGACCTCCGTTGACCTGCCCCTCAGCCACGAGTGCAAGCGCGTCCTGGCGTATGGCGCCGAGGAAGCGGAACGCCTGAACCACAAGCACATCGGCACAGAACATCTCCTTCTCGGTCTGCTTCGCGAAGAAAAATGCTTTGCTGCTGAAATCCTCCACGAACGCGGGTTGCGGCTGTCTCAGGTTCGGGAGGAGATTGCGCGCTCTTCTTCAGAGAAAATGTCGTCGAGCCGTCCAAAGGAAAGCTCGCTGCTTAGCGAGTTCAGCCGGGATCTGACGCAGGCCGCGATGGACGGCGCTCTGGATCCGCTGATCGGGCGGGATTTCGAAGTCGAACGCGTTATCCAGATTCTTTGCCGCCGGACAAAGAACAACCCCGTGCTGATTGGCGAGCCAGGCGTCGGCAAGACAGCGATTGTCGAAGGGCTCGCGCAGCGGATTGCGGATGGCGACGTGCCCTCGTTCCTTGCGGATAAGAGGATTCTGTCGCTCGACCTTTCGCTGATTGTGGCCGGCACCAAGTACCGCGGCCAGTTCGAAGAGCGTCTGAAGACGATCATGAAGGAGCTGATGGACAATCAAAACGCCATCATCTTCATTGACGAGCTTCATACGCTTGTTGGTGCAGGTTCTGCCGAGGGTTCGCTCGACGCGGCCAATATTCTGAAGCCTGCGTTGTCGCGCGGTGAAATTCAGTGCATTGGCGCTACGACTCCGGCGGAGTACCGCAAGTCAATCGAAAAGGACCGGTCCCTCGAGCGCCGCTTCCAAGCGGTGAAGGTGCCGCCGCCGAGCGAAAGCGACGCGATCAAGGTTTTGTTCGGCATCAAGGAGCGCTACGAGAAGTTCCACGCTGTGGCATACACGGACGAAGCGATCGAAAGCGCTGTTTATACATCGAGCCGCTTCATTCCGGATCGCTTCCTGCCGGACAAGGCGATTGACTTGATCGACGAAGCCGGTGCGCGTGTAAAGCTGCGCCAGACGACGCTTCCGCCCGAGGTGGCAGACATCCAGAAGCGGATTAAGTTCATCGTCCACCGTATGGAGAATGCCATCGCGAACCACGAGTTCGAGAAGGCACGCTTCTACTCGGACGAGGAGCGCAAGGAACGCGAGAACCTCCGGCAGCTCCGTGAGAAATACAACCTGGACGATACCTCGACGGGTGTGGTGACCAAGGACGACATCGAGGAAGTGGTCGCCCGCTGGACTGGTGTCCCGATGACCGCCATCCGCGAGGAGGAAGTGACCAAACTGCTCCGCATTGAAGAGGAGCTGCACAAGCGGGTGGTCAGCCAGGAGAAGGCAATTTCCGCCTTGGCCCGTGCGATCCGCCGCTCGCGTGCTGGTTTGAAGTCACCGAAGCGTCCTGCAGGCTCCTTCCTGTTCCTCGGACCGACAGGTGTCGGTAAGACCGAGGTGGCGCGGGCTCTTGCCGAGTTCCTGTTCGGCAGTGAGAAGGCGCTCATCCGGTTCGACATGTCCGAGTTCATGGAGAAGCACTCGGTCTCCAAGCTCATCGGTTCGCCTCCGGGCTACGTCGGATACGAGGAGGGCGGCCAGCTCACCGAACGGGTGAAGCGCGCTCCCTACTCGATCATCCTGCTGGACGAAATCGAGAAGGCGCACCCGGATGTGTACAACATCCTGCTGCAGGTGTTTGAAGACGGTCAACTGACCGACGGTCTCGGCAATACGGTTGACTTCAAGAACACGATCATCATCATGACCTCGAACCTCGGCGCGCGCTTCCTCGATAAGAAGACGCCGCTCGGCTTTGCGGTTCCTCAGACCGAGGGCATCGCAAGCAAGGTCGAAGATCAGGTGATGGGCGAAGTGAAGCGGGCATTCAATCCCGAATTCCTCAACCGTCTCGATGAGATCATTCTCTTCACCTCGCTGTCGGACGATGACCTGATCAAGATCATCGACCTGCTGGTGGAGCAGATCAACCAGAACCTTGCGGCCAAGCAGATCCGGATCAAGCTCGCTCCCGATGCTGCGAAGTACATCCTGGAGAAGACTTGTACGGATCGCAGCTACGGCGCACGGCCGTTGCGGCGCGCGCTGCAGAAGTACATCGAGGATCCTCTCTCCGAGGCGCTTATCCAGAATACGCTGCCGCGGCCTTCGGAGCTGGAGGTCTACCTCGGAGATACCGGTCTCTTCTGCCGGCCGGTTGGCACAGGAGAGGAGCAACCGGTAGGCGCAGGCGCCGAATCTTCCGGAACGCCTCTTTACATGTTCTAGAGGCTCACGCTTTTCGATTAGACTAATGGCGGGTGAGAGATCACCCGCCATTTTTGTCTATGACCCCTTTACAGTCGTCCGATTCAGATGCTTTCTACCGCGACTTGTTCGAAAATGCGGACGATATAATCTTTTCCTGCCGTTTAGATGGGCTGCTTTGGGCCGCAAATCCCGCAATGTGCCGGTTTGTCGGCCGGCCCCTGCCGCAAATTCTTTCTCTGAAGCTTTCCGATATTACGGCTCCTGCCAGCCTGGGGGAGCTGCGGAGAATGCTCGAATTTGCATCGGATCCGGAGGCGCCGCGAAGAGCGGAGCTAACGCTCGTAGGAGCAAATGGCGCGCCAGTGCGTTTTGATATTGGTTTCCGGGTCACCTCCGACGAAGCGGGCGGCGCTATGATTCAGGCCATTGGCCGCGACATCACGGATCGAAAGGCGGCGGAGGAGCATCATTGCCAGTCGCAAAAGATGGAGGCGATGGTCCTGCTGGCTGGAGGCGTCGCTCATGATTTCAACAATCTTCTGACGGGAATTCTTGGTTATTCCAGTTTGTTGGCGGAACAATCCGGTGATCAGCCCGAAATTCGGGAGGCTGCCGAAGTGATCCAGCGCGCCGCGGAGCGTGCTGCGCAACTCACGAACCAGCTTCTCGGCTTCGCTCGCCGTGGCGACCATCAGCGTGTCCCGGTGGACGTACATGCCTCGATCCTTGAAGTCGTGGAACTGTTGCAGCGGACGGTGGCACACAACGTTGAGATGATTCCCGATTTTCAGGCGACGACCGCGTGGGTATTGGGTGACCCGGGGCAGATGCACCAGGTGTTCCTGAACCTCGCCCTCAATGCCAGCGATGCGATGCCTAATGGGGGCACATTGCGCTTTAGAACTGAAGCGGTGGAGTGCAAGGCAACGCGGCAAACTCCTTGGCCGCTGCCGCCAGGACAGTACTTGAAGGTATCGGTGGCTGATACCGGTGTTGGGATTCCTCCCGACATTCAGGCAAGGATCTTTGAGCCCTTCTTCACGACAAAAGCAGAAGGACGGGGCACCGGGCTGGGGCTTGCGACCGTGTATGGCATCGTGAAGAACCACGGTGGCCACATCGAGGTATCGAGCGAGCTGGGCAAGGGCACGACTTTCGCGATTTACCTGCCTCTGAGCAAGCACAGTGAGCCTCGGGTGGAGAGCAAGCCGCGAGAGAAACATGGCGCTTCGGGTTCGATCCTAGTTGTCGACGATGAGGAAATGGTCCGCCTGGTTTTGTCCAACATGCTTCAGCATTTGGGATACAAAGTGACCACAGCGGCCGGCGGGCGTGAGGCGATTCGTTATTACCGCGAACATTGGCAGGAAACGGACCTGGTCATCCTGGACATGAAGATGCCTGGCATGAGCGGGCGAGAGTGCTTGCTTCAGTTGCGGGAGATTAACCCGAGCGTGAACCTGATTCTTTCAAGCGGCTACGGGCGCGAGGGGGTAATGCAGGAAGTCAAGGAGCTGGGCGTCACCCGCTTCATTCAAAAACCGTACCGTCACTCCACTTTGGCGGAAGCCGTGGCGGAGGCACTCGCGGTTAAGCCTTGAATCCGGAGCCCTAGCTCTCTACTCATCAGCGCACGTATTGTCTTCAATCCGGTTGTCAGCGAGGCGGACCCCTGGCGCTGCCGTGATGCACCAGCGCTTCGTGCCGAAGCCCTGAAATTCATTTCCCCTGATGAGATTATCCCTGGTTACTGAATCCCGATTGGCGCGGCGGGCCAGATATAACCCGCTTCGCAGCATGTCCGGTTCTTCGAGCGCATAGTTGCATCTTGCGATCTTGCCGTCTCCCGTGCACCTGGACCGGTTTACCATAAGGAACCGGTTTCCGGTGACAGTATGTCCCGTGCCGATCAGGAACAGGCCGCCGTACCCGGTTCCGGTAATTCGGTTATCGGCGATCACAACGTTGCGAGATTCGACGTTTGGATCGGAATTGCCGAAAAGGATGCCGTAGTGGGCGTGGGGATAAAGGGTGAAATCCCCAGGACTTTCGCAAACATTGCCGCGGACCTCCCCGTCGTGGAAGCCGTCGAGATTAATGCACTCCCCGTTGACATCATGAAACGTGTTCGACAGATAGACTGTATGATCCACGTCGCCCGCAGTGTCCAGCGCCACCGGCGTTCCATCGGTTTCCACATCCACAAGCTCAAACGGATAGCCAATGCGAGCACCGGTGTTGTTCTCCACTCGGATCCCGGTTGCGTGCCCTACTTGAATGGCGTCACGCGCAACGTCCTCGATCCGGTTCTCAGTAATCCGGCCCCGCCGGCTGCGAGGGGATCCGGCATTCGAGTGAGTCCAGATGGCGTTTCCAGTAAGCCTTCGTAGCGTGCAGCGTTTTACCTGAAAATCGCTCGTTCCTTCCTCGATCAGGATCCCGCCCGTGGTATTGTTCCGTCCTCGTTCATTTTGCCCGCCGCTGTCCTCAATCTTCAGTCCTTCGAGATGGATGAGGCGTCCTCCGCTTACGAGCACCGCAAAATCCGCAACGTTTCTAATGGTCACGTTCTCAATCCGAACGTCGGAGCTGCCCTCGACGAGGATTCCGTTGCGCTTGGAAAACTGAGCGAAGGAGGCATTCCAAGGCGGGAGTCCGACTTTCGGGGAGTCAGCCGACCGGTTACCGACGATTTCGAAGTCGCGAAGGATGACCTGGGCCGCTCCAGCCAGGCGAAGCACCGCTGTGCTCAAGCCCGGCGATGCCCGCAGGGTTCCTGTCCCACCGATTTCGACCGGGCCGGTCTCGCCCGTGAGGACCAGGCCGTTACGGACGGTGATATCGCCGTCGATGATAATGAAGCGCGCCTTCCGCTGCAGAGCCCGTTGGAAGGCCTCCTCGCTGGTGACACGAACGATGCCGTTAGAGAAGCAGCCTTCGGAAGCGAGGCAGGCCAGGAGCAGGAGCAGAGCGGCGCACGCTTCCCCTCGCACACGCGGCGTGCCCGCCGTCGTCAACTTTTTTCGCATTTAAGATTTGTGAATTAGACTCCCGGCACCTATTTTACGCGTTGATACTTGAGGCGCAATATGACGAATCGGACTGATACAGAAAACTATCGAAAAATCTTGGAAGAGTTGATCATGGAGCTGGAATGGCGGTTGGAGGGTCGTGCGGGCATCGCGATCCAATCCAGCCCCGATGAGCTGGATCAGATTCAACTTGCCGCGGAGAGGGACTGGATGGTTCGCAGTCTTGACCGCAGTACGAGCCTTTTGAAATTGGCCCGGGCGGCACTCGAACGGATTGAAGCTGGCTCATTCGGCATCTGCGAGGAGTGCGAAGAAGAGATCCATCCGCGGCGGCTGAAGGCGGTGCCATGGGCTGCTTGCTGCGTCCGATGCCAGGAGCAGCGCGACCAGGCACAGACAGCGCCCTCTGCCACGGACCTGTGGGAACCCGAACCAATGGTGGCTTAGGCCTTTGCTCTGGCGGCTTTGCTTCTTTCCATTACGGACATGCTGGCGGTGGCGCCGAGGATCAGCAAACCTCCCGCGATTGAAAGCCTGCCGACCTTCTCGCCGTGCACGAGCCACGTCCACACCGGATTAAGCGCCGGCTCCAGCAGGATCAGCATCGACACCTGGAGGGCAGGCAAGTGGCGAACCGCGAGCGTAAGGAGTACGTAGGCAAGGCCAATCTGAAATACGCCGAGATATCCAATCACCAGCCATTCCGTCAGGCCGCCGCGAACCGGTTCGGAAAGCGCCATCGGCAGGCAGGCGAGAAAGGCAAGAAGATTCCCCACGGCTACGGTCGCCATGCCCGGGTTCGAATTTCCCTGGCGTTTGCCGAGCCAGCGCAGCCCTATCAGAGTAAAGGCCCACGTGACGCCGGAAATCGCAGCCAGAATATTCCCAGCCAGGGGACGGGGTGCAGTAACTTGAGGCGCCTGTTCTCCCAGAAAGAACAGGGACATGCCGAGAGCCATCACGCAGAGGAACAGGATGTCGCGCCTGCGCACGGGCTCTTTCAGAAGCCAGGGACCGAGAAAAACCAAGTACACCGGCGCGGCCGACTGCAGGAAGATTGTGTTTGCCGCAGTCGTCATCTTGTTGGCTGTGACAAACAGCACGAGGGTGGCCGAATAGGCCAGGGCGACCAGGAAGTAATCGCGGTTCCAAGCCCTGCGGGTTTGCGGTAGCACCAGCATCAGCACGGCAGCGGCAACTGCTGATCGAAAGGAAGCTACCTGCCAGCCCGAAAAGACCGAGGCCTTAATCGCTGCTCCGCCTGTCGAAAACAGAAGAGCCGCTCCGAGCACCTCGAGGTGCCCCTTGCTAGCGGGCTTCACGCTTGTGTCCCACCCGCACAATCGATTGAACGCACTGCGTCACCTTACGATGAAGTCGAGGAAGTAGAAAGTGTACCATGTTCCGCCAGCGCCTCCCCGCTACGCCGACTTGATTTCGGTCCACAGGCGGTCGCGGAGGCGCTGGATAGAGGGAGGCATCGGCTCAAACCATTCTCCCCGTGCAAGGGTCTCTTGCGACGGATACAGTGTTTCATTCGATCGATCCGCCTCAGGCAGAAGAAGACGGGCCTTTGCGTTTGCCGTAGCTGTTCGCGTCTCCGCTACGACGGTCGCAGCCACTTCCGGGCGGAGGAGATAGTTCAGGAACTGATGCGCGAGTTCCTGGCGCCGGCTTTCACGGAGGATCGCAGCGTTGTCGGCGTAGAGTGCAAATCCCTCGGACGGGTAGACGTAGCGGAGCTCGGGAGATTCGTCGATCGCCTGCTGCGAGGTAGTGGCCCACAGTTGAGAAGCGGAGAGATCGCCTGCAACCATCTGTTCCCGTACCTCCGCGTTCAAGTAGGCGCGCAGTAGATGCTTCTGCTTTAGGGCTTCCGCTTGCGCCCTCCGGAGTTCATGCTCGCTGTGCGAGTTGAGGGAGTAGCCGAGTTTCTTCAGACAGGCGCCGAGGACTTCTGCCGGATCATCCAGCATCGTCAACCTTCCGCGCAGCCGTTCGTCCCAAAGATCGGACCATGACTCGGGAGGCGGCTGGAGGCGCGTATGGTAGAGTATTCCGCTCGATCCCCACATATACGGGACGCACCAGCGCAACTCCGGATCCCAGCTCGGGCGTTGAAAAGCGGGGTCGAGGTGGGAAAGGTTGGGGAGCAAGGCGTGCCGCAGCGGGGCAAGCAATCCGAGCTTTGCCATGGGCTGGATGTAATAGTTCGAAGGGAAGACGATATCCCAGCCGGAGTTGCCGCTGAGGACCCGCGCCATCATCTCTTCGTTGCTCTCATACACGGCGTAGCGGACGCTGACGCCGAACTCGCGCTCGAAGTCGGGGATCGTGCGCTCGGCAACATAGTTCGACCAGTTGAAGATGTTGAGACGCGGCCTCGAGTGGCGCGAGCAGCCGGCGAGACCGGAAAGGCCAAGGAAGAAGGTTCTCCGGTTCATGAGTGCCCCTGCAGGCGTTCGGACGCCACGATCATGACTCCCAGAATGACAACAATCAGTGTGGAAACGGCATTCACCAGGGGGCTTCCGCCGCGACGGGCCATTGCGTAAATGACCATCGGCAGGGTTTCGCTATCAACTCCGGCAACGAGGCTTGTGATGACGTAATCGTCAATGGAGATCGTGAATGCGAGGAGAGCTGCAGCGGCGACCCCTGGCATCAGTTGAGGCAGCGTCACCTTCCGGAAGGCGACCCATTCCGTCGCGCCCAAATCCAGTGCGGCTTCCTCCAGAGAAGGGTCGAGCGTCCGAAGGCGAGCCAGCGCGACCACGACCAAGTATGCAATGGAGAACATCACGTGCGCGAGGACAACGGTGTGCATGCCGAGCTGGACATCGAGAAACCGGAACACCCACTGATAGAAGGCCAGGAGCGAGACGCCCATCACGATCTCTGGAGTGACAAGTGAGAGGTACAGTGAGCTTTTTATGAAACCTGGCAGGATGCCGGTCTTCTGCTTCCACAGTCCATAGGCGCACAGTGTGCCGATGACCGTAGCTGCAGCCGTCGCAGTAAAGGCGATGATCAGGCTGTTCAGCGCAGCCTCAGCCAAGTGCGGGTCCCGGAATAGGGCTTCATACCAGCGCAGTGAAAATCCTTCCCACACGGTGAAACGCGAGGAGTTGAAGCTGAAGACTGCGAGAACGGCGAGGGGCAGATGCAGAAAGAGATAGACCGCGGCGGCGTAGAGGGAGAGCGCGCGCTTCATAGCAGGCCTTCCTGGTTCCGCCGGGCGATGAGGAGGAGCAATACCATGACCAGCGCCATTAGCAGGAGTGAGACGGCTGATCCGAACGGCCAGTCCCGGGCTGTCGTGAATTGATTCTGGATCAGGTTGCCGACGAGAATCGTCTTGCCTCCGCCTAGCAGATCCGGTGTCAGATAAGCACCCAGGCAGGGAATGAATACCAGGACTGAGCCGGCGGCGATTCCGGGCGCGGAGAGCGGCACTACGATCTGCGTCAGCGTCGTCCAGGGTTTGGCTCCGAGATCAGCCGCGGCTTCAATCACGGACCGGTCAATCCGTTCAATCGTCGCGTAGATCGGCAGCACCATAAACGGCAGGTAGCCGTACACCAGGCCAAGGATGACAGCGCCGTAGTTGTATAGCAAAGGCAGCGGCTCGCGGATGATGCCGAGTGACAGAAGCAGAGTGTTTAGCAGTCCTGTGTCGCGCAACAGGAACATCCAGGCGTACGTGCGTACAAGAAAGCTGGTCCAGAACGGGAGGATCACGAGCGCCAGATAAAGATTCTTTCGACGTCCGGAACGGGAAATGAACAGGGCGAGGGGGAATCCGAGCAGCAGGCAGAGGGCTGTCGAGATTGCAGCCACGGCGAAGGACCGCGCGAAGATCGAGGCGTAGAGAGGGTCAAAGAGGCGCGTGTAGCTTTCAGCGGACCGGGGGAGACCGACACCGCCGTAGGCGCCCCGGGAAAGCAGAGAATACGCGCATACGATCAGAAGCGGCGCAATAAACAAGAGGAGGATCAGCACCGCCGCCGGCAGAAGACAGAGGCGCGCTGCCGGAAGCTTCACTGTGGACAGATAATTTCGTCCTGGGGATGCCACCAGACGTGCACCGTCTCACCGCAGCCATAGGAGCCATTGAGCCGGGATACCTGGGCCACGACAGGTTCGCCTGTGATCAGCCGCGTCTTGACATGAAGGCAGTTTCCGAGAAAGAGAGAACTCTCAATGACGGCCGGGACTGCTCGCTCGCCTTCTCCGGGCGGGTGATAGGAGATGCGGGTCGCTTCCGGGCGGACCCCGACTCCGTTGATCCAGTTGACCGTTCCCAAAAAATCCGCGACGAAGCGTGTTCTCGGCCGCAGATAGACATCCTGCGGCGTTCCAACCTGTTCCAGGCGTCCCTGATTCATCACCCCAATGCGATCGGAGAGGGACAGCGCCTCCTCCTGGTCATGCGTGATGAAGAGGAACGTAATGCCGACGCGCCGTTGCAGACTCTTCAGCTCGCTTCGCACCTGTTTGCGCAGGTTCGGATCCAAAGCCGAAAGAGGCTCATCGAGCAGCAGGACGTCCGGTTCCAGAACGAGTGAACGGGCGAGCGCCACTCTCTGCCGTTCGCCGCCACTTAACTGCGCCGGGCGACGCGACTCCTTTCCGGTTAGCTGGACCATTTCGAGAGCGTCCGCAACCCGCTTCTGCCGCTCTGCCGCTCGCATCTGCGTTTTGCGCCGTAGTCCGAACTCGATGTTCTCTCTCACGGTCATGTGAGGGAATAGGGCGTAGTTCTGAAAGACGGTGCTGACGTTCCGGGCGTACGGAGGAAGCCCGCGCAGCGACACGCCCTTCAGCAGTACATCACCATCGGTGGGCTCCTCGAAGCCTGCGATTAAGCGCAGCGTCGTGGTCTTGCCACACCCCGACGGTCCCACGAGCGAAAAGAACTCGCCCTGCTGGATGGTCAGTGAGACCCCGGACACGGCCACCTGGTGGTTGGCGTAGGATTTGGAGAGCTTTCGCAGCTCCAGGACGGCATCCATTTTTTATTTCAAATGGTACCGCAGAACGGGCGCGGGCCGGACCTTCACCGGAGCTTCTCGAATACGAAAGGCCGAACCGCTGGTTCGAGCGGAGCGAGAAGCGTTGAGATCTCGCCACGCTCATTCATCTGAAACTGGTAGCGGCGGCCCCGTGTTTCTGGACCGGTCGCCTCAAACACGTCGTAGTTTACGTGCCGCAACGGAATCGTGAGGGCAGGGAAGACAAGCTGCAAGCTCTCACCCGCCTGCTCGACTTTCACTTTTCCGAAAGCCGGATGCATGTACTCCCCCACGAAATCGGACAGCGGGTGCGTCGGTGCTTTCGGCTTCTCAACCGTATTCTTTGCTGCGGGCGTCTCTGGCTTGGGCATAGGAAGAGGAGGAGGAGTGCCGCCAAGCAGACGCTGCACGATGCGCGGTCCGATCGTTCCGGGCAGCGACGTGTTCGACAGGTTTGCAAGCACAATGGCGCCTACACGTTCCTTCGGGACGAAGCCGACCCAGGCAATGAAGCCTCGAATCGAGCCGCCGTGCTGAACGATTTTGCGACCCTCGATTCTCCGGATCGTCCATCCCAGGCCATAGGAGGAATCTTCGTCGATCACCATTTGCAGGCCGTGCATCTCGGCCATTTGCTTTTCGGAAATAATCTGTTTATCCCCGGCACGGCCTTTGTTGAGGTGGAACACTAGATACTTCGCGAGGTCGATGACGTTCGAATTGACCGCCCCGTTCGGGCCGACTCCGAATTGCTGGTAGTTGTAAAACGGCAGTTCGGTAACCCGGTCGCCCTGCTTTGAATGGGGTTTGGCGAAGTCCGGTTGCTTCTGCATGTCAAGGACAGAGGTGCTGGAGGCAGTCATGCCAAGCGGGGCGAAGATGCGGTCCTCTACAAGCTTCTCCCACGTGGTCCCGGCAACACGTCCGGCGAGATATCCCGCGGCCACATACATCAGGTTGTGATACTGATACTTCGACCGGAAACTCGCATTCGGCTCGAGGTACCTCAGCCGCCGCATGAGTTCGTCCCGCGTTAAAGGCACCGCCCATCGGATGAAGTCGTGTGTCGGCAAGCCGGTACGGTGGCAGAGCATATCCCTCACCGTGGTAAGCTTTGTGGCGACCTCATCCATCAGTTGAAAATCGGGAAGGTACTCGCGGACCGGAGTGTCCCAGTCGAGCTTGCCCTCATCGACGAGAAGAGCAGCCGCTGCCGCAGTGAAGCTTTTCGTGACGGACCCGACCGCGAAGACTGTATTTTCGGTGACCGGCAGTCTGCGTTCGAGGTCGCGGTATCCGTAACCTCGGGAAAAGGCAAGCTTTCCGTCCTCTATGATGCCAACCGCGACGCCGGGCACCTGCCCGGCCTTACGTAGCTGTTCTACCTCGGCGTCGAGCTCTTCGATGGCCTTCCGAAGGTCGGCAAGAGCGTCAATCGGAGCCAGCGCGAACGCCAGGCACAGGATCCACACTCGAGTCATGGATTCACTATTGTAACCGCTCCGCCGCTACTCGCCCTGATAAATACAACCCGAAGTGCAGGTCTCGTGAACGACGATTTTCGACAGGAGGGGAAGGGAGGGTTTCAGGCGGCGCCAGATCCAGCGAGCCAGGTTTTCCGAGGTGGGATTCTCAAGACCTTCGACCTCATTCAAGCAGTAATGATCAAGCTGCTGGAATAGCGGGTCGAAGGCGCGCTTCAGATCCGCATAATCCATTACCCAGCCGCTTTCGGCTCCAACTTCGCCACGCACGTGCACTTCGATCCGGAAGGAGTGGCCGTGCATGCGCCGGCATTTGTGCCCCTCGGGGACGTTGGGCAGCCAGTGGGCGGCTTCGATCGTAAATACCTTAAAAATCTCCATGGAACGCGAAAGGGCGATCCGGCTCCACTGGACCGGATCGCCCCCGAAACACCCTGCTACTCGATACTCTTACTTTACGGAAGCAAAGCGCTTTTCGACGCTCTGCCAGTTCACAACGTTCCACCACGCATTGACGTACTCCGCGCGGCGGTTCTGATACTTCAGGTAGTAGGCATGTTCCCAGACATCCAGCCCAAGGACCGGGAAGAGGCCATCCATCAGCGGAGAATCCTGGTTTGCGGTTGAAATAATTTCCAGTCCGCTGCCGGGCTTCGCCACCAGCCACGCCCATCCCGAGCCGAAGCGCCCGAGAGCGGCGGCGGCAAACTTCTCCTTGAAGTTATCAAAACTGTTGAAGGTCGAATTGATCGCCTCTGCCAATGTACCCGTCGGACTGCCGCCGGCGTTCGGACCCATGATCTCCCAGAACATCGTGTGGTTCACGTGTCCGCCGCCGTTGTTTCTCACTGCCGTCCGTATATTCTCAGGAACTTTGGCCAGATTGTTCGCCAGCAACTCTTCCACGGTCAGCTTTTGCAGGTCTGGAGCCGACTCCAGCGCCTTGTTGAGATTCGCCACGTAAGTGCCATGGTGTTTGTCGTGGTGAATCTCCATTGTCTTTGCGTCGATGTAAGGCTCCAGCGCATCAAACGCGTACGGCAGAGCGGGTAGTTCAAAAGCCATCTTTCAGCCTCCTCTTGAGTATGTGCGTCGTGTACGGATTTAACCGGCGAAACCGCCCGCACGCTCGAAAGCGCTCGCAAGGCGGAACATACCGGCCTCATCGAAGTGCCTGGTCAGAATCTGCATGCCGACAGGCAATCCCTCGGCAGTCTTTCCACAGGGTACGCTCATGCACGGAATACCGGCAAGGTCGCCCGTAATCGTATAGATGTCGGAAAGGTACATCTGGAGCGGATCGTTTACCTTCTCACCGAGCCGGAAAGCCGGGAAGGGTGAGACCGGAGTGACGATCGCATCCACTTCCGTGAAGGCGTTCGCAAAGTCGCGGGCGATCAGCGTTCGGACCCGCTGCGCCTTCAGATAGTAGGCATCGTAATATCCCGAGCTCAGCACGTAGGTACCGAGCATGATACGGCGCTTGCACTCGGCTCCAAACCCTTCTCCCCGGGTATTCCGATACATGTCCTGCAACGTTTGCGAGTCGGGCGAGCGTCGCGTATAACGGACGCCGTCGTAGCGCGCGAGGTTCGAGCTTGCCTCCGCCGTGCAGATGATGTAGTAGCAGGCGATCGCATAGTCGGTTGTCGGAAGCGAAATCTCCTGCAGCTTGCATCCGAGCTTGCTGAGAATCTCGATACCCGCGTTGATGCGGTCTCCAATTTCGCTCGAAAGACCCTTGAAATACTCCTTCGGGAGTCCGATCTTCATGCCGCGGACATCTTGGTCGAGGACGGCAGTGTAGTCCGGAACCGGGGCCTCTGCAGAAGTGGAATCCATCGGATCGCGCCCAGCGATCACCCGCAGCAGCAGCGCCGAATCGTAGACCGTCTTGCTGAAGGGGCCGATGTGGTCGAGCGAACTGGCGAACGCAGTCAACCCGTAGCGTGACACCCTTCCGTAAGTCGGAGTAACGCCCACGACCCCGCAGAACGACGCGGGCTGGCGAATCGAGCCGCCGGTATCGGATCCCAGCGAAACAACCGCCGTTCCCTGCGCTACCACAGCCGCGGAGCCTCCGCTCGACCCGCCCGGGACTCGGTCAGGCGCGACGGGATTTCTCACTGGACCAAAGGCGGAATTCTCGTTGGATGATCCCATCGCGAACTCGTCGCAGTTGGTCTTGCCAATGATGACGCCGTCGGCCTGCTCGAGCCGTGCCACAGCCGTCGCGTCGTAGGGCGGGATGTAGTTTTCGAGGAGACGGGAAGCGCACGTTGTGCGAACGCCCTTCGTGACAATGACATCCTTGACCGCGACGGGAACCCCGGCCAGCGGGCCCGGATCCTCATCGCGCGCCAGCTTTTCGTCAACCCGTCTCGCTGCCGCCAGAGCCCGTTCCTCACTGAAGTGCAGATAGGCGTTTGTCTTGGGATTTTCCTCCTTGGCGAATCGCAGTGCCTCGGTTGTGAGTTCAACGGCGCTGAAACGCCGCGCAAGCAGGCCCTCTCGAATCTCCGGGATTGTGAGCTTCGCGATATCCATTAGCGTTCAATGACTTTCGGCACTTTGAAATAACCCGCGCCGGACAGCGGCGCATTCTCGAGCGCCAGCGCCTCGCCAAGCGGCTGCACCTCTTTATCCTCGCGAAGCGTGGCCGTCTCCTCCGCTTCGTAGAGAACCTGCGCCATGGGCTCGACGCCCGTCAGATCCAGCTCGTTGAGCTTGTCAATATGGGTGAGGATTTCATCCAGATCGGCACGAAACCGATGAATTTCCTCGTCGGTCAGATTCAGATTGGCAAGGCCCGCAATGTAACGGACCTCGTTCTCGGTAATCTTCACGCTGTTTCCTTCTTCCGCGCAGCCTTATACAGCATGCGCAGCGCGGGGTTGGGGATTGAGTCGGCCTCGTCGGCGTGGCTCTCGATCAGAGGCAGGCGCCGGTATTCCCTCTGCGGCATCCGTCTCGGGATGGGAAGTCCGATCCGGAACTCCAACTCCGTTACGATACCAGCGCTGAGCGTCTTCTCGAGGCTCGCCAAAATTTGCGGACGGAGCGTGGTGAGCTGGCGCTGCCAGACTGCATCTTCGACCTCGACGACAAGCCGGTTTCGCACCAGCGAAACGACACGGGTATGCGCCGCGATCGTCTTTCCGGCTGCAACGGGCCAAGCCGCCCTTGCCAGATCCTCTGGTGTGACGCAGTCACCACACAACTTCGCCTTCGCAATCAGACGACCGGCTCTCTGCATGTCTGGTTTACCGCCATTGTACCAGAAGCTGTCTCCCTAGCCGCCTTTTCAGTCGTGTACGGCCTCTCTAAACTGTTGAAATTGAATTGAATAGCGAAATGGGGCGGTGGCCGGAGGATTTGGCGAGGAAAGCGGGCTTGGGGGCCTCCGTTTGCAACACAATCGCAATATAATCAACAGGAACGGCCCTGGCGTTCCAATACGGGCTGACCCCACGGGAGGGGGATGTGGGACTGAAGCCGATCGTTCTGGGTGTATGCGCTGCTGCTCTTCTCCTCGCTGACGGCATCGCTCCGCTGCCGACCTATACTGCCGCTGAGCGCCGTCACTGGGCCTTCCAGCCGCGAAAGCAACCGGTTGTCCCAGTCTTCTCCAGTCCAGCGGATCGTAAGTGGGTCCGCAACCCTATTGACGCGTTTGTCCTGGACCGCCTGAAGAAGGAAGGTCTTCATCCGTCGCCCACGGCGGACCGCGTCACGCTTCTCCGGCGCCTCTACTATGACTTGACCGGGCTGCCGCCGACTCCGCAGGAGATCGAGGCCTTTGTGGCAGACAAATCCCCTGATGCCTGGACTCGGAGAGTGGAAGCTCTGCTGAAGAGTCCGCGGTATGGCGAGCGATGGGCGCAGCACTGGCTGGACGTAGTAAGGTTCGGCGAAAGCGAAGGCTACGAATACGACACGCATTTGCCTGATGCCTGGCGTTATCGCGATTACGTCATTCGCGCCTTCCTGAATGACAAGCCGTACGACCGCTTTCTGACCGAGCAACTGGCCGGCGACGAACTATCGCCGGAGGAAGAAGAGACGTTGATCGCCTCGGGCTTCAATCGTCTCGGTCCCATACGCCGGAACGCCGGCAATCAGGAAGTGGCCAGCAGCCGGAATGAGGTGCTGACGGAGATGACGAACGTGGTCGGCGCCGCGTTGCTAGGTGTCACTCTCGGTTGCGCGCGCTGCCACGATCACAAGTTCGATCCGATCCGTCAGGCGGATTACTACCGCATTCAGGCCTATTTCGCCGCAGTTCATCTAAAGGACTTCCCGAAGGCCACTGAAGAGGAGATGGCGGCGTGGAAGGCGAAGGTCGAACCCATCCAGGCCGAAATCAAACGCCTCCAGGCGGAGATGAAGAAGCTGAAGGATCAGGCCGGCACGGAGGAACTCCGCAAGGAACTGCAGAAGAAGGTAGAGGAAATGCAGGCCTCAATGCCGCCTCCCCTTCCCGTGATCCATACCGTGACAGCGAAGCCGGAAGAGCGGACAGCGATTCATATTCTCGCCCGCGGCGATTACCGGAAGCCCGGGGACCGGGTTGGCATGCGACCCCTCGGTATTCTTCTTCCCGACGGAACGCCGGAACTGCCGGAATCTGCCACAAAGCCGCGTCTGGAGCTGGCGAAGTGGATCACTGCGCCCGATAATCCGCTGACCGCCCGGGTCATGGTGAATCGCATCTGGCACTATCACTTTGGCCGGGGCATCGTCTCCACGCCGAACGACTTCGGACGGATGGGTTCGCGTCCGTCACATCCCGAGCTGCTCGATTGGCTCGCGAATGAGTTTGTCTCATCTGGCTGGAGCATCAAGCACATCCATCGCCTGATCCTGAACAGCAATACCTGGATGCAAAGCTCGGCTCTGCCTGCCGACGATGGCCTGAGAAAGCTCGCTCTGGAGAAGGATCCGGAGAACCGATTCTTATGGCGAGCCAACCGGCGGCGTCTTGAGGCTGAGGCCATCCGGGATTCGATCCTCATGTTCTCCGGACGCTTGAACCTGAAAGAGGGCGGCCCCAGCGTAATGGTCCCGATCGAAAAGGAACTCGTCAACGCGCTTTACAAGCCATCACAGTGGGTTGTGACGCCGGATGAGACAGAACATCGCCGCCGCAGTATCTACCTAATGAACAAGAGGAATCTGCGGCTGCCTTTTCTTGAGGTCTTCGATCAGCCGGATTCGCTAGTAAGCTGCCCGCGCCGCGAGTCGAGCACTCATCCGCCGCAGGCGCTCGAATTGTTGAACGGGTCCTTGACAAATACCGAGGCGGAGCATTTCGCAGCGCGGCTAGAGAAGGAGGCAGGGCCGGATCTCCGGCGACAGGTGGATCTTGCCTTCCGGATCGTATCCGGGCGTCCGCCGAACGCCAGGCAGCTCCGAGAGTCGGTTGAGTTTCTCAAGAGCCGGCCCCGGCGTGAATTTGCCTTGGCGATGTTCAACCTCAACGCATTCCTTTATGTGAACTAGGAGGCGCTCCACTGCCATGCGTGAACATGTCCGCATTACCCGAAACCGGCGTGAGTTTCTGACGGATGCCTTCTGCGGCTTTGGGGCGATCGCCTTCGCCGCCATGCTTCAAAAGGAAGCGGTTGCGGCGGCCGTCAACCCGCTGGCTCCAAAGCCGCCGCACATGAAAGATCCGAAGGCGAAGCACGTCATCTTTCTGTTCCTCGCTGGCGGTCCGAGCCACATTGATACGTTCGACCCGAAACCTCTGCTGAACAAACTCCACGGACAGAAGCGGCCGAAGGAGTTCGGCGAGGTGAAGTATCAATTCATCAACTCGGAATCGCGCCTGATGGGGAGCAAGCGGACCTTCCACCGCTGCGGCAAGAGCGGAATCGAAGTTTCGGATCTTTTCCCGCACCTCGGCGAATGCATTGATGATCTGGCTGTCATCCGGTCCTGCCAGGGCGATATGGTCGTGCACTCGGCTGCGCAATACCAATTGTTCACAGGCCGGATCATGCCCGGTTTCCCGAGCATGGGCTCGTGGGTGCTGTATGGACTGGGCACGGAAAGTGAATCTCTTCCAGGCTACGTCGTACTGCCTGATCCGGATGGCGCGCTCGAAGCCGGACAGCCGATGTACGGCAATGGTTTCCTCCCCGCCGTCTACCAGCCGACGATGCTGCGCCCGGGAAAGCGTCCGATCCTGAACCTCGACCTTCCTCAGGGTGTTTCGCTTGACGAGCGCAGGCAAACGATCGACCTGATTCGAAACTTGAACGAGGCCGACATGGATCCGGCCGATGAAGAATTCTCGGCCCGCCTTAACGCCTACGATCTGGCGTTCAAGATGCAAACGGAAGCCCCGGCCGTTTTCGACCTCAGCAAGGAATCACAGAAGACTCTGGAAATGTACGGCGTTGGCAAGGAGCCCACGGACGATTACGGCAGGCGGTGTCTGCTGGCCCGCCGTCTGGTTGAAAAAGGTGTGCGGTTTGTGACGGTCGTCTCGGGCGGCGGCCCTGGAGATCTGCAATGGGATGCGCACAGCGACCTCGAGGAAAATCATACCCGAATGGCCGCGCAAACCGACCAGCCCATGGCCGCGCTCATCAAGGATCTGAAGCAGCGGGGTCTGCTGGATTCCACGCTCATTCTCATCGGCGGCGAGTTCGGGCGTACTCCGGAATCCGAGGGAGGCAAAGGGCGCGACCATCACAATTACGGCTTCACCTTCCTGATGGGTGGCGGGGGCATCAAGGGCGGCATCGTTCACGGCGCCACTGACGAGATCGGTTTGATGGCGGTAGAGAAACCGGTGCACTTCCGCGACCTGCACACAACGGTGCTGCACCAGCTTGGGCTCAATCAGGACGCCCTGAGCTTCATGCATCAGGGGCGGCGGGAGCGCCTCACAGAGATTCAGGGGCAGGTGATAACCGACATCATCGCCTAGGCGGAAGTTGCGGAACCGGGTGCGACGTTCACCCTGGAAGGTTTCACCGGCTGCTACTCGATCCCGTACTCGCGCATCTTGTCGTACAGCAGTCTTCGCTGGATGCCAAGGATGCCGGCGGCACGCGCTTTGTTTCCCTGGGCGGCTTTCAGCGCCGAGCGCAGAAGATGCTCCTCCACTTGCGCCATCACCCGTTTATACCCATTTTCATAAGGGATCTGCTGAAGCCATAGAGGGCCGGAAACGACGGGACTCTTCGACAGTTCGATACAATCCGCGGTAATGGCCTCGCCGGGAGCGATCGCGATTGCGCGAGCAATGACATTCTCCAGCTCTCTGACATTGCCCGGCCAATCGTGTGAGAGGAGCAAGTCGAGAGCCTCACGGCGGATACTTACCGGGCGCTCTGATCTGCCAAGGAAGCGCTGCACGAGAAGCGGGATATCCTCACGGCGTTCGCGCAGCGGCGGCAACGAAATTTGAACGACGTTGAGACGGTAGTAGAGATCCTCTCTGAATTTACCCGTAGCGACGGCCTTTTGCAGATCCTGAGCGGTTGCCGCCACTAAACGAAAATCGACTCTGATCGGGCGATTGCTGCCCAGGCGCTCCACCACTCGCTCCTGAATCGCGCGCAGAAGTTTGGGCTGCAAAGCGAGCGGCAATTCTCCCACTTCATCGAGGAAGAGTGTCCCGCCATCGGCTTCCTCAAACCGTCCGACGCGCCGGTAGAAGGCGTTCGTGAAGGCTCCCTTCTCATGGCCGAACAATTCGGCCTCCAGAAGCGCTTCCGGAATCGCTGCGCAATTGACCTTTACCAGCGGTTTGGAAGCGCGGGGGCTGAATTCGTGAATCGCGTTCGCGACAAGTTCCTTTCCGGTTCCGGATTCGCCCGTGATCAGTACCGTGGTGCTGGAATTGGCAACGCGGCCGATCATTTTATAGACCGCCTGCATTGCGGGACTGTGCCCCACGATGGCAGGAATTGCCGGGGTGGGCGTCTGAGTAGCACGGAGGGCCCGCACTTCGCGATCCAGTTCCCGATATTCGAGAGCCCGCCGCACGAGGACCAGCAAGTGATCGAAATCCACGGGTTTGGTGATATAGTCGAAGGCCCCAAGCTGCGTTGCGCGAATCGCGCTGCTGCTGGTGGTGTCGGCGGTCATGATAATGACGGCAGTATCTGAATATCCCTGCCGGAGCCGTTGGAGCATTGCCAGTCCGTCCATCCCCGGCAAACGAATGTCTACGAGCGCGAGATCCGGCTCTTCCCGAAGGGCTATCTCCAGGCCGCACTCGGCATCTTTGGCGGGAAGCACGTCGTAACCTTCGTCGCCAAGCATTATGCGCAGGGACTGCAGGGCGACTTCTTCGTCTTCCACCACTAGGATTCTGGCCTTCACGCTTGAACCTCCGTCGAACTATCAACTGGCAGTTCAATCTGAAAGTGCGCCCCATTCACGGACGGGTGCTCATTGTGAACGTATTGAATCGTCGCGCCCATTTTCTCCAGCAGCGTGCGCGTCACTGCCAGACCGAGACCGGTGCCGGAGGGCTTGGTAGTGTAGAACGTCTCGAATAAATGCTCCTGCTGCTCTTCTGAGAGACCGGGGCCGGAGTCCCGGATGCTGATGCGTACCCGCGAATCCGTCTTCTGCAGGTCAATCCACACGCGTCCCTCCGTGCCCGCGGCATCTATCGCGTTCAGGAGCAGATTCATCACGGCCTGCTGAAGGTGATTCCCATCGATCCGGGCGCATATGTCGCCGGATCCATTCAACACCGCCTGAATGCGCCGTTCTTGCATTTGAGGCTTGACCAAAGCGAGGGTGCGCTCCAGGACCGGGCGGACCGGCTGAAGCCGCAAGCGCTCCGGTTCGTCGGGGCCGAAGACAAGCAGACTTCGGAGTAAACTGTCGAGACGGTTGACTTCGGCCAGAACCATCGGAATGCTCTTGTCTGCCACTTCGTGACCCTGAAGCCGCCGCGCCAGCATCTGCACAGTCAAGCGGATGCTGTTGAGTGGATTACGTATCTCATGGGCGATGCCGGCCACCACAAGCCCCATAACGCGCAAACGGTCTTCCCGGCGAAGATCCGCTTCAAGCTTCTGACGGCCTTCCGCCATCTCGTTAATTGCGGTGACAATCGGCTGAAGCTCATTCTGCTGTTCGGACAGCCGGTACGAAGGGTCGGTGCGAAGATGAGCCAGTCCAGTCTGGATTGCGGCGAATCCGCGCTGCATGCGATAGCTGATAACCAAAGACCCGCCCGCGCCTAGAAGCGCCAGGGTCAGAGCGCTGATGAGAATGAGATTGCGGTGGAGGTTACGCGATTCGTTGAAACCGATGTAACGCTTGAGTCCCCACGCCGCCAGGTTGCTATCACGGGAGGATAGGACGCACACCACCACGAGATCCAATTGATCGTCGAACACGCGGACTGCAACTCGTCCCGTTTGGCGCGACTCGGCCAGTGCTTCGAGCACAGCATCCCGTTCGATGGCTGGCTGTTTGAGGTCGCTGCCCGGTTCGGTGTGGGTCGGAAAGCTATGGCCAATGACGGATGTGCCGACCAGGTATCCGCCCTCCACGTTGGGGTAGGACCGTAGGACAGCATAGGAAACGCGCCGAAGGATGCGGTCCTGCCTGGAGTTGGCCGGAATCATCTCCAGATGGCTAAACCTCTGGGCCTGTTTCGCCCGGAGCAATTCCTGCACGGCGCTGGCGAGGCTCTTTTGGGCGTCCGAAACGACCGTCGAGCGCAGGTTCCGCACCAGATTTGAGAACAGCAGGGCGGCAACCGCGATCGCCGCCAGCGTGGTCAACAAAAGCAGAGTCTGAAGCCGCTGCGCGGCTCGCACTTTCGGAAACTGCATCGCTTCCACAGCGACACCCGTCTGGTCTCGTTAGTTCCGGCCGCAGTAAGGCAAAACCGCGGCCAGCCGGTTTTCTTTTGCTGCCTTCATACCCGGACCTGAACCGAAAGAGCCGGTGTACGCTTTCCGTACAGATAGTGTACGCCAATCACACGGCTGCGCAGGGTCAGGCCGTCTTGAGGCAATAAAACTACGAACTTGGCTGATGGTCTGACGTTTGCCCTCTCCTGGAAGATTCAGGATGATGAACGATCTACTTGTACGCGTTCTGGTCGCGGGCCTGTGCTTGCTCGCCGTGATGCGTCCGTCTCGGGGGCAGGCGGCTCCACCGCCTGGGCCGCTTACGGTCGATGAGGCTGTCAAAGAAGCGCTTGACCACAATCTCGGTTTGCTCGCGCGGCGGTTCAATATCTCTATCGCCGAGGCTGGCCTGATCACCGCGCGTCTTCGTCCGAATCCGGTCCTGGCGATTGGCGGGGACCACCTGGACCTGCTCGGGACACACTACAACACGATCAATAACGCGGGACCGCAGGAGTTCAGCATTCGGACCGACTTCGTCTTTGAGCGCGGCGGGAAGCGCCAAAGCCGTATGGAAGTCGCAACGAATTCCATCCACATAGCGCAACTCGAGTTTCTCGATGCCGTGCGCAAGCTCATTCTCGATGTACAGAGCGCTTTCGTGGACCTCCAACTGGCGAAAGCGAACCTCGCGCTTGCGGAGGAAAGCCTCAAGGCTATGACGCAGGTGGTTGCGTTGAATGCGGCACGCGTTAAGTCCGGCGATCTTGCGGAGGTTGAGCTGGTGCGCAGCAGGGTCGCCGCGTTGCAGTTCAAGAACCAGGTAAGGCAAGCCGGTCTGAAAATCCGCACAACAACGAACCGGTTGCAACTCCTTCTGGGTCGGACAGAGACGAGTGGAAGTCTCGAAGTGGACGGCAGTTTTCGGCGCGACCCGGATCCGCCGGATCTTAACACCTTGCGTGAAATGGCCCGGCAATTGAGGCCCGACCTTCAGGCGCTGCGTCGGGAACAGGCCCGTTCACAAGCGGAACTTCGCCTGCAACTCGCGCAGGGGAAAGTCGATTATGTGATCGGTTCCGAGTACCGGAGGCAGCAGGGTATCGCTGGAACAGGGAACTCTTTGGGAATCTTTTTCCAGGCCGACATTCCGGTGTTCAACCGGAATCAAGGCGAAATCGAGCGCGTCCGGCGCGAGCAGCGCCAGATTGAGGCGAGACTGCGAGAGCTCGAAGCGACCATTGCCGTTGAGTTGGAAAACGCATACGAGCAATTTGCAACCGCACGGACTCTGCTCACCGATATCGAACAGGACATGCTCCGCCAGGCGGGCGATGTGCGGAGCATTACCGAATACTCCTATTTGCGCGGGGAGGCCACATTGATTGAGTTCCTCGATGCGCAACGGGCGTTCAACGAAACGATGCAAGCCTACAACGAAGCGCGAGCCGAATACGCCCGGAGTCTCTACGTACTGGACTCGGTTACAGGGATGTCAGGAAGAACCAAATGAAGCACTGCGGTTTGATAATAGCGGCCTCGGCCTGGCTGTTCTGCTCCGGATGTCTGCGCAACGAAACGCACGGCGCCGGAGGCGCAACCGCGCATGCGGCGGAGCAGCCTTCGAACGACAGAGAGGTGTGGCTTGCACCGGGCTCACCGCAGCTGGAACGAATCAAAGTCAAGACGGCTGAAGCTGCGAGCTTGCCGCAGGAAGAAGTCACTGCACCCGGCAAGATCCAAGCGATCCCCACACGGATTTCCAGGGTGGCTGTCCCGGTTGCCGGACGTATCCGGCGCGTGACGGTGGGGCTCGGAGATTCGGTCCGGGCTGGACAAGTCCTGTTTACGCTTGAGAGCCCGGAAGCGGCCTCATCAGTGTCCGCTTACCGGCAGGCGGAGGCGCGAGCCGGCCAGGCGAAAGCTGCGTTAGCGAAGGCCGAGGCTGATCTCAGCCGGGTCCGGGATCTGTTTGAGCACCGGGCAATTGCGCAGAAAGAGGTGATCAGCGCGGAAGCAGCGCTGGCTCAGGCAAAGGCTGAATGGGAACAGGCGTCCGCGGCAATCCAGGAAAGCCTCGGCCGGTTGAATATCCTTGGGTTGACGCCCGGAGAATTCCAGCAGGAAATCGAAGTCCGCGCCCCGGTTTCCGGCAAGATCCTGGACATCAGCGTTGCCCCCGGGGAATACCGCAACGACACAAGCGTGCCGGTCATCACCATAGCGGATCTGGCCACCGTTTACATCGTGGCGGATGTTCCCGAAAGCCTGATACGGCTCATCACAACGGGTGAGCGGATTGAAGTGCACCTCGCAGCTTTTCCCGGCGAGGTGTTTTCAGGACGAGTGGCAAGAATCGCAGACGTCGTAAATCCTGCAACCCGCACAATCCAGGTGATCGCTGAAATGCCAAATCCCCAAGGGCGTCTGAGGCCCGAGATGTTTGGCGAAATTCGTCACGAGGAGACGTTCAAATTCATGCCTGTTGTGCCGGGCTCGGCGATTGTGGAGCGCGAGGGCTACAGCGTGGTCTGGCGGGAGAAGGGCCGTGGACACTTTGAGGCTGTCCGTGTCACCACAGGGAAGCCGCGCGGTGAAGTGGTGCCGGTGCTTTCAGGGATCCAGGCGGGCGACCGGATCGTGGTTGACGGAACCATGCTTCTTGAACGAGGCAACTGACCGAAGAACATGATTGGCCAGATCCTCCGCTTCACCCTACACCAGCGCTTTATTACCATCGCACTCGCTCTCGCATTGATCGGCTTGGGTATCTACTCATTCCAGCAGCTCAAGATCGAAGCTTACCCGGACATTTCCGATACTCAGGTGGTCGTGATCACAACTCTGCCCGGCAACGCCGCCGAGGAGATGGAGCAGCAGGTAACGGTTCCGATCGAGCGCGCTCTGAACAGCGTTCCGAACGTGATTGCCAGGCGCTCGCGCACCATCTACGGCTTATCGGTAGTGGAACTCACGTTTGCATATGGCACGGACGATTATTTCGCGCGGCAAGTCGTTCTTGAAAAGCTCAGGGATGCGGTATTGCCTCCGGGGGCTCAACCTTCGCTCGGCCCGCTGTCGACACCGATCGGCGAGCTGTTTCGCTACCGAATTGAAGCGCCAAAGGGATTTGACGAGATCCAGATTCGGGAGCTACAGGACTGGGTGATTGCCCCGCGTCTTCTCCAGGTGCCCGGCGTGGCGGATGTGATCTCCTTCGGAGGGTTGGTCAAGCAGTATCAGATCGAAGTAGACCCTTTGGCTCTGGAGAAGTACGGCTTCAGCATCTCTCGGATCGCAGACGCTGTCAACGCCAATAACCGCAATGCGGGCGGAGCCTTGCTCGATAACCGGCAACAGTCTATGGTCGTTCGAGGCGTCGGTTTAATTCGGTCCACGGAGGATATCGAGAACATCGTCCTTTCCGCTGAAGGAGGGACACCGGTTTACGTTCGGGATGTGGGGCGGGTCAAAATCGGGGCGGCGCCACCAACCGGCATCTTCGGCGTTGATCAGAAAACCGGCGGCGTCGAGGGCATTGTCCTGATGCGGCGCGGCGAGAATCCGTCCGAAGTCCTTCAGCGAGTTGGATCGGAAATCGACCGGTTGAACGCAGAACGGTTGCCTAAGGGAGTCCGCATCACTCCCATTTACGACCGGCGGGAACTGGTCAATAACACACTTCGAACGGTGACGAAAACCCTGTCGGAAGGCCTTGTGATTGTGGTCGGTGTGCTGTTCCTATTCTTGGGCAGCATCCGAGCGGCGCTTCTGACCGCCCTCACCATTCCGCTGGCATTGCTGTTCGCTTTCATTTGTATGCATTTGGCGGGTGTACCCGCGAATCTGCTAAGTCTCGGGGCGCTCGATTTCGGCATTATCGTCGACGGCGCTCTGGTAATGGTGGAGCATATTGTCCATCGACTGTCTCACCCGGATCACGAAGGGCAAAGCGCCTTCGAAAGGATTCGCGCCGCCGCTCTGGAAATTGAGCGGCCGATCTCCTTCTCGATGCTGATCCTGGTGTCCGCCTACCTGCCGTTGTTCACGCTGGAGCGAGTGGAGCGGCGCCTGTTCACTCCGATGGCTTTCACCGTCTGTGCCGCACTGGTCGGGTCGATGTTGATTGCGCTCACCTTGATCCCTGTGCTCTCCACATACCTCTTCCGCCATGGTGCGAGAAGCTGGAACAATCCGTTGTTCCAATGGACTTATAACGGTTACGTCTACCTCTTGCAACGGACCGTCCCGCGTTCGGGATTAGTGGTTGTTATAGCGGGTATTGTCGTTGCGGGCGCCTTCGCGATCGCTGGGCTGTTAGGCACGGAGTTCCTCCCTCAGCTCGACGAAGGTGTCATCTGGGTTCGCGCCAATCTGCCGCCAGGGACCTCTCTGCAGAAATCGGCAGAGATTGCTTCCGACGTCAGACGCCTGATCAGCCAGTCGCCCGAGGTGAAGCTGGTTGCATCTCAGACGGGCAGGAATGACTCGGGGACAGACCCCTTCGGTCCCAACCGGAACGAGTTCCTAGTTACCTTGAAGCCCTATGATCAGTGGCCGTCAGGAAAAAAGAAGGCAGACCTCATCGAAGAGCTGAGAGACCGGATCCGGAAGAACATCCCCGGTATAACGCTCAACTTCACACAACCAATCATTGACACCGTCACCGAGTCCGTGACCGGTTCCTCCGCGGACCTGGCGGTCATCCTGACTGGGAGCGACCTTGACGAATTGCGCCGCATCGGGCGGCAGACTTTGGCCCTGATCGAGAAGGTGCCGGGCGCCGCGGATACGGCCATAGAGCAAGAACCGGACCAGGTACAGCTAAGGGTTTTGATCGACCGGCGCCGCGCAGCGCGTTATGGGCTCAATGTGGAAGATCTGCAAACTTTGATCGAAATGGGCATCGGCGGCAAGCCGGTCGGCACCTTCTTTGAAGGCGAGCGGCGGTTTGACATCACGGCGCGATACGCAGCGTCCTCCCGCGAAAATATTCCCGCTCTTGGTTCCATGTTGGTCCGGTCCTCGAGCGGCGCCCGCATCCCTCAATCCGACTTGTCCGAAATTCGTGTAGTCAAAGGCGCCAGCATCATCGCCCGCCGCGAGAACGAGCGCCAGATTACCGTGCGGACCAACATTCGAGGGCGGGATCAGGGAAGTTTCGTTCGCGAAGCGCAACGCCGCTTTGCTCGTGAGATCCGATTGCCGGAAGGATACCGGGTGGAGTGGGGCGGCCAGTTCGAGAATCTGGAGCGCGCCAGGCGAAGACTCAGCATTGTGCTGCCGATGACGGTGGCGCTGATTTTTGCGTTATTGTTCATGGCTTTCGGATCCGCCATCGAAGCTGGACTTGTTCTAATGAACGTGCCCTTTTCGCTTGTAGGGGGCATCCTGCTGCTATGGCTGCGAGGAATTAATTTAAGTGTCTCCGCCGCGGTGGGATTCATCAGTCTTTTTGGCGTCGCAGTCATGAGCGGAGTGCTTCTGATCTCAGAAATCGGGCGCCGGCGCGAAGAAGGCGTCGGCCTGGAGCGGGCTGTGATCGAGGGTGCAAGAGCCGAGATCAGACCCGTGCTGATGATGGTGGTTGTTGCGTTGCTTGGCATGGTTCCGGCAGCGCGTGCTGTTGGAATCGGATCTGATGTACAACGCCCGCTCGCCACTGTGGTGGTTGGAGGACTTGCCTCGACCCTCGTGCTCACTCTGCTCGTCTTGCCAAGTCTGTATTATCTGGTTGAAAAGCTGCGCGCCCGGGGCGGACAAACGCTGGAATATGAGGCGTGATACGACGAGCGATGGCGATACGGGCAGCGCTGAAGTTGTTCAATGTGCTGCGGTGTTCAATCGATCGGAATTGATGAGCGGCAAATCGGCAATAATCGGGTGGTGGTCTGAAATCTTGTCCGGCACCGCCTCGTTGAGATCGGCCAGCGTCAGGGGATAGTGGGGCGCAAACCAGTAGCTTTGATGCGCCTCTCTTGGATCATGCGTTTGAGGCGCTATCAAAATCCAGTCGACTTTGAAACGTCCCATTAAGCCGCCGTAGTCGCGCTTGAAGCACAGGGTCGGCGCAAATCCTTTTGCGGCTCGTTGGTTGGAATTGCCCAGGGTGCTGCCGCGTCCGTTGCCCGAGCGGACAGGGTCTCCACGAAAGTCGAAGCTGCGGCCATCGTCGAAGCGAAACTTCTCCACCCGTTTGAACAGACCCGATTCCCCATTTGGAGCTACGAAAGGAATGTGCATGGCGGTTGGGTCGAGGTAATTCTTGACGTAGTTGGACGGCATGACAAACATATTTGGAATGGTCAAGGGAGTAAACCAGGAGATGGCCTGAGAAACCCAAAATCGCGGATTCTGCAGGCGTTTGGCAATCTCCCTCCTGATCGACGTTGGCGCTCCGTCTGATCCGGTCGTGTTCAAATCTCCGCCGATAATCACGGGATTCTTCTCGTGCCTGATGTGCGCGAGGAGTTCTTCCATTTGTTTCCGTCTGCACGGTGGCAGGCACCGGCTCTCGAGGTGAGGCGCAACGATCGTAACGAAACCGGTCGGAGACTCGGGAACGGCTATTTCGACGATCAGAGCCATTCTGCCGCCGTGACGGACTTCCCGTGTAATGCGTTCGAGGAAGATTCTGTAGGCGGCGAACCGACGGCCTCTTTCGAGCTTGGCAATTTCCTCCTTCTCCTTGCCGTACCAGTCATAGCAGGGTTGGAAGCGATAGATTCGTGCGCCGTGGATGGGATACCTGGTCAAGATGGCCGTGCCATGGAGGCCCCGATACCGCGCTGGGTCAACTTCCATGTCCCGTTTGAGCCTCTCGGTCAGTTCCTTGTCGGGGGTTACGAGTCTTTCCGTACCGATATACAAACTGTCTATCTCAATGAACTCAACGCCGAACGCGTAGTTCATGTTCAGACTGCGGGCAAGCTCTCCGGCCACGTCCCGATAGGCCGACCGCGTCATTCCGAAGTCAACTTCGTTCAGTATGACCACGTCGCTTTCCTGCAACATGATCGACTGGCGGTATGCTTCGGAGGCATTGGCTGTATTGGATGAATCCTGGGCGCTTACCAGAGTGTGGAACTTCTGCGGGTCTCCCAAGGCATCCCGAATGTAGCCGTAGTTTGAACCACGCTCAATGTTCCACACAGCAACTCGAAGCAGTGGACCAAGCTTGTGCCGCACCGGCCGGATGGGTCGGACACCCTGTCTGTAAGCCGCGTTGCTCACAAACGGCGTTTCGAGCAGGAGCCTGTAGCGTTGACCCAGTTCTCCCTCCGGCGTTTGCACTCCGGAAAGCGTGACGAGCTCTTTGAAGGAAAGAAGGCCAGGGGCGGAATCAGGGAGAGGCTGGACCGCTTGCGGCGAAGCAAGCAGCGGAACGAGAACGACGGCGCAAAGAATGCTCCGACCCGTGAAGCCTGAGGAGATCATGGGTGCATAAACACGAACTTCGCGAGCGCTTACACCCGCTCGAAAGTGCTTCCGTTCCCTATACGAAGCGCGGTTGACAACTGTTTCCTGCCACGTGCGCCTTGCCTGAGAATAGCGATCGAGCATCACTGATGGCGGATTTGGAATAGCTCAGACGAGCATTCTCTTCGGCTCATCGTATTCGCTTGCGCTGCCGCAACTCTGGCCTTGGGAGGAGGCCGAAACATTCCGGTACACCAAGCCGTCTACTGCACGAGGTTCAGGGGTATGCGTCGATTCTTTCATCCGGGAGGCATTATGCGGCTATTTCCGCAGCGGCCGCTGGCCGCACTGACGACAGCAGCTATGTTGATGACCTTCGCAGCTCCTACGACTGCGTATAGCCAGGAGCACGTAGTTCCGCTATCCGAGGTTTATGGCAAGTTGCAGGCCAGAAGTGAAGAAAGGGCCAAAAACCTGGAGGACATCAACCGGGTCATTTCTCATCCAGTCGTGCAGGATACGCTGCGGAAAGCCAACGTTAATCAGGAGCAGGCGCAGAGGGCTATCGCTCAGTTGAACGACGAAGAGCTCTCACGGCTTGCCGACCGAGCCCGAGCCGTGGAGCAGGATGTCGAAGGCGGACAGGTGGTTCTGATACTCGCCCTCATCGGCATTGCTGCTGTGATCATCGCTCTGATCGTAGTCTTCGCGTAGCGCCAGTTCAAGACACTATCGGGATACGGCCGTGTAGAAGACGTCGCCGCCATTTCGCAGGTCTCTGCCGTAGACCAGTCGAACCGTTAGCGAACGCATGACGGTGACACTCGCTTGAAGGCCTGTTCCGTAAAGCCACCCTTGAGATCCGAACTGGTGTGACCGGTCGGAGATACGTCCGACGTCAAAGAATGGGCCCGTTCTTACCGTGAAGAAGGGAAGCCGGAAAACCGGGTAGGTGAAGTCGCTCTGAATAAGGGTGAAGGTGGTCCCAAGCGGTGCGCTTCCCTTTTTCCCGTCTCTGGCCCCGGCGCGGCTGCGCAGCCAAAGGTCGTTGTCGCGCTCCATGCCCAACTGGAAGTATTGATCAAAGAGAACCCGCCCGAAGGTGGCGCCAGCGAGAGTGTGCGCTGTCAGGAGCCATCCCTCTTCGTTTGTTCCGGGTCGCCAGGCGGCGCTCAATCCCCCCTCTGTGATAAGAAAGCGCGAGGGTGCGCCGGTCAGTACACGCCCGGGCGTGAGCTGCGCGTGAACGTCTATACGGGCGCGGCGCTCGGGCCAGCGATGGAGCTCATAGGCCAGGCGATTCGGCATCTCGAAAGACCAGCCATCAGCAAATACCGGGTTGCCGTCATGTTGTCCGTACCTGCGGTTTGTAATCTGCAGGCCGGTGGTCCAGCTCAGCTTTTCGCTGACCGCGATATCAACGTGCACGCCCGCCTCGTATCTCCGCAGCAACAGGCTTTCGAGGCCGCCCGGCTGTCCGCGGTACGTCGATGTGACATCCCAGTCTTCATCTCGCATGTCCAAGCTAAGCGAATACTTGAATCGTGGATCCGTGCGAAGGAAGCCGGAAAAGGCGGCTGCAATGCGGCGCTTGTTGGGATCCCACCGCCATAGTGAGGTGAAGTCCATCGCGCGCCGGCCGATGTTGCGGCGATCGATATGGATGGCCTGGTAGGGAAGTCCTCGGAGCATCGGCGCAAGCTTCCATAACCATCCGCGTGATGAATGCTCGGCAGGCAGGTAGCGAAAGGCCAGATCAAAGCGGTCGCCGGATTGAGGAGTGAGAGTCCACTGATAGGTCGACAGCACACCCAAGCGATCGAGATTGGACTCCGTTGCCCGAAGACGGTCCAGAGTGAGCAACTGCCCGGGCGAGATCATGATGGAACGGTCTCTCAGAATGTCCGCGACATTTAGCGGAGGCTCGATGTGAAGGTTCTGGATCAGTGGCTTTCCGATCTGGTTCCAATATTTGAGGGCTGCCGGCAAGTTGCGCTCCATCAGATAGAGGGCCGCAAGAAAGTCGTTGGCGTAGCGGTGTTTGGGATTCCGCCGCAGAGCTTGGCGCAGGCGCTGCTTGGCAAGGCTGGTATCCTTGCGCCGGTAGGCCAGACCCGCCATCTCCACGAGGAATCGTTCGTCAGCGGGATAGGCTCGCCTTCCCTGATCAAGGATGGATTCCGCCTCCTCCACGCGGCCCAAACGGGCGAGCTCGAGGCCGTGCTTCAGAATCTCGTCTGCGGACGCCTGTTTCGACTGGCCCGGGATAGGTAGCAGCAGGGCGAGTAGCAGGAGCAGATTCATTGGGCGCTTGATTGCTGCCGCGGCACAGCCAGCATCGACCATTGCCCAGTGAGTTGCCAGCTTCGCAGAAAGCGCGCAGGTTCCTCGCGGATGAGCTTTCCGCGGGCCGGATCGTTTACGATCACAGCTTCTTCCGTGACGCCAACCACGACAACATAGTGCATCGGCCCGCGCCGTCCGGCTGGCGCAAGACACGTGATGACCGGCCTTCCTTTCTCAACGTGATGCCGCAGGTCCTGAAGTTCCCCATTGAAAATGAAAGCGGAAAAGCCATTGTCTTCCAGGTACTTCTTCAAAGCAGTCCCGGCGATGCTCTTGGCGTTTTCGCGGGCGAGCACACGATGAATTCTTTCGGCGTCGGAGGCGGCGGGGTCAATCCCCCGGCTGTAGCGCACCCAATACTGTATGACCATGGCGAGGGATGCGGACCCGCAGCCGGCTGCTACCTGCTTCACATAGGGCACGTCGAGCCACTTTTGGCCCGAGGAGTCCCCGGAAACCAAGGCCACCGCGAGGAGTAAGGCGCTTGTGAGGATTCGTGGTACGTTCACGCAGACCGGCCTTACTATGGATGAATGTGAAGGCCGGTGCATTTCACGCTCTTTGAGAATTTCAGCCGTGCTTTTTATGTCAGCGCGATGCCATGGCATCCTGGATCAACGACCACATTCTGTCGACGATCCCATCCCAGGTGCTGTTTTCCAGGAGCGGCCTAACATCTTCGCGCCGGGCCTGCTGTTGGACAGAATCCGCGCGCAACAGGCGTTCAATCGCATCGACCCACGCCTCGGCGCCGTCGGCAATAATGACGACTCTTCGATACGCCGCGACGACATCGGGAACCGATGTGCTGACAACGTCCTTCCCGCCCGCCAGATACTCCAGAGTCTTCGTAGGGCTGATGTAACGCGTAGCTTTGTTGAGGGCGAACGGCATAGTGGCTACGTCGAAGCCCTTCAGGAACGCCGGCAGATCCTCATAACGCTGTTGTCCGAAATAGTGAATATTGGCCGCCTGCGGCAGTTCCGTTGGACTCACCTTTGCCGTCGGACCGATGAGGATCCATTGCCATTCCGGGCGGCGAGCCGCTACCTGAGTGATGAGCGGCCAGTCGATGCGCTCGTCGAGGACGCCGAAGTACCCGAGGCGAGGGGAGGAAAGCGAGGAGAGACGAGCCGGAATTGCTGTCCGCGGGTCAAAGACTTTCTGGTAATGACTGAGGTCGATGCCGCTAGGGAAACAATGTACGCGTGGATGCCTCGACTTTCGCGCCTCGTACAGTGATTTCCCGCCCGTGAATACAAGGTCCACCTGCTTCATCAATTGGATTTCGCGCAAGCGTATCTCCTCGGTTCCGTCCCGGAAGCTTGTAAGATCGTCCATGCAGTCGTAGACAGACAGCGTTACTGCCGGCTTGGCCAGCGCGACTAATTGATGTGCGCGAGGCGAGAAGACCCATAAGACGATCCGCGCCCAGGGTTGTGCGAGAAGTTGCGGGAGCAGGGGCCGCCACACTTCTGTGCCGGCGTCACCGGCGTGTCCTGGTAGGTGCGGGGGAAAAATTGGACGGAGAACTTTGACGCCGCTCTCGCCCTGCCGCTCTTGAAAATGCGGCCGCTCGACATCTTTCATTACCACCGGAGGCTCTACATACAGGACGTTGCAGCGGCGCGAGAATCGCGACATCAGTTGCTGGGGACGCTGCCAGACATGGTCCCAATTCAAATGTGCCAGGCACAGAAGGAGCAATTCTTGATCCCGCATTGCACCCTTCCTGCCTGGTAGACGCCTTTACTGGATTCGAATGTACTTGAAGGTGATGAACTTAGCGATCGCCCGCCTGAGGTTGCATTACAGGCTGACGGCAATAGACGATGTTTCTGGGGAGACTGTTTCAGAGACTCAGGCGATATGATTCATTACGATCCGCACAAGTGGCTGGATCACTTCTTTGACATCCGAGGCTCACTGGTCCGCGAGATTAGCGGTCGCGTGGCTCTGTGCGTCGTTTGGTCCACGCTTGTTGTGTTTGTGCACAAGTACGTGACCAATATCTCGATGTCCTCGTTGCTGCACACGCTCGTCGGCTTCGCTCTGGGCTTGCTTCTTGTGTTTCGAACGAACTCTTCTTACGACCGTTATTGGGAAGGGCGCAAGCTTTGGGGCGGAATTGTCAACGAAACCCGCAATCTGATACGCGCGGCTGCCATCCACCTGAAGAATGAGCCGGAGCTTCTTCTTCAGCTCACTCGTTGGACCGCACTGTTTCCCTGGGCGACGATGAGCGGACTGCGCGGCGTCTCCGATCTCGGGCCATTCGAGAAAGAACTTTCGCCCTCCGACAGGCTTGCGATCATCTCTGCTCAGCACCCCGCAATGGCTGTCACCGCGAGGATGAGCGAATGCCTGAACGAGGCGCGTCGTCGTGGCGCCATCACGGACATCATCCAAATGGCGCTCGACCGCAATGTCGAACTCCTGGTCGACTACATGGGAGGGTGCGAGCGGATTCGCAAGACACCCTTGCCGTTTGCTTACGTTGTCCACCTCCGGCGTGCGCTGGTTCTTTACTGCTTCACGCTGCCTTTCGCACTCGTTGATACGTTTGGATGGGCAACGATCCTGGATGTTCTCGTAGTCAGCTACGTCTTTTTCGGGATCGAGGAAATTGGCGTAGAGATTGAGGGGCCGTTCGGCTACGACGAGAACGATCTGCCACTCGAGGAAATCTGCGAGACGATCCGAAAGAATCTATACGCCATTTCCGGCTTGGGCGGCACGGCTCAGGAAGCGCTTCCTGAAGGATTGTGAGCTGACCGTGTACTAGCTCGCCCCGGCGCTGCGCAAGTAGGCGTCGTTGCCGTTCTGCCAGTCCGCCCGGACCGGGGAGAAAAGGTCAGTCGCGACGCTGTCCTCCACGGCTTCCACTCTGTGCGGCTGGTTCGGTGGAATTACAATCACCTGTCCGGCTTCCACCAGCCTCTCGCCATCGTCCATGATGAACAGCAGTTTCCCGGACTCGACCATCGAAATCTGCTCGTTTGGATGGCTATGTCTCGGTACGACTGCTCCCTTCTTCAGCGTAAGCTTCGCCACCGTCATGGAGAGGCCGTGAATCACCCTGCGGTTCAGCAAGGGGTTCATTGGTTCGTTTTCGACATCCTGCCACTTGTATACTGCCATCGCGGCGGTATTGTATCATGGAAAGTTATCGCGTCCGCCACTTTGCCGTGGAGGTAGGAATGAAAGGTGTTGTTCTCGCCGGCGGTACCGGCAGCCGCCTTTTCCCTCTGACAAAAATCACGAATAAGCATCTGTTACCGATCTTTGACAAGCCGATGATTTACTACCCTATCCAGACGTTGGTGGATGCGGGAATTCGTGACATCCTGATCGTTACTGGGGGAAGAAATGCCGGAGATTTCCTTCGCCTGCTGGCGAACGGAAAGGATTTTGGGCTTTCGCACCTGGATTACACCTACCAGGAAGGAGAAGGCGGAATTGCGGAGGCTCTGGCCCTCGCGGAACATTTCGCAGATGGCCAGAAACTTTGTGTGATCCTTGGCGATAACATCATCGAGGGAAGCATTCGTGACGCGGTTGAGGAGTTTCGCAAGCAGCCGGAAGGAGCTCGCATCCTTTTGAAGGAAGTGCCGGACGCGGAACGCTTCGGCGTAGCTGAGATTCAGGACGGCCGTATCATCAACATCGAGGAAAAGCCAGCCAATCCTCGTAGTAACTACGCGGTCACGGGAATTTACATGTATGACGCGACGGTCTTTCAAAAGATCCGGCGTTTGGTCCCGTCGAAACGGAACGAATTGGAGATCACCGATGTTAACAACGCCTATATCCGTGAAGGAACGATGAGGTTCAATTTCCTCGAAGGGTGGTGGACGGATGCCGGAACTTTTGATTCGCTTCTGCGAGCCGCTAACCTCGTCGCCGCCACGCGAAAGGCTGCGAAGGAAGTGGCAGTATGAGTTCCGGGCAGGCAGTGGGGATGGCGCCCGCGGAACCTGCGGCGGGTGTGGAGATTGCATATCCGACGTGTGAGAAAGGAATCGGCAAGATCATCCGGACCCCCGAGTCTCCGGACTTGATTGACGGCGTTCGGATTCAGCCAATCACGCTCTGGCCAGACGATCGTGGCTACTTTCTTGAGGTGAGCCGGTCGGGTTGCGGGTTGATCTCGGGGTATCGCACCGAGACGACTCAGGTCTCTGCCGCTCTCAGTTTCCCAGGCACTATCAAAGCCTTTCATTACCACCGGTACCAGCAGGACTGTTGGACCGTTGTCGCGGGCATGCTGCAAGTGGCGCTGGTGGACCTTCGTCCCTCATCGCCCACGTTTGGTTTACGGAACACTCTCTACGTCGGAGTCCTGCGGCCCTGGCAGATTCTCATTCCTCCCGGTGTTGGCCACGGGTACAAGGTCATTGGCCCGGAGGCGGCGCTTCTGGTCTACCTTACCGACCGCTTCTACAACCCGGAGGACGAAGGCCGGATCCCCTATAATCACGACGGAATTCAATACGACTGGGAAACGCAATACAAATGAAACTCCTCGTTACGGGAGGCGCGGGCTTCATCGGCTCCGCCTTCATCCGGCTACTGCTGCGCTCGTCGGTAAAGCGGGTTATCAATTTCGACAAGTTGACCTACGCGGGGAATCTCGAGAATCTTGCCGAGGTGTCGGATGATTCGAGATATCGGTTTGTCCGTGGCGACATTTGTGACTCCGCCCTTGTGATCCAGGTGTTGGAGGAGGAGAGGCCGGACGCGATCGTCCATTTCGCTGCGGAATCTCACGTCGACCGCAGTATCCTTTCCCCGGAGCCTGTCTTTGAGACAAATCTGCGCGGGACTTTTTCGCTCCTCGAAGCAGCCCGGATGTGTAAGGTTCCGCGCTTCGTCCATGTTTCCACCGACGAGGTTTATGGAAGCATCGAGCCGCCGCACGAGGCCGACGAAAACTATCCCTTGCGTCCCAGCAGCCCCTACTCAGCTTCCAAGGCGGGATCAGATTTGCTGGCCCTCTCGTACTTCACGACCTACAAACTGCCTGTCGTTGTCACGCGCGCTTCGAATAACTACGGCCCGTACCAGTTTCCGGAAAAGCTAATTCCGCTGATGATCTCCAATGCCCTGGAGGATAAGCCGCTGCCTATCTATGGCGATGGCATGCAGGTGCGCGACTGGCTCTATGTCGATGATCACTGCCGGGCGATTCTCGCAGTGCTGGAGCGCGGCGCACTTGGCGAAGTCTATAACATCGGCGGAAACTGCTCGCTTCCGAACCGGGAAGTTGTCCGGCGGATTCTGCAGCTTACCGGCAAGCCCGAAAGCCTCATGACAAGCGTCACGGACCGTCCCGGCCACGACCGGCGGTACGCCCTTTCGAGCGAGAAGCTAACGCGCGCAACGGGCTGGACTCCACAAGTCAGCTTCGAAGAAGGCCTGAAGCGCACAATCGAGTGGTATTGCACGCATCAGGACTGGGTTCAGCGAGTGAAGTCGGGCGAGTATCAGAACTACTACGCTCGCAACTACGACCGCCGGGACGCCGAGCTTCCGATCTGAGCGCCTCAGGTCAGCATCAGTCCGGCCTTCACCGTCGGGTCTCCAAGATTCCGCGTCAAGCGAAAGCCGAACTTCTCGCAAACACGCTGCATGCGGACGTTGTCCGCCAGGATCTCTGCGACAACGGAGTCCATCTTCTCGTCACGAGCTATCTGAATGAGACGTCTCAGAAGCTCTTGCCCGAGTCCCTGGTTTTGGAAGCCGTCGCTGATGACCATGGCGAATTCGGCGCTGTTGACGCCATGCAAACGGCGGAGCCGCCCGACGCCGATGATCGACTTCTCACCGTTCGCCGGATCCTGGCGCTCGGCCACGAGAGCCATCTCCCGGTCATAGTCGATGAAACAAATACGGGTCAGACGTTCATGCGCCACTCGCTGGCTGAACTTCAGCACTTGCAGGTAGCGGTAGTAGACGGTTTGGTCGGAGAGCGTCTCATGGAAGCGGACCAGCAATGGTTCGTCTTCCGGACGAATGGGCCGGATCATCACTGTTTCTCCGTTCCGCATCGTCCAGGGCTGCGCGTACTGCGCTGGATAAGGCCGGATCGCCAGCTTGGGCAGATCTTCTTCCCTCGTGTCCGGACTGTGCAGCACGATTCGGGCATCGAGCGCGATGAGGCGGTCGGGGGAAGCTAGCAGCGGATTGATATCAATCTCCTGGATCCACCGCTGCTCTACAACGAGCTGGCTGAACCGAACGAGGAGCTGCTCAAGTCCTGCGAGATCGACCGGCTTGCGTCCCCGGACGCCCTGCAGCGCCTTGTAGATCGTAGTCTGCTCCATCATTCGCCTGGCGAGCGTGGTATTCAGAGGCGGGAGCCCGAGTGCGTTATCCCTGATGACCTCGACTAGTTGACCGCCGGCGCCGAACAGCAGCACAGGACCGAACTGGGGATCGATGCTGCTTCCGAGAATCAGCTCGTAGCCGTCCAGCGGAATCATCGGTTGTACGGCTACTCCCTGGAAGTGCTTGATGCCCGCGCGCTCCTGAACGGCTGTGAGGATGCTACGCCATGCAGACTGGACTGCCTGGGCGTCCTTGAGATTCAGCTGCACCCCGCCGATGTCGGTCTTATGAGTAATCGTCTCCGAGTGAAGCTTAACAACGACTGGGTAGCCAATCTCCTCTGCCTGCCGGACCGCTTCGTCTTCTGACGTGGCGATCCGCGTCGGCACGGTCGGGATGCCGTACGCTTTCAGCACCTCCTTCGACTCGAACTCGGTCAGGATCGTGCGGCCCGCACTCCTGGCCTTCGAAATGATGCTTCTTACTTTCTTCCGATTCTCCGCGTCACTCTGATCGCCTTCTTGCATGACCGGCGTCTCGTACAGGCCTTGCAGATTGTACGTGTATCGCCACATGTAATGGAAAGCGCGAGCGGCTGTGTCCGGATAAGGGAACGTCGGGATACTGGCGGCGTTCAGGATCGCCTCTCCCGTGGCAACTTCCGCACCGCCCATCCAGCTTGCTAGCACGGGCTTGTTGCCGAGCTTGGCGTAAGGCTTCAGATGCTCTGCGGTCTTCGTGGCGTCAGTCATTGCCTGCGGGGTCAGAATCACGAGAAGACCGTCGCTGTTGGGGTCCTTTGCCGCAATCTCAAGCGACTTGGCGTAACGTTCCGGGCTAGCGTCGCCGAGAATGTCGATCGGGTTGCCACGACTCCAGTGCGAAGGAAGGATGGCATTCAGTTCGTTCACCGTCTCCGGGGACAGCTCCGCCAGTTCACCGCCTGCTGTAATCAGGGCGTCAGTCGCTAATACTCCGGGCCCTCCTGCATTGGTCAGGATCATCAGCCGCGGACCTTTCGGTCTCGGCTGCTTGGCCAATACCTCTGCCATGTAGAAGAGGTCGGAGATGTTGTTCACCCGCAGGACCCCGGTCCGGCGGAAGGCCGCATCAAGCACGGCGTCGCTTCCGGTCAGAGAACCGGTGTGCGAGGCCGCTGCTTTTCCTCCGGCTGCCGTACGGCCCGCTTTGATGATGATGATCGGCTTGGTTAGGGCTACTTCACGTGCAGCGGAAAGAAAGCTGCGGGCATTGCCGATCGATTCCATGTAGATCAGAATGCTGCGGGTACGCGGATCGTTGCCGAGATAGTCAATCAAGTCGCCCCAATCTACGTCCAGCATTGATCCGACGGAGATAAACGCGCTAAAGCCCACCAACTCCCGGAAGCTCCAGTCCAGAACCGCCGTGCAGAGCGCTCCGCTCTGGCTGATGAAGCCCACATTCCCTGGCCGCGCCATGCCGGCTGCAAATGTCGCGTTGACACCCGTGGGCGGGCTCATTAGACCCAGACAATTCGGGCCAATAATGCGAATGCCCGCTTTGCGCGCCTCCTCCAGCAGCTCGCGTTCGAGTTGCGCTCCCTCTGGGCCGAGTTCTTTGAAGCCCGCTGAGATCACGACGGCGCCCCGTATGCCGACCTCGCCGCATTCTCGAATAATGCCCGGGACTGTCGGAGCAGGTGTGGCGATGACGGCCAGATCCAACTGCGCGGGAATATCCTTCACGCTCGGATATGCCTTGATGCCAAGGACGCTGCTCCTCTTGGGATTGACAGGAAAGACCGTACCGCCGAACGGACTACTGATCAGGTTCCACAGTGTCGTGCGTCCGACGCTGCCCGGCGTTTCCGTCGCGCCGATGACGGCCACGCCGTTCGGCGTGAAAAAGACGTCTAATGGGTGGCCGCGCTGCTGAAACAGATCGGTGGACCGGTCAACCACACTTGCAGACGGTGAGGATGTTTTCGACATTCGGATCGTTTACCCCTCTACTCCCATTTTCGCTAATCGGAGGGCTTGGTGATCGGCTCCACTCCGGTGAGGCCCTGGTCTGCCATTGCCGGGTCATAATTCGGATTCTCTTTCGGCATGGCTGCTTTGACGCTCTGCCTCCATGCCTGGAGCCGCCTGTGCAAGTCTTTCGCGGTGTCCGGCATCTTTCGCACAAGGTTGACCCGCTCGCCGGGATCCTCCTTGAGGTTGAACAGTTCCAGGCGGCCGTCCTCATAAAACTCGATCAGCTTGAAATCGCCGCGCCGGATCGCGCCGCTCGGGACTCCTCCCTGATTGCTGTAATGCGGGTAATGCCAGAACAATTCGTCGCGCCGTGGCGGCGGACCTCCGCGCAAAAGCGGCGCAAGACTCACACCGTCGACGTCTTTCGGAATGGACGACTGCGCTCCCGCCATCTCCAGGATCGTCGGCAGAAGGTCAATGGACGATACCGGCGTATCGATCACACGCCCCGGCTTAGTGACGCCGGGCCAGTAAATCAGCAGCGGATCGCGAATTCCTCCCTCGTAGAGGTGCCCCTTCCCGGCGCGCAGCGGACTGTTGTCGGTCACCAGGACCTTGGATCGTCCTTCGTACCGCAGCCCTCCGTTGTCAGAAGTGAGCACAAGGATGGTGTTGTCCTGAATCCCAAGTTCCACGAGCTTCTTCCGAATCCGCCCCACCGCCTGATCCACGCTCTCTACCATTGCGGCATACACCGGGTGGATCTTTGCGTCTTTCTTCCGGTACTTCTCGACTGCCTCGGGACGCGCCTGAAGCGGTGTGTGCACCGCAAACTCTGGCAGGTAAAGAAAAAAGGGACCGCGCTCATAGACGGAATCGATGAACCTCCCGGCTGCGGCGGTCAGCATCTCCGTGAGAAAATCCTCTTTCGACCCGCTCTTTAGTCCCGGAAGAGCAAAGGGACCAAAGTAGGCAGGCGGCGAGCCTTTCTCCGTACCAGCCACATTCAGTTGAAATCCCTGCTGCTCGGGGCCGAATCCCGTGGCTCCGAGATGCCACTTGCCGATGCTGGCTGATTGATAACCGAAAGGACGCAGCGCCTCGGCAATTGTAATTTCCTTTAGAGGCAACTGTTGCTCGAACTCCGGAACCAGGAGCTTCGCGTGCGGCCACTGTTTGCGTCCAGGGATCCAGTCGGTGAGGTGCAAGCGGGCAGGGTACTTGCCAGTCAGGATACTGGCGCGCGTAGGCGAGCAGACGGGGCAGGCTGCATAGGCGTTCGTGAAGCGGACTCCGTCAGCCGCGAGCCTGTCGATATTCGGAGTCTCGATGACACGGTTGCCATAGCAGCCAAGGTCTGCCCACCCGAGATCGTCGAGAAGAATCAGGATTACGTTTGGCTTGTTGGCTTGTGCCGCCCCCAGCGTTCCCGCTGCCAGAGCTGCCATAAACTCTCTTCGATTCAATCCGGTCATTGCAGGTTCTCGCGCCAGTGTCAGACAGTCCAGTCGGATGCGTCGAGATCCGTCCGGTCGCCCGCCTCCCGAAGCCTTTGTTGTAGCAACGCCTTCAGTTCACGGATTCGTGCCGCCTGGCCCGGATCCCCGGCCAGATTGTGGCGTTCATCCGGATCTTTCTGTAAGTCAAAGAGCTGCACCGTCTTGACACCCTTGACGTTGTAGAGAATCAATTTATAGCGATCCGTCCGGATGCCGCGCTGAAGATGACGGTAGGCGAAAATGACCGCGTCCCGTCCGGGAGCATTCGGATTGTTCAGCTGCGATTTGAGGCTCCTTGCCTCGACTGTGTCAGGGATGGGAATGCCGGCGAGGTCACAGATCGTAGGGCAAAGATCCATCAAGTGGCACAATGCGTGACTGCGGCGGCCCTTTGGAATACCGGGGCCGGCAATCACCATTGGAACGCGGACGCTGTGGTCATACAGATTCTGTTTCCCCAGCAGCCCGTGACGTCTAACGGCAAGCCCGTTGTCACTTGCAAAGATGATGTACGTGTTGCCCGCTTCGCCGCTTCGCTCTACTTCGTCAAGGACGCGTCCGATCTGCGCATCCACTTCGCTTATCATCGCGTAGTAGCTGGCGATGTGCTCCTGCACCTCTTCCGGCGTGCGCGGGAAGGGCGCCAGCAGCTCATCCCGCACCTTCATCTCCCCGTTGTCGAAGGGATGCTGCGGCAGATAGTTTGCGGGCAGCCGAATGTTCCTTGCCTGATATAGATCCCTGTAGCGCTGGGGAGCCATCCGGGGATCATGCGGTGAAGTGTAGGCGATGTAGAGCAGGAAGGGCTTGTCCTTCTTCCGGTTTTTTAGGAACTGAAGCGCGGCGTTGGTGAACAGCTCGCTCGAAAACGCGTTGCCGGTGCGCGCGTTCTCCTTTAGATAGCGACCGCTCGGGTCGTAGTCGAAGACGCGCACTTTGTCATGATCGCTCATGCCGCCGAAGAAGATGGCTGCGCCGTCGCGGAAGGCCCGATTGAAGAGGGCCGGGCCATTGTGCCATTTCCCGGTAGCGAAAGTTGCACAGCCGGCCTGGTGTAACGCCTCAGGGAACAGGGTGAACGGACGCCGGCTTCCGGCCGCATCTCCGGGCTGTATGATGCTGCGGTGGACGTGAAAGAGCGTCTGCCCGGTCATGAGCTGCGCCCGGCTTGGAGCGCAAATGGCCGGGATCGTCCCACCCATTGTGAAGACGTGTGTGAAGGCAAGACCCTGCTTGACCAACCGGTCCATGTTCGGTGTGTGGACTTCCCGGTTGCCAAGCGCGCGGATCGTATCGAACCGCTGATCGTCAGTGAAAATGAAGACGAAGTTAGGCCGTTTCTCGGGCGGTGCGGCAACGAGCGGTGCGGCCGCTCCCACTGTGCTTAAGAAGTCCCGGCGGCTCATGGTTCTTCGCATCTCGTCCCTCCGGCAGCCGGTACCGCTGGCTGGATGAAGTGATTGTACATCCCGCCCCCGTTCGCCATCAGGGTTGTTATACTCTAATAGGCGAAGAAAAGGCGAAAATGAAGTACGTTGAGCTTCATGCCCGGTCGGCATTCAGTTTTCTGGAAGGTGCTGCAAATCCAGAGGATCTTGTGAATGCGGCAGCAGAGCTGGGACTTCCCGCCATTGCCCAGCTGGATCGAGATTCGCTCAGCGGCGCTCCCCGGTTTCACATGGCTGCCCGGAAACTGGGAGTGAAAGCTCATATTGGCGCGGAAGTTACCACCGTTGACGGGTGCCGTTACCCGTTACTGGCCTCGACGCGCACCGGGTATCAGAATCTTTGCCGCCTCATCAGCTCGATGAAGCTGAGGAGCAAGAAGGGGGAGGCCGCGGCGAGCCATGAGGAACTGCGCCGTTATTCGGAAGGGCTGATCTGCCTTACGGGTGGGCCGGAAGGGCCTCTGGCGCATGCGTTCAGGCAGGGCGGAGAAGCGGCCAGGCAGATGCTCGAGCATCTGATCCGTATCTACGGGCGCCAGAACGTTTATGTCGAGCTGCAGCGGCACTTCCACCGGGAGGAAGAGGCGCGGAACCAGGCTGCGGTTGCTCTGGCGCGATCGTTCAAGCTCCCGCTGCTCGCCACGAACGGCGTTTCCTATGCGAACCCCGCTCACCGTGAACTGCTCGACGTGCTCACCTGCGTGCGCCATAAGGTGACGCTTGAAACGGCCGGCCGTCTGTTAGCGATCAACGCTGAGCGTTACCTTAAGCCCGCGTCCATGATGGCGGAAATCTTCGGTGATCTGCCGGAAGCCATAGCCAACACTGTGGAGCTTTCCTCCCGCCTCGATTTCACGCTGGCGGACCTCGGGTATCAGTTTCCGGAGTATCCGGTCCCACTCGGCGAAACGATGAACTCTTATTTGCGCAAGAAGACGGAGGAAGGCGCGCGAAGGCGATACCGTCCTTACACGGAACGGGCTCGCAGACAAATAGAGTTCGAGCTTGCTCTTATCGAGAAACTCAATCTCGCCGGCTACTTCCTGATTGTCTGGGACATTGTCGAGTTTTGCCGCCGTAACGATGTGCTGGTGCAGGGCCGCGGTTCTGCCGCGAATTCCGCTGTCTGCTATGCGCTGGGGATTACTGCCGTAGACCCCGTCAGTATGGAGCTGCTATTTGAGCGTTTTCTTTCTGAGGAGCGCGGTGAGTGGCCGGACATCGATCTTGACCTGCCAAGCGGCGACGACCGGGAGCGTGTCATCCAGTACGTCTATCAGCGCTATGGCCGTTTAGGCGCGGCGATGACGGCAAATGTCATAACCTACCGGGGCCGGTCGGCGGCTCGCGACGTCGGGAAGGTGTTCGGCTTCGACCAGGAGTCTCTGGCGAGGCTTTCCAATCTCACGCGCGGGTGGGAATGGCATGATCCGAAGGATACGGATGAGCGCCGGTTTCGGGAAGCGGGCTTTGATTTACAGCAGCCTCTGGTGCGGAAGTTCTTTGAGAATTTCCGCGCGATTCAGGATTTGCCTCGCCATCTGGGCCAGCATTCCGGCGGTATGGTGATATGCCAGGGACAGTTGGATTCCATCGTGCCTCTCGAACCAGCCACAATGCCCGGGCGCGTGGTCATTCAATGGGATAAGGATGATTGCGCCGACATGGGGATGATCAAGGTGGATCTGCTGGGTCTTGGCATGATGGCGGTCCTCAAGGATACGCAGAAGCTTGTGAAGGAAGCTTACGGTGAGGAGATCGACCTGGCGCATCTGCCTCAGAACGATGCCAAGGTTTATGCAGCCTTGAGCAAGGCTGATACGGTGGGGCTGTTTCAGGTGGAAAGCCGGGCTCAGATGTCGTGCCTGCCGCGTCTGCGTCCGAAATGCTTCTATGACATTGTTGTGCAAGTGGCGATCATTCGTCCCGGGCCAATTGTAGGCAAGATGCTGCATCCCTACCTAAGGCGCCGGCAGGGGCGCGAGCCGGTGGATTATATGCACCCTGCTCTGGAGCCTGTGCTGAAGCGCACTCTGGGCGTACCGCTTTTTCAGGAACAATTGCTCCGGATGGCGATGATTGTGGCTGGTTTTACCGGCGGCGAGGCGGAAGAACTGCGCCGTGCCTTCGGTTTCAAACGCTCGGAAGCCCGGATGAAGGAAGTGGAGGTGAAGCTGCGGAATGGAATGAATGCCAAGGGCATTACCGGAACGGTGCAGGAGACGATTATTCAGTCGATCACTTCTTTTGCGCTCTACGGATTTCCGGAATCGCATGCTGCCAGCTTCGCACTGATCGCTTACGCCAGCGCTTATTTCAAGTGCCATTATCTGGCGGCCTTTACGGCTGCAATGCTGAACAATCAGCCGATGGGCTTTTATCAGCCGGCCACGCTGGTGAAAGACGCGCAGCGTCATGGATTGCACTTTCGCCCTGTCGATGTGGCCCGCTCTGACTGGCTGTGCACGATCGAGAATGAGGGCGGGGAAAAGGTCGTGCGCCTGGGTTTTAACTATGTGAAAGGCTTCCGTAAGGAAGCCGCGCTGGCGATCGTCGAAGAACGCGCCAGAGGCCCTTTTTCCAGCATCGATGACCTGACCCGCCGTGTCCCGGAACTGCGGAAGGATGAGTTGACGCAACTGGCTCAAATCGGCGCTCTGAATTCATTGTCCGGACGGGACGGCCACCGGCGGCAATCTCTTTGGCAAAGCGAGGCGGCTTTGCGATCCGCTGGCCCTCTGTTTGATGCCATGGATCATCCGCCCGATGAGTGTCCTTTGAATCCCATGAACTCCGTCGAGCGCCTGCATGCCGATTTCCGGGGCATGGGGCTCACGATCGGCAGGCATCCGATGGCCTGGCACCGCGAGCGGCTGGACAAAATGAAAGTCGCTCGGGCTGTGGATCTTCCCCGCCTGCAAAATGGCATGTATGTGAAAGTCGCCGGCTGCGTCATTTGCCGCCAGCGTCCTGGAACAGCCAAGGGATTTCTTTTTCTGAGCTTGGAAGACGAAACCGGCATCGCGAATGCCATCGTCGATCCAAACTTTTTCGACAGGAACCGTACAGTCCTGGTTAGTGAACAGTTTCTGCTGCTGGAGGGGACGCTACAGAATGTGGACAATGTTGTCTCAGTGAAGGTGGCCCGGGTGACTCCGCTTCAAGTGGAGCAGCCTGCCGTTTCCTCGCACGATTTTCATTGAAGCTCCCGTCCGGAATCACGCAGCCGGTCAATTCCCTAAGGCTTCGCCGCCGGCGCTGCATAACGGTGAAGCATCTCCGGCAGCAGATCGAGCGCGTGCCCATCGATCGTTCCCGCCTCATTCAGTACGGTTGACGGGACTTCCGAGTACCAGGTTTGGGAAGGCATCACACCGCATCCGCCCCAGCGGCGCATGATCAGATTCTGTACGAGAACTTCCTCGCCGGAGTGAAATCGCGGCAGGCGCGGCCAGAATGAGAAGCCGCCGACTTCAACCAGTTTTTCGCGGTTGTAGAGGACGCAGGAGGCCAGCCATGCGACCTTGTACAGCCGGAATTCGCCGGGCGCGAGCCGCATGGAAGCATGCAGGAGGTTCGATGCCCGGTGCAGATTCCAGCGTTCCCATTCCCTCGTACCCAGGTTCACGGCTTCGCTCTGCACGCGTCCTTCCCAGAACTCGACGACCTGCTGCTCCGGGCGTACGTCGAGCCTGTAGGATGCCCCGTTCGGAAACGCCCCGACAAAGCCGCACTGCTGCTCATTCAAGATGCGGAGCAGACGGCCGAGTACGCCGGCTTCCATCAGAACGTCGTCGTCGAGGAACAGGACTGCCGGAGCGTCGGACCGGCGCAAGAGATAGTCTCTCTGCTCGGCGATTCCCCACAGGGACGGACGGTGATGCCATTCGACCCTGGCGCCTCTCGCCTCGATAATGCGGAGCAACGTTTGGACAACGGTCGAATTTCTGGCCGGCTCGTCGCTTTGATCGGCGACAATCAGTCTGAAATCCGTGAAGTCCTGCGTGGCAACGCCGGATAGAGTGAAGATCAGCGACTCCAGACGGTTGCAGGTAGGGAGAAGAATATCGACGGCGCGCATATCAGAATGTCGAGTTGTAGATGGCGCAGGAGCGGCAGATCTCCGGCGGTTCGTCTGAATCGAGCCGATTGCGAAACTCCTGGTAGGCCGGCCCGTTCCAGATCCTCTCGACGCCCTGCTCGATCGCATTTCCGAAGTGAATCCGGTCCGAGGTTGAGACCATGCAGCACGGCATTGCAAATCCCTGATAGCTGAAGTAAGCTCCCCGCCAGGGCCAGTCGCAGCGGTCCCTTCCTTTCATGGCCTGGCGCTCCGGGCGCCCGGCAAGCGGAGGCAGGCGCAAGGTGATGCCGGTGGATTCCGCGATAATCCGTGCCTGCTCGAACGTCGCAGCGACAAGCCCGGCGTCTTCGCCGAGCAGCGTTTCCTGCCCGACAAATTCGCGCATCGACCGGTACTCCTCTGGCAGCGTAGATTCGCCGTACTCATGGCACAGGTGTTGAACGAACATCTCCGCGAAGCCGTGTTCCGCGGCAAGGCGCACCACGGCCGGCAGCTCCCTCAGGTTGCGGCGCATGATCACCATCACCAGATGGAGATGCGGCCGGTCCGATCCTGCCTCCCGGCGTGCGCGAATCAAGAGATCGAGGTTAGCCATTACGGTTTCCCACCGGGCTCCCGTACGGATGGATTCATACATCTCCGCGGTTGCGCCATCCAGAGAAACATGCAGAACGTCAAGGCCGCTCGCGACACATTCCTTGGCGCGGCGAGCGTTGAGGATCGTGAGGTTGGTGTTCGTCGTCACTCGAACGCCTCGCGATGCGGCATGGCGGACCATATCGAAAAACCGCGGGTGCATGAGCGGTTCTCCGAGCCCTTGCAGGTGCAGCTCTTCGAGAGCAGGGAATTGGTCAACGAGCCGGACGAACGCATCGAAGTCAAGGAACGCGGGCGGGCCGTGGGGCGGACCGTCGCGGCGGTACATGATGGGGCACATCTGGCACTTTAAGTTGCACTGGCCGACTGGTTCGATCTGAACAAAGCGGGGCAACTGTTCACTCATAGGAAAGGCACGCGGTAGCGTACGGCTCCTCGAAGTCGCCAGAAGATCGCAAGCAGAGGGATCAGCGCGGAGGTGAGGGCCATTTCCGCGATGTGGGACGGCGCTTTTGACGTAAAGGCCAGGCGTTTGAGAAAGAAAATGAAAGTCGCAAGGAGCCATGCGGTAGCAGCCGCCGCGGCCGTTGCGGCTGCCCCTGCGATCCAGGCTCCAATCCAGGCAAGGAGAGCGAAGGCGGAGAGATAGTACAGCCACGGAGGATTTCTCTGTATGTACTTCCGGTACAGGCGCTGGTGCTTCTTGTAGAGCAGCGCGTTATACATCGCCCGCCGCTGCTGCGCAAGGCTCACCGCCCAGCGCGCGGGCCGGATCGGATGTATGACGATGGCTCGCGGTTCCTGAACGCATCGCCTCTGTAGCTCGATCAGTGTGAAGAAGAGGTCGCTGTCCTCGCGCCAGGCAAGCCTGAATCGCTCATCGAAACCGCCCGCGGCTTCGAGGGCCGTGCGGCGGCAAAAGCAGTTGGCGGTGACGAATCCGGCGTACTGCAGCCGGGACGCATTCCGCTCATAATCGGTCGGCCGGCTGGGCAAGGGCACGACAACCCTGCCGAACACCGCGTCGACTCCTGGCACGAATGCGGAGAGCCCGTGCTTGAGCCAGTCGCTGTTCGGCACGCAGTCGTCATCCGTGAAGGCGATGATCTCGCCTTCAGCCGCGCGCCAGCCGGCATTGCGGGCGGCGGCCGGACCTCTCGTATTGCCGGGCCGAAGGTAGCGGACCTGAATCGGTGTATTCAACGCGCATAGCGTCACGAGGTATTCCGTTTCTGTAGACCGGCCATCGTCGATCACGAGAATCTCGTAGCAGTTCGGGTTCAGGTCCTGAGAGAGGAGCGCGGAGAGGCATCGCTGGAGCAGCGCGTTGCGGTGATGCGTCGGCACCACAACCGATACCCTCATGCCCTCTTCTCCAGCAAAAAGGAGCCGATGACGAGGCCGTCGAGCGGAGATGTGGCGAAAGCGGCGATGGCGTCGCGGGGAGAACAAACGATAGGCTCTCCCCGAATGTTGAACGATGTATTGATCAGCACCGGGACGCCGGTGCGCCGCTCGAAGGCACGCAGAAGGTCGTAGAAGAGTGGATTCCGGCGCCGGTTGACAGTCTGGACGCGTGCCGTGTCATCGACATGCCGCGCGGCGGGGATCTGAGCAGCCTTCTCCGGTCGAACCTTGGATACGAAAAGCATGAAGGGCGAGGGACCGGTGTGGAAAAACCATTCCGCGGCTTTCTCCTCGATGACGCAAGGAGCCACCGGGCGAAAGTCTTCGCGGTCCTTAATGCAGTTCAGGACGCCCCGCACGGATTCGTCTGTCGGAGTGGCGAGGATCGAACGTGCGCCGAGAGCGCGCGGGCCGAACTCCATACGCCCTTGAAACCAGCCGAGTACGCGCCCCTGAGCCAGGAGTTCCGCCGCTTCCTCGGAAGGTCTTTTGGAGCGCCGGTATGGCAGCTTGGAACGGCGCAGGAAATCCTCAATCTCGCTGTCGCTGTATTCCGGCCCGAGGTAGCAGTGCTCCATCGGCTCCGGTTTCGCTGTTTCTTTGCGCTCCCTGCTATCGATCCAAAGCGCTGCTCCAAGGGCCGTTCCTGCGTCGCCCGCGGCCGGCTGAACCCAGACGTTGCGGAAAGGACCGTCGTCCCGGATACGCGAGTTCATCACGCAGTTCAGGGCAACGCCGCCTGCCAGGCACAGGTTGTCGAAGCCGGTCGCCTGCTTCAGCCAGTCGCAAAGTGACAGAACAGTTTCTTCCAGTACGGTCTGGAGCGAGCGGGCGATATCAAAATGCCTTTGCTCCAGCTCAGTGCCCGGATCGCGCTTCGGACCGAATCGTGCAACCGGGTCAAAGTCCGCGATCGTGTAAAGGCCGTTGCTGCCCAGCCGGACAATATCCCTGAACTCATCCGCGTAGCCCGGCTGCCCGTAGGAGGCCAGCGCCATGACTTTGTACTCGTCAGAAGAATGCAGGAAGCCGAGATGCGCGGTGATCTTTTCGTATAGCAGGCCGAGCGAGTGGGGAAAACACACCTCTCCGATCGTCCGCAGCTCGGAGCCCGTGCCCGCGACGTACGCTGTCGTTGCCCGCTCGCCTCGTCCATCCAGAGTGAGGACCGCTGCTTCCTGGAAGGGGGACGGAAGAAATGCGCTCGCGGCATGCGCAAGATGGTGAGGCACAAAGTGCCACCGCCAGGGATCGTGCAATCGGCAGCCTTCAAAGCGATCCCGCAGATGGTGCGGAAATCCGCCGATCAGATGCCGCGGCGCGTTCACGATGGAGGAAAGGAAGAGCGGGTCCCAGACCGAAATCCATTCCTGCGGCTTGGGATGCGCGCTTGGCTCGAGAGGAAGCGTGATGGACGCGTCGTGACGCGTTTCGCCGAGGAGAAGGTAGGGGTTGAAGGAATAGGCGATGTGGTCGACGTCGTTGAGATGAAGGCCGGCTTCCTTCAAACAATAGTGAATGGCGTTGTGAGGGATTTCATAGGCGGAAAAGGGAGTTGGCCTCTTGGCGTGCTTGATGCGGCTGAATCGTTCCTCCTCCGCTGCGGCAATCACTCTGCCGTCCCGGACCAGGCATGCCGCAGAGTCATGAAAGGCTGCATTGATCCCAAGAGTGATCACTCTCTTCCGCTCCGGGGCTAAACAAAGCCGGTCACGGGTTATGGACGCCGCCGGACCGGAAGCGTTTCCGGTTCACACGGGTGGCGCGACCCGAAGCGCGTAATATGGTAGAAAGTGAGCTCGTCGTCCCTGTTTTTGTCGCATAATAATCTGAATTCGCAGGTCAGAATGGGGAGGCACATGCAGGTTTCGCCTTTTGACAGCATCGAAAGCGCCCACGAATTCGTTGAGCTGCTCCTGGAGGCGGTAAACGAATCCGAGCAGGAAGTGGCCGCCGACATCGAAGATGCCGACAGGAAGGATCTGCAGCGGCGGAAGGAAGCATTGCTTCTGGTGGCTCACAAACTGAAATGCCTGTCGGGGCACCTGACCAAGAGCCGGCGTCTTCTCAATGACCTCCGATTGTTGAGGAGGCTGCTGCTGGAGGAACGGTCTGTGCCGGCTGGCGAGCCGCTGACGCGGGCAGCGCGAGCAAAGGGATAAATTTCTGACGGGTTCAGGACGGACCCAATCCGCGCCGGTTGGAACGGCGGCGTGAAAGATTGCGGTTAGCCGTGCCCGTCAGCATTCTCTCACGTAAATCTCTCAACCTAAAGCGGAACCCGGAGTTTTGAAATCCAAAGATCAAAAAAAGAAAACGGGAGAGCGTCCGCTCAAGACGCTGGATCGAGTTCTTTCCAAGGCCGGGCTGGGCTCCCGAACCCAGGCGAGAAGCTGGATCGGCTCAGGCCGCGTGAAAGTCAACGGAAGGGTGATTCAGAACCCCGACCATTGGGTGGACCTGGAACGTGACTACGTCTATCTGGATGACCGGCCAGTACGGAGGCAGAAGAAGATTTACCTGCTGCTCTACAAGCCGAAAGGATATCTCACTACGTTCAAGGATCCCGAAGGACGCCCCACTGTTTACGATCTCATTCGTGACGTGGATCAATGGGTGTTTCCCGTTGGCCGTCTCGATCTGAACACCAGCGGGCTGCTCATCCTTACCAACGACACGCAGCTTGCGGAGTATCTCACGAATCCGGAGCACAACGTACCCAAGACCTACCTTGTAAAATCTGCGACTCGACTGAATGATGAGCAGCTCGATCAACTGCGCAGAGGTGTTAATTTGTCGGACGGCCCGACGAGGCCGGCAATCGTGACACGGCTCCGCGATTCCGCAAACAAGACGTTCTTCGAGATCACGATCACCGAGGGACGCAACCGGCAAGTCCGGCGTATGGTGGAAGCTGTTGGAAGCACAGTGTCAAAGCTTGTCCGGACGTCCATCGGCAACCTGCGGATCGGAGACCTCCAGATCGGAAGCTACCGTGTTTTGACGCGCCAGGAAGTGGCTGCACTGCGAGCCGGTCAGTTTACAAATTTGACAACAAATTTGTTTACAAATCGGCTTACAACAAAGAATTAAGCTAGCTGCGGTTCGGGGGTGGAAGCTATACTGAAGGAACGCGAATGCGCTTTTCTGTCGACGCACACGCTATCGGTCGACGATTAACAGGCAACGAAGTTTACATTCGGAACTTATTGAATGGCTTCGCCGCGTCAGACCGTAGCTCAGAGTTCATCGCCTACTATTCAGTGGAAGGCGCGGAAGAGAGCATTCCTGCGCGGTTTCTAAAGTACCGGGTCGCGAAAAACCCTTTTCTGCGTTTGGGCCTGCATCTTTCCTCGAGACTGCGCCTCGACCGTCCGGATCTTGTGCATGTGCAGTACACTGCTCCCGTTGCATGTCCCGTACCGGTTGTCGTCAGCGTCCATGACATCAGCTTTCTCGAGCATCCTGAATTCTTTCCCATTTTTCGCTCCGCACAGCTGCGAGTGACCGTAAAGCGTACCGTCCGGCACGCAGCTTACGTTCTCAGCCCGAGTGAATTTTCGCGGAAGGCGATTGAGAAGGCATACGGTTGTCATGGAAAAGTAATCGTTGTTCCCTATGCGGCTTCGCCCATCTTCCGCGCGCTGCCGCGCGAGTCGGCTGCTGCCTGGGTCGCCAACCGCTTTCAGTTTCGTTTTCCCTTTGTCCTGACAGTCGGAGACTTGCAGCCGCGTAAGAATCAGATCGGGCTGATTCATGCATTTGCAGATCTCGTTCGGCATCACCCGGTACTGCCGCACCATTTGGTTTTAGTAGGAAAGGACACTTGGTACAGCTCGCGGGTGAAGCAGGCGGCTGCCGCTTCCGGAGTCGGTCACCGGATCCACTTCACCGGCTCTGTATCCGATGAGGAATTGCTTCACCTCTACGGAGCCTGTGACGTTTTTGCCTTTCCCTCCCTCTACGAAGGCTTTGGCCTTCCGATTCTCGAAGCGATGGCCTGCGGCCGTGCCGTCGTGTGCTCGAAGACTTCGGCGATGCCCGAAGTTGCTAATGCTGCCGCTATCCTCTTTGATCCTCATTCGCGGGAGGAAATGGGCCGGGCGCTCCGGGACTTACTGATCGATCCAGAACTGCGAGCGCGGATGGAGCGGTTGGGGCTGAACCGGGCGGCCAAGTTCACATGGGAGCGAACTGCGAATAAGACGTTGGAAGTGTATTATAAAGTCGCAGACTACCAACGAAAGGCGGCGCGTCAGAAAGCGAAATCAATCTCAGTATGAAGGGGTGTTGGTTGATTCTTCCGGTCCTGGCCGCGTCGCTTGCGCAGGCAGCCGATCCAGGACCGAATTTCCATGAAGAGATTCTCCGGTACAACATTAGTTGGCCGAGCGGGCTCTCTCTTGGAGAGGCGGAGATGCGCGCGCTGCATCAGCCGTCCGGCGGTCCGGAGGGCGCCCGCTGGCGCTTCGAGTTCGATCTGGATGCCGCGGTTCCCGGCTTTCAGGTGAAGGACCGCGTCCGGTCCCTGGTTACCGACGCCTTCTGCACGGTCGAGTACGACAAGGACACGGCTCACGGCAAGCGGAAGGCGCAAGAGAAAACCACGGTAGACCTGGCCAACGGACTCGCGACTCGCGCTACGCTGAACGGAGGGAAATCGGAAATTCCCGTCGGCGCGTGTCCGCACGACGCTCTCTCGTTCCTGTACCATTTGCGCCGGGAGATTTCTCAAGGCCGACTCCCGCCCGCCCAGGCGGTACTGTTCGGCGCCCTCTATCACATTAAGCTGGAGTATGGCGGGACGCGTCAGATTGAAGTTGGCGGTTCCGCTGCTGAGGCCGACCGTCTGGTTGCCGCAGTAAAAGGCCCGTCGTCGGAAGTAAGTTTCGAATTGTTTGTGGCTCGTGATTCTGCTCGTACACCACTGCTTGTCCGCGTTCCGCTTCCGCTCGGATCGTTTTCGATGGAACTGGTCCGCTAGACATGCGGGTGGCATTCTTTTCCCCTCTTCCGCCACTGAAAACCGGGATCGCTGACTACTCGGCCGCAGTGCTCGAACCGCTGCGGCGACTGGCGGACGTTTCGGTTTTTGATTCGCGGCCCAAGCATTTCGATCCGTCGAGCTATGACGTTCTCCTTTACCAGCTAGGCAACAATCAGTACCACGCCTTCGCCTACGAGATAGCGCTTAAATACCCGGGCGTCGTTGTTCTGCATGAGTCCAACCTGCATCATCTCATCGCCGAGATGACGATCAAGCGGGGGGATTGGGACGCCTATCTCCGCGAGGTGGAGTTTGACGGGGGCCCGGAAGCACTGAGTTATGCCCAGCGCGTACGGCGTCTGGAAGTCGGGCCGGACTATGAAGGCGTGCCGATGCTGCGGCGCATTCTGGCGGCCTCGAAAGGAGTGATCGTCCATAGCAGGGCAGTGGCGGAGGACGTACGCGCTGCAGGCTATACGGGACCGATCGCCCGAATCCCGCACGGCGCCTGGATCCCCGATGCGGATCGCATGGCCTATCGGAGCTGCCTCGGCCTCGACGAGACGACCCCGCTCATTGGGATCTTTGGGTTCCTCAAGCCGTACAAGCGGATCGCCGAGTCGCTGCGAGCGTTCCGGCGCCTTGTTCGAGTTGAGCCTCGCGCCCGGATGATCCTCGTAGGCGAGGCGCATCCCGAGTTCCCTGTCGAGTCTCTGATCCGCAGCCTGGGGCTCTCGCACTCCGTGCGCTTGATGGGTTTTACGCCCATCGAGGATTTCGTCGGCTACCTTGCCGCATGCGATATCGTCTTGAATCTCCGGTTCCCGACTGTCGGCGAGAGTTCCGGTACGCTGCTGCGCTCCTTCGGGCTTGGCAAGGCGGTGATCGTTTCGGATGTCGGATCTTTCCGCGAGTTTCCCGACGAAATCTGTCTCAAGGTGCCCGTCGATGCCCGCGAGGAGGAACTTCTCTTCGAGTACCTGAATCTGCTCGTTTGCCGGCCCGACCTCGCCAGCGCCATGGGCGCACGCGCCCGGCAGTGGGTGGAGCGGGAGTGTAACTGGGAACTGGCTGCCCGCCGCTACGTCGATTTCCTGGACTGCGTTGCGAGAGGCGCCGAGTGGGTGCAGTTGGAAGAAGCGGCAACCGCCTGCCCGGAACCGCTGCAAGAGCAGATACCGCAAGAAGAGCCGCAACAGCAGCCGCAGCAGGAAGCGTGCTCTGTCACGGTGGACTCAAACTATATTGTTGGATGGACACAGCCGGGTACGGAAGCCCGCAGTTACGTGAACACCCACCTGGCGCGACTTCTCAAGACTCTCGAAATCACCCCGCCCGGCGCTCCGGGGGAGCGGATTCTCGAGATGGGCGCATACCTTCAGATTACGCCTGCGCTCAAAACGAAGCTCGGCTACTCCGATGTTCGTGGCTGCTACTACGGCCCTGCGGGTACGGTCGAGCATCGTAAGGTCGTATCAATGGACGGCGAGGAGTTCGAGTGCGAGATTGACCTGTTTAACGCGGAAAAGGACGTCTTCCCCTACTCCGACTCCTGCTTCTCTACCGTTCTGTGCTGCGAGCTCATCGAGCACCTGTTCGAAGATCCGATGCATATGATGGCGGAGATCAACCGGATCCTGAAGCCCGGAGGACACCTGGTTTTGACAACGCCAAACATCGGATCGCTTCGGGCGATCGCCGCCATTCTGCAGGGCTATCATCCCGGCTTCTTTCCTGCGTATCTGCGCCCGTCCGCTGATGGGCCCGCTGAAGCCCGGCACAACCGGGAATACACGCCGCGTGAGATCCGGCAGCTCTTCGTGGATGCCGGCTTTGAAGTCACGCGACTGGAGACCGGTGAGTTTCGCGATGAGCGGCACCCGGAACTCCTTTGGGTGCAGCATCTGCTGAAACGGTATAGCCTCTCCACGGATTTGCGCGGAGATGGAATTTTTGCGGTTGGCCGGAAAGTCGGTCCCGTCCGTGACCGCTATCCTGGCTGGCTCTACAGCGGCGGCGGTGAATGAGCATCATCTGGCAAGGCTCTGCGCTCACTGCCGAGTCACTGTCGATCCGAATACGGTCCCGCCTTCGGAATGTTTCGAAAGAGACGTGGAGCAGGGAAAAGGGATTCGCGCTCGGTTGCCAGATCCTCGACGGCAAGAGCGGGGAATACGTGGGGGAGAGTGAATGGCTGCCCCTCGCCGCGGACGTGCCGCCGGGAGCTGAGATCGACGTCGAACTGACCGTTGCTTTACCAGAGGAGCCAGGGACGTACAGGCTCATTGTGTCTCCCATTGAGAACGGAGTCCGCTGGCGCTACCTCGACAACTGGCCGGTTCTGATTGCCGAGGCCGAGGTGGAGAATCAAAAGGCCGTGCTCCTCGGCAGCCGTGTTGCGACCCAGCGGCGGCTTCGCGTGGAGTCTCTGCCGCGCTCGGTGCTCCGAGCCTTTCGCCGTCCTGTCGCTACGATCTGGCGCAATGCCGGGCTGATCCGCTCCATGGTCCGCCGCGATATCGCCGCCCGCTACCGCGGCTCCCTCGGCGATGTCCTTTGGACCGTGCTCCACCCTCTGCTGCTGATGGCGACGTATTTCTTCGTCTTTGGCATCGTCTTGCAGACGCGCTTTGCAGGCGATCCAAGCCGGGAGGGGTTTGTGCTGTATTTTCTGGCTGGAATGCTACCCTGGCTTGCTTTCAGCGAAGCCGTCGGGCGCTCTCCATTCGTTATTCTCGAGCATCGTAGCTTCGTGAAGAAGCTGCTCTTCCCGGTCGAGATCCTTCCCGTCAATCTCGTCATCTCCGGTCTTGTCAGCGAGCTCTTCGCCCTGGGCGTATTTCTCGGCGGACTCTTCTTCTTCCGCGGCGAAATTCCTATCACAGTCTTGTGGCTGCCGGTGATCCTCATTCCACAGGTCCTGCTGACAGCCGGGCTCTGCTGGTTCCTGGCGTCTCTGGGGGTCTACCTCCGCGACCTCGGGCAGGTCATCGGATTTGCTCTGACTTTGTTATTCTTCCTTACGCCTATCTGCTATCCGGAGGCGTCCATTCCGGAAGCGATCGCTCCACTTCTCAAAAAGAACCCCATTTACCAGGTTGTGCTCGGATACCGAACCATCTTTTTGGAAGCAAAGGCTCCTTCGTTGCCTGCTATGTGGAAGCTGTGGATCCTTTCATGCGGAGCGTTCGTCTTCGGCCATGCCTGCTTTCACAAGCTTCGCAATAGCTTCGCGGACGTAACATAAGACTCTAGTCTTCGAGCCTGTATTCCCTCCTGTCAGTAAGTGCGTGACACTTGAAAATGTTGACCTCTGCCCTTATTTGTCGTAATCTGCTTCGGTAGCGTCCGTTGCAGTGCTATCGCAATTTAGAGAATTAGGTTGATAGCGAGTCGACTAAAGCTCTTCTAGCGAAAGGGGGCGCTTTGGATTTAGTTTAGACGGCACCTCAGCGGAGCTCCGAAAGCCAGCACTTATCTGTTGGCGCCTTTCCTGTATACATCCCCTCAGAGGTGGGGTTGAGGAGGAGTGTTAGACAACCGTGAACGACCAAGCGAATTCTTCCGCCGTCTGCCGCTGCTGCGAGCATCCTTTACGCGTAACCTTCATTGATCTCGGAATGTCCCCGCTCTGTGAAACTTACCCGAGCGCCGAGGATCTTGACCGGATGGAACCGTACTATCCGCTCCACTGTTATGTCTGCGAACAGTGCTTTCTGGTTCAGTTACGGGAGTACGAGGACCCTTCCAGGATCTTTACCGAGTACGGGTACTTCTCATCTTACTCCGACACCTGGCTTCAGCATGCGAGCCGGTATTGCGAGACAATGACGAAACGCTTTTCCCTTACGAGGGATAGCTTTATCGTGGAAGTAGGCAGCAACGATGGCTACCTGTTGCAGTACTTTGTTGCACGGCAGTTCAGAGTACTAGGAATTGAGCCCGCAAGAAATGTAGCAGCGGCGGCGTTGCGAAAAGGCATTCCAACCGTGTCCCGGTTCTTCAACACCGCGTTGGCAACGGATCTTGCCCGCGGAGGCAGACGAGCGGACCTGATTGTCGCGAACAACGTGCTTGCGCAGGTGCCCGACCTGAACGATTTCGTTCTGGGGCTGAAGATTCTCCTGGCGCCGGCGGGTGTGATCACGATTGAATTCCCTCACCTGCTGCGCACCATGGAGAATAATCAATTCGACCAGATTTATCACGAGCACTTCTCCTATTTTTCGTTCTTTTCGGCAAGGCGGATTCTCGGCAAACACAAATTGAGAGTTTTCGATGTGGAGGAGCTGCCTACTCATGGCGGATCACTGCGGCTCTATGTGTGCCATGAAGAGGACTTAAGCAAGCCTGAGCTTCCCTCCGTGCAGGCGCTTCACGACCTGGAGGAGCGCGCAGGCCTTACTAATCTGTGCACCTACCAGACCTTTGCCCGGCACGCCAGAGAGACGAAGTGGAAACTCGTGCAGTTTCTTGTGTCGGAGCGTCAGAGAGGAAAATCCATCGCCGGCTATGGAGCGCCGGGCAAAGGCACCACACTCCTGCATTACTGCGGGATCGGACGGGATCTCGTCGAGTATACGGTGGACCGCAGCGAGTACAAGCAGGGGCGCTTTATGCCGGGAACGCACATCCCTATTTACCATCCTGATAAGATCCGCGAAACCAAGCCCGACTATATTCTAATTTTGCCCTGGAATGTAAAGGACGAAATTATGAATCAGATGTCGGATGTGCGTCAGTGGGGCGGTCGTTTTATCGTGCCGATACCCGAAGTAGTGTCTTACTGAATCAGAAAGCAATCCGAGCTCATGTTAGGAGGGTACTAAATGAAGGTCGTACTCTTTTGCGGAGGCATGGGTTTGCGGCTTCGAGGCCACGCGGAGGATTTGCCAAAGCCAATGGCTACAATCGGTGCGCGGCCCATACTATGGCATCTGATGAAGTATTATGCGCACTACGGGCACAAAGATTTTATTATATGCCTCGGCTATAAGGGAAATTGCATCAAAGAGTATTTTCTCCACTACGATGAGTCCATTTCAAATGACCTCGTGCTGTCTCAGGGCGGTAGGAGAGTCGAGTACATAAATCGGGATATAGACGATTGGACGATCACGTTTGTGGAGACAGGAATCGAGGCAAGTATCGGAGAGCGCCTGCGGCTCGTAGAACCCTACCTGTATGGTGAGGAGCAGTTTCTGGCGAACTACAGCGACGGATTGACCGACCTGCACCTTCCGGATATGGTGCAGGAGTTCGAGCGGCGGAATGCGATCGCCAGCCTGCTGCTTGTAAATCCCACGACAAGCTTTGATCTGGTGTCGGTCGGTGGAGACGGCTATGTAAATGAAATCCGGTGCCTGGCTGATACGGATATCTGGATCAACGGAGGGTTCTTTGTATTCAGAAAAGAAATCTTTCAATATATTCGGCCGGGCGAGGAACTGGTGCGCGAACCATTTGCGCGGCTGATTGAGCAGAGAGCTCTGACGGCCTATAAGTACCACGGGTTCTGGCGGTGTATGGATACCTTCAAAGATAAGCGGCACCTGGAGGACATGGAATCAAAAGGAGTGGCGCCGTGGAAGGTATGGAAGGATAGGACGCTCATGCTCAGAATGGCCGGCAGCAGAGGCAGGTAGTGAGGCAGTCAGCGTTAAAGGTGAAAAAAGGAGGCTAGCAGTTCGATGATCACTCTTCGCTTCGATGTCCGCACTGGGGATGCCCCCACAATCCTATGTTTAGGGGCGCATTCGGATGATATCGAAATCGGATGCGGAGGGACGGTTCTACGCCTTAAGCGGCAGTACCCACGGGCGTTCTTTCACTGGATTGTATTCAGCGCGGCCGGTGAGCGGTGTGCGGAAGCTCACCGTGCCGCGCGATTGTTTACCGATGGAGCCGAGTGTTCGGTTGTCGTCGGGCAATTCAGGGACGGATTTCTCCCTTACGAGGGCAAGTCCGTGAAAGCATTCTTTGAAGAGATCAAGACGAAGGTATCTCCGGATCTGATCTTTACCCATTACGGGAGGGACGCCCATCAGGATCATAGACTGCTCTCCGAACTCACATGGAATACGTTTCGAAATCACCTGATCCTCGAATATGAGATTCCAAAGTACGACGGCGACATCAGCTCGCCCAATGTGTTTTTCCCGATTGAGGACGACATCCGCGAGGACAAGATCGACTATCTCTTTGAGGCGTTCCGTTCCCAGCAGTGCAAGCCGTGGTTTCGCAGGGAGACGTTCTGCGGGTTGATGCGCATGCGCG
>CALGAR010000090.1 GCA_937959285.1 uncultured Bryobacterales bacterium
GGAGCTCTTCTCGCAAGAGCAGGCCAGCGATCCGAACGCGATGCCGTTGATGGATTACATCGAGGAAGTCATGCAGATTCTGAAAGCATCGCCTGACGCTACCGAGATCTGTGTAGAACGGGTAAAGCCCTTGCGATTTGCGGAAGCGAGCGGAAACTATGACGCTGTCTTCAAACAGCGCAATGATTCAGCGCGAGCACAGTATCAATTTGTGCAGTGAGCGCCAGGAGGCTCTGTTCCGGCGGCCGCCGGACAGAGCCTGAATCTCACACCCGTCGAAGTCAGCGGCAGACTCTACGCGAACGCCTTCTTCAGCACCGCGAGGCTCTTCGGCACGGCCGTCTCGGCCGGTTCTTTCCCTTCCATTTCGAGGGACACCCAGCCATGGAAGCCGCTCTTCCGAAGAATCCCGGCGATCCGTTGATAATCGAGGTCGAGCGTGTACCACTCCCCGCCGCCATAGTAGGTTTTGGCCTGAACGATCACTGCATGGGGAGCCAGCTTTTCGATACCAGCGTACGGATCACCGGGGAAGTTGCCCGTATCGAGATTGATGCACAGCCACGGCGAGTTCACGGCCTTGTAAATGCGAAGAAGCATGTCAGGGCTGGTAGTGAGCCCCCAATGATTCTCGAGCGCCAGGATCACGCCCTCGCGTTCTGCGTGAGGCAGGCACTGCTCGATCGACTCAACGCACCAGCGGAAAGCGTCCTCGTTCGTATACCCGGGAAGAGGTGGCTCATCCCCTTTGACTTTCATGAGGTCATCGAACGACTTGATCGTTTTCCATCTGCCTGAATTGAGGCGCACGCAGGGAATGCCCAGATTGGCAGCCAACTCGATGCAGCGCCGGGTGTGATTGATATGCCGCTTCCGCTCTTCGGCTTCGGGGTGCACGAAATCCTGATGGATGGAGAGCATGGGGAGAGCGAGTCCATTTCGGAAGGCCAGGCGCTTCAAGTTGTTGACGTAGGCTGGCGTTTCATCCCGCATTTGGCGGTGCAGGATTTCGACGCCGTCGAATCCGAGCCGAGCGGCATGTTCGATTACGGATTCAATTGGATATTTCTCGGTCCGGAAGTGCCACCAGGAGTATGTCGAGACAGCCAGCCGGATGCGTCCGGGCTGGGGAGTGGACTGGGGAAGGGCCACAGACTGTGCCGCAATTGCTCCGGCCGTCTGCAGAAATAGATTCCGCCGCGAAAACCTCATCATGAGGCTAGAATCGCAGACGCCATAAGTGGTGTTCAACCAGCAGACCAAACCTGCGACTTCCCGGCAGTTCCCGTAACCGAGTATTCACTCGCGACTTGCGCGGATTCTTGCAGCAGCTCCAGGAAGCGCGCGGCGGCGGGATGGAACTTCCGCCGGCGGCGATGAATGATTCCGAGCGGCCGGTACAGTTCCGCCTGCAGGGGGACAGCGACAAGGCGGCCTTGGGCAATGTCGGCAAGCATCATGCGCTTAGGCAGGATGCTGACCCCGTATCCGAGCGCAATCGCTTCTTTCAGGCTCTGGATATTGTCGAAATGGAGAGTGATGTGGACCTGCACGCCCTGCTCCCGCAGGAAGCGGTCGACGTGGCGGCGTATCGGCAGCTCCTCGTCGAAGCCGATAAAGTCTTCTCCGTGCAAGTCCTGCGCCGCCACCGAACTCCTGCGCGACAAAGGATGCGAGGGCTTTACCCCCAAGACCATCTCTTCCTGGCGCCAAGGAATGAACGCAATCTCCCGGGTGGCTTCCGGGTAGCTCACAATCCCTAAGTCCGCCCGGTCCGACTGCACTGCTTCATACACCTTCTCGGGCCGAAGGTAATCGACGGAAATCGAGGCCTGCGGGCATCGCCGCCGGAACTCCTCTTCGAGCGCGGACATTTCATAGATGCCCACCGAGTAGATCGAGGCGACACGCACCAGCCCCTCCGCCTGCCCCTTCACTGACTGCAAGTCGGCTTCAAACTGGGCTTTGCGGCGGAGGACGTCCCGGCACATTTCATAGAACAACCGCCCGGCAGGCGTTACGGCCAGCGGCCGCGTCGAACGATCCACAAGCTGCACTTCCAGCACCTTTTCCAGCTCCTGGAGAGTCTGGCTGGCCGCTGACTGGCTGACGCCATTCTGCGCCGCAGCGCGGGTCACGCTGCGGGTTTGCACGATATCTCGGAAGAGGTTCAGTTGCTCGAACGTCACCGGCCTCTAGAGTATCATAAGTTCTTCTAATTATGTCAATGCTAATATTTTGGATTGACTAATAGTAATCGTGTACCCTATACTTCAACGAAGGCAATGAACCAAGTCCGTTTTTCTTCCGATTCTCCGGCGAATGGCTTACCCAAAGCCCAAGGCTTGTATCACCCAAGTACGGAACGTGATGCCTGCGGCATTGGTTTTGTCGTTAATATCAACGGCCAGCGATCTCACGACATCATCCTCAAGGGCATTCAGATCCTCATCAACCTGACCCACCGGGGAGCATGCGGCTGTGATCCGGAAACGGGAGACGGAGCGGGCATCCTGATCCAGATCCCTCACCGGTTTTTCGAAAAGGAGTGCGCAAAGCTTGGCTTCCAGCTTCCGCCAGCCGGCCAGTACGGCGTTGGCATGGTGTTCCTTCCTGTTGAGCCGCAGCAGCGGCTCATTTGCGAAGGCATTCTGGAGCGGATCATCCGGGAAGAAGGTCTGACCCTGCTGGGTTGGCGCGATACGCCCGTGAACGCGGATGCGATCGGGCGCGTTGCTCGCGCTTCACAGCCCTACATTGAACAGGTATTCGTAGGCGGCGCGCCGGGAATGACGGAAGACGAGCTGGAGCGGCGTCTTTACGTGGTTCGCAAGCGGGCGGAAAACGAAATCGCCCAGTCCGATGTGCGCGACAAGGACTTCTTCTACCTCCCCTCCCTCTCCGCGCGCACCATCGTTTACAAGGGCCTGCTGCTGGCCCCACAGATCGCCGAGTTCTACAACGAACTGACGGACCCGGACGTAGTGAGCGCCCTTTGCCTGGTCCACCAGCGGTTTTCGACCAATACGTTCCCGACCTGGCAGCTGGCGCATCCGTTCCGCTACATCTGCCACAACGGCGAGATCAATACCGTCAAAGGGAATGCCAACTGGATGTACGCCCGGCAGAGCGTTCTCTCCTCGCCGTACTTCAAAGACATTAAGAAGCTCTTCCCGATCATTACGCCGGGCGTATCCGACTCGGCGATGCTGGACAACACCGTCGAGCTGCTCACTCTGGCCGGCCGCAGCCTGCCTCACGTGATGGCGATGCTGATACCGGAAGCGTGGGATGCGGATACGACGATGCATCCCGACAAGCGGGCTTTCTACGAATACCACGCTTCCCTGATGGAGCCCTGGGATGGCCCGGCCGCAGTCGCATTCACCGACGGTCGAGTCATCGGAGCGACTCTTGACCGGAACGGCCTCCGGCCTGCCCGTTATCTGGTCACCCGCAACGACATGCTGATCATGGCGTCGGAAACTGGCGTTCTCCCCGTAAAGCCGGAGGACGTGAAGCTGAAGGGACGCCTCCAGCCTGGAAAGATGCTGCTGGTCGACACGGTGCAAGGCCGCATCATTCCCGACGAGGAATTGAAGCAGAGCCTGTGGTCACGGCAGCCGTACCGCCAGTGGCTTCAGGAAAACCAGATCCGCCTCGAGGATCTTCCCGAGCCGCCGCGGCAGTACGAGACCGATCATGACACGATTCTTCAGCGGCAGCGCGCGTTCGGCTACACCGACGAAGATATCCGGATGTTGCTGACGCCCATGGCTGTTAAGGGAGAAGAGCCGGTCGGGTCCATGGGCACCGACACGCCCCTGGCGTGCCTCTCCGACAAGCCGCAGCCTCTGTTTAATTACTTCAAGCAGCTCTTTGCCCAGGTGACCAACCCAGCGATCGATCCGATCCGTGAGGAGCTGGTCATGTCGCTCACCAGCTACATTGGCACCGAGCGCAACATCCTGGATGAAACGCCGCGGCACTGCCACACCCTGAAGCTGCCTCATCCGATCCTGACCAACCGCGACCTCGAGAAGATCCGCCGTGTCTCGCAGGGAGATTTTCTGGCGACGACGCTGCCGATGCTGTATTTCGTACGGGGCGGCGAAAAGGAACTGGAGCGGGCGCTCGACAGCCTCTGCCGCCGGGCGTCGCTAGCGATCAAGAACGGTTACTCGGTCCTGATTCTGTCCGACCGCGGCGTCGATCGGGACTCGGCGCCGATACCAAGTCTTCTTGCGCTGACAGCGGTCCACAATCACCTGATTCGCGAGGGCACGCGCACGCAGGTAGCGCTGATTATCGAATCCGGCGAGCCGCGCGAGGTCATGCATTTCTGCCTCCTGATCGGCTATGGCGCGAGCGCCGTCAATCCCTACCTGGCGATTGAGACGCTGGATAATCTGGCCCTCCGGGGCTTGCTGCCCGAAGGCATCACCTTTGAAAAGGCTCTGCAGAACTACAAGAAAGCCATCAACAAAGGCCTGCTGAAGGTCTTTTCGAAAATGGGCATCTCAACCCTGCAAAGCTATCGCGGCGCGCAGGTGTTCGAGGCAATCGGGCTGAACAAGGACCTGGTGGAGAAATACTTTACGGGCACAGTATCCCGCGTCGAAGGCGTCGGGTTGGATGTGCTCGCTCGTGAAGCCAAGCTGAAGCACGATTACGCCTTCCGGCCTCCATCCGAAAACGAGACCGAGCTTGATCCGGGCGGGAACTACCATTTCCGGGCACGCGGCGAATATCACCTGCTGAATCCGCAAACGGTGAGCAAGCTGCAGCACGCCGTGCAGAAGTCGAGCTACGAGACCTATCGCGAGTATGCGGAGCTGATCAACAACCAGAGCCAGCAGCTCTGCACGCTGCGGGGCCTGATGAAGTTCAAGGAAGCTCCGAAGCCGATTCCGCTCGAGGAAGTGGAGCCGGCCAGCGAGATTGTCAAGCGGTTCGCCACCGGGGCCATGTCGTTCGGCTCCATCAGCAAGGAAGCGCACGAGACGCTGGCGATCGCGATGAACCGGATCGGCGGAAAGTCGAATACGGGCGAGGGCGGTGAAGACGAAGAGCGCTTCCGTCCCGATCCAAACGGCGATTCCCGGCGGAGCGCGATTAAGCAGGTGGCGTCGGGACGCTTCGGAGTCACGACCAACTACCTGGTCAATGCGGACGAGCTCCAGATCAAGATCGCCCAAGGCGCCAAGCCTGGCGAGGGCGGACAGCTTCCGGGCCATAAGGTGGACGAGGTCATCGCCCGTGTCCGGCATTCGATTCCGGGCGTCGGGCTCATCTCTCCGCCTCCGCACCACGACATTTACTCCATTGAGGATCTGGCGCAGCTCATCTACGACCTGAAGAATGTCAATCCGCAGGCGCGGATTTCCGTAAAACTCGTGGCGGAAGTTGGAGTCGGCACGGTCGCGGCGGGCGTCGCGAAAGCTCACGCCGACCTCGTTCTGATCAGCGGAGACACAGGCGGCACGGGAGCTTCTCCGCTGACTTCGATCAAACACGCCGGCATCCCCTGGGAGCTGGGCTTGGCAGAAACCCAGCAAGTGCTGGTCCTGAACGATTTGCGCAGCCGCATCCGCGTGCAAACGGACGGAAAGCTGCAAACAGGGCGCGATGTGGCCATCGCGGCTCTTCTCGGGGCCGAGGAGTTCGGGTTCTCAACCGCGCCGCTCATCACGATGGGCTGCATCATGATGCGCAAGTGCCATCTGAATACCTGTCCTGTCGGCATCGCCACACAGGATCCGGCGCTGCGCGCGAAGTTCCGCGGCACGCCGGAGCATGTCATCAACTACTTCTTCTTCGTGGCGGAAGAGCTGCGTGAGATCATGTCGCGCCTGGGCTTCCGCACGGTCGACGAGATGGTGGGCCGCGTGGACAAGCTCGAAATGCGCGATGCTGTGGATCACTGGAAGGCAAAAGGTCTGGATCTCTCCGCCATCCTCTATAACCCGGAGGTTCCGGCAAAGGTCGGCCGCCGCTGCCTGATTCCGCAGGACCACGGCCTTGAGCAGGCCCTCGACCACAAGCTGATCGAGCACGCCAAGGAGGCCCTGGAATCGCAGAAGAAGGTGGAGATCAAGATGCCGATCCGGAATATCCACCGGACCGTCGGCGCCATGCTTAGCGGCGAAATTGCCCGGAGATACGGCTCGGCTGGCCTTCCCGATGACACGATCCGGATCCACTTCACGGGTTCGGCTGGACAGAGCTTCGGCGCTTTTCTCTCCAAGGGCGTAACGATGACCTTGGAGGGCGATGCCAACGACTATGTCGGCAAGGGTCTATCGGGCGGCAAGCTCGTCGTCTATCCCCCGCGCGCTTCCAGCTTCGTTCCTGAAGAAAACATCCTCATCGGGAACGTGGTCCTTTACGGAGCAACCAGCGGCGAAGCCTTCTTCAACGGCGTCGCTGGCGAGCGGTTCGCTGTCCGCAATTCCGGCGCGACCGCGGTGGTGGAAGGCGTCGGCGACCACGGCTGCGAGTATATGACGAAAGGCCTTGTCGTCGTGCTTGGCAAGACGGGCAGGAACTTCGCAGCTGGCATGTCCGGCGGCATTGCCTACGTCCTCGACGAGGCGGGTGACTTTGCAACCGCCCGCTGCAATTTGGGCGGCGTGGATCTCGAACCGGTGGTCGAACCAAACGACGTTACCCAGTTGCACGAACTCATCCGGCGTCACGCGGAGCTGACGGGCAGCCCCAAGGCGAAATGGGTTCTCGACAACTGGTACACGGTACTGCCCCGGTTCGTAAAGGTATTTCCTCAGGAGTACAAACGGGTTTTGGGTATCCAACCGGCGGCGATGCGCGTGGCCGCTCCGCTTTCAAATCCTCCTGAGGCCAGGCAGGTGGTTCATGGGTAAGGTTACAGGTTTTCTTGAGTATCGCCGGGAAGTGCCGAGCCGGCGTCCGGTAGCGGAACGGATTAACGATTGGTTTGAGATTTACCAGCCGTTTCCCGAAGAGAAGGTGCGGACGCAGGGCGCGCGATGCATGGATTGCGGTGTCCCCTTCTGCCATTCCGGGTGCCCGCTCAATAACATCATCCCGGATTGGAACGATCTGGTTTATCGCGACCGCTGGCGCGACGCGATTCGCGTTCTCCACTCCACAAACAATTTTCCGGAGTTCACCGGCCGCGTCTGCCCGGCGCCGTGTGAGGCGGCCTGCGTCCTCGGCATCAATGAGCCTCCGGTTGCCATCAAGCTGATCGAGAGGAGCATCATTGACCACGCCTTCAAAGAGGGCTGGATCGTACCTCAGCCTCCGCAGGTGTTGACCGGGAAACGGGTGGCCATTGTCGGATCAGGGCCCGCAGGTCTCGCCGCTGCGCAGCAATTGCGGCGCGCTGGCCACGAGGTCACCGTCTTCGAGAAGGCAGACCGCATCGGCGGACTCCTCCGCTACGGCATCCCGGACTTCAAGATGGAGAAGCACCTGATCGACCGGCGTCTGGAGCAGATGACGGCCGAAGGGGTGAAGTTCGTAACAAAGGCGCACGTCGGACAGAACGTCCCGGTTGAAGACCTTCGCAAAGAGTTCGACGCGATCGTGCTGGCTGGCGGAGCGGAGCAGCCGAGAGACTTGCGCGTGCCAGGCCGCGAACTGAAGGGCATCCACTTTGCGATGGAGTTTCTGCCCCAGGCGAACCGCCGTGTGGCCGGCGACACCATCCCGGAGTCAGAAGCGATCCTCGCCACCGGCAAGAACGTCATCATTATCGGCGGCGGCGACACAGGCGCCGACTGCCTCGGAACTTCGCACCGTCAGAAGGCAAAATCGGTATACCAGTTTGAAATCATGCCGAAGCCGCCGGAGGAGCGTTCCCCGAACACGCCGTGGCCGCTCTGGCCCTTGCAGTTGCGCACGGAGAGCTCGCACGAGGAAGGCGGCATCAGGGAATGGAGCATCGGCACCACTGCCTTCACCGGCGACGAGAACGGGCATGTCCGCAAGCTGCATGCCGTCCGTCTCGGTCCGCCGCCCCGCTTTGAGCCGATTCCGAACACGGAGATGACGTTTGACGTCGATCTCGTACTTCTCGCGATGGGCTTCACTGGTCCGGTCCGCAGCGGAATGCTGGAACAGCTGGGCGTCGAGCTCGACGCGCGCGGCAACGTGAAATGCGACGAAAACTACATGTCGAGCGTGCCGGGCGTCTTCGCAGCCGGTGATATGCGTCGAGGCCAATCTTTGGTGGTATGGGCCATTTCGGAAGGACGCAAAGCCGCCGAGGCGGTGGACCGCTGGCTGCGTGCGGAGCAAAGCAAAAAGGACCGGTTGCAGGCAGCTTCGGCTGCCTGACCAGGACTGTCTAGAATGAAGAAATGACCGGTCCCACTGAAACACAACAGCAGGCGTCTGCCGCGCAGCAGGTCATTGACCTCGAGCACAAGTACCTGTTACAGAACTACGCGCGCTACCCGCTTGTGCTGACGCGCGGCGAAGGCTGCTGGCTGTACGACCTGGAGGGTAGGGCGTACCTCGATCTGCTAAGCGGAATCGGCGTCAACGCCCTGGGACATGCGCATCCCAGGATCACGTCCGTCATTCGGGAGCAGGCTGGCCTTCTGGTCCACAGCTCCAATCTGTACTACCACGAGTTTCAGGGTCCGCTTGCCAAGCACCTCGCGGACGCAAGCGGCCTTCAGCGCGTCTTCTTCTGCAACTCGGGCGCCGAGGCGATGGAAGGCGCGATCAAGATCGCGCGCTCCCACGGAAGAAAGATCGACCCGGAAAAGTACGAACTGGTCGCTCTCGAAAATTCCTTCCACGGCCGTACGATGGGCGCGCTGTCGATCACCGGTCAGCCGAAGTATCGCGAGCCGTTCGAGCCGCTGCTCGCAGGCGTCAAATTTGTGGCCAGGCAGGATGAGGCAGGCCTGGAGGCGGCTGTGGGCGAGCGGACCGCCGGCATTGTGATCGAGTCGATTCAGGGTGAAGGTGGCGTCCTTCCCGTTAGCGAGTCTTTCATGCGAAAGGCGAGGGAGCTGGCGGACCGCTACAACGCCCTCCTGATCTTCGACGAGATCCAGAGCGGCGTGGGCCGTCCGGGAACGTGGTTCGCCTACCAGCTTACCGAGCCAGCCGTGATGCCGGACGTCCTGACGATCGCCAAGCCGATCTCCTGCGGTCTGCCGCTCGGCGCGATCATGATGAACGAGAAAGCGGCAGCCGCCATCGCGCCGGGAATGCACGGCACCACGTTCGGCGGAAATGCGCTTGCCTGCCGCGTGGCCATCGAGTTCTGCGAGATCCTGCCCGATCTGCTTCCCTCGATTCGGAGAGTGGGCGACTACTTCCGCAGCGGCCTGCGAACTCTGGCAGGGAAATATCCCTTCATTAAGGAAGTTCGAGGGCACGGGCTCATGATCGGGATGGAGCTGGACTTCCCCTGCAAGCAGCTGGTTGCAGCGGCCCAGGAGGAAGGACTGCTGATCAACGTGACGCATGAGACGGTCGTCCGCATGCTGCCGCCCTACATCCTGACGGAGAAGGAAGTCGACCGCGCGCTCGAAGGTCTGGACAAGATCCTCAAGAACGCTGAACCTCCAGCGCGGTAAAGCAGCGGGGCGACCAACGGCTTACATGCCGTTTCCGGCACGCCGCTTGAACACCCTTCGCAATTCCTGACGGGCCGCTTTTGCGAGCCCGAGCGTAATCGCGGCCCAGGGAGGAATGCCGGAAAAGGCTCCTCCCACGGCGTACAAGGTCCGAGGAGAGAATCGCGGTTCGTTGGAGATGGCGTAGATCGTGTCCCAGCACTCCGGCGACATTTTCACCCGGAACTGCTCAAGCCCGCGAAAGTTGTAAAACCGGTTCGCGTGCGCGCGGGCATAGTACATGAGCGTTCGCAGCCATCGCGGGTTCCGCCGAATGGCTTCGTCCGCCGCATGCGCCAGGGCAACGAGTCCGAGCGTGACGTACCGGCAGCCTTCCGCAGCGAGCCGGCGCATCGCGGTGTGGATCAGCAGTTCGCTGACCCCGTTTGGAGCGCTGGACGACCGAGCGAGGAGTTCAATGAGGTATCCTGCTCTTGCCTTCGCCGGGGATGCGACGAGGAATGCAACCGGTACCCCGCGACGCCGCGCGGTCAGGATCAGGCGATCCGTCAGTACGCCGTCCAGCACATTGGGTTCCACGAGGAAATGCAGTGGCGGAAGGGGCCTGCCGGCGACCCATTCGAGCAAGATCCGGCGCAACGCCGCGTCTGTTGCGGCCCGTGCCGGGCTGACGGGCTCCACGACGACTCCTTTATTTACAGCACGGCGTAGTTGCGCCCTCAGAGAAGGACGGTTTCGAACTACCTCTGGCCAGTTGAGCGGATTCCAGGCTGGCTGAGCTCCCAAGGCCACGGTGGCATGATGAGGGGACCGGGCAAATAGCGCTCGGAGCCGCTCCTCCGCGCATACGTAACAGACACGGCGTCCTTGCTGGCGCGCGGAGGCTTCAAACTCCTCGCACACAGCGGCCAGCGCCTCCCCCGCGCAGACGGGCGCTCCCGCCACCAACAGCCGGTCGGCACGCCGCGTGTATCCAACCACCGCCTGATGCCGCGGGGAGAACCAGTGCTCGATGCCGGGGTTGAGGATCTGATAGGAAGTGGCGTTCCAACCGTGCCGAATGACAAGCTCGCGGGCGAGTTCGACGGACGGGGAGAACGGCTCCGTTCCGCTCATATCGCAACACTATTCCTTTCCAGAGGCGGCAGAACGCAACACACGCTGCAAGTTCCAGACGTAACCATGCTTTGCCACCGGTTCGGCTCGTTCAAGATACCCATTGGGATCGGATGGCGCTATTGTCGCCAATCCGTCCACATACCGGTTATACATGCAGAACATTGCCGCGATAATCGGCGTATTTTGAGGTCGACCTTCACCTTTTCTCGCATGCGTACTTATAGGGCGGATGTGGCAATTCCCAAAAAGGTTTCGCCGTGCATGGTCATATTTCTGAAGCTGCGGGCGCCACCGACGCATCAAGGTTCCGGAAGTCCACTGTGTGGCGTGTTCTAAAAAGCTCGATTCTCTTAGAATTCTGGAGGCCTGATGCTGAAGTGTTTTTGGGGATCGTTATTAACCGCTGTCCTTTTTGCTGCAGATGGCCCTGCGGATAGTCGCAAGAATGCGACCGACGCCACCAAAGCGGCGAATGCCAAGCTGCTGACGGTGCTACCGTTCGCCGACAATTCCGATTTCGAGAACGCGAAAAAGGGGTTTATCGCACCGCTGCCGACCGAGTTGATTAAAGGCCAGGCCGGGAACCTGGTTTGGAACCCGCAGCAGTACAGCTTTATCAAAGAAGGCGCCCCAGCGCCGGACACCGTCAATCCAAGTCTGTGGCGTCAGTCCCAACTGACGAACATCAGCGGCCTCTTCAAGGTTACAGATGGAATCTACCAGATCCGCAATCAAGACCTGTCGAATATGACGATCATCGAGGGGAAAGAAGGGATCGTGATCGTGGATCCGTTAGTCTCGATGGAAACAGCCAGGACCGCGATCGATCTCTATTACAAGAATCGCGGCCGCAGGCCGGTGAAGGCCCTGATCTACACTCACAGCCACGTTGACCACTATGGCGGAGTCCGCGGCGTCATTAACGAGGCCGACGTCAATTCCGGAAAGATCAAGGTCTACGCGCCGGATGGTTTTCTGGAAGCGGCGGTAGCGGAGAACGTCCTCGCCGGCAACGCCATGAGCCGCCGCGCAAGCTACATGTACGGTAACCTGCTGCCGCCCGATGCGAAGGGACAGGTCGGAACAGGTCTCGGCACCACAACTTCCGCGGGCACGGTCACGTTGATCCCGCCCACCAATGTGATCAAGGCGACGGGTGAAAAGCACGTCATCGACGGTCTCACGTATGAGTTTCTGATGGCCCCCGGCTCTGAGGCACCCGCCGAGATGATGTGGTTCATCCCGGAAAAGAAGGCCATCGAGGCCGCCGAAGATTGCACGCACACCCTCCACAATACATACTCGCTTCGCGGAGCGAAGATTCGAGAACCGCTGCCTTGGTCGAAGTACCTCAATCAGGCGCTGGTGATGTGGGGGGACAAGGCTGAAGTGATGTTCGCGCAGCACCACTGGCCCACATTCGGCAACGCCGAGATCAAAGAGTTGCTAAAGTCGCAACGCGATCTGTACCGCTATATCAACGACGAGACACTCCGGCTGGCCAACCATGGTTACACCAGGGATGAGATTGCCGAGCAGTTCAAATTGCCCGATCAGCTTGCCCATGTTTGGGCAAACCGCGGCTATTACGGCACGATCAGTCACGACGTGAAAGCTACCTACGTGCTATACCTCGGGTGGTTCGACGGTAACCCGGCGACCCTGAACGAACTGACGCCCGTCGAAGCGAGCAAGAAGTACGTCGAGTTCATGGGCGGGGCCGATGCCGTCCTGCAGAAGGCGAGGGAGTCCTACGCAAAGGGCGACTACCGATGGGTCGCACAGGTTGTGAACCACGTTGTCTTCGCCGATCCCAACAACAAGGCGGCAAGGGATCTCCAGGCTGATGCGCTCGAACAACTCGGATACCAGGCGGAGGCCGGACCGTGGCGCAACTTTTATCTCTCCGGCGCTAAAGAACTCCGCGACGGCGTGAAAAGGCTTCCAACTCCGGATACTGCCAGCCCGGATACGGTTCGAGCGATGCCACTGGATCTGTTTTTCGACTATCTGTCCGTCCGCCTGAATAGGGAAAAGGCAGCCAATGCAAAGGCGGTGCTTAATTTTGACTTCGGCGCCGACGGAAAATATGTCCTTGAAATGGAGAACGGCGTACTCAATCACACTCCAAACAGCCAGGCAAGCAACGCCGACGTGACCGTAACTTTGTCGCGCGACACGCTCAACAACATCATGCTTCACAAGACGAAGCTGGCCGATGCAATCCAATCCGGCGATGTCAAGATTGCAGGTAATCGCGCGAAGCTGGACGAATTGGTCTCGAACCTCGACAGCTTCGATTTTTGGTTTAACATTGTGACTCCGCGGCCTACGGCGGGCGACGCAAGTCCGCAATCGTCAAAGGCATCTCGCGGTCAGCGTTGACATCTGGCGGCCTTGCCGGTTTCACGCACGCATAGGGAACCGCAGACTCAAGGATCGTACGATCTTAGGACAAAAATGAAAAAGGCATCCGAACCGGATGCCTTTTGGAACTTGGTGCGGAGGACAGGACTTGAACCTGCACGAGATTTCTCCCGCTAGCACCTCAAGCTAGTGCGTCTGCCAATTCCGCCACCTCCGCGTGAAAACCCGTGGCTACTTCTGAGCCGGCTGCTCTGCCGGCGGAGCCGAGTCGGACGGTGCAGGAGCTGCCGGAGCAGGTGCCTGCTGCGTTGGGGTAGGAATGTCCACCCTCTCGATCACCGACGAGCCCGTCCCCGACGCTCTCGTCGCCATGATCGACAGAGCCAGCGACGTCATCATGAACAACACAGCGGCAATCTGTGTCGCTTTGGATAACACCGTCGCAGCCCCGCGCGGTCCGAAGGTCGTTTGAGAACCCATCCCGCCGAAGGCCCCCGCGATGTCCGCTGCTTTGCCGCTCTGAAGCAGTACAACTACGATCAGAAACAGGCAAACCAGCACGTGAACAATAGTCAGCAAAATTACCATGCCAGCTCTGCGCTCTGTCCTAATGATTCAGTATAGGGCACGCGCGGCATGCGGTCAACGTGCCGCGGTCTGTTAAGCTGATGGAACTACAGATGAAAAAAGGACTGGAACGAGGGTGCAGGCTTGGCTTTTGATCCGATCCTGCGGCTCCTTCCCCCGCACCCGCCGAATACACGTCGATGAGCTTAGACTACGAAGCTGCTATCCTTAACGTCGCTCTGCTCTGGCTGCTGACTACGCACCACGAGTTCGCGCACGCCTGGACAGCAACACGGCTGGGCGATGATACTCCGGAGCGCGAAGGGCGGCTCACGCTCCACCCCCTTGCCCACGTCGATTGGCTGGGTACCGTCCTGTTGCCCGCGGTCTTCTCCCTTCTCGGTGGGGGAATGGTTGGATGGGGCAAGCCAGTCAACACAAACCCAGGAAAGCTTCGATACGGCCTGAACGGTCTGGCGCTTGTCGCCTTAGCCGGCCCCTTCAGTAACGTGATCTTCGCGTTTGTCCTCGGCGCGGCAGCTGTATTGGCGTCAGGAATCCTTCCGGACCTGGCCGAATTCGCCGCACGGGGCGTCTACTTGAGCCTCTATCTGGCGATATTCAACATGATGCCGGTGCCGCCGCTCGACGGGTCGAAACTGCTGATCGCTGCCCGCGTACCGCGCTTCATCTACGAGGAACTCGCCCGCTTCGGCTTTGTGCTTCTGATTGTCCTCATCAGTTCAACCCAGCTAGGGCGGTGGATGTCCATTTATAGCTATGAGGGGACGCGGTGGATTCTGCAGCTCTTCGGGGAATGAATACGCTTCGAGGCACCCTGATCGAGTAATCGGACCGAGACCCGGCGGAAGCCCGGTACAATCGAATGCGGAAGCCACTCTTGGCCGGTGCTGGGCCTGGTCTTCAAAACCAGCGAGAGACCCATGTGTCTCTGGTGGGTTCGACTCCCACTGGCTTCCGCCAGCATCCATTTGGAGACAAAGGCCCAAACGAGAGCCGAGTTCGGCCTCGACTCTCGCCGTCGCAGTGGGCTGCTGCGCCTAAGCCGCCTTCCGGCCCGGCATCGAAACCCGAGGCCGTGCAGGCTTGCGGAACGGCACTACCTTGTCCCGCTGCTCACCGCCTGGCAGCGCGCTGGACTTGCGCCAAGGACCGTGGAAGTATTCCTCAAGAGGGTATAGAGGATAGGGCTCCAGTTCCCTGAAGATTCTCCCCAGCTTCTGCTCGATCCGGTAGACGGCATGGAAAAATTTTCCGCGGTCGATATTCAGCTTCCGGCAGCAAAGTTTCCAGTCCGCCCGTAACAGGAAATAGTACTTAAAAATCTTATACTCATTCTCATTTAAATATCGCCGGCTCACCAGGCAAAAATCCGCCACGTATTCTTCTTCTTTTCGGCCCCACATGTTGCCGCCATCGCGGCCGGGTGCCGGGTCCGGAGAGAAGATTCCGAACTTTTCGCGATTCGCGTACTGGCGGAAGCGAGCGTAGCAGGCTCGGAAGATGGATCGAAGTACACAGTTACAGGGATTGATCTTTCCACCGTTCCCTACACGCAATCCAATGCCGTGGCAGTGCGTGCAGTCATCGAGCGCCAGAGCTACTGTCTCTGATCGAGTCCACTCCATCATGTTCTCCAATGTGTGCCGCTGTCCCGCGGCTGTCCTGATGTATTCGATCGTAACCTCGCTATCGTTTCCGTCAATAATGGCTATGTCTACTGACTCCTACTTTTTGATTGATAATAAGCCCTATTCTTTTGAAAAGATGGTACTATTTCGCCAAATTAAAGACTCGAAAAAACACCGGTGCAAGCCGGCCGGAGGTGGCGTCGCGGCGGTGATCTATTCCTCGGAGGAATAGCGTGGGAGGGCAAGTGCTTGATTTCTCAACAATTCGAGGCCGCTTACTGGCTGGGGTCCGTATGAGGGTGCGTAATGGCGAAATCACCGAGCGGAATCTGGCCCGCCGCATCGGCCTCTCTCAGCCTCATGTGCACAACGTACTCAAGGGAGAGAAATCTCTGAAGCTGGAGGTTGCCGATCTGATATTGAAAGAACTTGGGCTTTCCGTGCTGGATTTCGTCGAAGAGGAGGAATGGAGGGCGCCGATTATTGGTGCTTGCGGGCCTCGTCAATTACTTCATGATAGGTCTCGAGAACCTGCCGGGCAGTCCATTCCCAATTGAACCTGCGCACCTGCTCGAATCCTTTCTCGCGGAGGCGGCGCCGGAGGTCCGGATCGAGCAGGATTTCCCGAATTCCTCGTGCAATATCAAAGACATTCTCGGGATTCACAATCACGGCAGCGTCCCCCACCACCTCGGGGAGGGAGCTCACGTTTGAAGTGACGACAGGAGTGCCGCAGGCCATCGCCTCCAGGGGCGGAAGCCCGAATCCTTCATACAGGGAAGGAAACACAAACGCCGTCGCGCACTCATAGAAAATGCGGAGGGTATCGAATGGAATAAAGCCGAGGAAGCGGACGGCCTGTTCAACCCGGGTTTGAATCACCGCCCGGCGAACCTCCGGGAAGCGTGAGATTTCATCGCCGATAATGATCAGGCGCAAATCTTTATAAATGGGGTTATTCTCAATATCCCCTCGCAAGACGGCAAAGGCTTCCACCAGCCTCGGAATGTTTTTCTGCGGCCGGATATTGCCCGTGTACAGCAGAAACGGATAGTTGATTTGATACCGCTCCAGCACCCTGCGCCGTTCGTCGTCACCCGCGCTGCCGCCTTCCTCCGTTCGGGCATTGGCTCTGCTCCTGATCAGGAAGCGCGGATCGGGGGCGCCGTAAATCTGCCGGCTCCGCTTCGGCGGAACCCCAAAAACCTGTTCAATGTCCCTGCGTGTGGCTTCGGAAACGGCAATCACGCGATTGGCCCGCAGGAGGCCCCTACGGAAGCGATACAACTGAAAATTGCTCTGCCAGCCCTTCCGCCGCTCATAAAGCAGAGAACTCATGTCGTGGACCGTCACGATGTACGGCTTGGGCATCAACAGCGGCACCGCATTCAGCGGGATGTGGCACAGATCCGGCGAAAGGTGCCGCAAGAACAGGGGGAATGCAACGTGGTCGAGATAGGAACTGTCAGAGCGTTCGTAGGACACGGTCCGGAAGTTGGGCGGCATTCCCGCGAACTCGCTCGTATCCGATTGCCGCGTGACCAGATAATACTCGTTCTCAGTGTCAAGTTTTGCCAGCGACGAGACGAGGTTCCGGATGTACGTACCAATGCCGAAGTCCCGGACCCGGCGCACGTCGATGGCAATGCGAAGGGGCATTCGTCAGACTGGAAGCGGAGACAGTTTCCAGCGGTACAAGGGAAATCTTTCGGCCAGGGCCAGCACACGCCGCTTCACCGAAGAAATGACGTCCTCCGAATCCGGCTGTGACAAAACTTCCGCGATCAGCCCGGCGACCTCCCGCATCTCCGCCTCCCCGAACCCTCGGGTAGTGACGGCGGGACTGCCGAGACGAATGCCGCTGGGATTCAGCGGCGGATTCACGTCAAAGGGGATCGCGTTCTTGTTCACCGTGATGTTTGCCCGGTCGAGCGCCGCCTCGGCCTCCTTCCCGCGGATTCCCTTTGCAAACACGTCGACCAGCATCAGGTGGCAATCGGTACCGCCCGAGACGAGGCGGAAACCGGCGTCCTTCAGTCCGTCTGCGAGAGCCTTGGCGTTCGCCACCACCTGCTTTTGGTAGGTGGTGAACTCGGGCTGCAGCGCCTCCAGGAAGCACGTCGCCTTGGCCGCAATCACATGGACCAGAGGTCCGCCCTGAACGCCGGGGAAGACCATTTTGTCAATGGCAGCCGCGTACTGGGACCGGCAGAGAATGAGACCGGAACGCGGGCCGCGAAGCGTCTTATGCGTTGTGGAGGTGACGATGTCGGCGTACTCGCACGGGTTGGGGTAAAGACCTGCCGCGACGAGACCCGAGTAATGCGCCATATCGACCAGGAGAATTGCACCGACCGAATCCGCAATCTCGCGCATCCGCTTGAAATCGAAGATGCGCGGATACGCGCTCGCGCCGCCGATAATCATTTTCGGCTTGTGCTCCTCGGCCAGGCGCGCCATTTCGTCGTAGTCGACGGTCTCGTCCTCCTTGCGAACCCCGTAAGCGACCACCTTGTATGTCTTGCCCGAAAAGTTCAGGTGGTGCCCGTGCGTCAAGTGGCCGCCGTGGGCCAAATTCATGCCAAGAATCGTGTCCCCGGGCTGCAGCACGGCCGCATAGGCCGCCTGATTTGCCTGTGAGCCGCTATGGGGCTGCACGTTCACGTGCTCGGCGCCAAAAAGCTTACGGGCCCGTTCCCGGGCCAGGTTCTCGACCACATCGGCGTACTCGCATCCGCCGTAGTAGCGCTTGCCCGGATAGCCTTCCGCGTACTTGTTGGTGAAGACGCTGCCTGTTGCTTCAAGGACCGCTTCCGAGGTGAAATTCTCGCTCGCAATTAGCTCCAGCCGCGTCTGCTGGCGTTCCAGCTCACCTTTGATCGCGGCGTAAACCTCGGGATCAGCCTCGCTTAACGGCCTCGACATCCATTCCTGTGACATGCGCCCTCTCCCCTCCTTGATTTCTCTTCTCGATCTCTGCGATCTTCGCCAGCCTCCGGGCGTGCCGCCCGCCTTCGAACTCCGTCTGCAGGAAGACCTCTACCAGCTCCCTGGCGGCTGCTTCATCTGTAAACTTTGCGCCGATAGCGAGCACGTTGGCGTTATTGTGGCTCCTCACCAGCCGCACTCCCTCGGGATTGAAGGCCAGCGCAGCACGGATTCCCGGCACCTTGTTCGCCGCGATCGACATCCCGACACCAGTGGAGCAGACCAGGATTCCCCGCTCGCTATGCCCGCTGGCGACGTCCGACGCTACCGCTTCGGCATAATCCGGGTAATCGGTAGAGTCCGTTGTGTGAGTACCAAAATCGACTACTTCGTAGCCGCTCGCCCGCAGGGCGTCACGAAGACACTCTTTGAGCGCGAAACCTGCGTGATCTGCACCAATTGCAATTTTCATTCGGGATTAACCCTACATACTAACATGCTACAATGGCTGGTTTGCCTTTTCTTCCAAGCGCTTGAGCGCGGCCGGAGTTCCTCCACCCGTCAGGAGCACCAGAGAGAATTCGCATGCAGTGGAGCAAACTGTTCATTCCCACGCTAAGGGAAACGCCCGCTGAGGCCGAGGTCGTCAGCCATCAGCTTCTCCTCAGAGCCGGCTACATCCGCCAGCTCTCGGCAGGCATTTACAATTATCTGTTCCTCGCCCAGCGTTCGCTCTTAAAGATTACGAACATCATCCGGCAGGAGATGGATGCCATTGGGGCTCAGGAGATGCATCTGCCGGCGCTGCACCCGGCCGAGATCTGGATGGAATCCGGCCGGTGGGACGTGATGGGCGACAACATGTTCCGGCTGAAAGACCGCTTCGGCCGCGCCATGTGCCTCGGCATGACGCACGAGGAGGTCATGACCGTCATCGCCCGCGGCGAACTGCGCAGCTACAAGCAGCTTCCCCAAATCTGGTACCAGATCCAGACCAAGTTCCGGGATGAGCCCCGGCCCAAGAGCGGACTTCTCCGGGTGCGCCAGTTCCTGATGAAGGACTCGTACTCCTTCGATCTCGACGCAGCCGGTCTCGACGCCTCCTACGAAAAGCACCGGCAGGCTTATTGCCGGATCTTCGACCGCTGCGGCCTCCAGTACATTGTCGTGGAAGCGCACTCAGGCGCGATGGGCGGGAGCCAGTCGCACGAGTTCATGGTGAGGTCAGACGCGGGCGAGGACTTCGTCGTGCTCTGTCCGGCCACGGGCTACGCAGCCAACCTCGAAAAGGCTGTGTCGCGCCCCGTCCCTCCGGCGGTTCCCGATCCCGAAGGCGACCTTCAGCCCGAAGAGTTCCATACGCCCGGCCGCAAGACGATTGCCGAAGTCGCAGAGTTTACCGGATTGCCCGAGACGTCCCAGATGAAAAGTCTGGTCATGGTGAGCGACGGCAGGCCGATTCTTGCCCTGCTTCGCGGCGATCACCAGTTGAGCGAAACCAAGTTTGCCGCAGTCGCGGGAGGACGGGAGATCCGCCCGGCGCATCCTGAGGAGATCCGGCAACTGTTTGGCGCAGACCCGGGTTCGCTTGGCCCGGTGGGTGTGAAAAATATGCGGATCGTGGCGGACTTGGCGCTGCAAGGCCGCAAGAACATGATCGCTGGGGCGAACAGGGACGATTACCACCTTCGCAACGTCACCCCCTGCGAGGACTTCCAGGCCGAATTTTTCGACATCAGGCAGGTGGCGCCGGGAGATACGGAGCTCGAAACGGGTGCTCCGCTCGAAATCGTGAAGACGGTCGAGATCGGCCACATCTTCAAGCTCGGCTACAAGTATTCAGAGTCGATGGGACTTCGCGTGCTGAACGAATCCGGCCAGGAGGTCACGCCGATCATGGGCAGCTACGGTATCGGCGTGGAGCGGCTGCTGAGCGCGGCCGTTGAGCTTTATCACGACGCCGATGGCATGGCGCTGCCCGCCTCGATTGCGCCGTTTGAAGTCGTCGTGACGCCGGTCAATATTTCGGACGCCGGACAACGGCAGGCAGCCGAGGAGATCTATCGCACCTGTCTGTCTCTGGGCCTGGACGCCCTCCTCGACGACAGGGACGAGCGACCCGGCGTGAAGTTCAAAGACGCCGATCTGATCGGCCTTCCCTGGCGGATTACGATCGGCAAGAAGCTCAGCCAGGGGCTTGTGGAGGTTGTCGAGCGGCGAACCAAGACGTCGTATGATATCCCGCTTGCCGAGGCGGCCTCCTTTGTTGCGGCCCGATTGAAGCAATGAGCGATTTCTGGTTCGAGGTGCGGAGCCAGTTCCCTGCCCTCGAACAGTGGGTGTTCTTGAACACCGCGACCTACGGGCAGCTCCCGCGCCGCGCTGTTGAAGCGATGCAGGCGCACCTCGAACGGCGCGACCAATTTGCATGCGCGGATTTTCTCGAATGGTTCGACGATGCGGACCGGATCCGCGAGCAGCTCGGGCGTCTGATCGGCTGCGCGCCAGATGACATCGCCTTCATCCCTAACGCGTCGACCGCCCTGTCCACGCTCCTGACCGGGCTCCGATGGGAGCCCGGCGATCGCATCGTCACGCTCGAAAACGAGTTCCCGAATAATCTCTACATCCCGGCCTTGTGTCAAGGCCACGGAGTGGAATTCGTCGAGAGCCGGTGGGAAGACCTCTATCGCAATCTCACACCCCGAACGCGCCTGGTCGCGATAAGCACCGTTAACTACAGCACGGGGTTCCGTCCGCCGATCGAGGAGGTCTCCGCCCGCCTTCGGGAGCGAGGCATTCTGCTGTATCTGGATGGAACTCAAAGTGTGGGTGCGCTGCGCCTCGATATCCGGGCGGTAAAGCCGTCCATGGTGGCGGTAGATGCGTATAAATGGCTTCTCGCTCCCAACGGCGCCGCCTTCATGTACGTCAGCCCCGAGCTTCGCAAGATCCTCGCGCCCGCGGTAGTCGGCTGGAGAAGCGATCGCGGCTGGCGTCAGGTCAACTGCCTATCGCACGGCGTTCCGATTTTCAAAGAAAGCGCGGAGAAGTACGAAGGCGGGATGCTCAACTTTCCGTCGCTGTATGCGATGCAGGCGTCCGTCGAGATGATGCTCGAGATCGGACCCGAAAGGATCGAGCGCAGGGTGCTGGAACTGGCGGATCTGGCGCGGGACATCCTGCGGTCCAAGGGAGCGGTGATTCTTCACAACAACAGCCCCATTGTAGCCGCCAGATTCGAGAACCGGGATGCGGCGGCGCTGGCCCAGCACCTGAAATCTTTAAAGATCCTGGTCTCCGCGCGGCATGGAAATCTGCGCGTATCCACGCATTTCTACAACACGGAAGCGGACCTGGACGCGCTCGCCGCGAACCTCTAATCGAAGATCACGCGCCGGCCGTCGATGCGGTAGCGGCCGCTGAGTACGATATCGACCGCTTCCGGATAAATGCGGTGCTCCTCCCGCAAAATGCGCTGCGAAAGAGTCTCCTCGGTGTCATCATCCTTCACGGGCACGGCTGCCTGAAGAATGATCGGCCCGGCATCCAACTCCTCATCGACAAAGTGCACCGTGCAGCCTGTAATCTTCACGCCGTGCTCAAGCGCCTGTCTCTGCGCGTTCAGCCCAGGAAACGACGGGAGCAACGACGGGTGGATGTTAAGGATGGCGTGAGGGAAAGCACTGATAAAGAGCGGGCTCAACAGACGCATGTACCCGGCCAGGCAGACCAGGTCCACCTCGAGCTTACGCAGCTCGTCCACGATCATCCGGTCATGCTCTTCCCTGGAAAGTCCCTGGGAGGGAATGCACATCGCCGGCAGACCGCGCTCACGAGCGATTTCGAGCCCGCGCGCTCCAGGGCGGTTCGAGATCACAATTCCGATCTCTGCATCGCGAATCCGGCCCGCAGCCACGGCATCAGCGATTGCCTGGAAGTTCGAGCCCCGGCCGGACAGCAAAATGGCCAGTTTCTTCATCGATACACGACCTTGGCCTTCCCGCGGGCCTGCCGCCTCACAACGCCGATCTCGTAGTGTGTCTCGCCCAGACGATCAAGCAATCGTCGAGCTTTGCCGATGTCCTGTTTGCCGATGACGAGAATCATGCCGATGCCAAGGTTGAAGGTGCGGCGATAGTCATCCTCCGACATCCGGCCCAGACGCTTGAGTAACTCGAAGATCGGTGGAACAGGCCACGAGCCGAGCTGGATCTCCACGGCAAGGCCGCGTGGAATCACCCGCGGCGTATTGTCCGTGATACCGCCTCCAGTAATATGAGCGGCCGCCTTGAGGATATTCGCCTTTTGAAGCTGCTGAAGCGGCTTCAGGTAGCTGCGATGCACCTTCAGCAGCTCTTCGCCGACCGTCGTGTCCAGCTCCGGCACGAACGTCTTCAGCTTGTATCCTGCGACGTCGAACAGCAGCTTTCTCGCGAGAGAGTAGCCGTTGGTATGAAGGCCGGTGCTTGGGAGTCCAATCAGAACGTCGCCAGCTTGCACCTTCTCGCCCGTCAGCATTCGGTCCTGCTCGACGGCGCCGACAATGAAGCCCGCAAGATCGTAGTCTCCCGGCTGATAGAGTCCGGGCATTTCCGCGGTTTCTCCGCCAATGAGCGCGCAGCCATTCGCCTTGCAGCCGCGGGCCACACCTGCCACGACCTGCGCGGCAACGTCAGCCTCCAGTTTCCCTACGGCGTAATAGTCAAGGAAGAAGAGCGGGGTGGCGCCTTGAACTGCAATATCGTTTACGCAGTGGTTGACCAGGTCCTCGCCGATCGTGTCGTGTTTCTTAGCAAGGATTGCCACCTTGAGCTTTGTTCCTACGCCGTCGGCTGAGGAGATTAATACCGGGCGCTTGAAGCCGCTCAGCCGGAACCCTGCTCCGAACGAGCCGATATCGGTCAGCACGCCACGGGTGAAAGTCTTCTTTGCCGCTTTCTTGATGTGATCTACGGCGCGGCTCGCCTCGTCAATATCCACGCCGGCATCTTTGTACCGGATCTGCTTTCTCACAGGCATCGAATTGGAAACCCCTATAATAGCGACTACTACATGAGGAAAGCCATCTCTTCGCTGCTAGCAATCAGTGCCGCGACCGCGCTGGGAGTCTTTCCCGCGTTTGCTGCCGCGCCTGGTACGATCGCGATCCGAAACGCTCGCGTCGTCACCGTAAGCGGCCCCGTCCTGCAACGCGGAACCATTGTTATCCGCGACGGGCTCATTGAAGCCGTCGGTGAACAGATTACGGTCCCGTCAGGAGCCTGGGTGATCGAAGGAGACGGATTGACCGTCTATCCGGGCCTCATGACCTCCTTGAGCACCTGGGGAATTCCGCAGCCGAACGCATCCGGGGGAGGCGAGCGCAACGCTCCGGCCCCACCGCCCGCTCGCGGTCCCGAGGACCGGCCTGCCACTACGAGCTGGCTGCACGCAGCCGATCTGATTCAAAGCTCGGAGCGCCGCCTCGAAGCAGCGCGGAGCGCTGGCTTCACCACCTCGGCGACGTTTCCCGTAAACGGCATCATCGCAGGCCACGGAGCCATCATCAATCTCGCCGGGGAAACGCCGGGCTCCATGGTGGTGACCCCGTCCGCCGGACTTTACATGACGATGAATCCAGCTGGAGGGCCCTCCTACCCGGGATCGCTCATGGGCGTGATCGCTTACATCCGGCAGGTGTTTTTGGACGCCGAACACTATCAGATGCTGAAGGCTGATTACGAAAAGAGCCCCGCGGGAAAGCGGCGTCCAGCCTACGACCGGGCCTTGGAGGGAGTTCTCAATGCTCCGCGGATTCTGCTACCGGCCGTCAATGCCGCGCAGATCGAACGAATGCTTCGCTTCGCTGCAGAACGGAAGATTCGAGCGGTCCTGTACGGCGGACACGAAGCTTATCGAACCGCTGAAGCGTTGAAGCAGAGCGGCGCGCCCATTCTGCTGAATGCGAGCTGGCCGGAGCGAGACCGCGAAGCCGACCCGGATGCCGAGGAGACGCTCCAGGTCCTGGAGCTGCGGGAGAATGCCCCCTCCAGCGCTGCGGCCCTTGCGAAGGCGGGAGTTCCATTCGCCTTTTACGCCAGCGACTCCGCAAGTCCTCGTGACTTACTGCGCGGAGTGAAGAAGGCGATTGACGCAGGCCTCCCAGCCGATCGGGCGCTTCGCGCCCTGACCTTGTCCCCGGCAGAAATCTACGGGGTTGCGGATCGTCTGGGCAGCATCGAGAAAGGAAAGATTGCAAACCTCCTGGTTACTAAGGGGGACCTCTTTCAGGAGAGGACGCGGGTGCAATACGTCTTCATCGACGGTAACAAATATGAACCGGCGGCGCCTGTAGCAGCACAGGCAGAAGGAGCAGCACGATGAGATTCCGGATTTCTCTTCTTTCTCTCGCACTATGTGTGGCGGCGCCTCTGGCCGCCGCACCCCCGATTGTTATCCGGAACGCCAATGTCCTGACAGTCACCAAAGGGTCCTTTCAAGGATCGGTGGTGATTCAAGACGGTAAGATCGTCGAAGCCGGCCCTAACGTGCTGGTACCTCAGGGTGCAACGGTTATCGATGCGAACGGCATGTATCTAATGCCAGGTATCATCGATTGCCACTCGCACATTGCGATCGACGCGATCAATGAAAGCAGCGTCTCGGTTTCTTCGATGGTCTCAATCGAGGATGTACTCAATCCCGATGCGATCAGTATTTACCGCGCCCTGGCCGGCGGCGTAACTACCGCCAATATCCTGCACGGAAGCGCCAACGCAATCGGTGGCAAGTGCTCGGTAATCAAAATGCGCTGGGGGAAGCGGGCGAGCGAACTGCTGTTTCAGGGTGCAAAACCCGGTATTAAGTTTGCGCTCGGCGAGAACCCAAAGCGCCGCGGATCCGCGCCGCCCGGAGTACAGGGTACGCCGAACCTGCGCTATCCGGCAACGCGCATGGGCGTCGAGGACGTAATTCGGCAGGCCTTTACGGAAGCCAGAATTTACCAGGCGGAGTGGAGGGAGTATTACCGCAAGGTTGAGAAAAACGAGCAAGCAATCCCACCGCGGCGCGATCTGAAGCTGGAGCCGCTCGTGGAGGTTCTGGAAGGCAAACGGCTGGTGCATGCCCACTGCTACCGCGCCGACGAAATCCTCATGCTGCTGCGGATTGCCGACGAGTACGGCTTTAAGATCAAGACGCTCCAACATGTTCTGGAGGGCTATAAGGTGGCGAAGGAGATTGCCGCTCACGGCGCCGGCGCGTCTACTTTCAGCGACTGGTGGAGTTACAAGGTAGAAGCCTATGACGCCATCCCCTACAACGCCGCAATTATGGTGCGGAAGGGCGTTCTTGTGTCCTTGAACTCGGACTCGGCGGAGCTGATGCGCCATCTCAACACCGAGGCCGCCAAGACAATGAAATATGGCGGGCTCAGCGAAACCGAGGCACTATCGCTGATCACCATCAACCCCGCGAAGCAATTAGAGATTGATCATCTGGTCGGCTCCATCGAGCCAGGAAAACAGGCCGACCTGGTGCTCTACGACAAGCACCCCCTTTCGAATTACGCGAAGGTGCAGAAAGTACTGATCGACGGCGAAATTTACTTCGACCGGGACAAGGACTTGAGCGAACGGCCCGCCAAGGAGGCTCGAAAGAAAATGCTGCTCGAACGAGAGAAGCAGCGGCAGGCGGAACAGGCGAAGAACGCACCTTCGGGGAGGCAGCAATGAGGGTTGTTTCGTTACTAATACTGATCTCACTGCCCTTGCTCGCCGGAAACGATGACAGTTTCCTCATCCGCAACGCATCGATCCACCCCGTTTCGGGCCCTGATATCACCAACGGTTCAGTGCTGGTTGTTAATGGAAAGATTGCCGACGTCGGCCCTAAAGTAGCTGCGCCGAAAGGCGTCCGTGTGATCGAAGGGAGGGGACTTCATGTTTATCCCGGGATGATCGACTCGGCAACCCAACTAGGGATCAGCGAGATTTCTTCTGTCCGCGAGACCAACGACATAGGTGAGATTGGAAAGTTCAACCCGCAGTTACGGGCTTCCATCGCAGTGAATGCGGATAGCGAGCATATTCCTGTAACTCGTGTTAACGGAATCACGAGCGCGATTGTGCTTCCTGGAACATCGGGATCAGGTGGAAGGTCCCCCGCCGCCTACGTACAGGGGCAAGCGTCCCTCATCCGCCTTGACGGCTGGACGTGGGAAGAGATGGAGGTGTTGCGCTCGGCAGCCCTTCAACTGCGCCTGCCCTCGCTGGCGCCCGCTGGGCCTTCGCCGACCACAGGCGCAGGCAAACCGGCTCGCACATCGCTGGGCGAGGCGCGGCGGCGCGTGGAGGCCGAGAAGAGAGATATTGCCGATTTCTTTGAGCAGGCCCGCCGGTATCAGAAGGCAAAGGCGGAAGGCGAGCCCGGCTTGAAACCTGACTTGCGATTAGAGGCAATGATACCGGTGCTCGAAGGCAAGGTTCCCGTCCTCATTCAAGCAGAGCGGGAGAAAGCGATCCGGGAGGCCATCGAGTTTGCAGATAAGCAGAAGATTCGGCTGATTCTTGCTAATGTGCGGGAGCCGGGCGCGGCTGTCGAGGAGATCCGAAAAAGGGGCATTCCGGTTATCCTGGGTCCGACGTTGGAGTTACCGCTCGATGAGGACGACCCATACGATTCCGCATTTACGCTCGCCGGCGAGTTACACCGCGCAGGTGTAAAATTTGCGTTTGGTTCGTTCGAAAATCAATTTGCCAGAAACCTTCCCTATCAAGCCGCCAATGCCGTCGCTTTCGGCCTCCCATACGACGCCGCTCTTCGCGCAGTTACGCTGACGGCGGCGGAAATTTGGGGAGTGGCGGACCGGATCGGCTCGATCGACAAAGGGAAGATCGCGGATTTGGTCGTCACCGACGGCGATTTACTTGAGACAAAAACTCAGGTTAAACACTTATTCATTTCGGGGAAAGCGGTAAGTCTCGAAACCAGGCACACGCGCCTGTACCAGAGATATCTCAACCGCCCGTGACCGTTTGGCAGGAGTTTCAGCAATCAGGACCGGAGGCTGGCTCAAGAGGCCGTCCTCCGCGTCTTTTTCTCTTCCACCACCTTCGGCTTTATGACGGCGACGCCGATCCGCTTCATTTCTTCAACCAGACGCTCATAGACCCGTTCATCTTCATAGGCTCCGACGATACAGCCTCCGGACCCCGCGAAGTTGGCGCTGGCCCCGACGCTGCGCGCAACGCGGATCATTTCGAGATTCCCTTCGCTGATCTTGTAAAGGCGCGCCCGTATATCGAAATTCTCGTCGATCAGCCGATTTAGTCTGGAGTAATCGCGAGCCAGTAAGGCTTCGCGCCCTTCTTCAGCGATTTCGGCCCACCGGTGCATCGCCGCGACCACTTCCGGATCCCCGTTCCGCCAGCGTTCCCGTACGTTACTGTGGAACACCTCGGTGCCTTCACTAAGGCTTGTACGGTAAGCCATGTAGACGTTTGGCAAAAGGCCCGGATCCATAGGGATGTATTCGCCATAGCCGCGAGTCTCCATCAGCTCGCGGGCGAAATTCATGTACACGAGCCCTTCGTAGACCTGAATCACGCGATCCTGCAGGCCCGCCGGCACGTTGAGCTCCCGCGTTTCCGTTTCAAGCACAAGATTTGCCTGGATTGGCAAAGGTATCTCCAGCTCGAAGTACTGCATGAGAGCCCGGAGCGCTGCGGTGATGATCGAACTCGATCCTCCCATGCCCAGGCGGAGGGGCACGTTAGTATCGTATTCAATTGTAAAGTTGCGATTGGGCAGCTCAATTCCCTGCTCGCGGCAATAGTCCATCAGGCGCATCAGCAGCGCCTGGATGATCCGGATGCCGCCGTAGTAGCCGCGCCAGCGCGTTGTCTGGTAGAGGTCTTCCAGGCTCTCGAAGACCGGCATGTCGGCTTTCGATGGCCGGATTTCGAGTCTCGCGCTAGGATAAAGTAAGACTCGTGCCCTAAAATTGCGTGCGAGGAATGAGATTGTCTTGCCGTAGTACCCATCGCTCGGATTGCCAAGAAATCCGGCTCTGGCGTACGCGTAAGTTTCGATGAACAGAGTGTCCTCCCGCCCACTTATAGCATACTCGGAAAACTGAATGAAAATCGTCCTGCAACGCGTCAAGGAGGCGCGGGTTGAAGTCGACGGCCGCGTCGTGGGAGCAATCGGACCAGGCCTGCTGCTCCTCCTGGGAATTGCAAAAGGTGACGAGGAAGAAGATGCCGACTATCTCCTCAATAAGGTCACGACGTTGCGCATTTTTGCGGATGAGAACGGCAAGATGAATCGGAGTCTTTCAGACTGCGGCGGATCTCTTCTTGTGGTTTCCCAATTTACGCTCTACGGAGATACCCGCAAAGGGAGGCGGCCGGCATTTGATCAGGCGGCGCCGCCAGAAAGGGCCAGAGAACTGTACGAGTACTTTGTACGCCGGGCACGCGGCCTCGGTATAACTACTGAAACCGGTGTTTTTCAGGCGCATATGGATGTTTACTTGATTAACGATGGGCCGGTTACTTTTATCTGCGAGTCCAAAGATTGACAAACTAAACCATAAGTTACGATATTGAGATTAGGAGTTGAAATGGCCAGAACCAAGTCAGTCGACAATCAAGCTCTCCTCACCGCTGCCCTCGAAGGTCTCGAAATTCAAAAGCAGCGAATTGAAGAGCAGATTCGACAGGTACGTTCCATGCTGGGCCGGCGCGGGGGGCGAGTCACGTCGGAGTCTCCAGTTCTGCCGATGAAGGCCCCCAGAAAGCGGCAATTGAGCGAGGCAGCAAGGAAGCGCATCGCAGCAGCGCAGAAGCGGCGCTGGGCTGAGTACCGGAAGCAGGGTGGACAAGGAAAGGAAAGCTAGGAAGGGCTATGCCGGACCGAGCTGGATATCCCACTGGAACTGCTGGATAATTGCGTCCACTGGTCCGGATCCTGCCACTGTTCCGTGAAGGAAGAAAACAGCGCGCGTTGCAACCGCCCGCGCAAAGGCAACGTCATGTGTAACAATCAGCTTTGCCTGCGGAAGAGCACGCAATAGCTGTACTAACTCGCGTTGTCCCGGAGGATCGAGAAAGGTCGTCGGCTCATCCAGCACCAGAATCTCGGGGTCCATCGCAAGGACGCCGGCGATGGCGGCGCGGCGCTTTTCTCCCGCGCTGAGATGATAAGGAGCCTTGTCCCTCGCATCGCTCATCGCGACCTTCTTCATTGCCGCGAGCGCCCGCTGTTCAGCCTCTTCCGGCCCTAATCCGCTGTTTCTTGGGCCAAACGCGACATCTTCAAGTACGGTCGGCATGAATAATTGCTCATCAGGATCCTGAAATACGATTCCGATCTTACGTCTCACTTCCGCCAGATTTTCGCGAACGACCGGCTTGCCGCAAACCAGGAGAGAACCCTCCCCTTGTAAGAGGCCGTTCAGGTGCAGCACAAACGTGGTTTTTCCAGATCCGTTCGCACCGAAAATCGCAACTGTCTCCCCGGGGAACAAGTCAAAATCCACGGCGTCGAGAGCAAGGGTGCCGTCCGGGTACCGATAGCGCAACTGACGGGCCTGGATGAGAGGCTTCATCGCATGGCACCGGTCCGGATGATCACAGCAATGCCGAGCGTCAACAGCACAAGAAGCCCGTCCGACAGCCTGAGCCGCTCAGCGGCAAGGATCGGGATGTGACGCTCAAAACCGCGCGCAATCATCGCCCTGTGAATTCCTTCCGCCCGGTGATACGAGCGGGCAAAGAGCGTAGCCACTGCTCCTGCCGCTACCCGGAAACCGGCACGCTGAAAACCCCGGGAAATCGCAGCCGTTCGCATATGCTGCGCCTCCCGGGAAACTACAAAGAGGTAGCGATAAAGATACTGAATCACCAACACGAGCATCGCAGGGAAACCCAGCCTCTCAAGTCCGCGCAGTAAGTGGGGAAGCGGTGTTGTACTCACCAACAGCAGAACGAACGATGCGGAGATGTAACTTTTGATAAGGAGAGCGGAAGCCTGATAAGCATCGCCGGTCACGTAAACGATGACGGCGAAAGTGAGAGAAAACGGAAGGACAGCCAGGGAACGGGTAAATACCCCCACAAGCGGGAGCCGGGCCAGACTCGCGCTGGCAACGGCCAGAGCTCCAAAACCAGCACCAGTACGCCAAATCCCAGCCGTTGGAGCCGTTCCGACCGCGATCAGCACAATGAGCAGGGAGAGAATCTTAGCCCTCGCATCAAGACGATGAATCGCACTTTGACCGCGGCTCCACCGGTCAATCGTCGCATGATGCAACTGTTAACTCCTGCGATTTACAATTCCTTTTGCCAGCAGACGGCATAACCCAAACATTAGGGCCAGTCCGATCAGACCCGCCGCTGCCCTGCGGAGCCACTCCGAAGAAACACCCTCCAGCTCGTAGTCTGCCAGCGGGGTCGGCAGCAGCGTGTATTGCCGACCTGCAATTCCGATGGCTTCAGACAGATGCTCCAGCCCGTCCGGGGCCCCGGAGGCAAAGAGAACGCCTACTCCCGCCAGCACAACAGAAGAGGCGGTTAATGCCCGAACTGCCGGCGCTGCGGTCGCGGGCTTCTGAATCCACGAGGGGTTAATCGATTCAATGCCCTTCACAACGGCAAGTGTGATGAACCCCTCGATGAGTGCGGAAACCAGAAACAGCGCGAAGGACAGGCCCAGGACAGAGGAGGACATGGATACGCCGGAGACCAGCAACTCCGAAACGGCCAGCGACGCGGAAACAAGAACGGAAAGAGTTCCGGCGGCGACAATGGCCGCGCTCCGGAAACGTCCCCCTCCCCACAATTGATACGGCAGCCATCCGGCAAGCACACCGGCGACCGCCATGTTCATGATGTTGGCGCCCAGAGCCAAAATTCCGCCATCCTGGAAAACCAGCGCCTGCACGAACAGAATCGCTGTCATTACGACGATCGCCGCCTTGGGGCCCAGGGCGATCGAGAGAAGAGCTCCCCCGACCAGGTGGCCGCTGGTACCGGCGCCCACCGGGAAGTTGATCATCTGCGCGGCGAACACGAACGCTCCCATGACGCCGAGGAGCGGGACACGAGATTCTTCGAGCTTGCTCCCCGCACGCCGGGCAACATAGCCAACTGCCGGCAAACTGGCGACGTCGAGAGCCACCCACACGGGAGTGGACAAGAACCCATCCGGGATGTGCATCGAACGTCACCACGGTAGCACGAATTCACAAATAGTGCCACTCCCAACGGGCAAGATTCACGACGCTCGTACTCGATATAATTGCATTCGCATGGGTGAACTTGCCCGCATCGGCGTAGCGATTGATGCAGACTTGCTTCGCAAGTTTGACGAATTGATTACAGCACGCGGCTACAACAACCGGTCGGAAGCATTCCGCGATCTGATTCGGGATGAACTGGTCCGCAAGGCCTGGGAAGGGCCGGATACCCAAGTCGTCGGCACTGTTACGCTTGTTTACAATCATCACGTGCGGCAACTTAGCGACAAACTCGTCGACATGCAGCACGATTCCTACGAGCAAATTCTGTCGACGCTCCACGTGCACCTGGACCATGACAACTGCCTGGAAGTGCTCGTGGTTCGCGGAAAGGCATCGAATGTTCAGCGGCTCGCCGACGCTCTGATTAGCACGAAGGGCGTAAAGCACGGCAGATTGACCATCACCGCGGCGGGGACCGAGCTGTGATTATCGGCACCGGGGTTGATCTTGCGGAAGTAGACCGGATTGAACGCGCGATTAAGCGTTACGGGAGACGTTTTATCGAACGCGTTTATACTCCGCTGGAGATTGCCTATGTAGAGAGCAAAGCAAATCGCTACGAGCGCTATGCCGCCCGGTTTGCGGCCAAGGAAGCCGGTATGAAGGCGATCGGAACAGGGTGGCGGTTCGGCATCGGGTGGCAGGACTTTGAAGTCGTGAATGCGCCAGGAGGCCGCCCGACCCTGCGCTTTCACCGGAGAGCCGCGGAGTTCGCGTCCAGGCTCGGTGTCCGCTCCATTTCCCTCTCCCTGACACATACAGCGACGCAAGCGCTCGCGTACGTCATTCTGGAATCGTAGTTACTCCCACTCGATAGTGCCGGGCGGCTTGTGGGTGAGGTCGTACAGGACGGTGCAAACGCCGGGTACTCGCAGCAGATCCTCACACATGCGATCGAGCAGCGCCTGCGGCATTGGCACAGACTGAGCTGTCATCCCATCCACGGAGTGGACAGGCCGCAGCACTACGGAGTCCGGAGCGGTCTCCGTCCCCAGAGGAATCAGAACAACCGGAAACTGCCAGACCTCCCGGTCAAACCCGCTCTCATGACAAAGCCTTCGGACAATATCATCCGCGCGGCGTAACCGTTCGAGCCTGTCATCGCTCAGGCCCGTACAGAAGACCCGGAACTCGCCTGGATCCTTTGCTCTCGGCTGCACAACTACGCGATTAAAGTCGGTCGAGGCATTGATGAGCCTCGTGGCTCTCGAATAGTCCTCCTCCCAGCCGCGCGACGCATCGAGCAGCAGAATCGGTCGGTAGGTCCTGGAATCGCCCTGAACTCCAACGGAATGGACCGGTACGATCCAGCCGTCGTCCACCCGCCGCAATGCTGCCGGCTGCTGGGAGCAGAGGCAGCGAATGGCCAAACCTGGACCAGGGAAGGGGTGGCGATCGAGAAACTCTGCGGGAATGCCAAGCTCCCGGCCAATCTCGCGGACTTCGTCTTTGTAAAACAGACTCAGCGGCTCAATAATGCGGTTGGACTCGATCAGGCGCTGGATTCCTGCCACGCGGTTATGGTGCGTCTTAATCAGATCCGCCTTGGCAGATCCGCCGGACTCGATCGTGTCGGGGTAAATCGTGCCCTGCCCCAGAATCCAATGGCCGTCCAGGAAGTGCTCGGTCTGGAGGATCTCATCCTGCACCTCGACGAACTTCTCGCCAATGATGTTCCGCTTCCGCTCGGGTTCGTGCACCCCGGACAAGGCGCTGAGGAAGCGTTCCCGCGCATCCTCCACGGAAAAGTTCGTCGCTCCAAGCGAAGCAAACAACTGACGCACATACGGCGTCTCCCCTTCGCGCATCAGACCCGTATCGACGTAGAGACCGCGCACCCGCTCCGGCCCGAGAGCCCTCAGGCAAAGGGTATAGGCAACCGTAGAATCTACGCCGCCGCTTACGAAGAAGAAGACGTTCCGGCCGCCGGCAACCTCGCGAATCTGATCCTCGATAAGAGAGATGCGATGCTTGGGATTCCAGTCGTGCTGGCAGCCGCTGATTCCGAAAAGGAAATTCGTAAGGATCTCCCGGCCGCACTCGGTGTGTACGACTTCGGGATGAAACTGAACGCCGTAGAGCCTGCGTTCCGGATCTGCGATAGCAGCCGTTCCGCACGTCTCTGTGCTGGCAAGCAGGCGAAAGCCATCCGGAAGAGCGCCCACAGTATCCCGGTGGCTCATCCAGATCTTCTGCGGATGGTCAACCCCGCGAAAAAGCGGACTTTGCTCTCTGACTTCGAGATAGGCCAGGCCGTACTCACCGCGGTCTCCCTTGGTCACGGTGCCGCCCAGCAGATGAGCCATCAATTGCTGGCCATAGCAGATGCCGAGAACGGCAGCGCCGGTGGAAAAAATGGCCGGGTCAACGGTTGGACTTCCCGGCTCGTAGACGCTGCAGGGTCCACCCGAAATAACGATCGCTTTACGGCCGGAGAGCTCGGCTGCGGGCGTCTCGCTTGGGCGGATTTCCGCGTAGACTCCCAGTTCGCGAATCTTACGGGTGATCAGGTGGCAATACTGGCCGCCCGTGTCGAGAACAGTTACCTGGGGCTCTGGAGTAGGGCTCGCACCGGCGGCGCGAGCCGCGTTCGAAACAATCGATGTCGTGCTCAATGAGTCTCAGACTTGCTGTTGTTCACGCGCTGCACAATCATCTTCTTCGCGTTTTCCAACAGACTCTTCGCTTTCGGCAGGGATTCAATCGCCTTCGCGACCATGGGATCGGTCTCAATGGTCAGGCGCCGCGATTCTTCGATGCTGAACGCCGTGGTGTAGACTTCCAGACGCAGCCGGCGCTTCACCCAGTCATGGTTCTCAGCAAATTCGGCTTCCGTGAACCGGATGCCCGAATCCAGCAGATACTTGTGGAACTCGTTCATGATCTGGGTATCCGGCTCCCAATTCTTGGGTAGCTTGGCATCCGTCTTACCAAAATACTTGGCGGTGAAGTTGAAGAAGGCGTATTTCCTGAGCAGCTCGGTTTGGAAGCGGTTCAGCTTCTCCTGCTCAAACTTTTCATCAGGCGCGATACCGCCGCCGCCATAGACGGTGCGGCCGCTGTCCGTCAACTTCACGTCGTCCGGATTCTTCGTTTCCAGATCCTTGCGGAAGTAGTAATCGTAGAAGGAGCGGTTCTGGTAATCACGCTGGATCAGGCGTCCGCTCGGCGTGTAATACTTAGCGGTGGTCAGCGCAAGCCCGGTATTCTCGCCAAGCGGGTAGACCGTCTGCACCAAACCCTTTCCGAACGTGTTCTCTCCAAGGATCCATGCGCGGTCGTGATCCTGAAGCGCGCCGGAAACGATCTCAGCCGCCGAAGCGGAATAGCGATTCACGAGGACGACGATCGGATAGTCGTGGCCGTTGCTGCCGTGGCGCGCCACGTACGGACGCTCCGCGGACGAACGTCCCCGGTGGGACACGATCGTCTGATTCCGCTGGAGGAAGCGGTCTGCAACCAGAACGCCTTCGTTCAGCAAGCCGCCCGGATTGTTCCGGAGATCGAGAATAAGACCCTTTATATTATCTTCGCCCAGCCTCTTCAGGTTCTCCTCTACCTCGCGGCTCGTGTTCTCATTAAAGCTATCAATGGCAAGGTAGGCGATGCCGGGCTTGAGCCAGAAGGCATCCGGGACACTCTTGCGCTCAATCTCGTCTCGAATGATGTTGAATTTCAGAGGCTGGTCGTGCCCTTCACGGCCTACGACCACCTGTACCGCCGTGCCGCGGGGCCCCTTCAGAAGATCGGCCACCTCCGTGGTGGTCAGACCGTCCGTACGCTTGTCGTTTACCTCGAGGATGGTATCGCCGGGGCGAATGCCTGCCTTATAAGCTGGCGATCCGGGGAAAGGAGCGATGACAATCGTCTTCCCGTCCCGCTCGGACACGGTCATGCCGACCCCATAGTAGTGGCCGCGCTGCTCTTCGCGTAACACGCGGAAGTCCCGGGGATCAAAGAAACTGGAATGCGGGTCAAGGGTTCGCAGCATGCCTGGGATTGCGCCCTTGTAGACCGCCTTGTCGGGGTTGACTTTGTCTGCGAAGTTGTTTTCCACCAGCTCGTAGACCGAGGTGAACATTCGAATGTTCGCGCTCAGGTCATCCTGATTGCCGGCGGCTGCCGCCACCCCCACGACTCCTGGCCCGTAGATCCCTCCCAGCACAGCAAACGCCCCAACAACGGCGGGAACAAAGAGGGTAGAGCGCCAGCTCATGGCCATACGTAACCTCCCCAGGATGTCATTTCAGTATACCAGGAACCAGGAATCAGTTGAGACACCAGCTCCTTACCCATTGGACGCACCCGGCGGACGTAAGGGTGCGGGAGTTTTTCAGACGGCTCTGGACTTCCGGCCGGCGGCGGCGCCTTCGGCCTTGGCCGGCTTTCTCCCAGGAACAGCACTTTGCAGGCGGCGCACCTGGTCGCTCACACACACGAGAAACATGGGCTGCCTGGCGTTCTTCAAAATATCAATGATCCGAGTATGCCGGTCTTCCAGGTAGATCGTTCTGCCGTCTGTCAAAAGGTGGAGGTCGGATTCACTCTGCAGGACTTCGCTCAGGCGGCGGCCGACTTCACGCTGCAGGAAGCGCAAAACGCGGCGAATCTTCTGCAAGGAAAAACCCTTGCGCCGCAGCTCCGCAATCACGGTGATCTCGATCACCTCTGCGGGCAGGTAGACCCGCTTGTGGCCTTCGTGTCTGGGCGAGACAACTTTCCGCTCATCCCACCACTGCAGTTGTCGAAGGCTAACTCCTGCCAGGCGAGAGACTTCGCTGCTGGTATAAGTACGTTCAGTCGGTTCAGTTTCAGGTCGGTTCTTTTTTGTTTTGAACATGCGCAGCCGCTTCCGTTCTCGGCAGATACTCGCCTTTCAGAATTGTACTTGAGGCCGGAGGGCTGTCAATAAAAATATTCCCGATTTCGCCGGGGACCTGCGCAGAAGGTGGTTTCTCCTTCCATTTCAATCACTTACTGAGATCCTACCCGCCCCCGACAAAATGAACAATCTCGATGGATGCGCCGTCCTCCAGCGCCGTCGTCTCCCAGTCGGGCTGGCGCACGATCCGGCCATTCATTTCCACAGCAACTCGCGACGGGTCAAGTTCGAGAGAATACAGGAGATCCAGCAAAGACTGACCCTCCGCCGCCGTACGCTTGCCGCCGTTCACGACAATTTCGATCGTTCTTGTTTTATCTTGTTGCATTCCAAGGACTCTTGGCAGTGGTGCGGTTTGACACCCTCTTACGCCCCTCATTATATTGGAACTTAACAACCAGTTCGCCTGCGGACCTCGATGCCAACGACATACACCGATTTGTATTTTCCTGTAGTGCTACAGGTAGTGCTTGCGGCGGTGATCGCAGCCGGGATGATCGGGACATCCTACATCCTTGGTAAGAAAGTGAGAAACGCCGCAAAAGACACGCCGTATGAATGCGGCATTAACCCGACCGGAAGCGCCAGGGAACGTTTCAGCGTCAAGTTCTATCTCGTCGCGATGCTGTTCATCGTGTTCGACATAGAAGCAATCTTTCTCTATCCGTGGGCTGTCGTATTCCGCGAACTACGGTTGTTCGCCTTCGTGGAAATGCTGCTGTTTATAGCGTTCGTCCTCGGAGGCTTTTTCTATATATGGAAAAGGGGCGTACTGAACTGGGCACAAGACACAAGCGAACCGGAACTGGAACACCTCGATACCGCCGATCCCTTCGTGAAGCCCGAAGTGGCCGCCCAACAGTAAGGAATCAATGCTCTCCGAACAATTGAAGGATTCCGCGACCGCATCGGCGATCGCCGCATGGGACGCCTCCGTGATCGAGGAGGCAAAGTTCGCGCTCGGCGAAACGACCCTGGTCGTCGCTGCGGATAAGATCGTCGCACTGTGCCGTTTCCTGAAAGAGGACCAGAAATTCATCCGGCTGAGCGGGCTGACAGCGGTGGACTGGTACCCGATGGAGCCCCGGTTTGAAGTCGTCTACCTGCTCCACTCGCTCGAGCGCAACGAGCGGCTCCGTCTGAAGTGCCGGGTGGGCGGAGAGAATCCGGAAATCGATTCGGTCACCGGCGTATGGCGCTCGGCAAACTGGTATGAGCGCGAAGTCTTCGATCTTTTCGGGGTTAAGTTCCGCAATCACCCCAATCTCAAACGGATCATGCTGCCGGATTACTGGGAGGGGCACCCGTTGCGAAAGGACTTCCCGGTGCATGGCCACAAGTACAGCTATCAGAACGAATAGGAACCCGTCATGAGCGATACGGTTACACCACCACCGGTTACAGCGGAAACCGAGGCCTCGGCGGAGCGAAGCACCAGACGGCGGATGACGCTAAACATGGGGCCCCAGCACCCCTCCACACACGGCGTTCTCCGCGTGCTTCTCGAACTGGACGGGGAAACGATCGTCCGGGCAGAGCCCGATATCGGCTATTTGCATACCGGTATCGAAAAACAATGCGAGTCGAAGACCTGGCAGCAAGCTGTCACTCTGACGGACCGCGTTGATTACCTGTCGAACCTCTCCAACAACCTCTGCTACGCACTCGCCGTCGAAAAACTGCTCCAGCTGGAGATTCCGCCCCGCGCGCAGTGGATGCGCGTCCTGCTGGTGGAACTGACCCGTATCAACAGCCACCTCGTGTGGCTTGGCACCCATGCCCTCGACCTGGGCGCGATGAGCGTCTTTTTCTATTGCTTCCGGGAACGGGAAGACATTCTTCGCCTGTTCGAGATGTTCTCCGGGCAGCGGATGATGACCAGCTATATCCGGCCGGGCGGTCTTGCGCTGGAGCCGCCGCGCGGCTGGGACAAGGCGGTCCGCCGATTCATCGATGCGTTCCCAAGCAAAGTCGATCAGTATGAAAGCCTCCTCAACCGCAACCCGATCTTCCTGGAAAGGACAAAGGGTGTCGGAATTCTCCCTCTTGAGGATCTCCTCGATTTGGGCGTAACGGGCCCGATGATCCGGGCGGCCGGAATGCCCTGGGACATCCGCAAAAGCGAGCCCTACTCAAGTTACGAAAAGTTCGACTTTTCGGTTCCAACAAGAACTGAAAACGATGTCTATGCCCGTTTCCAGGTGCGGGTCGAGGAGATGCGGCAGAGCGCGAGGATCGTAAAGCAAGCGCTCGAAGGTATGCCCGAGGGTCCATGGAAGGCGGACGCGCCTGGGATCTTGCTCCCTGAGCGGGAGAAGATGAAGACCCAGATGGAGGCCCTGATCTACCACTTCAAGATCGTTACCGAGGGCTATAGCGTGCCGGCTGGCGAAGCGTATCAGTGCGTTGAAGCCCCTCGCGGCGAGATTGGCTACTACGTGGTGAGCGACGGAACAAGCCGTCCCTATCGTGTGTTTATGCGGACACCCAGCTACGGCAATCTTCAGGCCCTGCCGGACATGATCCAAGGACAGTTGATTGCCGACACGATTGCCGCCATGGGAAGCATGGACTTTGTGCTTGGAGACGTAGACCGGTAAAGACAATGACGTTTTCTCCGAAACTTGAAGAGAAGTTCGCAGCGCTGCTGACGCATTATCCGGAAGGACGGCAGCGGGCAGCGCTGATTCCGATGCTTCTTTATGCGCAGGACGAAGTAGGCGCGATCACTCCCGAGCTGGTCGAGGAGGTGGCGAAGCGCTGCGGCGTCACGCCGCTTCAGGTGGATGAGGTCGTCGGGTACTACTCGATGCTCCACCGCAAGCCGCTCGGTAAGTACCACATCCAGGTCTGCACCAACATTAGCTGCATGCTGGTCGGGGGCGAGGAACTTTTCGAGCACGCCTGCAAGAAGCTGGGGATTGGCCACAAGCAGGTGACTCCTGACGGCCTTTTCTCCCTCGAAGAGGTCGAGTGCATGGGTGCCTGCTCCTGGGCACCGGCAATTCAGATCGGGTACGAATTCCACCATAAGGTGACGCCCGAGAAATTGGACGAGCTCATCGAGGCGCTCCGGAAGATTCAATAAAGCCATGCTCTACAACGAACCCAGTCCGCTCGAAGTGCGAGTGCTCACTCGCCGGTTCGGTTTGCCGAATTCGGCTTCCATCGATACCTATCTGGCGACCGACGGGTACAAGGCTCTCGAGAAAGCCTTCGACATGACGCCCGACGAGATTATCGAGGAGGTGAAGACTTCCAACCTCCGGGGGCGCGGAGGAGCGGGCTTTCCCACTGGAATGAAGTGGGGGTTCGTACCTCGCAATTCACCCAAGCCGAAATACATCGTGGTGAATGGCGACGAAAGCGAGCCGGGCACTTGTAAGGACCGGTTGCTGATCGAAAACGACCCTCATCAACTGATCGAGGGTGTTCTGATCGCGGCGCTCGCCGTAGGCGCCAGCCGCGGGTGGATCTACATTCGCGGCGAGTACCGTTATCTCATCGAGATAATGGATAAGGCGATCGCCGAAGCGTACGCCCGTGGCTATCTCGGGAAGAACATTCTTGGCCGTGGTTTTGACTTCGATCTTCACACGCACACAGGCGCCGGCGCCTATGAATGCGGTGAAGAGTCCGCGTTGCTCGAATCGCTCGAGGGCAAGCGCGGCGTTCCTCGAATCCGTCCTCCGTTTCCCGCTGTCTCCGGCGCATTCCAGTGCCCCACGATTCTGAACAACGTCGAGACCTTTTCCGCAGTGCCCGCGATTATCCGCGACGGCGGTGCTGCCTTTGCCGCGCTGGGTACGCCGAAGAACGGAGGCACCAGGCTGTTCTGCCTTTCGGGCCACGTGAATAAGCCCGGCGTTTATGAACTGCCGATGGGCTTCAACCTGCTTCGGATGATCAATGAGGTTGGTGGAGGCGTTCGCGGCGGACGCGCATTGAAGGCGGTGATTCCGGGCGGCTCTTCCTGCCCCATTCTGAAAGCGGAAGAGTGCGATCTGCCGATGGATTACGATTCGCTCGCCAAGGCGAAGAGCATGCTTGGCTCGGGCGGCGTGATCGTCATGGATGAAACCACCGATATGGTGAAGGCGGCGCTGCGTATCATGAAGTTCTATCAGCACGAGAGCTGCGGCTGGTGCATTCCCTGCCGCGAAGGGACAACCTGGTTGAAGAAGCTGCTCACGCGGATGGACGAGGGCCGCGGTTCAAGCAATGACATCGACCTCATTGCCGACTTGGCGAAGAATATGTTGGGCCGGACATTCTGCCCGCTCGGCGACGCTGCCGCCATGCCGACAATCTCCATCGTGGAGAAGTTCCGCGAGGAGTTCGAGGCGAAGCTCGCCGCATCCAGGACACAAAGCAAGTTCGTGGTGGTCTAACCACACAATCGATTTGGGAAAGGCAAATGGCTGATCTTATCAATCTGACAATCGACGGCAAAGCGATACAGGTGCCAGCCGGCACGCTGGTGATCGACGCTGCCAAGAAGGTCGGCATTGAGATTCCCGCATTCTGCTACTACGAAGGGCTATCGCTTCAGGCTGCCTGCCGCATGTGCCTCGTGGAAGTGGAAAAGGCTCCGAAGCTCCTGGCCGCCTGCACGCTGCCGGTTGCTGAGGGCATGGTAGTCCACACGGACTCGCCGGCGGTGCAGAAGGCCCGCAAGTACACGCTCGAATTTCTGCTGACGAATCACCCGCTCGATTGCCCCGTCTGCGACAAAGGCGGCGAGTGCGAACTCCAGGACATGGTGTTCCGCTACGGCGCCGGCGAAAGCCGCTTCACCGAAGTGAAGCAGCACGTCGACGAAAAGCAGTGGTCCCCCATAGTCTTCTACGACGCTCCCCGGTGCATCCTCTGCTACCGGTGCGTGCGCATCTGCAATGAAGGAATGGGCGTTGGCGCGCTCGGCATCACGAATCGCGGCGTTACGGCCGAGATTACCCCGAGCCACGGAGACCACCTTGAGTGCGACGAGTGCGGAATGTGCATCGACATTTGCCCCGTCGGCGCTCTCACCAGCGGCACCTACCGCTACAAGACCCGGCCATGGGAGATGCAGCACGTGGGCACCATCTGCACACACTGCTCCAACGGCTGCAAAACCACCCTCGGCGTCCGGAACAACCAGATCGTCCGGGCAAATAACAGAGACCGGTCCGGCATCAACGGGGAGTTTCTCTGCATCAAAGGGCGCTACGCCTTCGACTTCAACAATCACCCAGACCGACTGCAATCGCCCCTGATGCGGGTGGGCAGCCAGTTTGAGCCGATCTCCTGGGCTCAGGCTCTCGAGATTGTGAGCAAGAAGTTCCAGGAAGTCCGGGAGCGCAACGGCAAGTTCGGGATCATCGGATCCAACCACACCACGAACGAAGAGAACTACTACCTGCAAAAGTTCGCGCGGCAAGGGTTAGGAACGAACAACATCGACCACCGCCGGACTGGTGACGTTGTTTCTCTTATCGATGCTCTTAGCGGCGCCTCCGGGAAGCTCGCTCAGTTTAGTGACCTGTACTCCACGAAGGCTGCGCTGGTGATCTCGAGCGACCTGTCCCAGCAGCATCCGCTTCTAGCCTTCCAGCTCCGGGCTAATTACAGGCATCACCAGATGAAGATGTATGCCGTTACCCCGGGGCCTGTGCGCGAGGACAAGTATGCGGCGCGCAGCATCCGGGTTGAACCCGGCGGAGAGCTGCAAGCCGTCGAGAGCCTCCGCGATGAGCTGAAGGCGAACGGCGAGCTGCTGGTGATCTTCGGCGATGCAATTAAGGGCGAGGGGGTCCGGAAGCTGGTTTCGTTCGGCGAATCCCTGGGCATCCCCGTGAAGTATCTGGCCCTCGTCGATTACTCGAACTCACGCGGCGCCCTTGATATGGGCATGGTGCCGGAGTTGCTGCCCGGCTACCGCCCGGCCAGCGAGAACGGCCTCGAACCGGGGCTGAACATGAATGAGATGCTCGCCGCGCCGGATCTCGATGTTTTGTGGGTTGTGGGCGAAAACCCGCTGGAGAACCGGGCGCCTGCATCCGATCGTACCTTTATCGTCGTCCAGGACATGTTCCTCACGGAAACAGCACAGTACGCCAGTATCGTCCTTCCCTCGGCGTCCGCCTATGAGAAGACCGGAACCGTGACGAACGTGACCGGCGAGGTGCAACGGCTCAAGAGAGGTCCGAAGACGATGGGCGCAAAACCGGATCTGGAGATCTTCGGGCTCATCGCGAAAGGAATGGGTCTGAACCTCGGCACCTGGACGCCCGACGCTGTATTTGAAGAGATTCGCCAAACGGTGCGCGGTTATAATGTTCCTTTGCCAGTCATTGCCACCGGTGGAGCTGCGCAAACCGCTCCCGTCAATGGCCGGGTACCGGTTCAAGTCCGTCCTGAACTGATCCGGTCTGCCGGCGACACTCTCTATACATCTGGATCACTGGGCCGCTATTCAAAGACTTTAAGCGCTGTGGTTGAAGCGCCCGGCGCACTTTATAAGCCGTGACGAAAGGCTCGCGCTAAGGAATGGAATTCTACATCATCACCCTCGTGAAGGCCGCACTGATCGCCTTCGTGTTGCTTACTGCCGCGGCGTACCTGGTATGGTTGGAGCGAAAGGTTCTCGCACACATCCAGCTCCGCCTCGGTCCCTCGCGCGTGGGACCTCACGGACTGCTTCAGCCGCTGGCCGACGCGGTAAAGCTGCTTACCAAGGAAGACTTGATTCCGCGGGACGCGCACAAGCCCTTCTACCTCCTCGCCCCGCTCCTGGCCGTTTCCCTCTCCCTGATTTCCATCTCCGTCATCCCGTTCGGTCCTGAAGTTGAGATTTTCGGCTACCGCACGTACCTCCAGTTGACAGACTTGAGCATCGGCGTGCTCGTCGTCCTGGCTGTATCGTCCCTGAGCGTGTACGGCGTCGCGCTTGCCGGATGGGCTTCAAACAGCAAATACTCGTTGCTCGGCGGACTTCGCAGCTCGGCGCAGATGGTGAGCTACGAGCTGCCTCTCGCCATCACGGTTGCAGCCCCGCTGTTGCTGGCCAACACCCTGAGCTTTCGCGAGCTCGTTGATTCCCAGGCCGGCTACTACTTCGGCATCATCCCCCGCTGGAACATTTTCCAGCTCCCGATGCCCCAGATCTTCGGCTTCATCATCTTTTTGATTGCAGCGTTCGCCGAGACCAACCGCGTCCCCTTCGACCTGCCGGAAGCCGAAAACGAACTGGTCGCAGGCTTCCACACGGAATACAGCAGTATGAAGTTCGCGGCGTTCTTCACAGCCGAATACATCAACATCATGACGATCTGCTGTGTGGCCACGCTGTTGTTCCTCGGCGGGTGGCAGCCGCTCTTCCCTGCGCAATATGGTTCAGACTTTGTCCCTGTCCTGGTGAACCTCGGCGCGGCCGCCGTTGCGCTGTACCACGGTTTGAATCCGGCGAGGCCCAAGGACCGGTTGACGTTGCCCGTCGTAGCCGCCGTCTTCGCGGGGATTGCTCTTCTGTTCCTGGTGCCTTTCCTGAAGCCGATTCTGGTTCCGCTGTTCTGGTTTGCTACCAAGACCGGCCTTCTGGTCTTTGTATTTATCTGGGTGCGAGGAACGCTGCCTCGATTCCGCTACGACCAGCTCATGAAGTTCGCCTGGACGTTTCTCTTCCCGGTGGCGCTTCTCAACCTGCTGGCGACCAGCTTCCTTGTCGCAGTGACTAGCAAGTAAAAATGGACGCGATACTCTTCCTCATCTTCGCAACCATCGCCGTCTTATGCGCGATCAACCTTGTTGTGCAGAAGCACCCGATTTCGAGCGCTCTGTCTCTGATCGGCGTCATGGCGTCGCTCGCCGTGCTGTATCTGCTCCTTGGCGGCGAGTTTCTGGCGGCGGTGCAACTTATCGTCTACGCCGGCGCAATCATGGTGCTTTTTGTGTTCGTCATCATGTTGTTGAACGCCGGCGCGGAACGGCGGTCGAATCGATCCCTGATGGCCACGCTGTTCGGAGTCCCGCTGCTGGCCGCTTTTCTGGCGCTGGTCGCCTACGTCATCCAGCGCGGCCTGCCGCCGACGGAAGGCGTCTACTTTGGCGGATTTACTCAGGGGACCCCGCGCGCGATCGGCCGCGTGCTGTTTACCCAGTACCTCCTGCCCTTTGAGGTGACGTCGGTCCTTATCCTCATCGCCATCATCGGCGCGGTTGTGCTGGCCCGGAAGGAGATCTGACAACGATGCAGAGCATGACGAGTGTTCCGCTGTCGTGGTACCTGATCCTGAGCGCGATTCTGTTCGCCCTCGGCGTCGCCGGATTTGTCATCCGGCGTAACCTGATTACCGTGTTCATGTCGATCGAACTGATGCTGAACGCGGTGAACCTGTCGTTTATCACGTTTTCGTATCAGTTGAAGCAGGTGGACGGGCACATCTTTTCCTTCTTCGTGATGGTCGTGGCCGCCGCGGAAGCCGCGGTCGGCCTGGCGATTATCCTGGCGATATTCAGGAACCGTTCCTCGCTGCAGATCGACGACATCAGCTCGATGAAGTATTAACCCGATGCATCATCTCTGGCTCATTCCCACAATTCCTCTTGCCGGCTCCATGATCAATCTGCTGTTTGGCCGGCGCTTGCCGAAGATTGCCGTAAGCGGGGTGGCGATCGGCTCGGTGCTTCTTTCTTTTCTCTGGGTCCTCAACGTATTGAGCGGCCTTGGGGGCCTGGAAGAGGCACACATCGAGCGGTACTTCACCTGGATCCAGAGCGGCGACTTCAACGTCGGCTTTGACCTCATGGTTGACCGCCTTACGGCCGTGATGCTGCTTGTGGTGACCGGCATTGGCCTCCTGATCCACATCTACTCCTCGGGCTACATGGCGCATGAAGAAGGATTTTCCAGGTTCTTTGCCTACCTGAACCTGTTCATGTTCTTCATGTTGATCCTGGTGCTGGCGGCGAACTACCTGGTTCTCTTCGTTGGCTGGGAGGGTGTCGGCCTTTGCAGTTACCTCCTCATCGGTTTCTACTACCTGAAGAAAAGCGCTGGGGATGCCGGCAAGAAAGCGTTCATCGTCAACCGTGTTGGCGACTTTGGCTTCTCTCTGGCGATGTTCCTCATCGTCGTCACGTTCGGGACGCTCGACTTCGCCCGCGTGTTTGCTCAGGCGAAAGACATGCCGGTCGAAGCCGGCGTTGGAACGCTTACCGTGATCTGCCTGCTGCTGCTGCTCGGCGCAACTGGTAAATCCGCCCAGGTGCCTCTTTACGTCTGGCTGCCGGATGCGATGGAAGGCCCCACTCCGGTCTCCGCCCTGATCCACGCAGCGACGATGGTCACCGCGGGCGTCTACATGGTGGCGCGCTCTTCCGTCCTTTACCTGAAGGCGCCGCTCGCGATGGATGCGGTAGCGATCATCGGGCTGGTTACAGCCGTGCTCGCGGCCACGATCGGCCTTGCGCAGAACGATATCAAGAAAGTATTTGCCTATTCCACGGTTTCGCAGCTCGGGTACATGTTCCTGGCGCTGGGCGTTGGCGCCTTCTCTGCCGGAATTTTCCACGTAGTCACGCACGCCTTCTTCAAGGCGCTCCTCTTCCTTGGCGCTGGCAGCGTCATTCACGCGCTGGAAGGCGAACAAGACATGCGGCTTATGGGCGGGCTCAGGTCGAAGATTCCGGTCACGTTCGCGACGATCTTCTGCGCGGCGGTCGCGATCGCTGGCGTACCGCCCTTCTCGGGCTTCCATAGCAAGGACGAAATCCTGCTGGCGGCGCACCATCACGCGCCCTGGATGTACTGGGTTGGCGTTGTCACCGCGGGCATGACCGCCTTCTACGTCTTCCGCGCAATCTTCATGACGTTCTTTGGCTCCTATCGGGGCCATCATCACCCGCACGAATCGCCTTGGGTGATGCTTGGACCGCTGTGCATTCTCGCGCTGCTTTCGCTCGGCGGCGGCTACATCCACATTCCGCACTTTCTTGAACCGCTGTTCCCGCTCGCCGAGAGCGCGCATGAGTCAACCTTGGTCTACATTTCTGTAGCGGCCGGCCTTGCGGGCATCGGACTGGCGTGGCTGATGTACGTCGCCCAGCCCGGGCTACCCGATGCGATTTCCAGATCTTTCCGCGGTCTGTACACGCTGGTCTACAACAAATACTTTGTCGACGAAATCTACGATGCGGTGATCGTTCACCCGCTTCGGGACGGATCCCGGTCGGTGCTGTGGAAGGGCATCGACGAGGGCGTGATTGACAACGTAGTCAACGGAGTCGGACGCAGCGCCCGCAACGTTGGCAGTGTGCTGCGCGTGATGCAGTCCGGTTATATCCGAAGCTACGCCACCTGGGTGGTCCTGGGGTCGGTGATTGTCGTGGCCGCCATCAGTTTTCTGGGAGGTAGCCGCTAGATGCTACTGAACATGATCTTGTTTCTGCCGCTGGCGGGGTTCCTCCTGCTGCTCTTCTTTCCGAGGGAGCAGCGCGGAGCGATCAAGACAACCGCTCTGCTTGTCTCGCTGCTGGTTTTTGTCGCTTCTCTTGGTTTGATACCGGAAGTCCGGAATGCGCCGACGGCTATGTCCTACGAGACGAACGTCTCGTGGATTGACTACCCGCCGATTCGCTACCACGTCGGCATCGACGGCCTGAGCCTGTGGCTGGTGATTCTGTCAACGCTGCTCACGCCGATTACGGTGCTCGTTTCCTGGAACTATATCCAGAAGCGGGTCAAGGAATTCTTCGCGTTCCTGCTACTGCTCGAGTTCGGAATGATTGGCGTGTTCCTGGCGATGGACCTCTTCCTGTTCTACGTGTTCTTCGAGGTCACGCTGGTTCCGATGTACTTCCTGATCGGAATCTGGGGGCACGACAAGCGCATCTACGCGGCGGTCAAATTCTTCCTGTACACTCTGGCCGGTTCCGTTCTGATGCTTGCCGCGATCATCTACCTGTACAATCGCGGCGGCACGTTCGACTACCCGATTCTGCTGGAAATGCTTCGGAACGGCCGGCTGGCGTTGAGTTCGACGGAGCAGTTCTGGCTCTTCATGGCGTTTTTCTTCGCCTTTGCCGTGAAGGTGCCGCTGTTCCCGCTGCATACGTGGCTGCCGGACGCGCACGGTGAGGCGCCGACGGCCGGATCGATTATCCTGGCATCGGTTCTGCTGAAGATGGGAACCTACGGCTTGGTTCGTTTCTGTTTGCCGATGTTCCCGGGCGCCGCGCGCGACAATGCTCCCTGGATCGTTGCGCTGGCGATCACTGGCATCATCTACGGCGCGCTGGTCGCGATGATTCAGCCGAATATGAAGCGGCTGGTCGCGTACTCTTCGGTAAGCCACCTCGGTTTTGTCGTACTCGGAATTTTCTCTTTCAACCAGCTCGCGCTTGATGGCGCGGTCTACCAGATGCTGAATCACGGCGTCTCCACCGGCGCGCTCTTCATGCTCGTCGGTTACCTCTATGAGCGCCGGCACTCGCTGGAGATTGCGGACTACGGCGGGGTGGCAACCCCGGCTCCGTTCCTGTCGGCGATGTTCATGATCACAATGCTGGCGAGCGTCGGACTCCCAACCTTGAACAACTTCGTCGGCGAATTTCTGGTGCTCCAGGGCGCTGCCCAAGTCAACTTCACCTGGGCGGTATTCGCCGCGGTAGGTGTGATTCTTTCAGCAGTCTACATGTTGTGGATGTACCAGCGGACGTTCTTCGGCGAGGTCTCGGAGGAGCTCCGAAGCCATATGCACGATCTCTCGCCCCGAGAATGGGCGACGATCATTCCGCTGGTCGTGCTGATGATCTGGATGGGCACGGGCACGCAGACCTTCCTCCCGGTCATCAGCGCGTCAAACGAGCGCACGCTGGAGCAAACGAAAACGAATGTGGAGTTTCAGGTGAACGCGAGCCCCAGTCTCTCTTCTCAGGTAAAGGAGCTTCTGAATGTCCGCTAGCTTCTTGCCAACGGGAGTAGAGTATATACGCCTCCTCCCCGAGATCATCCTCGCCATCTTCGGGACCGTCGTGATGATGGCGAGCCCGCTCCGTCCCAAGGAAAGCCGGAATTTTCTTTATACCCTTACACTCATCGGCCTGGTCGCGGCGCTATGGGCCTCCATTGCCGCCTACGCCAGCCCGGGAACGGCGTTTCAGGGCATGGTGATTATCGACGGGTTCGGGACGTTTTTCCGTGTCCTGGTGATCGGCGTCGGCATCCTGACGATCCTCATCTCTCACCAGTACCTAACGCGGGAGCGAGCCGAGCCCGGCGAGTACTATTCCCTACTTCTGCTGTCTGTTCTTGGCCAGTGTGTCATGGTGACGGCCAATGAGCTGATCATGCTCTTCATCGGCCTTGAAGTTTCGTCCATCGCCAGCTACGTCATGGCCGGATATTTGCGGCATGACCGGCGCAACAACGAATCCGCACTGAAGTATTTTCTGCTGGGGTCGTTCGCGACGGCGTTCCTGCTGTATGGCGTGGCATGGATCTACGGAATCACCGGAACCACGAATCTCGCGGAAGTCCGCGCGGCGCTCCTGACGCCCGGCCTCGCTCCGACTGGCATGCTGGCCAGTGCCGCTGCCGCTTTGATGTTTATCGGCTTCGCGTTCAAGGTTTCAGCGGCGCCTTTTCATGTGTGGGCCCCTGACGTCTACCAGGGCGCTCCGGCCCCGGTAGCCGCTTTCCTCTCGGCAGGCCCCAAAGCCGCAGCGTTCGCGATCCTCCTGCGTGTCTACATGACAGCTTTCGAGCCGCTCGCGGATCGCTGGGAACCCATTCTGTGGCTGTCCGCGCTGCTCACCATGGTGATCGGAAACTTCGCCGCCCTTACGCAAACGAACATCAAGCGCCTGCTCGCGTACAGCTCGGTGGCGCACGCCGGTTACGTTATGGTCGCGGTCACGACGAACACGGAGATGGGAACGGCAGCCGCCATGTTCTACTTGGCCTCCTACGCCTTCATGAACATCGGTGCGTTTGCGGTGGTTGCCCACATTTCCCGGCAGGGTGAGAAGTACGTGCAGATTCAGGATCTGGCGGGTCTCGGAGTGCGGCAACCGCTGACGGCGGCCCTGCTGTCTGTGTTCATGCTGTCGCTGATCGGCGTTCCGCTGACGGCCGGGTTCTTTGGGAAGTTCTACATCTTCAAAGCTGCGCTGGATGCGAATCTGGTGTGGCTCACCGTGCTGGGACTTCTGAACAGTGCGGTTGCAGCCTACTACTACCTGCGGGTCATCGTCGTGATGTACATGCAGGAACCGGTGGAAAGCACCAACTCGCTGCCGCCGCTTCCGACCGGGCTTAAGGCGACCCTGTGGGGCGCCGCAGCCGGAACATTCCTCCTTGGAATCTTCCCTTCCCTCGTGCTCGATTTCGCCGGGCGGTCAGCTGCGCTGGTGAAATAGCCAGGTTTCGCAAGGCCGCGAAGTTTCAACGGATTTCGCGGCCTTCACTCTCCTCAGAAGTGCTTCTGGAGCTCCACGAAGCGTTCCACTCTCACGAATCGCCCTCGACCGTTGATCCGGAGTTCCTGCTGCTCCAGCCCCCATGTGTGAGGGTGAGGCACTAGAACCGCATTCAGCCCCGCTTCAAGCGCCGGATTGATGTCGGACTTCGGCGAGTTGCCGATCATCCAGCTCCTCTCCGGGTCAAGACCCCGATCCTCGATCAGCTCCAGATACGACTGCGTATCCTTCTCTTTCACGATGATTGTATGGCTGAAATAGCTGCCAAGGCCGGAGCGATCGATCTTCAGCTTCTGCTCCTCCGGATGGCCCTTGGTGAAAAGCGTCAGCTCATGACGGTTGGCGAGATACTCGAGCGTTTCCGCGACACCGTCGATCAACTCGATGGGCTGCTCCAGGATACGCTCGGCGAGAGACATCACTTTGTCGAGGTCGTCTTCCCGGATCTCCCGTTCCGCCAGCCGCTCGTAGCAAAGCCTCAGGTTGCGGCCAAAATTCAGAGAGCCGTAGCCGTGAATCTTGATGTTCGCCAGCTCGATCTCATCGAGGACGGCGCGTATTTCGGCCGGCGTCAGGGTCGAGTGCGACAGGAAGTCGCAGAACTCGGAAAAGGCCCGCTCGAAGTAAATATTGTTCTCCCAGAGTGTGTCGTCCGCATCGACGATCAGGTGCTGCTGCATTGTCTCTTCAGTTTAGTTTTGGTTGCGTCCGCGGCCGTGCCCGTTGAACGGCGCCGTCCGGCGCACCTGTGCCACGTAGCGCGCTCTGGCGACGTAGGCGGGCACCCGCTCCGCAAGCATTTTCAGGCGCTCAGCCTCGGATCTGGACCGCAGGAGAACCTGCAGAAAGTCGAGGTCAGGCAGGACTTGAGCAAGTTGAAAGCTGAGTTGGGGATCGTCGAGCTCGGGTTCGGGCCCCTGCTCGCTTACGGCATCTCGAAGCGCAAGACATGCGGAGAGAGCATGATCCTTCAGTTGAGGCGGAGGATCCGTAAAATCGTCGTCATCGAAGATTTCAACGCTGGCTCGTATGTAAGGCTTCTCATCGTCCAGCGTCCGGATTTCGAAGCGCCGCCGGCCGCGGGTCAGGATATCCAGCCGCCCGTCTTCATACCGCCTCGTAATCATCTCCACCGTTGCCGTGCAGCCTACGTTGACAATGCCTTGCTCACGGGCGAGCACGATTCCGAACTCACTCTGCGCCGCCATGACATCAGCCACGAGCTGCTTGTACCGCTCTTCAAAGATGTGAAGCGCCAGGGAAGCGCGCGGGAATAGCACAACTTCCAGCGGAAACAGCGGTAGCAGCTCCCCCTGCATGCTACCATTATGGCTTCTCATACCCTGCCGGGCAATTTACAGCAAAGGCATGCAAATCGCTGACAAAGTCGTTCTTATTACAGGAGCGTCCGAGGGTATTGGAGCAGCCTGTGCGGCGTCCTTTGGCCGTCGAGGGGCCCGGCTGTCTCTGGTTGCACGATCCGAAGCAAAACTGAAGCAGGCTGCCGACGAAGCCGGAACCAAAGACGCACTGATCGTTGCGGGCGACGTGACCTCCGACGAGGACCGAAAGCGCATCGTCGATCGAACGCTCGAGCGCTTCGGCCGGATTGACATCCTCATCAACAACGCGGGCGTCGGGCTTTACGCCCCCTCCTGGGAGGCTCCGTTCGACCAGCTCCGCAGCATGATGGAGGTGAATTTCTTCGCCACTGTCGCGATGACGCAGCTTGTGGTTCCGCAGATGAAACGGCAGGGCGGCGGCTGCATCGTCAACGTGTCTTCCATCGCGGGACAGATCGCTCTCCCATGGTTCACGCTCTATTCGGCATCGAAATACGCGCTGGGCGCGTTCACCCGCGGCCTCCGAATGGAGCTGAAACACGACAACATTCATGCGATCGAGGTATGCCCGGGTTACGTGAAGACTCGCTTTCAGGAGCACGTTCTCGCCGGCAGCCCGCCGGAGGGTGTGCGTAACGCCAGGCGCTTTGCGATTACCGCAGAAACCTGTGCCGAGGCGATCGCGCGCGGCGTGGAACGGAATCGGCGTGTGGTCGTCACACCCAGAAGCGGCATTCTTCTGATCGCCCTATCAAAAGCATTCCCCGCCCTCATGGATTGGCAGCTGGCGCGAATGTACCATAAATTGAAAAGTAACGGATGATTTTGAAGTTGAAGCGGACGCCGGGCATCTACCTGGTCGGATTCATGGGATCGGGCAAAAGCACCGTCGGCCGGGCTCTGGCACGGGAGCTGGGATGGGGTTTCTGTGATCTCGATGAGGACATCGAGGCCCAGCACAAGTGCTCTATCAGCGAGATATTTGACCAGCATGGCGAAGCGGAGTTCCGCAGGAGGGAGCACGAAGCGCTGGCCCGGCGCGTGAACCAGATTCGAAAAGGGGATCCGCTGGTGATCGCACTCGGGGGAGGCGCTTTCGTTCAACAGAACAACTTCGAACTCATCGAGAGCGCCGGCGTCAGCATTTGGCTGGATCCGCCGTTCCCGATCATCCGGCGCCGCGTCGAAGGTTCTACCCATCGGCCGCTCGCCCGCGATCCGGTTGCTTTCGAAAAGCTCTATCACGAGCGCCGCAAGCACTACGCCAAGGCGGATTATCACATTCGCGACACAGAGTCAGCGGCTGCTGTCGTATCCATTCTTCAGCTCCCGATTTTTCATGGCTAACCAGAAGACGCTTCGGAAACACGCCGTCTCAATCTTTCGGGCCGCGCTTAAAGCCGCCGATCCGGTCGAAGCGGTGCTTCGGCATGTCCGTCTGGACGGTGAAACCTTAATCGCCGGCAAGCGGCGCTATCCTCTGTCGCGCTTTCGACGGATTCATGTCGTTGGAGCGGGCAAGGCAAGCGCAGCCATGGCCAGCGCGGTGGAACGGCTCCTCGGGAGCCGCATCCACGGCGGAATCGTGAATGTGAAGTACGGCCATCTCGCAAAACTCCGCCGCGTGCAGTTGAACGAATGCGGACACCCGGTCCCCGACGAAAACGGAGTACGTGGCACGGAGCGGATCGCCGCAATGGTTCGCGATGCCGGGAAAGAGGACCTTGTTCTTTGTTTGATCTCCGGCGGCGCGTCTGCTTTGATGCCTGCCCCCGCGCCTCCGATCACCCTGGAAGAGAAGCAGGCCACGACGAGGCTCCTGCTGAAATGCGGAGCGACTATCCACGAGGTGAATGCCGCACGAAAGCATATCTCCGCGTTGAAGGGCGGGCAGCTTGCCGCCATGGCTTCTCCGGCGACCGTGATCTCCCTGCTGCTGTCGGACGTCATCGGCGATAACCTCGACGTCATCGGCTCGGGCCCAACAGCCCCGGATCAATCAACCTTCGCCGATGCCATTCAAATTCTTCGAAAGTACGGGATTGAGAGCGATGTGCCCGGAAGCGTCCGAGACCGGCTGCATCAGGGCGCGGAGGGTCTTTTCCCCGAGACTCCAAAGCCCGGAGACAAGCTGTTCCAGCGCGTCCAGAATGTGGTTGTCGGAAGCAATCTGCAGGCAGTCGACGCGGCAGCGAAATGCGCCCGCAGCCTGGGTTACCGCACCATGGTGCTGTCGACCTCGATCGAAGGCGAGACGCGCGAAGTGGCCGGTGTGCACGCTGCGATTGCCCGGGAGATCGTCGATCAGAAGCGTCCCGTGGCTCCGCCTGCCTGCGTGATTTCCGGCGGGGAGACAACCGTAACGATTCGCGGCCAGGGGCTCGGCGGCCGGAATCAGGAGTTTGTGCTCGCGGCGGCAATGGGCATTCAAGGCCTTCCCAACACCGTGATTCTCAGCGGCGGAACCGACGGAACCGATGGGCCCACCGATGCCGCCGGGGCCATCGCGGACGGCGATACGATCTCCCGTGCGCGGCAGTTGTCTCTCGACGCTGCTGCCTTCCTCTGCAATAACGACTCCTACCGGTTCTTCGAACCCTTGGGCGACCTCCTGAAGACCGGACCGACGAACACCAACGTGATGGATGTACGCATCCTCCTGGTTGGGAGTCCGCAATGACGTTCTGGCGCGACGAAGTCATCAATTTCGCGCTGGATTATGAGACGGAGAAGCACATCGCGGAGCAGCGCGAGTGGATCCTGCGGGAGCCGCAGAATGCGAGGCCCTACTACCATCTTGCACAACTGTACAGAATGCAGTGGAAGCAGGACGAGGCGCTTGGTCTGCTGCTGGAAGCTGTGCGGCTCGACGAATCCCTCGCCGACGCCCACATCTCCCTCGCCGAAATCTACGCCGTTCGCGGCGACTACGCCGCAGCCTGGAGGCACGCCCGGGCCGCGGAAAGAGCTGGCAAGAGGAGCGCGGTCGAGATGCTGCTCCGCCACAATGTGAAAGAGCCTCCCTCTGGCGATCGCTGACACCCCGCACAATCGCGATCGGCACGCGTCGCTGTCTGCTGCGGCGTTACGATTGAGGCAGGGGGCTATGATGGCGAATCACGTGAAGATTCTCGCCTATTTGCACATCGCCTTTGGAGCAATCCTCATCTTCCTTGGGCTTCTGGCCCTTCTTCTGTTTGGGGGAATCGCGGGAATCGCCGGACTCTCGGACGATGTCATCGTCGTTCCAGTACTGCGAGGGATTGGAGGCGTAGTCTTCCTCGTGATGCTGCTCCTAGGCTTGCCTGAAATCATCGCGGCGTGGGGTCTGTTGAATTTTCGACCGTGGGCGCGGGTGCTCACGATCATCCTCTCAGCCATTCATCTCATGAACGTTCCGCTTGGGACAGCTCTGGGAATCTACGGCCTGTGGGTTCTCTTGTCGCGAGACGGGCAGCAGTTGTTCGAAACCCGCATACGGACTGCTTAAGGTGAGCCTATCGGTATCGGATCATCAGGGCCGGCTAGTCCTCCGAACCAAGACGGCCCTGATTCTCAGTGGCGAACCTTGGAGTACTTAGACCACTGGTTTTCACCAGAGGGGATCTTGCTGCTGATTTCCTGGCTGCGCTTTTCGCTCAACTCTCGATTCATCTGCTCAATGACACCCGGCTCTCGAACGCCGCCCGACGGAGTTTGATCGAGCAGCCCGTTGGTCTGCCGCACATGCTCGACCGGGTCGTCGATATGCACCCACTCTTCTCCTTGCTGCCAGGGTCCTCGCCCGGTATTCCACGCGCCGCGCGAGTCCTCCCCAGAGGACATATTGAAGAAGACGTTGATGAAGCGTGGATCCCCTTGCCGGACTCCGGGAGGGAAGTTCGGAGCGATATCGGCTAAAGCGGCGGAGAACATCTGGAAGTGGCTAATTTCCCGAGTCATCAGGAAGCGCAATGTGTCCTGAACGTACGGATCTTCCGTGAACTGTAAGAGATACTCATACACGATTTTTGCCCGGGATTCAGCCGCAATGTTGGACCGCAAGTCCACAGTGAGATCGCCGTTCGCATTCACGTATGCGCCGGTCCAAGGCACTCCGTTCGAGTCCGTGACATCAGGGCCGCCGCCGGTCATGACCAGGAAGTGCGGGTTGGTGAGCGCCTGGTGGGCCATCTCATCCTTCAGCCTTTGAGACTTCAACATTGACGTGATTCCGGAGCGCTCCGCCACATCCTTCAATTCACTGTTCAACGGTCCCAGCAGCATGGTAATCGTAGCGCCCACGATCTCCAGGTGGCTGAATTCTTCCGTGGCAATGTCCATCAACAGATCGTACTTGTCAGGGTACGACTGACGGACCCCAAATGCCTGGACAAAGTACTGCATCGCAGCCTTCAGCTCTCCGTTGCCTCCGCCAAACTGTTCGAGCAGCAGGCGGGCAAATCTCGGATCAGGCCCGGAGACGCGCGCGTTGAACTGCAGCTCTTTCACGTGATGGAACATGTGGCACCTCTCAACGGGAGACGCCGGTCTTGCTCGCATGTTTCGTCAGTTTTTTGGGAGGAGCAAGAGGAGAACTACAGGCGGGAGGAAAGCGAGCGGGCCGGCCGTGCGCAGCCCGCGTGCCAGCAGTTAGTTGGTGATGTCGCTTGTGAAGCTTCGTCCGCGGACAGGGATGTAGATCTTCTCCCATTCACGGTGGGCGGGATGATCGGCGTAAGCCTTAAAAGCCGCTTCGTCCTTAAACTCCATGACGAAAGCATCCGTGACGGGAGTTGTCTTCAGCTCTCCGTTCGGCAGCTTTTCGGTGTAGCCGCCCTGAACCTTGATGCTCTTCAGCCAGACGTTCGTAATACCCGGAATCTCTTTGGCCATCTTCTCGACTCCCTTGAGGACAGCCTGCTTCTGTTCCGGAGTTGTGCCCTCCTTCCAATAAAGCGTGACCACGTGAATGATCGACTTCGGCTTATTCCCTTGGCCAAAGAGCAAGCCGCTAGCGCCTGTCAGCAAGACAACCGACAGCAGCAGTTTAGCGATGTGCTTCATCTTCGCTTCCTTTCAACTGAGAATTCGGAAATGCTTTCCGTAATTGCCGCAAACCCGACCAGGTCTCACACAGCACAATCGAGTCAGCGGGATTCCCTAAAGAATACTTGACTGTGGCCGGCCCGAGGAGCTGAACTGCCTGAGGGTCAAGCTGCATCAAACCTGAAATATCCTGAGACGCATTGTATGTGACACCGCGCACCTCATACGAGTAGTGCAGGACATTCTCGTCGATGTCAGTAATCATGGCCGGTCCCAAGCGGCCAGACGCATTCACGGCTAACCGCCTGCGGCGCTCGCGCTCCTCGGGTGTCAGGCGCCACCGCTTAATCCATACCCAAGAACCAACGACGGCTGCCACGGGAAGCAAGGCTGCTAATAACAGATAACCGGAGTGAACCATAACATGCGGCGACGGCGCCGCAGGAAACTACCGTGCTTGTGGCGCTTCCTGGAAGACCTTGGCCCAATCCTTCAGGAACTGGTCGAGCCCCTTGTCGGTAAGCGGGTGGTTGAAGAGCATGTCGAGCACCTTAAAGGGCAGCGTGCCGATGTTTGCGCCCGCCTTCGCCGCCTCCACGACATGCAGCGGGGACCGCAGGGAAGCGGCCAGGATTTGTGTGTGGAAGCCGTAGTTCCGGTAGATCGTCACGATATCTCGAATGAGATTCATGCCCTCCGTGCCAATGTCATCCAGCCTTCCAACGAAGGGGCTAATGATGTAGGCTCCGGCTTTCGCCGCCAGCAGCGCCTGGCCCGGAGTAAAGCAAAGCGTGACGTTCACGCGAATTCCCTCTTTACTGAGGGTGGAGGTGGCTTTAATTCCGTCTCTCGTTAATGGCAGCTTGACGACAATATTCCTGTGGATCTTGGCAAGCCCCCGCGCCTCACGGAGCATCTCATCAGCGGTGGTAGAAACCACCTCGGCGCTGATATCGCCATCAACGATCTCAGCAATCTTGGCGACCTGCTCCTCGATTGGACGTCCTTCCTTTGCAATAAGCGAAGGATTCGTGGTCACTCCGTCGATAACGCCCCATTCGACGCCCCGCTTTATTTCATCGAGGTTGGCTGTGTCCAGAAAGAGTTTCACTGTCGTTCTCCCATTCGCTGCGTCAGTCAGTGTGGCTTAGGATCACCTGGTTGGAAAGCAACCCGACGCCTTCAATCTCGACTTCGACGGTCGACCCTGCAGACATCGGGCCAACGCCCGGCGGCGTCCCGGTAGCGATCAGATCGCCCGGTTCGAGCGTCATGAATGCCGATACATAGGCGATTATATCAGGCAACGGAAACAGCATATCCGTTACAGGAGCGTTTTGCTTCACTACACCATCGAGGCGCGTTACCACTCGCAAGGACGCCAAGTCCACTTCTGACGCAAGAACCATGCAGGGACCAGCAGGACAGAATGTGTCGTGCCCTTTGCCACGCGTCCACTGGCCGTCCTTCTTCTGCAGGTCCCGCGCCGTGACATCGTTGACGCACGTGTAGCCGAGCACGAACCTCATGGCATCCTCCGCCTTCACGTTTCGTGCTCTCGTGCCGATGATCACGCCGAGTTCCCCCTCGTAATCAAGCCGCTGGGAAGCCTTCGGATATACGATGCAGTCGCCGGAAGCAATGAGCGATGAGGGAGGCTTCAGAAAAATCAGCGGCTCGGAAGGCACTTCGTTGCCGAGCTCCTTTGCATGCTCCCGGTAATTGCGGCCCACACAGACGATCTTTGTAGGCGAACAGGGCGGCAGCAGGCGAACTTCAGCGAGAGAAAATTGCTTTCCGGTCAATCTCCCGGCCGGGCCGTCCGTCTCGCGGATCTCCTGCCCGTCCAAAACTCCATGACAAACAGCCGAGCTGGCGTCGGAAACCGTCGGAGCGATGCTGCGATCAAGACTGAAGCGGACGTATCTTGTCATTTGTGTTTTCGTCCTTTGAGAAATCCAGGAGAAGCTGACGGCGCGAGAAGTAAAGGCGCCTTACGAGGTTATCCTTGCGAGTGCTATGGCCAAGAATCCGCCCGCCAAAACGGCGAACCATCTCAGCCGCCAGCGCATGTTCGGGATCAGGCGAATCAATTGGCGGACCGCCCGTCTCGCGAATCCAACTGTCGGTTGCAGCGTTCAACATCTGCTCAATTTCGGCATTCGCAGAAACCCATCGTCCACGCCTCAGAAAAGCTTTCCGGCGTGCAATACTGATCAGAACTCCCATTGGATTTTAGATCATTGTAAGGGGGCAGCACTGAATCCTGCATCCGCAACACACAGTAGGCAATCTAAGGTAGAGTAATGCGAGTGTACCGGCGACTTGAGCCTGAGAACGACGAAGAAGCCGTCCGCAAGCTGATTGCCGAGATCGACGAGCTCGACAAAGCGAAGAATGCGGTGTTCCGCAGGATCTGGCTGGTGGTCTTGTTAGTGTTTCCGCTGGCGATCCTGCTATTCGTTATGGTCGCCCTTCTGAAGCACTGACCGCCAGCGTTTACTTCCGCGCGGGAGCCGCCTTTGCCTCAGTGGCAGGCGCTGACGCGGCGGGTGTTGCGGGCTCCGCCTTCACGAGCCCCAAAGCCTTTCGCAGCTCTGCATCAATTCGGTCGCGGATATCGGGATTATCTTTGAGGAACTGACGGGCGTTCTCGCGGCCTTGGCCGATTCGCTCCCCTTTGTAGCTAAACCACGAACCGCTCTTCTCAATGATGTTGTGGACTGCGCCCAAGTCGAGGAGATCGCCCTCCCGGCTGATGCCTTCGCCGTAGATGATGTCAAATTCGGCTTCCCGGAACGGGGGAGCCAGTTTGTTCTTGACGATCTTTACTTTCGTACGGCTGCCTGTTACGGCGTCGCCGTCCTTGATCGCCGCAATCCGGCGAATATCAGCGCGAATGGATGAGTAGAATTTCAGCGCCCGGCCACCCGTTGTCGTCTCCGGGCTCCCGAACATGACGCCGATCTTTTCGCGGATCTGGTTGATAAAGATTAGACAGGTATTCGACTTGGAGACGTGGCCGGTAAGCTTTCGCATCGCCTGGGACATCAGGCGGGCCTGGACTCCGACAAAGCTATCGCCCATCTCGCCGTCGAGCTCCGCCTTCGGGACAAGCGCGGCAACCGAGTCCACCACCAGCACATCAATGGATCCGGAAGTGATGAGGGCCGAGGTAATCTCGAGCGCTTGCTCGGCAAAGTCCGGCTGGGAGACCAGCAGATTATCAACATCGACTCCCAGCTTCCGGGCGTAAATGGGATCGAGTGCGTGCTCGACGTCGATAAACGCGGCCATCCCGCCCAGCCGTTGGGCCTCCGCGATTACCTGTAACGCAACAGTTGTCTTACCAGACGATTCCGGACCGAAGATTTCCACGATCCGGCCCCGCGGGAAACCGCCCACACCCAGGGCATAGTCAAGCGATATGGATCCCGACGAGATAACACTCACCGGAACCACCGCTTCGCTCGATCCGAGCCGAACAATTGAGCCTTTTCCGAACTGTTTCTCGATCTGGCTCAGAGTGGCCCCAAGCACACGGGCTCTCTCTTTTTCGTCAATCGGCATGCATGCTCTTCCCGCAGAGGAATTTGGCTGAAACCGTGATTATAGCGCGCCCGGGGACTACATCCGCGGGGCGTAGTAGCCTTTCCGGGCTCGAACGATCATATTCTTGCGGTCCTTCACCCTCACGCTCACCGGGTGATACAAACCATCCGTCTTGAGCGGGTTCGGCCGGTAGAAAACGTTGTACTGATGCCGCAGCTCGTTCGCGATGTTCTCAAAGGATTGGGCCAGATCCTCAATCTTGAAGGGGAAGATTGCGAGTCCGCCCGTTTCGGACGCCAGATACCGGAGCACCTTATCGCCGTCTGAATCAATACGACTGATATTGGTCGAGATTGTGTAGATGACGACGTCGGCTTTGTGGGCCATCTCGAGAGCCTGATCGCGGCTGTAGCGGCTCTGATTGTCCTCACCGTCGCTCAGAATGACCATGGCGCGACGGAATTTGTGCCGCGGCTGATCTTGCATCAGCTTATCGCGGCAAGCGAAGTAGATCGCGTCATAGAGGGAGGTTCCGCCGCCGGGGCGGAGATCGCGCACGGTCTTGGCAAGAAGCTCGACATCATCAGTAAGATCTGCCACCAGCTCCGCCGAGGTATCAAAGCTGACAATCACGGCTTTGTCGTGGCGCGGCCTTATGATGCTGTTGATGAACTCGATCGCCGCCTCCTGCTCGAACTTGAACCTGTCGCGGATGCTGTTACTTGTGTCAATCAAAATCGCTAGGCGCAGCGGGAGATCCGTCTCGGCCGTGAATTCCAGTATCTGCTGCGGTTTCTTGTCCTCGATAATCTCGAAGTCGTCCTTAGTAAGATTGGTGACGAAACGTCCCTTCTTGTCAGAAACCGTGAATAAGAGGTTGACGCGAGTAACGTCCAGAACGATCCGGCTTGGATCCTGGTCCTCATTCGCCGGAGCAGGCTTTTGTGCGGGTTGCTGAGCCACCAGGGCCCCGATGGCAATCAGCAGGCCAAGACAAAGGAAATACTTCTTCATAGCGCCCTTGCCATCGATTATAGCGCCCGGTCAACTGATTCAACGGTATCTAATAAATCCTTGAACTCCGGCGCCAGCGGAGCCTCAATCGTGATCTGCTCGCCAGTGGAAGGCTGCGAGAAGCGGATGCGCTTGGCCTGGAGGAAGAACCGTGTCAGCGGAGGCAGTCCTTCCACCTTCGCCGGAGCTCCATACAGGCGATCGCCAACAATGGGATGGCCGATACTAGACAAATGCACGCGGATCTGATGAGTCCGTCCTGTGCCGATAGTCACTTCCAGGTATGTGAATGCCCGGTAGCGCCGGAGCACCCGGTAGTCGGTCTGCGCCGAACGTCCCTTCCCGAGCTTTACTGTCATTCGCGTGCGCCGCACGGGGTCTCGCGCAATGGGGGCGGTGATTCGTCCGGCGTCCCGGGCGACGGAGCCATGCACCAGCGCAAGATACGTTTTTTCGACCCGGCGCCCGGCAAATTGAGCGGCCAGATGACGATGGGCGGCATCGTTGCGGGCAACCAGGAGGACGCCGCTGGTCTGCCGGTCGAGGCGGTGCACGATCCCCGGACGTAACTCCCCCGCCACACCTGACAGACTCCCGTACTTATACAACAGGGCATTGACGAGCGTGCCGGTGTGCCTCCCCGCTCCTGCATGGACCACCATTCCAGCGGGCTTGTTGACCGCAATCACATCTGCATCCTCGTACAGGATCTCGACAGGCAGGGCCTCCGGCGTTGCGCGAAGCGGCGGCAGTTCGCCTGGTTCAAAGTGAATCGTCTCGCTGCCGCGAAGCAGCAGAGACGGCTTCGTTTCAACCCGATCGTTCAAACGAACCCGGCCCGCACGGATCCACTCCTGCAGCCGGGAGCGGCTGTACTGCGGCAGGCGCTGCTGCAGGAAATGGTCCAGCCGTTTGCCGGCATCGGCCTGCTCTGAATGAAGGAGCATCTCACCGTTATATATTCGTAAGGTGATCCGAAGTGCAATTGTTCCTGTTGCCGGCCATGGCACGCGTCTCCTCCCAGCCACCAAATCCCAGCCCAAGGAGATGCTTCCCGTCGCCCGGAAGCCAATCGTTCAATACGTGGTGGAAGAGCTTGTCTCGAACGGCATTGACCAGATTCTCTTCGTCACCGGACGGAACAAGACCTCGATTGAGAACCACTTTGACACGGACCCCGAGCTGGTACGAACACTGAGCGCGGCCAACAAGAAGGATCTCCTTCAGGAGGTTCAGTTCGACGAACAGGTCGCCAACTTCTTCTATACCCGCCAGAGGATGCAGCGCGGGTTGGGCGATGCCATTCTATGCGGGCGTAATTTCGCCAAGGAGCAGCCGTTTGTGGTGGCGCTCGGAGACTCGATCCTTGGAATGAATGCACAGTCTAAGGTTGTCTCACGCCTGGCCCAAGTCTTTGAGGAACGGCACGCGAGCTGTGTGATCGCGGTGGAAGAAGTGCCGATGGACCAAACGATCCATTACGGCATCGTCGCTCCGGCCGAGGGCGATGGAGACTGCTTCCGAGTCCGGCACCTGGTCGAAAAACCCAAGCCGAATGAGGCTCCGAGCAACCTGGCGATTGCCGGGCGTTACGTCTTCTCGCCGTTGATCTTTGACCTGATCGAACAAGTCCAGCCGGATTCCCGTGGTGAGATTCAGCTCACCGATGCAATCCAGACGCTCTGCGAAGAAGGCAAACGCGTCCTTGCCGTGAAGCTGCCTCCGGACGAGCGCCGTTACGACATCGGCAACTTTCCAAGCTACTTCGAGACCTTCGTCGAGTTTGCCCTCGCCGATCCAATCTACGGCCCGCAGTTTCGGTGCTTCCTCGAACGATTAGTCGGAAAGAAGTGACAAATGAGCCACCGCGTGGTCTTCGGGCTGCTGTTCGGGCTCGTGCTGGCCGCGCGGCTGACCCATCAAAGCATCGTTTGGGTGGAAGAGGCCTATCCTGCCGCCGCTGCCCTGCAACTGATTCGCGGTTCTGAACTCTACCGGGATCTCTGGTTCGACAAGCCGCCGCTCAGCGCCTACATCTACCTGCTTTGGGGTGCACACGCCGGCTGGCTCCTTCGCCTCGCAGGCGCTGCCTACGTCACTCTCTGCGCGTGGCTGCTCTACAGGCTGGAAACCTCTCTTTGGGGAAGGCGGGAGGGGCTCACGGCCGCAGTGTTGCTGGCGTTCTACCTGACCTTCGGAATCCCTTCCGCCATTATGGCGCTCGCCCCGGACCTCCTGATGCTGGCTCCTCATATCGCTGCCGTCTGGCTGATTGCGACCGGGCGGCCGCTTTGGAGCGGTCTGGCCTGCGGGATTGCCTTCCTGATCAATACAAAGGCGCTTTTCATCCTTGCGCTGTGCCTCCTGTGGAACCCGGCCGCCATGCTGGCAACCGCTCTCGGCTTTGCCCTGCCCGTCGGGATGTCGCTTGGGTATCTGGCCCTGCAAGGATCGCTTGCCGCTTACTGGCTGCAGGTTTGGGACTGGGGATTCCTCTACTCACGGGCGTCGTTCGTTCAAAATCCCGTGGCGGAGGGCTTGCGCCGAACCCTGAACTGGACATGGTTCCACGCCACAGCGGCAATCGGCGCCGGAATCTTTCTTGCGAAGTGGCGAAAGGACGCGCGGGCGATACGCCTGAGTCTGTGGCTCCTGCTATCAACGGCCAGCGTCGCTCTCGGATCCCGCTTCTTTCCCCGCTATTACTTCCAGTTGCTGCCGGCAGTCACGCTGCTGGGCGCACGCGGCTTATTCCTTCTCCCGAGCCGCCTTCGAATTGCAGTCCTCGCCCTCCTTCTGATTCCCATTGCGCGCTTCGGTCCGCGATATGTCCAGCTCGCTGTGGGCGATACGAATTGGAGCGACCTGGCGATGAGCCAGGATAGTGCAGAAGTCGCGCGCATCATTCTGCGGCGTGCCAATCCGGACGATACCCTGCTCGTCTGGGGCTACCGGCCGGACGTTTTCGTCCTCACCCGGCTTCGCGCCGGCACACGATTCCTTGATTCCCAACCGCTAACCGGCGTAATCGCCGACCGGCACCTCGTGAGCTCTCAGCCGTCGGCGCCGGAGCTCGCAGCCCAACATCGGAAGGAGCTTCAGGCAACACAGCCGACATGGATTGTCGACGGGCTCGCAGCCTTTAATCCGGATCTTGCGATTGCCCGCTACGAGGACCTGCGAGAATGGCTGAACGACTACTCGGTAGTGGCGCGCACACGCGGAAGCATCATTTACCGAAGACGAATCACTGCCCCTTCCAGCATGCCGGCCGCTTCTCAAGGAACGCGGTGATCCCTTCCTGCGCGTCGGCCGCCAAGGAATTCATCGTCATCACTTCCTTGGCATAGGCATAAGCTTTGGGTTCGTCCAGATCGATCTGCGCGTAAAAAGCCTGTTTCCCGAGACCGACAGTAAACTGGCTCGCCTCTGCGATCTGCGCAGCGAGCAACCGCGTCTCCTTCTGCAGTTCGGCCGCGGGAACTACCCGATTTACAAGCCCCCATTCCGCGGCGGTCCTGGCATCAATCGGGCGCCCGGTCAAAAGCATCTCCATCGCCCTCTTGCGTCCGATCGCGCGGGTGAGCGGGATCATCGGCGTAGTGCAAAAGAGTCCGATACGGACTCCGGGAGTGGCAAAGGAGGCTTCCTCGCTCGCGACACTCAGGTCGCACGTTGCAACGAGCTGGCATCCCGCCGCCGTCGCGATGCCTTGCACTTCCGCGATCACCGGCTGAGGGACGGCCTGGATCAGCTGCATGAGTTCGGAGCAGACATCGAAAATTCGGCGGTAATCGGCAACCGACCGGCCGACCATCTCGGACAAATCGTGTCCCGAACAAAACACCTTGCCTGCAGCGGCGATAATGACGCATCGGATTGCCGGGTTCTGGCCGATAGAGCGCAAACAGGCGATGAATTCCTCCATGAGCGCAAGCGACAAGGCGTTGCGCCGCTCAGGACGGTTCAGAGTGATCACCCCGACCTGGCCTTCCAGAGCGAAAGACAGATTCTCATACTCCATAAGGGCCTCCGTTGACACGGTCAGTTTACGAGAATTTGTTGCATTCAAGCGGGCACTGGCTGCATAGTGTGGATCATGAAGAAAGTATTGGCCACGCTTGCGCTTATGTCTGCCTCGCTCTTTGCCGCCAACAGTGTTCACGATTTCACCCTGAAGACCATCGATGGCGCTCCGGCCCCTCTTGCCAATTACAAGGGTAAGGTCCTGCTCATCGTCAACGTTGCAAGCAAATGCGGCTACACGCCCCAGTATGCCGGTCTTGAAGCTCTTTACCGGAAGTACAAGGATCAGGGGCTGGTGGTGATTGGTGTGCCAGCCAACAACTTCGGCGGCCAGGAGCCTGGAACGAACGAGGAAATCAAGGAGTTCTGCACTCGCACCTATAACGTGACCTTCCCGATGCTCTCTAAGGTGTCGGTGAAGGGCGCGGATCAGACCCCGCTCTACGGTTACTTGACACAGCAGACGGGAGGCGACGTGAAATGGAACTTCACGAAGTTCCTCGTAGGCAAAGACGGGAAAGTCATTGGCCGGTTTGAGCCCGCGGTGAAGCCGGAATCACAGGAGCTCACGTCTGCAATCGAAAAAGCCCTGAGATGAGGCGTCTATAATCGGGTTAGGAGAACGAGGTCCGCTCCAACCCGTATATGGCCAAGATACTTGTCACCGGCGGCGCCGGTTACATCGGTTCACACACGACGCTGGCGTTGCTCGAGCGCGGCCACGACGTAATCGTCGTGGACAACCTCTCTCGTGGACACGCCCACAACGTGGATCCGAAACGGCTCTGGCGTATCCACCTCACCGACACTGACGCTCTGGTCCGCCTGATGCGGGCGGAAGAGGTTGACGCGGTTATCCACTTCGCCGCGTACATCGCAGTTGGTGAGTCTACAAGAGAGCCGGAGCTGTATTTCAGCAATAACGTCGGAGGATCCTTGGCCCTCCTGACCGCGATGCAGCAGGCGGGGATCAAGCGGCTCGTCTTTTCTTCGACAGCGGCGGTTTACGGGATGCCGGAGCGCGTTCCGATCACCGAGGACATGCCCTTCGCGCCCGTAAGCCCTTACGGCGATTCGAAAGTGATGGTCGAGCGGATCTTAGGCTGGCTCGATCAGTACCGGGATTTGCGAAGCATTTCCCTCCGCTACTTCAATGCATGCGGCGCTGATCCGCAAGGCAGGCTCGGCGAAGAGCATAACCCGGAAACCCACCTGATCCCACTTCTACTCAGAGCCATAGAAACCGGCGTCCCCATCACTGTCTTCGGCGATGATTACGACACGCCGGACGGTACGTGCATCCGGGACTACATCCACGTCTCCGATTTGGCCGAGGCGCACATCTGCGCCCTCGAATCCCTCTTAAACGGCGGGCCGTCGGATGCCTTTAATGTCGGGACGGGGACAGGCTATTCGGTGCTGGAGGTAATCCGCGCCGTCGAAGAAGTGACCGGACGCAAGGTGCCGTATGAGATCGGACCCCGCCGTCCGGGCGACGCCGCCGTTCTTGTGGCGAACGCCGACAAACTGCGCACCGTGTTGGGCTGGAGACCGCAATACAGCGATCTTCGTACAATCATTGAGACCGCCTGGGCGTTTGAGAAAAAACGTACCGCGAAGGGGCAGTAATCCCCTTCGCTACTTCAGCAGCTTGTCAATCTCCGCCGACAATCCCTCCACGGTGAAGAATTTCTTGGTGGCCGCCCCATAGGCGAAGTCATTCCTGATCGTTCCCGCACGGTCGATCAGAAAGACATGAGGCAGGTCCCTGCGCGATGACTGCGGCGTGATCTTCAAATAGTTGCGCGTCACCTGCCCGCAATCAAACAGGATGGGTACGGTAGTGCCGCTCTCCTTGATGAAGCCTGCCACTGTCTGGTTGTTATCGGGTGGATACGTGACGATCGAGAGCACAGCAACCCTCACGCCGTACTTCTTCTTGATTTCCTCAAGCACCGGCGCCACTTCCAGGCAGTGAGCACAGCTCGCGGACATGAAGTCGAGCACGACAACTTTGCCGCGGTAGTCGAGGATGTCGTAATGAACGAGATTCGAGTCCGGAAGCGCAAAGCTCGGAGCTCGGCGGCCGGAATATTCACCGGCCGCAAAGACGGAAAGGGCGGTCAGAAGACCCGCCGCGACCAAGTTGCGGAATTGCATCTTTTCAAGGTAGCGCGGAAGCAGACATTGAAACCAGCTTGCGCAGCGATTCGGTATACGGCGGCCGGGCGACGCCTCGCTCCGTGATAATCGCGGTCACATACCGGTTCGGCGTCACATCGAACGCCGGATTCTCGACGCTGATCCCAGGCGGTGCGACTTCAACCCCGAAGACGTGAGTCACCTCGCTCGGCGAACGCTGTTCGATCGGAATCTGATCTCCCGACTGGAGTGTCATATCGAGCGTCGAGATCGGGGCGGCAACATAGAAGGGTACGTTGTTCTCTTTCGCAAGAACCGCCACGGAATAAGTGCCCACCTTATTGGCGACATCTCCGTTTGCAGCGATCCGGTCCGCGCCAACGACGACGCAGCCGATTCGCCCGCTCTTCAGGAAATGACCGGCCATGTTGTCGGTGATCAGCGTGGTGGGGATGCCATCCTGCTGCAGTTCCCAGGCCGTCAGACGGGCGCCCTGGAGGAATGGCCGGGTTTCGTCGGCAAAAACATCAATGCGTTTGCCCGCCGCGACAGCAGCGCGAATCACGCCGAGCGCCGTTCCATAGCCCGCCGTCGCCAGCGCTCCGGCATTACAGTGAGTCAGCACGGTCTTCCCGTCAGGCACAAGTTCAGCGCCGAAACGGCCGATTGCCTGATTGATCGCAATATCTTCCTGTTTAATCTGCTGGGCCTCCTTCACCATCCGCTCGCGAATTTCCGAAAGCGGCAAGCCGCGCAAAGAGGCGTAGAGGCGCTTCATGCGGTCAATCGCCCAAAACAGGTTGACGGCGGTTGGACGGGTGGCAGCAAGGGTCTCGCAAATCACGTCGAACTGGCGGTCGAGGTCCTCCTCGGAAGCCTTCAGCACACCCAAGGCAACCCCCATCGCCGCAGAGACCCCGATTGCGGGAGCGCCGCGCACCACCATCGAACGGATGGCTTCAGCCACCTCGCGGTAATCGCGGCAGGTAACATAAACCTCTTCTCGCGGCAGACGGGTCTGGTCAATCATGACGACGCCGTCATTGGTCCATTGAACTGTTTCAACCATCAGGCGGAGATGTCCTTTCCTTGAAGAAGGAATGCAATGAAGAAAGTCAGATTGTAGGTTGCGTGCATCACGGCCGCGGCGGCAGTCGATCCCGTCTTGTAGCGGGTCCACCCGAAGGCCGTCGCAGCAAGCGACAGCAGAAGGATATGCCGCCACGACCATCCGTACTGCGGGCCGTGCAGAAACGCGAACGGCAGGGCAGCAAGTACGATGCCGGCCACGCCACCGAAGGTCCGCTGGAGCAGCGGCTGAAGGAAGCCGCGGAACGCCAATTCCTCGCACAGCGGGCCGAGCGTCGTAGCGAAGATGCCCATCATGAGGATGGAAACGTTATCGCTGAGCAATTCCCGGATGGGCATGTCGATCTGCGGCGTGCGTATCAGAGCACCTAAGATTGCGATGCTGAACGCCACAACCGGCCCGTACATCAAGCTCGCCGTCATGCCATGCCTCGGGATGACAAACCCCAGCGATGTCCAGAACGGGCGGCCGTACTTTAACCTCAGCAGGAGGTATAAAGCGGCAAAAAGAAACCCGTAACCGAGGAACTGAGGAATCAGAACCTTGACCGCTTTGGGCGGAGCCAGGCCAAGAATGAGGAAGACTGCCTGGGAAAGGAGCGCCGCAAACAGCAGCGACGGAAGCGCCAGCGCAGCAAAAATCAAAACATCTTGATATCCCCAGAAGGGCTCTCGGGCGGGACGGTCCGCAGACGGCGTTGGCAGGTGCTCCGAAGGCAGCCCGGCGGCCGGGATGTCAAAGTGTTCATTCGGATGGTGGTTCATTCAACACCAGTGGCCGCGCGCAGCCGCCCGCTCTTACCGGTCCTCAAAACCTTCTCCAGGGCTCGGGCGGTGTGGCTTCTCCGGTTGCCAAGGATCTGATCCGGAGGCCCGGCTACGACAATATGGCCGCCCCGTTCTCCGCCTTCGGGCCCCAAATCAATAATCCAGTCCGCCGCCTTGATCACATCCAGATGATGCTCGATCACGATCACTGTATTTCCCAGATCAACGAGCTGTTGAAGCACATCCAGAAGTTTTCGAACATCGTCAAAGTGCAAGCCCGTTGTCGGCTCATCCAGGATGTACAGGGTTCTTCCTGTCTGCCGGCGGCTCAACTCCTTCGCGAGCTTGATCCGCTGAGCCTCGCCGCCCGACAACGTCGTCGCCGACTGTCCTAAGTGGATGTATCCCAAACCGACATCCACCAGTGTCTGCAGCCGTGACTTGATCTGAGGGATATTCTCCAACAGACCCAGGGCTTCCTCCACGGTCGTCTCCAACAGATCCGCGATGGAGCGGCCCTTGTACTTCACCTGAAGCGTCTCGTGATTATATCGGCTCCCCCGGCAGACGTCGCAGGTCACATAAACGTCCGGGAGAAAGTTCATTTCAATCCGCTTCAGGCCTTCGCCCTGGCACGCTTCGCAGCGCCCGCCCTTGACGTTGAAGCTGAAGCGGCCAGGTTTATAGCCGCGCTCCCTGGATTCCGGCAGCATCGCGTACAGGTCGCGGATGGCGGTAAAGACGCCGGTGTAGGTGGCAGGGTTCGAGCGAGGGCTGCGGCCAATGGGCGCCTGGTCAATCTCGATCACCTTGTCGATATGCTCGATCCCCTCGATGGAGTCGTGCGCACCCGGCTCTTCGCGCGATCCGTACAGTTCGCGAGCCAGCGCCCGGTAAAGGATGTCGTTGACAAGGGTAGACTTGCCGCTCCCGCTCACACCTGTAACCACCGTCAGCGTGCCCAGCGGAAACTCCACATCGACGCCCTTCAGGTTGTGCTCCTGCGCGCCGCGCACCACCAGTCTTTTCCCGTTGCCGCTGCGCCGTACGTCGGGCTCGGGGATCGTCAGTTCGCCCGACATATAACGGCCGGTAAGCGATTTCGGGTTCGCCTTGATCTCCGCAGGCGATCCGTACGCGACCAGCTCACCTCCAAGGCGGCCGGCTCCCGGACCCAGATCAATCACGTAGTCCGCCCGCTCGATTGTGTCCGAGTCGTGCTCGACGACCAGAACCGTATTGCCCAAATTCCGAAGTCGCAGAAGCGTATCGAGCAGTTTCTCGTTGTCGCGCGGATGGAGGCCGATCGAAGGCTCGTCAAGAACATAGAGGACGCCGCGCAGCTTGGAGCCAATCTGCGTCGCCAGCCGGATCCGCTGCGCCTCGCCTCCCGAAAGCGTTGCCGCCGAACGGTCAAGGCTCAGGTAGTCGAGCCCGACCGCAATCAGAAACTCAAGACGGCTTCCGATTTCCTCAACGACGCGGCCCGCAATCTGCTGCTCACGCTCGCTGAGCTGCCAGCTCTTCAAAATTTCAAGGGCACGAGAGAGAGAGACCCCTGTGAATTCGGCGATGCTGCAGCCTTTTACACGAACCGCAAGACTGCTCGGCCGAAGCCGCTTCCCCTGGCAGGCCGGGCACGGAGCCGCCGACATATATTCCATCAACCACTCGCGATACGACTCTCCGGCTTCCTCGAAGGTCGATTGCAGAATGGCAAGAATGCCCTTGAATGTGGCATTGCCCTCGAGCAGCAGGGTTTGGGTCTTCTTGGGAAGCTTCTCAAAGGGTTCGCTCAGCCTGATTCGATGCCGGCGCGCCGCCTCTTCGAGCTGCTGAATCATGAAGCTCGATCCCGCGCCAGGTCCCAGTCCACCCTCGAGCAGCGGCTTGCTGGGATCTACCACGACCTTCACCGGATCGAAGGCCCACGTGCTGCCCAAGCCATGGCACTGCTCGCAAGCCCCGTAAGGGCTGTTGAAGGAAAACGACCGCGGCTCGAGCTGCGGAACGCTTGTACCGCACTGAGGACAGGCGAGCTTATCCGAGTAGAGCCGTTCGGCGCCGTTCACGATCGAAACAAGCACAATCCCGCCCGCAAGCTTCGTGGCTGTTGTGATGGAGGCTTCCAGCCGCTGTTCGACGCCGGGCTTGATCAGCAGGCGGTCGACGACAACTTCGATCGTGTGATTTTTGCGCCGATCCAGCGTAATCTCTTCATCCAGAGATCGCAGCACGCCGTCGATGCGCGCACGCACAAAGCCTTGCCGCGCCAGCTTCTCGAGTTCCTTCTTATACTCGCCCTTCCGCCCCCGGACGATCGGCGCAAGAATCATGACCCGCTCGCCGCGTCCCATGGACAGCACCTGTTGCAGGATCTGTTCCGTGCTCTGCCGGGTGATCTCATGCCCGCAGTTCGGGCAATGAGGTACGCCGATCGAGGAGTAAAGGACGCGCAGGTAGTCGTAGATTTCCGTGACCGTGCCTACCGTGGAGCGTGGGCTTCGGTTTGTCGTCTTCTGCTCGATGGAAATCGCAGGGCTGAGGCCGTCAATCGAGTCCACCTCAGGCCGCTCCATCTGGTCGAGAAACTGCCGCGCGTAGGGCGAGAGCGTCTCCACATACCGCCGCTGCCCTTCCGCATAGATCGTGTCAAAGGCGAGCGAGGATTTTCCGGAACCGCTGAGGCCGGTGATCACGGTAAAGCTGTTGCGCGGAATCTCTACATCGATGTTCTTCAGGTTGTGCTGCCGCGCACCGTGCACGGTGATCCGATCTAGCATAGTTTGTTCCGGGCCGGAGACTCCCATTTTCCCGTGAAGGGATTCGTCCGGCAAATTCAGGCAGATTCATCCTTGGAAGCTGTCCTGCTTCTTTTCTGCCAGGCCTCCAGATCCGGCATTTTCGTACGAAGCCACGCGAGAAACCGTTTGAGAGGCGGAAAGTAATCGCTAAGGATGATCAGGCCTGGAATCACAAAGATCCAGCCCGGCATGATCGGTAGAATCAGTCCGATAATACCGACGATAACGAGGATGAACCCAGAGGCTAAGCGAAAGGCGTGCCGCAAGTGAGTCCCATATTATTTTACCATCCCGCCGCAGCCGTCTTGCGCGAACCCTCGCCTGGAGCGTCGTCACCAGGGGAACGCCAGCAGACAAGTTTGCCCTCCTTGCCCATTCCGACTTTTCTTTCAGTTATTTCTTACGCTTTTTCAACGGTTTGACTTCTTACAACTGCAACACCCTCAAGGCCCGTCTTTCACAATGAGTGCGGAGATCCCCATGTGCAAGACAGATTCGGTAGTCGTAAATGAGCGGCTGCTCCGCGTTTGGTCGAGCCGTAAAGAACGGAACATCGTCGTGCATGTTCAATACGAAGTCAGAGACCTTGGCGGATGCCAGCTCTATACCCTGCTTCGGATCGATGAAGCCGCCTGACGCGTCCCGCAGCAGCAAGCCGGAATTTTGCACAATAGAAGAGAACCCTAAACAAGCCTGCTGGGAATCAATCAGGAGGAGAGTGATTTGCCATATTCAGAACTGTTAATCGCCCCGATGAGGGAAGACCTAGTCCGTCACGGTCTGATTGAAACACGGACACCCGAGGAAGTGGACCGGGTACTTGCAGAGAACGGAACAGTCCTCATGGTGATCAATTCCGTTTGCGGATGTGCGGCCGGAAAAGCCCGTCCTGGCGTGGCCATGGCGCTGAAGCATTCGGTGTTGCCGGATAAGGCGGCCACAGTGTTTGCCGGCGCCGACATCGAAGCAACGGCGCGAGTCCGAGAAAAGCTTGCTGGCTATCCGCCTTCCTCCCCTTCGATTGCTCTGTTCCGCGATGGAAAGCCGGTCTGGATGCTTCACCGCCATCAGATCGAGGCGAGCGATCCGGAAACCATCGCCAAAGCGATCACCAGCGCCTTCGACGAATACTGCCAAAAATCGGTAGCGACCGGACAGTAGGCTGCTAGACGGAAAACTCCGGCCCTTCAGCCCTCTTCGGCCGCCTCCTTTGCAAGATCCCCGGGGCGGCGCCTGGCAGCGGCAACCACCTCAGTGCGCTCCACGCCCGGCTTTGGTCTCTTACGATGCCCGCAGGGCGTGGAGAATCCGCAGCGCCGCCTGCTTGCCGCGGTCGCCCACCTCACCGGCCGGTCCCACGCAACTCGGGCAGCCTGCTTCGCACGGACAGCGCGAAATCAGTTCGGTGGTGTGTTCCAACAGCTTTGCCGTTAACCGGTATAGGGGCGCGCTCTGCCCAATACCGCCGGGATAGGCATCATACAGGTAGAGGTTGGGCTCGAAAGCCTTGAGACCCGCCGCGGGCTCCTCTGTTAAGGCAACGCCAAGATCGCGCGGATCGCACATCAGCAGCAGGGAAGCAATAGTACGTAACGCATTGCCGAGACCACTCAATGCGCTTTGTTTCTCCGTGGGCGTGAGATCGGGGAACTGCGCAAGGAACGCCTCCGGGAAGTGAAGCCAGAAGGCAGTGGTGTGCATCTCCTGCTCCGGCATCGAGAGATTGCCCGCCCCGACGTTTTCCATCGTGTATAGCTTCACTTTCTTGAATCCGACGACCTGCCGGTTGACCCGTACCTCGCCGTGCCTGGCCGCTGCACCCGCAACAGGCGAACTTTCGAACTCTTCCAGAATCTTCACCTGGGTGTAGTCGATCGCATCCGTAAAGTAGTCGCAGTCCACCTGCCGCACGTAGGCCTTCCGGGCCTCGTAGTCGAACTTCTCGACCTGGTACTGGCGCGCTTCGTGAAGATAGATCGCCTTTTCATGGAGCGTTGTCAGAGCAGTGGGAAAGGAGACTTCCGCAATGACGCGATGCTCGGTGGTCGTGTCGATAACAACGAAATTGTCGCTGGTGACGGCGCGAAGACTGACTGCATCGGCAGGATACGTGTCGGAGGTCCAATGCCACGCGCCCGCCGAATGGTGCAGGAAGTTGAGATCTGCGAGGAACCGGCAAATCTCCGTCGTGTCGTGCGGCCCAAACTTCTCCCCGTCCCGGATCGGCAGCTCGAAAGCGGCACACTTGACGTGATTTACAAGGATCTCCAGGTTATCCGGATTGATATGAGCCTGCTCCGGCGAACGGTTGAAGAAGTAATCGGGATGCTCGATGATGTACTGATCGATGGGAGCGCTGGAAGCAACGAGCACGGCAAGCGAAGCCGTCTGACGCCTGCCGGCCCGCCCCGCGCGCTGCCAGGTGGAGGCGATCGTGCCTGGATACCCCGCCATCACCACCGAATCCAGCGACCCGATATCGATACCCAGTTCCAGCGCATTCGTCGCGACGACTGCTCGAATTTCGCCATTGCGCAGGCTTTTCTCGATTTCCCGGCGTTCCCGAGGCAGATATCCGCCCCGGTAACCGCGGATCGAGCCCGCGGGCACGGAACTCCGCTCGCAAGCGTCCTTCATGTACGTAAGCAACAGCTCCGTCGCCAGGCGGCTGTTGGCGAAGATGAGCGTCTGCTGGCCGCGCTCCACCAGCTCCGTCGCGACACGCCGGGCCTCATGAAGATAGCTGCGCCGGATTCCCAATTGCCTGTTTACAACCGGCGGGTTGTAGAAGACGAAGTATTTTTCCCCGGCCGGAGCTCCGTTCCGGTCGACCAGTTCCACGGGAGATTCGGTGAGACGCTCAGCTAACTCCTTCGGATTAGCGATTGTGGCGGAACAGCAGATGAACTGCGGCTGGGATCCGTAGAAGGCGCAGATTCGCTTCAGACGGCGGATGAGGTTGGCAAGGTGGCTTCCGTACACCCCCCGGTACGCATGCAGTTCGTCGATGATGAAGTAGCGAAGACTCTCGAAGCACTTTGCCCAGCGGGTGTGGTGAGGAAGAATGCCGCTGTGAAGCATGTCGGGATTCGTGAGCACGATATTCGCGCGCTCCCGAATCGCCTTCCGCGCGTCCTGCGGAGTATCCCCGTCATAGGTGAAAGCTCGAATCTGGGCGCCGGACTCGTCAATCGCCGCTTGCAGCTCATGCAGTTGATCCTCGGCAAGCGCCTTTGTCGGAAACAGGTACATGGCGCGTGCTTCCGGCTCTCGAAGGAGGCGGTTCAGCACGGGCAGGTTGTAGCAGAGCGTCTTGCCGCTGGCCGTCGGCGTCACAACAACCACGTTCCGGCCGGCGTGGACCAGCTCAAACGCTTCCGCTTGATGGACATAAAGGCGGCCAATCCCCCTCGACTCCAAAGCCTGGCGGAGCCTCGGGTCGATCGCGGCGGGTATCTCTGCAAACTCCCCCGCCTTCGCCGGCTGATGGCGGATGGCGCGGACCGGCGAGTCCGGTCTGGCCATCCATTCCTGAAACCGAAGCAAAGCCGCACCCGCTCCCGCAGGCCTGGCGAGCCCAAGAGTGCCTTCTTCAGGTTGGGGAAAACTCAGCGAGAGATTTGTCATTTCGCCTTTTCTTTGCCAGAGTAGCTTAAATTGACTCTGGCAAACAAGAGGCGAAGCGGGCGGTCAGCTGCTGTTACGAACGAACTCGTAGCGTTCCAGGGTGGCGGCCAAGGCATGGTGCGCCTCATCCGTTCGCACCACCTTGCCCATACATCTCAGTCGAACTCCGCCGACTTGACCACCCGTGGAAGGCAGGCTGATGAGATATTCGATCGGAGACCCGACCTCAAGCTGTATTTCGGAAGTAAAAAGCACGCCGCCTGAGCTAACGTTCATCGTCTCGCCTTGGATGGAGATGCGTTCGGAGCCCGATCGTACGAGCTCGACAGGAAGCTTCAATTCGAATCTCTTACTCTTCCGTTGTTCTGACACGACTACTTGAGCCTAAGGGGAAAAGCCTAATCTGGTCAAGTTCTTGCAGGAGACAAGCGCTGTCTTTCGTTCTGGTACCGGTGGAACTTACGATTCAAGTTTTTCACGTAGCCTCTCGCGCGCTGTACAATGTGCGAGATTTACGAGGAGGCAGAATGCATTTCCTTCCGCGTAGAAATTTTCTCTCAATTCTGGCTGCCCCGATACTTGTTCGCGCTCAAACACGCGTAAGACGACTAATGAAAATTCATTTCACGCCGGGCAGCATCGGCGTGAAGGCAACTCAGCGCGAGGCCATTGACCTGGCGTACCGCCACGGATTCGAAGCCGTCGAGCCCAACGCTTCGTATCTTGCAGAGCTCTCCGACAGCCAGATGAGTGAGCTGCTGGGCGAGTTGAAATCGAAGAATCTTACGTTTGGGAACGCCGGACTGCCCGTAGAGTTTCGCCGCTCCGAACAACAGTTCGCGGAATCCATGGCAGCGCTGCCAAAGCTGTTACGAGGTCTGCAGCGTGCAGGTGTAACACGGGTTAGCACCTGGATATCGCCCGCCCATGATACTCTGACTTACCTTCAAAATCTCCGGCAGCACCGTGAAAGGCTGAGACAGTGTGCAAAGATTCTGGGGGATTACGGAATGCGCCTCGGCCTGGAATATGTAGGACCGAAAACGTCCTGGACGGCTCGCCGCTACCCCTTTATCCATAGCATGGCAGAGATGAAAGATCTCATTGCGGAGATTGGCCTTCCGAACGTGGGTTTCGTCCTGGATAGCTGGCACTGGTATACGGCGGGCGAAACGGAAGCGGATCTGATGACGCTGCGGAACCAGGACATCGTGTCGGTGGATTTGAACGACGCTCCCGCGGGAGTCGCGGTGGATCAGCAGATCGATTCAAAGCGGGAACTTCCGATGGCAACAGGGGTAATCAACTTGGAGATTTTCTTGAACGCGCTGAACAAGCTCGGCTACGACGGCCCCGTTCGTCCGGAGCCGTTTAACGAAGCCCTGCGGAAGCTTCCGCCGGAAGAAGCGGTCGCCGTTACTGCGGCAGCCATGAAGAAGGCCTTTGCTTTGATTCGTTGAAGACTTCGAGACAAGCTATGTCCAAACCGCTTCTTTTGACGCTGTTCGCCATTGCCTGCGCCTGGGCTCAGACACCCGGAGTCAAACACGTCGTAGTCATCGGCGTCGATGGACTTAGCCCTGATGGGATACGGCGGGCTCGCACTCCCAATATCGACTCCCTCTGCAAGACAGGAGCCTGCACAATGCACGCCCGCGGCGTGATGCCCACTTCAAGCAGCCCCAACTGGGCGTCGATGATCATGGGAGCAGGACCGGAGCAGCACGGCGTGACTTCCAATCAGTGGATGCCCGACAAGTTCGAGATCGCTCCAGTTTGCAAAGGCTTGGGCGGAATCTTCCCGACCATGTTTGGCGCACTGCGGGAGCAGCGAAAGGATCAAGTGATCGGCATTTTCCACGACTGGGAAGGATTTGGGCGTCTGGTGGAGCGCGGCGTCGCTGACCTGATGGAGAACCCGAAGGGGCCGGCAGCGACGGTGGAACGAGCCGTCGCATTTCTGAAGGAGCGCCGTCCTGCCCTGACCTTCATCCATCTCGACCACGTCGATCACGCAGGACACGAGCACGCGCATGGAAGTCCGCAATACGTCGCTGCCGTTGAAGAAGCTGACCGGTTAACCGGCGTTGTCATTCAAGGGCTCAAAGACAGCGGCCTGTGGGAGCAGACGGTGCTGCTGCTGACCGCCGACCATGGCGGAACCGGCAAGAAGCACGGCGGAGCGACGATGGCCGAAATCGAGATCCCGTGGGTGATCCATGGTCCCGGCATCCGAAAAGGTCATCGGATCGCTTCTCCCGTCAATACGGTGGATACGGCTCCCACCATCCTGCGGCTGCTCGGCGTCAAGGCTCCAGCCTGCTGGGTTGGCAAACCGGTAGCGGAAGCCTTCAGCGTCCAGTAATTCCCGATCGGGCATCCGGCGAAATGATCGAATCTCTACTCCCGTCAACAGTGTAGAGCGGTGGCGCGCCGGCTCAGGCGCAGCCGTGCCGGTAATTTCAGAAGGGGGAAGCGGTCCATGCAATCTCCTACGCCCTCGTCGTTGAAGGCGATCGGCTCGCTCCACACTGCTCGCGCCATCACCGACAGACTGTTCGCCTTCGTTCGTCCCGATTGTCTCTACGAGCGGCCGATTCCGGAGCGCCACCGCCTGATTTTTTACGTCGGGCACCTCGAAGCATTCGACTGGAACCTGCTGTCAACGGGCCTCGGAGCTGCTCCCTTCCATCCGCAGTTCGACCGTTTATTCGCCTTTGGCATCGACCCGGCGCCAGGGGACCTTCCCAACGACATCCCCGGCGATTGGCCCTCCTTGCCCGCCGTATGCGATTACGTAGCAGGCATAAGAGAGCAGATTGACCGTCACTGGGAGGAATGCCCCGGCGAGCTCCGGCAAGCGGCAGTGGAGCACCGGCTCATGCATGCCGAAACGCTAACCTATTTGCTGCACAATCTGCCGCTGAGCAAGCTCGTGCCGCCGCCCCAACCTGAACACCCCACGACCGGAGCGATTCCCGAGCCGGCAACGGTCGACCTCCCAGGAGGAGAAGCGGTTTTGGGCCGAAGGCGGGACGAAGGCTTTGGCTGGGACAATGAGTACGAAGAACACATCGTACAAGTCCCGCCGTTTCGGATCGACAAATGCAAAGTCACGAACGGAGCGTATCTGGATTTCGTTTATGCAGGCGGTCCGCCACCGCACTACTGGATTCGAAGCAAAGACGGCTGGAAGCTCCGGTGCTTATTTAGCGAGATTCCACTGCCGCTCGACTGGCCCGTTTACGTAACACAAGAGCAGGCGCAGGCGTACGCGGACTGGAAAGGGCGCTCGCTCCCGACGGAGGCACAGTGGCACCGCGCCGCCCTGTCAACACCGGACGGCTCGCATCTCAACCAACCATGGGGGAGTTCTCCACCCGACGAAACGTACGGGAACTTTGACTTCCACCGCTGGGATCCGCTGCCCGTAACCGCACATCCCAAGGGGAACAGCCCGTTCGGCGCCTCCCAAATGTCCGGCAATGGATGGGAATGGACGTCCAGCCCCTTTCGGCCCTTCCCCGGCTTCAAACCGCTGCCTTACTACCCCGGATACTCGGCAAACTTCTTCGACGGTGAGCATTATGTCCTCAAAGGAGCGTCGCCAGTAACCGCAGCGCCCTTCCTCCGCCGGTCGTTCCGAAACTGGTTTCGCCCGCAATATCCTTACGTCTATGCCACCTTCCGGTGCGTCGGATAAAAGGCATGGAAGTTTCGGAGTTCGCTACCGACGTGCGGAACGGTCTTTGCCGGGCCGGACAGAAACAATTGCCCGCCAAATACCTGTACGATCCTCTTGGCAGCACTCTGTTCGAAGCCATTACGATGCTCCCCGAGTACGGGCTCACTCGCGCGGATCAACGCCTGCTGAACGCTTGCGCCGAGGACGCTCTACGGCTTGCGGCTCCGCAGCAGATCATCGAGCTCGGCAGCGGATCAGGGCGGAAGGCACGTCGCCTGCTTGAGGTATCGTCGGGAGAGATTCCGTATACGGCCATTGACCTCTCCGCAGCCGCGCTCGATCGCTGCCGGCTCGAACTCCATGGCTTCAACGTTCGAACGGTTCAGGCAGGCTACCTGGACGGGTTAACCCAGGTCACCGATACGTTCGAAAGGAGAGTCCTCGTTCTCTTTCTCGGCAGCACCATTGGCAATTTCTCACGAGAAGGAGCTCTTCGCTTCCTGGAAGAGATTCGCCGGTGGCTCCGGCCGGGGGACAGCTTTCTGCTTGGGACGGATCTCGTCAAGCCTCTCGACCAGATGCTCGCCGCCTACGACGATCCAACCGGAGTCACGGCTGCCTTTAACCGCAATGTTCTCGGACGGATTAATCGCGAACTGGGAGGCGACTTCGATCTCCGGAGTTTTCGGCACGAGGTGCGGTATAACGGCCGCGAGCGTCGCATCGAGATGCACCTTCGGTCCAGCCGGAAGCAGACAGTTACGATACCCAGGGCGGGAGTTACGGTAGCCTTTGAGGAAGGCGAGACAATCTGGACGGAGTCCTCTCACAAGTTCCAGGCGGAGGAAGCTGCAGCGCTAGGCGCGCAAGCCGGCTTCCACAAGGCAGCCCAGTGGATCGACGAATTGTGGCCCTTTGCGGAGACGCTCTTCGTGGCATGAATGCCTGGAATTCAGCACCCGGATTCCGCCCCCAGCGTTCGTCCATCCTCCGCGCAGATCCTACACGGCGCGGCTCAGCGAAAAACTGCTGCGCAAGAAGGACAGTCCTTGATCGGCGATGGCTTCAACGGATGGGGCCAGATCACGCCAGATGCAAGCGGCAGCGGCGATCTCCTTAATCGAGAAGCCGAAGCTCTCGATGACCAGCCATTCGTCGTAACCCACTGCCTGGAGTGCGGAAAACACCTCCTTCCACTCGACGTGTCCGCTGCCGGGGATCCCGCGGTCATTCTCGCACGTGTGAACGTGCTTCAAATGCCGCCCGAGAGACCGGAAGGCTTCGCCGATCTGCTTCTCTTCAATGTTTGCGTGAAAGGTATCGAGCAGGACTCCGACTCTCGGATCCCCCACGGCCTCGCAAAGAGCGATTGCATCCTCGGCGGTATTCAGGAAGTAGGTCTCAAAGCGATTCAAGGGCTCGATCGCAAGCGTGACATCGTTCGCTGCAAGCACGGGACTCAGCGATTGAAGACCTTCGACCGCACGGCGCCATTCTTCTTCGGTACGCCTCCTGCCGGGCAGATACCCGACAGGAGAAATGAACGGACCCGTGAAGATTTTGGCGCCAAGGTCGGCCGCGATGCGGATGCCGTCCTCGAGGAACTTCCTTGCGGCAGCGCGCACGGAGGCATCGTCGCTGATCAGACTCAGGGAGCCTGTCAGCGCCGAGCAGAAGGTGCAGCCGAGAGCGTTCGATTCAAGCGCCCCGCGCACGTCGGAGACTGGGAAGCCGTTGAAGTCAAATCGCGCAATCTCGACGCCGTCAAAGCCCCGCTCCTTGAGCCGGGGCAGAAGATCGAGATGCTCGCGGCCTAAAGCGGCCGTCCAAAGGAGAGTGTTGACACCGAACTTCATTGGCGCACCAGGTGAGCAGCATCGGGATTACCGGGACCGAAGTGCTTCAGCATCACCAGCGGCTCCGTGGCGCTTCGGTTCGTAATGCGAACGCCGGCCTTGGCTGCCTCGGCGGTGACAAACAGTTCGTCGCTCGTCATCTGGCCGTAGCGAATCAGCGACGGCGTCTCCACTTCCAGGTTCCCGATGGTTCCGTAGCCCTGCGTGAGAATCAGGCCATACGCGGCCGCATCGCGGATGGTCACCGTGGCGTTCGGGAAAACAGTGAGTTCCTTGGCGGAATAGTACTTGGTCGAATAGACGACCCACTTTTCCGAATAGCACTCCGCGTTCATCTCCTCTTCGGGACGAACCGGAAGGGGATGGAACAATCGGTGCTTTGCGAACTCAGGATCGACGTTCGCCTCCCAGTCGAGCATCGAGATGATGTAGTCGAGATCGTGGTGGTGCTCCGGGGGAACATCTTTGACAAGGAGATCCCACGGCACCGCACGCCCTTCCACCATCGACTGGAACATGCCGAAGACATCGGAATTCACCTGCGGCTCGTAGGTGACAAGCGATCCCGGGGCATGCAGAATGCCGGCATCGATCTGCCATCCGGTCCCCGGCTTCAGCCGGTATGCCCTCGAGTGGTCCAGGATGCCGTTGTCGCCTTCATTCCAGCGCTCGAGGCAGCGCCGGACGTCGTCCTTTGTCGTGCCCGGCTCAAGGCCCATGAACGTATATGGGAAGTTGTTGGTCTTGAAGTTGTACTGCGGTGGGAAGTAGTAGGCCTCGGGTTTGCCCTTCTGGCCGACTCGCGCGGCAAATTCCTCGGTCTGATGCATGTGGTGAGGAATCGGACCAAGGTTGTCAAAGAATTTACAAAGAACGTTCCAGCCGCCTTGCTCCGCCATGACATCGGAACCGAGAAATTCGTCGCCGATTTCCTCGATGGCCTCCTTCAGCAGGACACGCTTCTCGCCGATGGCAATGTAGCTCAATCCCTCGTCCTCGGGTGTGCCTGGGCCGTTGGCGGCCTGCGTCGTGGAGGCGAACCAACGTTCGTCGATGCCGCCGCGGTGGGCCCCAAGGGCGTACAAATCGCGTGGATCCAGTTTCAGACGTCCGCCGGGCATCAGAAAAGAACGAGGCACCCAACAGGGCGCCAGGCGGACGATTCCTTCGCCTGCGCGCAGGGCTTCTCGAAGCAATGGAATATTAGACATGTTGTCGTTAATTTACTCGCGCGCGCCGGATCTTTCAAGCGCCTTCGCCCGCGGGGCCGCGCAATTCGACCGGCTCGCCTTCGAGAAAACTGGTTGCGGGTCAGCGTGTGCGTTCTACTGCGGGGCGTCTCGTTTTGACAAGGAGGAGCCCGGCGCTGTGCGCCGGAGCTCCTCTCCATGTTTTCGGCTCAGGTTTAACCACAGCTTACCGAACTCAAGGCTGCGGTCTCGGAGTCAGTTCAACAAGCTCCCACCCGCCTTCGGGCAAGGCATCTGTCTTATTTGTAGCGAGATTCATCGGGTTAGCCGAGCCGATATATAAGCGAGTGTCATCGACAGGAATGAGATTACGCACACCGTAGTTCAGGTAGTTCCCGAAACCTGTCGTGCTCTCGGGAACAGCGGGCGAATTGGCGTCATGGAAAACCATCAAGTCCGCGCCCCACACTTCAGGGGGAGGAGCGTTCGAAGAACCAAAGGACGCTGAAACGAAGCTAGTATCAAGCGTGCCGATGTACAGCTTCTGGTTCCATTGAGCCATTGCCCAGGTGTAGACATTACTTGGATTCCCAAAGCCGGAAGGTCCGTACTTGGGAGTCCTGCTCCCTTCGGGCAGGCGGTTCGGCTTGGGGGCCCACTGGCCCGTTGCGGGGTCGTACACCGGGAGGTTTTCCTCTCCATATAGCAGCTCAATCTCCGGAGTAGTGTCGAAGTTACGCCCACGGAAGATGGCGATGGCGCGGGACGTGCCTCTCCTCGCTGCCGAACGCTGCTCGCTCGTTTCCGGAGGGCCATAGGTTCGCTCCCAAGCGTCGTAGGCGGCCGACGGGTAATGCAGCGTCCCCCAATAGAGATATCCCTGGAAGGATTGGAGCGCTCCCCCGGAAGTGGCAGATGCGACTACTGGATCCGGATCATACTGCGTGGTGTCCCAGACCTTCTTCCACGAGGCGCTGTCGGCGGCTCTAAGGCCTCCCGCCGGGATCGGCGGACTCATCCATATACCGGCGTTGCCCGGGATCTGCCAGGTGGAAACGAAAAGCCGGTTCTCGTGCAGGGCAAGATAGGCTCCATCCCCGTCCAGTTGAACCAACGTCTCAATCTGAAAGCAAGCCAGGCATTCAGGGTTTTCGTGGGACACGACCCGTCCTTGAGGCGGAATGAACCGGAGCCGGATGACGGAGCCACCTCTCCCGCCGGACAAACGGCTGGACGCGTACAGGACGCCACCCGCGGTGAGAAAACTTCTCATGTTGGTGAACTGCATTAGCCGGGCTTTTGCAACGAACTCTTTCGTCTCTCTATCAAAGGCAAAAAGGTTGACCGCAGAGGTAAAGTCCAGACCAGCGAAGATAACGTACCTTCCTGATCCCGTTACGCCCGCGCCGCGAATACCCGCTGTGGTTACCACCAGACGATCGAGTCCAAACTGGCCCGTGCCTTTCGGTGTGATGTCCTGAATTGTCCTCGTTTGGGTATTGTAAACATACATCCTGGGCGGCCGGTAGTCTCCAATAGGCGCAGGAAAAGGAAAAGGGGAATATGGACCTTCTCCGAACTCGCATACCCAAGTGTCCGTCTGAAAGGGCTCACCGCCGCCACCAACACTAAGAAGGCACAGCGGATTGGGGACAGTGCCGAACCAGATTTCATTTGCCACATGGGTCGCGCCCCAAATGTAACCCTGGTTCACCTTGGGTATTTGCCCTTCGGGGCAGGGCTGGTCGGGATTTGTCGGATCAGCGAGCTGGAACGGTTGATTCGCTCCCAGGCTGATGAAGCACTCATCCGGGCTTGCCTTGGCCCGCACTGCTCCATCGAGTGATTGAAGCGAGATGGGAGTGTTCGGCAACAGCGGCAGAGGAATGTTACTCGCTTGGGCCCGCGCCGAGGAAACGGCACATAGACATACTATACAAGCTGTGAGTAATCTCCGGAAGAACACACAGCTGGAGACGGCGGAGAGCAGATAGTGACGGACAACTTTCACTTGGTTGAACCTCCTTGAACTCTCACTCTCAGCGGTACCACTTATTTATAGAACAGTTTTTTACTTAGAACACAAATTAATTCAGAGAATTCCCCCAATTTGTCTCTTAACAGCTTCAGGAGCGCCTCACTTACATACTGCCCGCCAAGTGGTGTTACCACTTATCCATGTCTTGCAGCGACGGAAATGATATTAAAGGGAGACTTACAGCGCAGCGACAGACGTACGGCTGTATTCGGAGTCCTATCTGAATCGCAGCAGCGGAGATTTTATGGATAGGAGATTACAACAGGAAGTACGAATGTAAGTAAATATTTGCCCATAGAGCAGCGCCTGAAAAAACAAAGAGCCCTCGAACAAACCAATTCGAGGGCTCCTGTTAACAAGAATAAACTCTAGCGAAGAAAGGCTTCCGGAAGGCCGCCATCTACCGGAATGATATGCCCTGTGGTTTTTGCAGCCCTGTCTGTTGTGAGCCAGTAGATCGCCTGCGCGCAGTCATTGGGAGTAATCGGAAGCTTGGTCAAAGTGCGGGAAGCATAGAAGCTCGCCAGCTTTTCCCGAAGAGCTTCCGTTGATTCCTCCTCGGACCATGCAATCCCGTATTTGTTCAACGACGGAATCAGACGCTCGCGAGGAAACATCGTCGAGCCTTCCACCACTGTGGCGGGAGCAACGCCATTCACGCGAACCATCGGAGCCATCCCGATCGCGAGGCTGCGGACAAGATGATTCAAAGCCGCTTTGCTGACATCGTAAGCCTCGCTTCCGCGCTTGGCGACAACCGCATTTGCGGACCCGGTCAGGACGATCACCGAAGGAAGCTTCTGCTCTCGAAAAAGTTTACCGGCCTCATCGGCGAGGAGAGCGTTGCCCGTCACATTCACGTTAAGTGTGACAGCCCATTTTTCATCCGGGAAGTTCCCGTTTACATCAGGTGGAATGAAGACAGCCGCGGTATTCACCAGGCCGTCCAATCCGCCGAACAGCGCCACCGTTTTGCGGAGCGCCTGCCGGATGCTGGACCGGTCCGTAATATCGACATGGCAGCAGGCAACAGCTTCCTTTGATGCCTTTGCCGCAGCCAGCGCTGCCGTCTCCGACGCCGCCTCCGCATTCAGGTCTGCGATCATTACATGAGCGCCGTTCTCGGCCAGCATCAACGCTGTCGCCCGGCCGATTCCGCTACCTCCCCCGGCAATGAAAAAGATGCGCCGGCTCTGTTCCTGCTCCGGCGGCATACGGCGCAGCTTTGCTTCCTCGAGCGCCCAGTATTCAATGCGGAACGCCTCGCGTGGCGGGAGTGCGACATAGTTCTTATAGCTGGTGAATCCCTTTGCGGCCTCCGCGGTCTTCGCCTGCGGAAGCACTGCCGGAGGCTCCGATCCTCCTCCGAGCATCGTGGCCCCGGCCATGACGTGGATCGCGTTGAGATAGAACTCTCCGGTGATGCGAGCCTCGGTCTTGTTCTTGCCGAATGTGAACATCCCGAGTCCGGGAATCAGCACCACCGACGGATTCGGGTCGCGCAGCGCGGGCGAGTCCGGCTCGGCGTTCGCCTGGTAGTAAGCGTTGTAATCCGCTCGATATCGCTCCGCCCCGCGCTCGATCTTCGTCTTGAGATCGTCGAGGGACTCCTTCTGAGGATCCCAGTCAATGAAGAGCGGCTTGATTCGCGTGCGAATGAAATGATCGGGGCAGCTCGTGCCGAGTTCGGCAAGCTGCGCAGCATCGTTCGAGTTCACAAACTCGAGCACATCGGGGGAGTTGTTGTAGTGAACGATGGAACGCCGCTTTGTGGCCATGCGGCCGCGCAGGTAGGGGAGCACGTCGATCGAGAGGCTCTCTGCTTCGGGGTGGTTCTGATAGCGGGGCCCTCCAAACAACGCACCCTTGCGGTGATCCTCTATGAACTCACCGAGCTGGTCAATGATCGTAAGACTATTGAGATACGATTCACGCTGCGTCTGCCCCCAGGTGAACAGGCCATGGCTGCCTAGAATAATGCCATCGCATCCCGGATTCTCCTCAACCGCCCTCCGCAGCATCAGAGCGAGCTCGAAGCCCGGACGCTGCCAAGGGAGCCAAACCAGCTTGTGCCCGTAACGCTTGTTAAACTCTTCCGTCTTTTCCTTCCCGTTGGCGCTGGCCGCAAGAGCGATCGCCCAATCGGGATGCAAATGATCGACGTGGGGAAAGGGAAGGAAGGCATGGAGAGGTGTGTCAATTGAAGCGGGCGCCTTGCTGTCGCCGAAGGCACAGAGAGGGTAATAGGAGACCATCTCGTCTTCAAACTGCTCCCCTCTGTAAATAGACCGCAGTTGCTCCAGCCGGTCGAGGTACAGAATCGCAAATCCTTTCGCCGTGATGCTGCCAAGGTCGCCTCCGCTGCCCTTGACAGCCATCACGCGGACCCGCTGTTTGGTAAACGGATCGATCGCCTCGTACTTGGAGCTGGTATTGCCGCCTCCAAAATTCGTAATGCGAAGGTCGGCCCCAAGCAGGTTCGACCGGTATCGGAGCAGTTCGAGCGGGTTATCTTCCCACTGCGAAGCCAGTTGCTGGTCCCAGAGATCTTGCAGATATTTCATCGCTCAGTCCACCGAAAGAAAGCAACGTCCATTCTATCGGATGGCTTGAGCTCATGCTCCGCTTGCCGTCGCCGCGTCCTCCTCCACAAGGACGGGCTCTTCCGCAGCAGGCTCGGGCCGGCTGATCCAGACAGCGGTTGGGACGCGTTCCTGCAGCAGAAGCTCTGTAGCCTGCACCATGGGATGCGCGTGGAACCGCCTCTGCATGATGCCGTCGTTCAGCGCATTATCCAGCGCCACGAGGCTCATCCCGACGTGGTGGGCCATGTAGCTTCGAATGATGACGGGCTTCTTGCGCACGTACTGAACGGCTTCGTAAAAGCCCCAGTCTCCAAGCCAGCCCAGCTGCTCCATGCGCCGAAGATTCCGGAGCGCGAGCTTCGGCTCGACTTGCAGGGCGAGGAGTGTGGCATAGGGCGCAATCACCAGTTCTTCAGGCGCATTGCGCCGCAAGGCAAGAGGAGCCGCGCCGAAGGCCTGATAGCGGTAGTTCCCCTGCGAGTCGCGAGCATCGTAGGCGGATTCCGAAATTCCCCACGGCACGCCGAGCTTCCGGCAGTGCTTCGCCTGGCAGTACACGGCAGCGCGCTGCGACCGGTCAAGCAAAGTATTCGGCCAGGTGCGCATCCATAGGGCGGGCATCAGGTACTCGAACATCGTGCCGCTCCAGGACAGAAGGATCCGCTGATCGTGATAGAGCGTGATGCTCCGGCCCAAATGGAACCAGTGTTCCTGCGGCACGTCTCCCTTTGCGATGGCGATGAAACTGGCCGTTCTCGCCTCGGAGGCCAGCAGGTCGTAATGATACTCGTCGCGGTGCTCTGCAAGCGGGTCGAAACCAGTCGAGAATACTTTCTTCTTTTCGTTGTAGAGGAAGGAGAAGTCCATCTCCTCCACGAGCTCCGCGCAGCGATCGGCCAGCCACAGCAGGTCGGGGCGTAAAGCAGCGTTCTCCGGCCGCTCCGCAAGCTCCAGGAACCCCTGACGCTGCGTAATCAGGCTCGCCGCGAGGTTCCCGCTGTCGACGGTGGAAACGTAGGGCGGCCAGAGCGGCGCGAGCGTCTCCGTGTCGTACCAGTTGTAGAAGTGGCCGCGGAAGCGCCCCATTTGCTGAACCGACTCCATGACGTCCCGCGAGCGCCTGACCAGGTCCTTGCAGCTCATGAATCCGAGGTCGACGGCAGCCAGTTGCGAATTCATCAGGAGCCCTAGGTTGGTTGGAGAAATTCGGGCAGCGGCAGCGCCTGTATCCACCTGATAGTTATCGGGAATCAGGTTGCGATGCCGGGGCGTCGAGAAGGTCTCGAAGTAACGCCACGTACGGCGCGCGATATCCAGCAGATACTCACGATCCTGCCGGCTGGAGATGCCCGGCGCGGACCGGATTGGCGCATTCAGCCACATCGCCACCAGAGGAGCCGCAATCCAGAGCGCCAGGATCGGGATTGCAAAAATGAACTCAGAGGGCTTAAAGGCGCCAAGAAGGACCGCCAAAACCGCCGACAACAGCGCCGCTACCGCGAGGTACGAATGCAGCGACAGAATCCGGGCCTTGCCGGTTCTCTCTGCTTCTGCGGCGCTCTCCCACTCCAGCAGCCTCCGCCCCGTTATCGTACGTACAATGGTCCGGACGATCGCATCGAGCATGAGAAGCGCCTGATGCGGCAGAAAGGTCAGCGTCAGTAGTGTGTTGAGGTGGCCGGCAAGGAAGCGGAAGCCCGTTTCGCGGAGATGCGCCCGCCACAGTCGGACCGGCGGCACATGAACCCAGGACAGGAGGAGTTCCGTCCAGGTCGGGCAAAGAAGCAGGAGCACAACTGCAAGCGTCCAGTAGTCCGCCCCTCCGGGGAGGAAGAGCCATCCGGCAAGCAGCAGCAGAAATGTTGTTGGTTCGATCAGGCTCCGGCGCAGGTTGTCGAAGATCTTCCAACGGGAGATCAAGGGCAACGGATTTGGAACAAAGGTGCCGTCATAATGGGGGACGCGGGGCAGCAGCCACAGCATTACCTGCCAGTCGCCCCGAACCCAGCGATGCTTACGCTTTGAGTAGGCTCCGTAATGCGACGGGTAATCGTCGATAACCTCCACATCGGATACGAGCGCCGCGCGGGCGTACAAGCCTTCGATAAGGTCGTGGCTCAGTAACGCATCGTGCGGGAACCGGCGGCTGAGGACTTTCTGAAAGATTTCGACATCGTAAAGACCCTTGCCGGTATAGATTCCTTCTCCAAACAGGTCCTGATAGACATCGGAAACAGCGGTGGTGTACAGATCGATGCCTGTCTGGCCGGAGTAGATGCGCGCAAGGCGGGATCTCCCCGCAGACTGCACGCTGATGCCGACACGAGGCTGCAGAATTCCGTAGCCCTCGCGGACCAGGCGCGTGACGGGATCAATCACAGGGCGATTTAACGGGTGGGCGATGGCCGCAATCAGCTTGCGGGCAGAGTCTCTCGGGAGCTGCGTGTCCGTGTCGAGCGTGATGACGTATTTGATCCGCTTGAGCACCGACATGTCACCCACTTTCACTGCGAAAGAGTTCTCCTCACCGCAGAGCAGGTTGTTGAAGTCAATCAGCTTTCCGCGCTTCCGCTCCCATCCCATGAAGCTGAACTGCTTCGGATTCCATTCCCTGGCCCGGTGGAAGAGGTAAAAGGGCCTGCGCCCCAGATGGGCATAGCGGTCGTTGAGACGGCGGATCCCGTCCACGGCCGCCTGCACGAGCTCGGCGTCATCCGGAGCGGGCTCAGGCGCATCGGGGAAGTCCGTCAGCAGCGCGAACGAAAGCTGTGGATCGCGGTTGGCAAGAAATCGAACTTCGAGATCCTCGATCAGCTTCTCAACGAAATCCCGCGACAGCATGAGCGTCGGCACGACAACCATGGTGGCGCAGCTTTCAGGAATGCCTTCGGAGAAGTCCATCTTCGGCAAGCGCCGCGGCGGAAGGAGCATGGTGGTCAGCTGATTCATGAAGGACACGGCCACGCCCGTGGCCGGCAGGAACAGCAGGAAGAACGCAACCACCTGCGGCTCGAGCGAGGAGAGCTGCGAGAGAAAGAGGGCAATGACGGCAAAGGTTGACAGTTCAATGCCGCCGAGGTAGAAGAGCTCGGGGTGCTTTAATGCAAACCGCCGCAATGCCCTGTCGAAGCGCGGCTTATAAGAGATCAGCCTCTCGAAGGCTGGAGCGCCGCGATCGATCAGGTAGTAGCCGATGTGCCGGTAACGCAGATCGCCGGAGGCAGAGGCGGCGTAGCGGACCAGCCGTTCGGCAACCTCTTCTTCGTCGAGACCGGACCCGCGCGCGAGGTCCTCAAGCACGTGACGATAATGGTCCCGCGTGGCGAAATCCATGTGCGGGTACACTCCGGCTGGGTCCTCGCGCAGTTTGCGTTCGGTGAGACTGACCTTTTCGAAGAACTCCTTCCAGTCAATCTCGCCGATTGTCCTCAGACTCAGGATCGAATGACGTATCCTCGGCTCGCTGCCCAATCCCGGTTCGGCCAGTTCGGCCTCAGCCACTTTGCCGATCTCCTCGATGAGGGCCAGCCGCAGCATTGCGCCCAGGGCCCACAATTCACCCATCGTGAGAGGCTTCGATTCCTGATAGCTCTCAACAAACGTTGTGATGGCCTCCAGCGAGATCTGGGCATCCGTGAGGTCAATCAGTTCAAGCGCAATTTCGTAAATCCGCGGATAGCCGCCCAGCGGCCCGCGAGTAAGCCTGGGTAACTCGCCATAGTAGACATTCGGGAGGAACTCACGGACGTCCCGCAGTTGGCCTTGAATATACAGGTGGTTTTCCACCAGCCATAGAGCGGCTGGCGAAATCGCCTCTCCACGCCGCAGCTGGCTTTCCCATCGACTGCGGGCGTGTTTCAATGTCCGGCCGCATTCCTCCAGGCGAGGCATGAGTGGACGGCCTCGACCATGGGTATCGGCTCCGTGCAATGCGAGTATCCGTGCTCGCGTGCGTAACAGATCCTGTACCGACTGATCAATTACCGCTTCGCTCATCGATATCCCGCTGCCTGTAGTTCAAACATTCCGGCGTAAACGCCGCCTTTGGCCAGCAACTGCTGGTGCGTTCCTTCCTCTCGAATCGCTCCTCCTTCGATCACCAGAATCCGGTCCGCCATGCGCACCGTGGAGAAGCGGTGCGAGATCAGGATGGACAGCTTTCCTTCCGTTAATTCCGCAAAGCGCAAGAAAACCTCGTATTCCGAGCGGGCATCAAGGGATGCCGTCGGCTCATCGAGTATCAGCACCTGCGCATCGCGCATGTAAGCGCGCGCTAAGGCAAACTTCTGCCACTCCCCGCCCGAGAGATCGAAACCGCCGTCGAAGCGTCTGCCCAGCATCTGGTCGAGACCCTTGGGCAGTCTCTCCAACACTTCGCAGGCCATGCTCTTTCGAGCGGATTCGCGCAAGAGTGCCTCGTTGTGGGCGAGTTCAATGCGGCCCACTCCGATGTTTTCCCGCGCAGTCATGTCGTATCGCATGAAATCCTGGAAGATGACACCGATCTCCCGCGCAAGATCCTCGACGCTGTATTCGCGCAGATCGACGCCGTCCAGCAGAATCTGACCTTCGGTCGGGTCGTAGAGCCGCGCCAGCAGCTTGACGATCGTTGTCTTGCCCTGGCCGTTCTCTCCGATCAGCGCCACACGCGTTCCGGGCTCGAGATGCATGTTCAAGCGGTTGAGGACGAGACGGTCCGAGCCCGGATAGTGGAAGGAGACATCGCGGAAGATGAAGCCGTCCCGAATCGGCCGCGGTGCAGGGAGCGCATTTGGCTTCGACCGGATTCGCGGACGGACGTCGAAGAACTTGATGAGATCCGTAAGAAACAGCGCCTGGTCTGCGATGCTCGAGAAGGTCGAAAACAGGGCAGAGATGTTGGAGCTGACGCCAGCGATCGCGCCGGCCAGGAAGATCAGGTCGCCGATCGTGATATTTCGCAGCAGCGTCTGATACACCACCACGGCGTAAGCACCGTAGTAGCTCAGGCTCACAACGAGGGCGAGCAGCGCGCCAACGATGACGCGTTTCCGGGCCAGCGCCCGGTTCTCTCGAATGATGCTGTCGGTGATTTCGGCATACCGCGTCCTGAGCCAGCCTCCGAGGCCGAAAATCTTCACTTCTTTGGCGCTCTCCCGGCTCGCGCCGAGCACCCTCAGATAGTCGAGCTGCCGCCTGCGCGGCGTCTGATGGAACGCCAGCGAGTAGCCGAGGAAGGCAAAGTGGCTTTCGCCTAAGAAGGCAGGAATTACGGCGACGACCAGCACAACCAGAAGCCACGGCGCGAAGAAGAAAACGCCGGCGGCGAGCGATACCAGCGTGACAAATTGCTGGATCATCCGGCCGATCGCGTTGAGCATGCTCAGGCGGTCCGTCGTTTGGACCCGCGCCCGCTCTAAAGTGTCATGGAACGACGGGTCCTCCAGCGACACGAGGTCAAGATGGGCCGCGTGATCCATGACGCGGAGGCTGATGTGCCGCGTAAATTCGTCGGCCAGCAGGGAATCGCAATAGTCAATCAGGCGGCCGAAAATATGCCCGCTACCCGCCAGCACGAACTCGAGCAGCAGCAGCCACCAGATCTCCGCCGGCACGGGGCCCTGCGCTTTGACAGTGGCGGAGACGAGATCGATAATGAGCTTCGATACCCACAGCACCCCCAGCGGAACGAGCGCCGAGGCCACTCGAAAGACAAGTCCGGCCGCTACCAAAGCCGGCCCGGCATCCCAAACCATCCGCAACACCGGGGGCACATTGCGAAGAGCCGACAACCGCTGCTGCCAGCCCTGGAGAAAAGATGGCATGGTGGAATGGCTCATGAGGACACTAGAGGCGCAGAGAGGGCCGAAGTAGACTCTAAAAGAGGGTAGACTCCGACAAGCGACCATCGGTTTCCCGCTTTTGCGCTCAGCCAGGATCTGTTAACAGGTGGAACCAACATGATAAACAATCGACGCCAGTTTTGCGATCTAATGTAAAACCATGAGGTTCTTCGCGCTCTTGCTCATCTGGGCCGCCGGCGCTCTGGCTCAGGCGCCCGGAACGCGCGTTTTATTAGACGCGCATAACTGCTATCCGGAAGGCGGGCAGTGGACCCAGCGCATCGATCGGGCGTTGTCCACGGGAACTCCTCTGGCAATTGAGCAGGACTTGTTCTGGTATCGCGACCCGAAAACAGGTGCTGGCAAGTCAATCGTTTCCCACGGGGATCACGTCACGGGCAATGAGCCTTCGCTACGCGAGCACTTTTTCGAACGCGTGCGGCCAATTGTCGAGAAAGCGCTCGCTTCGGATCGCCGGGACGACTGGCCAATCATCGTGTTGAATCTGGACTTCAAGACAAACGAACCGGAACACCATGCCGAGATTTGGAATCTTCTCGGCGAGTACGAAGGCTGGCTGACAACGGCAGAGCGCGTTGAGGATGAAGGAACACCGCAGCCTTTACAGTGGAAGCCGATTCTGGTTCTAACTGGCTCCTCGGACGCCCAAAAGGCAGCTTTTCACGACAAGGTGCCTGTGGGAGGCCGCCTCCGCGTGTTCGGCGCCGTCCACGTCGCCGAGGGAGCTACCTGGAAGACACCGCCCGAAGCCATGATGAAGGAGCGGGCGACCAACTACAGACGATGGTGGAACAATCCATGGTCCGTGGTTGAGGAAGGCGGCCAGAAGGCGGCGGGAGAATGGACCCGCGACGAGGAACAGCGCCTGCGAGCGCTCGTGAAGCACGCCCATCAGAACCGATTATGGATCCGCTTCTACACTCTGAACGGGCACTCTCCTCTAACCGGCAAGAAGATGGGCTTCCGCCCGGGATATAACTTCGGTTCTCTCGACAAGGTCATGGAAAGGTGGCGGGCCGCCATTGAGGCAGGCGTGGATTTCGTCGCGACGGATATGTATGAAGAATTCGCACGCCTGCCGCGGACTCAGGAATAGTCCTGCTCGATATAGCAGACGTCCTTGAGATTTCGGTATTTCTCAGCGTAATCGAGCCCGTATCCAACTACGAATTTGTCGGGAATCGTGAAGCCGACATAGTCCACTTTGATGGGCCGCTGGCGCCGTTCCGGTTTGTCAAGAAGTGTCGCAATCCGGAGAGAGCTTGGTTTCCGCTGTTCGAGTAAGTTGATCAGGTAATTGAGGGTGATGCCGCTATCAACAATGTCTTCCACCAGGATGACTTCCGCGCCTTCAATGGAAAGATCGAGATCTTTCGTCAGCCGGACTTCGCCGGAGGACCGCTTGCCCAAGCCATAGCTCGAGATCCCAATAAAGTCGACCTTTGCCGGACGCTTCACAGCCCGTGCGAGATCGGCCAGAAACATGAACGAGCCTTTGAGAATCCCCACGAGGTGCAGGGTGTCCTGTGTAGCATCGGCATCAATCTGCGCGCCGAGTTCCAGGATGCGGCACTGAATCTGCTCTGCCGGCAGAAGTACTTTCAAGTTTTCTTCGGCCATGAAATCAGTCTGACGCGCGCAACCGGCCGCTGGGCAATCCTATGTGGATATGAGGGGCGGTCGCTTTGCCGGCAATGGCGGCGCGGAAGGCGAAGTAGGGAATCTTGGCAGCCTCCAGATACTGACGGAGCCACACACCTTCGGGCTGATCTGGATTGAGCGCAACATCCACCCGGTTACGGTGGTCAAATCCGAGCGCCCTGTGCACGGCTGTGGTTCCACGGGCGCTGATAGGCAGCGGCCGGTCAAATTTCTTTCGAAACGCAGCCTCGATCTTTCGTAAGTGCCCCTCGTGAAAAATACCATTGCCATCGTACCGCTCCGCGATGGCAACAGGAGCCGCAGTCGATTGCTCCTCGACTTCCTTCTCGTTTGCCGCCTGCGCAACCAGTTCCCTGAAAAGACTGGCCCTCTCTTCCGCAAGCTGGAGCGTCTGGCGGCGAAAATTCAACTCCTCGAGGAGGGGCTCCGTCGAAGCCCGGGCACGCGCCCCAGCCTCCACAAGCTCTAATGCCTGCTTGTACGCCTTCTCCTGGCGCTCGAGCCTCCGTCTCGCAGCGGCCACCATCTCATCGGCCTGCTCTTCGGTAAGGTCTTCTACGGTCAGGCCGCCGTAAAGCACGCGGTCCAGAACCTGGCGATCCCGCAAGTCTTCCAACTGACGCTCCGCCTCCTCCAGGCGAACTCGGGGCAGAGCTCCGGCGTTCACCAGCTCGCGGATCCGCTCAATTTCTTCCTGCTGGCGAGCTTCAGCGGTGATGGCTGTTTGTGCAAGACACATTGCCGCCGAGAGGCACAACAATACCGGCAGCGTACGGTCCCGCATATTTTTTCATTGTAGTACGATCAGGGTAGGAGACTGTTTCGCTAGATAGTGCAACACCATCAGAAAAGCGCCGAGGCGCAGACGCAAGCCACACTCAGTCCCTCCTGGCTGACGGCCGTGCGGGCCGCGGAATCCAAGAAGGCGACGGATATTAAAGTGTTGGATCTACGCGAGGTCACATCCTTTGCAGACTTCTTTGTGATCTGTTCCGCCGCGAGCCAGCGCCAGATTCAGGCGATCAGCGACGAGATCGAGAAGCGCCTGAAAGAGGAAGGCGAAGCCCCCTTGAGCATCGAAGGATACCCGAACGCCGAATGGGTGCTCATGGACTACGGGGACCTTCTGGTCCACATCTTCACAGCACAGGCACGCCAGTACTACGACTTGGAGCGCCTCTGGAGACACGCGAAAGAGGTTCCCATTCCGCCTGAAGCGTGATCAGGCCAGATAGTGGGAAACAGTCGTGAGGACGCCGCCGGCCTGCTCGAATTCGCGAAGTGTCCGGTCCGACTCCTCGGGATGCAGGGTTTCGGTCGCATCCGTAACCAGTTCCACGCGCTTTCCTGTCCGGAGGAGGCCCATTGCGGCACAGCGAACGCAGTGCTCCGTCACGACTCCATACACCACGTAACGGACAGCATTGTACTGTTCGATCAGGCGCGACAGATTGGGATTGGTAAAACAGTCCAGCATCTGCTTTTCGACGACCGTCTGCTTCACGCTCGCATCAGGCAGCGGAGCGTTCTCCCAAGTCGGCACGACAAACGGCTTCTCGACGAGAGTCGACTGAGGCTTTTCCTGACCGGTAGTTCCCGCAATGCAGTGCGGCCGCCAGATGCGAAATTCCGGGTCGTTCTCGCCATGAGCGTCTACGGTAGAGATAATCGGATAGCCCTGGGAGGCGGCGTAACGGTTCAGAGCCGCGATGGAAGGAAGCTTCAATTCCGCGCGCGGCACGTACAGGGCTCCGGCGGGGAAGACGAAATCAATCTGAGTGTCGATGTCGAAAAAGACGGTCTTCATCGGGAAACTCCGAGCAGTTGGTCGCGCAGGGACAGCAGCTTGGGGCTGTAGTGAACCCGCCACACACTATCGCTCTCAAACAGACTGCGCAATGCAGTCGGTAAACGCTTGATCGCAGCAGCCGCCCGGTCTCTCGCGGCTGCAGTTGAGGGCAGCGGAGCGACCAGCTTGCCGTTTAGGATGACGGGCTCCAGGAGAGGCTCCGCTCCTTTGGGAGGCTGTTCATCGCGACAGGCAATGAGATCGTGATCGCTGAACCGGAATACCTGCTTGGCCCCCGGCATTGTCTGTTTCTCCTCGCTGAATTTCGCGGTGTAGCGGTGGGCGCCGCCGGTCTCCAGCTCTACCAGCTTATAGACGACACTAAGAGTGGGCGAATCGGAGGAAGTCGCGAGGTCCGTTCCGACGCCGAAGGAATCGATCGGCGCTCCGGCAGCGATTAACTCGAGGATCCGATATTCGTTCAGGTCGCCGGTCGCCATAATTTTGGCATCCTTCAATCCGGCCCTATCCAGAATGCCTCGGACGACCGGAGCAAGTTCAACGAGATTGCCGCTGTCGAGACGAACGCCGTAGATCGGGCGCCCCAGAGATGCCGCAAGCTCAGCACCGTGAACGGTATCGTACGTATCAATGAGGTAAATGGTCGCTTCGCCGAGCAGGCGCTGCAATTGCCGGAACGCTTCGATTTCGGCGGGGAACGACTGTACCCAGGAGTGCGCAGCGGTCCCGAATACGGGTATGCCGTATCGCATCCCGGCCAGCGCATTGCTGGTTCCGATGCAGCCGCCAACGTAGGCGGCGCGTCCAGCCAGAACTCCAGCCTCCGGCGAATGCGCGCGGCGAGTACCGAATTCCACGACGCCTCGTCCCGCCGCAGTTTCGACAATCCGTACCGCCTTGCTTGCAACGAGCGTCTGAAAACCGATCGTCGACAACAGGTAGGTCTCGACGATTTGCGCCTGAATCAGCGGAGCGTGAACCGCGAGTACCGGCTCGTTGGCGAAAAAGGGCGTGCCCTCAGGCATCGCGTACACGTCGCCCGTGAAGCGCAGGCCGCGAAGCACCTCAAAGAAATCCTCGCCGACCTGGCGGAATTGAGGCAGGGTACGGAGGTAAGCGATCTCCTCCTCGGTGAATCCAAAATTGAGAAGGTATTCAACCGCCTGCGCCAGACCAGCCGCAACCAGGAAGTTGCGGTGGTCCGGGAGCCTTCTGACAAAGAGCTCGAAGGTTGCCTTCTCTTCGGACTTGCCGGTCAAATGATAGCCGGCAGCCATCGTCAGTTCATATAGGTCCGTGAGAAGGCCGTTCATTCGCGGGCTACTTTTTGTTCTGCCCCTGTGGAGGCGACGCCGGTTTCACCTCGCTCGCGCCCTTCTGAATATCCTCTACTGCATTCTGATCCAGTTCGTAGAGCGAGGGTTCGTTTTCGCGCTTTGCGATCCAGCGATTGCCGTTCTTCGCTATCAGAACCTTCTCGGTGCGCTTTCCTCCATCGGATACGACCGACAGTTCAATCTCGGGTTTCGTGAAGCCCTGCTCAGGGAAACGCGTGGCGGACAGGTCGCGCAGCCGGCCGATCAGCGTCTGAACACCGACGCCGTCCATTTCCTTGCCGCCCGACATCCACTTCTCTCCTGACTTCTCAAAGGCCTGAGTCTTGTCACCGGATTTGACCTCCACCTTCGTGGGGTCGCTGAAGCCAAAGTCGAACAGCTTCTTATTCCGGTAATCATCCAGGCTCTTGCCAAGAGAGTCGCCCAAGTCACCCATGAGCTTGTGTGCGCCCTTAACCACGCTGCTGCGTGCGTAATAGCTGTTGTCTTTGCCTTTGCGAACTTCGATTTGCTGAGAGCCGGAGGCATCCGTCACGATCGCTGTTCCAACCAGAGTCCCGGAAGCGAACTTCGAATCGGCTTTAGCGGCCTCCTCCTCGGAGATAAAGGTGTCCATCTTCGCGTCGCGCAGGCGGCGAACCAGATCTTCCACCTCTCCGTTGTTAGCCCGCAAAGGACGCGGCTTCACAATCTGCCATTCGTTTTGGCTGTTCTTGCCAAACTCATAGACTTGTCCCTTGACTCGAAGCTCAACTCTCGAAAGCTTATCCGAGTCAAAGGTAAGGAGCCTCTTATCCCGGAGATCCCGA
>CALGAR010000091.1 GCA_937959285.1 uncultured Bryobacterales bacterium
GGGTGATCACCGCACTTGGCAGACCCTACTCGGCTGTCGATGCCCCCTGCATCGTCGTCTGACCGGGACGAAAGGGCGAAACACGGATGGGAGCACTGCCTGTTCTTCCCGAATCTACGAGACGTTCCTTGCCGGACTACTTGCCGGCGCGGATGGTCAACGAGTTCGTCTACTGTCCCCGCTTGTTCTTTTACGAGTGGGTGGAGGGGATCTTTCGGGACAGCGCCGACACGCTCGAAGGCAGATTTGAACACCGGCGCGTCGACGCAGGCAACGGTTCCCTGCCCAGCCCTGAAACTGAGACCGACGAGAAGATCCACTCCCGGTCTGTAACGCTCTCGAGCGAACGGCTTCGTGTGATCGCCAAAATCGACCTGATCGAAATGACCGGTGGCGTCGCCACTCCAGTTGACTATAAGCACGGACGGCCACGTGAGACGGAGGAAGGACTCGATGTTTGGCCCACAGACCGGGCACAGCTGGCGGTACAAGCTCTGATCTTACGGGACAACGGGTACCGCTGTGACGAAGGGATTGCATATTACGCCAAGACGCGCCAGCGCGTCCGGGTGCGAATCGATGAGAGCGTCGTAGCGGAGACAGAGGAGGCGATCCGGTCTGCATGGGCGACAGCAGCCCAAGGAAGTATTCCATCTCCTTTAATCGATTCGCCGAAGTGTCCCGGCTGCTCCCTGGTCGGCATCTGCTTACCGGATGAGACAACGGTTCTCCGCGAGTCAACGTACGAGGAACCGGCCCAGCTGAATCTCTTTGAAGCCTGGCCGATCCCGAAAAAACCGGCAGGGCGTGAGATGCGGCAATTAGTCACGCCGAGGCAGGAGAATCGGCCGCTATATCTGAATTCGCAGGGGCTACGAGTTGGTAAATCCGGGGACGTCCTGCAGGTGAAGGACCGCGACCGCCTGGTGGAGGAAGTTCGGATCGGCGAAATCTGCCAGGTGAACCTCTTTGGGAATGTGCAGATAACGACGCAGGCCATTCAGAATCTGTGCGAGTGGTCCATTCCAATCTGTTATTTCTCCCAAGGAGGATGGTTCTACGGAATAACCACCGGACTGAATTCCAAGAACATCTTCACCCGTCAGGCTCAATTCAGGCTGGCCAGCGAACCGTGGTTTGCGCGCTCTTTGGCTCGACTGCTGGTGTGGGGCAAGATTCGGAACCAGAGGACGGTCCTGCAACGAAACCATATTGAGCCGAACCAGAGGGACCTTGCGCGAATGAAGGAGCTCGCGGAGGATGCGAAGCGCGCCAGGGACCTCGAGGAACTCCTGGGAATCGAAGGCAGCGCGGCCCGAATCTATTTTCAGAACTTCGCCGGGATGCTGAAAGGTGAAGAGGATCGGCCGCCCGATTCCTTTTCTTTCGACTTTGAAGGGCGGAACCGGAGACCTCCGCGCGATCCGGTGAACGCCCTGCTCTCGTTAGCCTACAGCCTGCTGACCAAGGACTTTACGATTGCGTGTTACGCTGTCGGTCTGGATCCATACATGGGCTTCTATCATCAGCCGCGATTCGGCCGTCCGGCGCTTGCGCTCGATCTGATGGAGCCCTTCCGCCCGCTGGTGGCGGACTCGGCGGTGCTATCGGCGATCAATACGAAGATGGTGACGCCTTCTGACTTCGTTCAGGCCGGACCGGCGGTCGCGCTGACGCCAGCCGGGAGGAAGGCGCTGTTTCGAGCATACGAGTTGCGCATGGATTCCCTGGTGACACATCCGCTGTTCGGTTACCGGGTCAGTTATCGACGGCTGCTCGAGATACAGGCGCGGCTGTTGGCTCGGGTGTTGGATGGGGAGATTGCGGAGTATCCGGTTTTCCTGACGCGATGAGGAGTGCGAGCGGCGGGGTGCGTGGAAAACCCTGGGGACCGCTCGCATGGGGGTAACTGCCTTGCTTTTGTGGAGTTTTGGGAGGGCGCAGTCTTGGGAAGGTGTCGAGGCAGCGAACTCCTCGCGGGCCGCTCGCAAGGCGGCCTCTCGGTCTTTGAAAATTGAATATGATACGTGAGGTGCTCTTTCCGCAGTCTCACGACTGCGGCCTAATTGAAGCTTCGTGTGCACGCGGCGGATACTTGCGCCGTTGTCACCTTT
>CALGAR010000092.1 GCA_937959285.1 uncultured Bryobacterales bacterium
CGGCTCACGAGCAAGGGCTGGGTACGGGCCTAGCGTTTAGCGTCGAATCACGAACGCGCGATGCTGCGAATAGCAGCGTCAATGAGTGTCCGCATTACCTCTGCGGATACTGGCTGCAGACGTACTTTGCGATGCACTGTTGCAGTGTCTGGCCAGTCAGTACCAATTGGGCTTCACAGTATCGAACGCATTCCTGATAGGTGCGACGCGGTCGCGGATATTGATCGCACTTCTGCAGGATGATGCACTGCTGAAGCGTCATTTCGATTGGTTTATTGTCCCGGCAATCCTGCACGCATTCGTAATAGGTCCAGGTATTGAAGGGCTCGCCGATACTCTGGGTGCACAACATGAACCAACCGGCGCAAACGGCGCCGGCCGTGATCATACCCCGCATTCTCCCGAGTCCCCCTAAAGCTCGGTTATCCCTTTCCCCGCAATGGGATAGGAGCAACTTAACCTCGCATTTGATTTTCTCCCAACCGGTTTATCCACAAACGAGCCATTTCTCTGACGTTGTGTGGCGCCGTTCCACCATAACTGGTGCGGCTCCGGACGGAGTTTTCTACGCTGAGAACAGAGTAAACATCGGCGGTGATGCGAGGCTCGATGGCTTGCATCGCCTCGAGTGGTAGATGCTCGAGTTCGACGCCGCGGCGCTCTGCTTCTGCAACTATTCGCCCTGTGATGTGGCGGGCTTCACGGAAGGGCACGCCCAATCGCTGCACCAGCCAGTCCGCAAGATCGGTGGCTGTTGAATAGCCGCTGCTCGCGGCGCGCCGCATGGCCTCAATGTTGGGCTCCATGTCCTCGACCATTCCGGTCATAGCTGCGATGACCAGAGCGAAATTATCGAGGGCGTCGAACGTGACCTCTTTGTCCTCCTGCATGTCGCGATTGTACGTCAGCGGCAGACCTTTCATTGTCAGGAACAGAGACGTGTAGCTTCCAAAGACCCGTCCTACTTTGCCCCGAATTAGCTCCAGCGAGTCCGGATTCTTTTTCTGCGGCATGAGGCTCGATCCGCTGGTTACGTCATCGCCGAGCTCCAGCCAGCCGAACTCCTCACTCGAATAAAGAATCCAGTCTTCAGCGAACCGGCTGAGGTGCAGGAGAATCATCGACGCGGCCGACAGGAAGTCGAGCGCAAAGTCGCGATCGGCGGAGACATCCATCGAATTCCGTGTGATGCCGTCGAAGCCAAGTTCTCGAGCGATTGCTTCTCGGTCGAAGGGAAACCCGCTGCCAGCCAGCGCTCCTGATCCAAGCGGCATCCGGTTCACTCTGGCGCGCGCCTGGTCCAGCCGTTCGCGGTCGCGGTCGAACATTTCAAAGTAGGCGAGCAGATAGTGAGGCCACAGGACCGCCTGGGCACGCCGGAGATGGGTGTAGCCGGGCACGACCGCGTCCGGATACTTCCGCGCCATCGCAAGCAGTGAGCCCATGAAATCGAGGAGCAGGCCGCGCGAGCGGTCGATCTCGTCGCGCAGCCAGAGGCGGATGTCCAGCGACACCTGCTCGTTGCGGCTGCGGCCCGTATGGATTTTATCGGCGAGCCCGCCGACGCGCTCTTTCAGCTTGCGAATGACCAGCGTGTGGACATCCTCGTCGGTGGCTCCTTGGAAGAAGGCCGGATCCTTCGCTTCCTCCCGAATCGCGTCAAACGCAGCGAGGAGCTGTTCCAGTTCCTCCGAGGTTAGAATGCCGACCCGCTGGAGCGCGCGGGCAAACGCCTGCGATCCCCGGATGTCGGTATCGATCAGTCTCTTGTCGAAATGCAGCGAACCCGAAAAACGCTCAAATACCTCCGAGGGTCCGCTTTCGAAACGTCCTCCCCACAGCTTCATTGCTGTTCCGCCGCCATCGCGCACAAATCCATTCTGGTGACGGCGTCCCGGGCGCGCAGGGAGACGCACAAAACCGTAACAGTAGACATAAATTCGGATTGTAGCGCTGCCCGGATCGACTACTCGAGCAGCATCAGCAGGAGAGCCTTCTGCACGTGCAGGCGATTCTCCGCCTGGTCGAAGACCACGGATGCCTGAGACTCCATGACGTCGTCGGTCGTCTCCTGGCCGCGCTTGGCCGGCAGGCAATGCATGAAAATCGCATCGGGCCTCGCTTTGGCCATTAACTCCTTATTCACCTGATACGGTGCGAAAACCCGCGAACGCTCTGCGGCCTCGGACTCCTGACCCATGCTGGCCCAAACATCGGTGTAGACCGCATGCGCGTTCGAGACGGCGGTTGCCGGATCGTGCGTAATCCGGATCTCTGATCCTGAAACCGCTGCCAGCCCTTCCGCACTCGCGACGATTTCACGGTTGGGTTCATAGCCCTGCGGGCAGGCAAGCGAGAAATTCACGCCGAGACGGGCGCAATTCAGCATGAGTGAGTGCGCCACGTTGTTTCCATCCCCGACGAATGCAACCTGCAGGCCCTTCCAGCACCCAAACCGTTCCTTCAGCGTGAAGACATCCGCCAGCGCTTGGCACGGATGGTACATGTCGCTCAGCGCATTGATGACCGGAACGCTCGACCACTCGGCCAGCTGATCGACCGTCTCCTGAGAAAACGTTCGAGCCACAATGCCGTTCGTCCAACGCTCGAGATTGCGGGCGACATCCTTTAACGGCTCGCGATCGCCGATCGGACCGGTGCTGAGTACCGCGTCCCCGCCTAGCTGTTTAATCGCCAGCTCAAACGTCATGCGGGTTCGCAGCGACGGCTTTTCGAAGAGCAGGCTGAGATAGCGGCCCGACAGCGCATGAGCGTACTTCGAGGGATTCCGCTTCACGTCGCTTGCCAGCTCCAGGAGCTGCAGCAGCTCCTCATGGGACAAATCAAGGTCCCGGGTCAGGTTGCCCGCCAAAACCTTGCCGATCGCGTTGGCTGGGATTGATGTCGCCACAATCATAAACTCCTCTGCCGCCGGTGGAGCCTTTGAGTAGGGACGGCGATACCGGGCGGGACCGAATCTTTATTCAGCCAATTGAATAATTACACAGTCGGAGGGCGGGCGTCAAGGAAGCACGGAGCGACGCGGGCAGAGGGATTGGAATGAGGCAGTTTGAGTATTATGACACATCGCTGGCGAATGGATACGATTCATTCAGTCACTGTATGAAGACGGTCGAGGCACGGTTGACACAATACTGCCGAAGCAAAGCAAAATCTGCTGACGAACGGTTGACAGCGAAGGTACCACTTCCTACACTCACTGTAATAATTCGCTGCACCTGAGGATATCGCCCCATGGCGCTTCCCGGCGCGGGGGCATGGAGGGAATCATGAACCGTTCACCGAGCTATGTACTCGCCGCCATCGTCTTGGCGTGCCTACCTGTCGTTCTCGTTGCGCAATTCACCCAAAGCAGTATTGTCGGGACAGTGACTGATGCCAGCGGCGCGCCGGTCTCCGACGCTGAAGTGACCGTTCGCAATGAAGGGACCAACTTCGTCCGGACGATTCGCACGGAGGCGAGCGGCGATTACCGCGTTTCCGGCCTGGAAGCGGGGTTCTATCAGGTCACAGTCACGGTGCCTGGTTTCAAGACGTTCGAGCAAACCCGAATTGATGTTGTCAGCGGTCAGAACAAACGCGTCGATGTCCGGCTCGAAGTCGGTGAGGTCAGCACACGCGTCACGGTGGAAGGAGGCTTGAGCCAGATCGACACAGAGTCGGCCACGCTCTCAAATCTGAAGACGGCGAGGGACTTTGCCGAACTGCCGCTGAGCGTCTTCGGCCGCGGCTGGGCGAACATCACCAACGTGACTGCCGGCGTTCAGAGCTCGAACGGATTTGAAGTCAACGGTGCGCGGGATACCGCCAACAACTTCACGGCAGACGGCATTTCCGTGAACGACATGGTGAACAGCCGGAACACGGCCAACGGATTCTCGGGGGACATCGAAACCTTCCAGGAAATCCGCATTCTCACCTCGAACTCGTCAGCCGAGTACGCTCAGGTGGCGCAGTTCGCTGCTGTCAGTAAGTCAGGCACCAACGAGCCTCACGGAGCCCTCTACTGGGGCATCTTCAACAGTGCGTTCTCAGCGCGATCCTGGGCGGACCGTCAGCCAGTCTCTTTCACGAATCACAATCTGTTTGCAGTGAATGGCGGCGGCCCGGTGTATATCCCTCGCCTGTATGACGGCCGGAATAAGACGTTCTTTTTCGCCTCCTACAGTGGCGCGCGCTACCGCGTGGGCAACCGCGTCTTCCGGATTGTTCCGACCGAAGCAATGCGGCAAGGAGATTTCAGCCAGTTTGCCGGCCAGATCGACTTGGTTGATCCGTTGAATGGAGGACAGCCGTTTCCGGGCAACCGGATTCCGCAGAATCGTCTCAGTCCGGTTGCGCTCACGGTGCAGGATCTGGTTTACCCGCTACCCAACCAGCCCGGCCAGGGGGCATATGGTATGACCAACAATTACTATGCCGATCCGGGCGGTGCTTTTGATTCGAACGTCTACTCGTTCCGCGTCGATCAGCGGATCTCGGATTCCAATCTGCTCTTTGTCCGGACCGGTCTGACGATAACGAATGGGGACACCTACCGCGGCGAACTGCTGAACGGATACGGAGCGGAAGGCTTTCGCAGTAACATTCCCGGCCGGAGCGTTGTCGTCTCCGACACCCATACGTTCAGCCCGACGCTGGTGAACGAGCTGAAGCTCGGGTTTAATCGAACCTTCAGCACGAGCACGGACTACAACTACGGCGCCGATATCCTGTCTCAGCTCGGGATTCAGGGCATCGAAAACCCCGGCAACGATCCGGGAATCCGCAGCATGCCGCTCTTCAGCTTCGGAGGAGCTATTCCGGTCGCGCAAACCACGGGCACGAACCGCGGTTACACGGCGCAGAACACCTATCAAGTAATCGACAACATCTCCTGGTTCCGCGGCCGCCACACACTCAAGGCGGGCGTCGATATCCGCAGGCTGCAGGTGAATCAGGATACAAGCCCTCTCAGCGTCCGCGGCCAGTACAGCTTTGACGACCGCCTCACCGGGCTTGCGTATGCGAATTTCCTGCTCGGGTGGCCTTCCACAGCCGCCCGCGGAATTGCACGTCCGGCTGCCTATCCCCGCAGCACTTACACGGGCTTCTATATCCAGGACGATTTCAAGCTCCACTCGCGCGTCACGCTGAACTTTGGAGTCCGGTACGAGTATCAGACGCCGTGGGTGGAGAAGTTTAACCGGATCTTCACCTTTGATCCGAGGACCGGAAGCATGGTGACCGCTGGCAGCACGATTCCCTCGGATCTCGTTCCGAGCGTGGCTGCCACACTGCCGATCATCACGGCCGCCGAGGCGGGGCTGCCGCAACGAAGTCTGATGTACACAGACACCAACAACTGGAACCCGAGGATCGGCCTTGCGATTCGTCCGCTCGGGGATACGACGACAGTCGTTCGAATGGGCTATGGCTTATACACGCAGTTCTGGCCGGGAATGCTGGCCCTGAACGCAACAGGCGGTCCGTGGCAGTCGACTGAGTCCTTCTTCATCGAGGACCCAACGAAGCCCATTATCCAGTTCCCGAATCCGTTCCAGACGACGTCAACGTTTTCGGGGGTTCAAAGCATCAGGGGTCTGAGCCCGCGGTTTCCGAACGAGCGCACGCATCAGTGGAATCTGTCCGTCGGGCGGCAAATCCTGGGAATTGCGCTCGACATCGGCTATGTCGGCACACGCGCGTTGAACATTCCATACACGGAGAATCTAAACCTGCTGCGGCCAAGCACGGTGCCATTTAGCGCCGCGAACCGTCCGTATCCGCGATTCAACTCGACAGATTATGTGCAGGCGGGTGGTTCCTCGATTTATCATGGCCTGACGATCCAGGCAGACCGGCGCATGGCTTCCGGGGTGTGGTTCAACATCAACTACACGCTGGCAAAAGCTCTCACGGATGCTGACCTGCTCAGTTATGCTGGCACAATTCAGCAGAACCAGTATGCTCGGTACCTGGAACGCGCCGACGATCAGAATATCCGCCGCCAGCAGCTGCGGTTCAGTTACGTGATCGATATCCCGTACGGCCGCGGCAAGCGCTTCGGCAGCACCATTGCACGGCCTCTCGATTTCTTCATTGGAGGCTGGCAGTTGGCGGGCATCACGACGATGCTGACGGGACGCCGTCTCAGTCCGGCCTACTCCAACGCCGATCCCGCTGGAACGGGGCAGGTCAGCGGAAGGCCCGACCGAATTGCCGACGGCAATCTCGACTCCAGTAAGATGGGGGACCGGATTCGGGCGCACCTGCCTATCTTTGATCCGGCTGCGTTCGTCGTGCCGGCTTCCAACCGCGGCTACTACGGCAACTCGGCGCGCTTCATCCTGACCGGTCCCGGATCAATCGTTTGGAATACCGGCATCCATAAGAACTGGGCGCTTACCGAGGGCTCCCGCCTTCAGTTCCGCTGGGAGCTTTTCAATGCCTTCAACCGGGCGAACTTCAACAATCCGACTACGGATATTCAAAGCGGTTCTTTCGGCCTTGTGACCACAGCGGGCGCCGGGAGGTCTATGCTGTTTGGACTGAGGCTGGACTACTGATGATTCGTCTCTCACGCCGGCGCCTGCTCGCCGCGCTACCCTATTGCGGGGTGTCGCTGATGCGCGCCCAGACGGGCACGCAGGGCATCCAGCGCCGTCACAACGCTGAGGAGCGATACAGGCTTTTCCTCAAGCATCTCGAACTCCGCGGAGCCGAAATTACAGACGGCCAGTTTCGGGGCATCAGGGGGCTCGACGACTGGCGGAGGAAACGCCCCGAAATTCGTCGGTTGTTTCTGGACTCGCTAGGGCTCGACCCGCTACCTCCGCGGACTCCTCTGAACGCGAAGATCACCGGAGGATTCGACCGGCCCGGCTACCGCGTCGAGAACATTGTCTTCGAAAGCATGCCGGGATTCTATGTGACGGGGAACCTGTATCTGCCGAAGGCCGCCGCAGCGACCCGGTTGCCCACAATTCTTTATGTCTCCGGGCACTCGCCGGGGCCCCATGGCGCAAAGGTGGATTATCAGCGGCACGGAATCTGGTTCGCCCAGAACGGATTTGTCGCATTCCTGCTGGATACGATCGAGTTCGGCGAGATTCCTGGGATCCACCACGGCACGCACGACCTCGAGATGTGGTACTGGCTGTCGCTTGGCTATTCACCTGCCGCACCCGAGGTCTGGAACGCGATTCGCGCTCTCGATTACCTGGAGACGCGCAGCGAGGTGGATCGCTCAAGAATCGGCATGACGGGGCGCTCCGGAGGCGGGGCGATCACGTGGTTTACGGCTGCTGCCGATGAGCGGATCAAAGTCGCCGCTCCCGTTCATGGCACATGGACGATCGGCCCCCACGTGGCCGGAGACGTCGTGCGCGAGAACTGCGACTGCATTTACTTCTGGAATCCATGGCAGCTCGACTTGCCGGTTGTCGGGGCGCTCATTGCACCACGGCCGCTCAAGATCATCAATGCGAGCAAAGACGGAGCCTTCCCGCCGGCAGGGTACGACAGACTCTTCGAACTGCTCCGTCCTGTGTACTCCTGGTACGGCAGCGAGGACAAGATCGCGGAGTTCGCTCTTGAGACCGGGCATCAGGATCTCCCGCCCTATCGGAAGGAGGCGAACGAGTGGCTGGCACGCTGGCTGACAGGGAAAGTCATCCCATTCGATGAAAGCAAGGTCGAGCTCGCCGACCGCGAGCAGCTGCGCGTGCTGAAAGCCCCGCCGCCCAACGCGCGCAACGAAGGGATTCACAAGGAGTTCATCCGGACGCCCGAACTGTCTGCGCCGAAGTCGCTTCCGGAATGGCAGAGGCGGCGAAGCCAGTTGTTGCGCGACCTCCGCGAGAAAGTGTTCCGGAACTTCCCACGGCAGACAACGGAATTTGCAGCGTGGAAGGGTCCCGAGACGGTTTGGACCACGCGTTACGCTGATTCTTACAACGTGGAGTTTACGACGGAAGAGAGCGTTCGCGTCCACGGACAGCTCTTCATCCCGCGGAACGGGAAGTCCAGCCACCCGGCGTTGATCTATGTAAAGGGCGAAAGCGATATCGTCTATTCCATTGACTACGACAATGTGCTCTCGGCTTTCGGCAACCACGTCGTGCTTATCTTGAAGCCGCGCGCCGTCGACTATCCGATGAATAACGTCCGGCTTGCGGCGACAAAGATGACGGCCGGGCTGCTGGGAACCACGCTCGAATCGATGCAGCTCTGGGACGTCCTGCGATCGATTGATTATCTGCTGAAGGACCAGAAGCTGCCGGTCTCGTCCCTGTCCGTTTATGGCCGGAGAGACATGAGCGTCGTCGCGTTATACGCTGGAGCGCTCGACGAGCGCGTCACCCGTGTAATCGTGGACGACCCGCCCGTGTCCCATTGGAGCGGCCCACCTTTTCTGAACGTGCTGCGATATACCGATATACCCGAGGTCGCGGGGCTTGTGCTGCCCCGCGAACTGGTGTCGCTGACCCGCCTGCCGTCGGAGTTCGATCTGACCCGCCGCATCGCGGGGTTGTACGGCAAGCAGGCAAGTATTCGAGAAGCGAAGGCGCTTGGCGACGCACTTCGCGTCTGGGAATACTGACCGGAGTTCGAGCACGCATTACCGCGGCAGTTCGATCTTCTCAGGTTTGGCAAACTCGCCTGTCAGCATCCGCCGGTAGGCGGCAAGCAGGTCCCGGCGGGCTGCCTCTCCCAGAGGCGCAGGCGTCTCCGAAGGCTCGTACTGGCGGCAGAGATCCACCGTCTTGCGCAGGCTTTTGACGAAGTCAACGCACGGGGGACAGGTCGCCAGGTGCTCGTCGATTTCCTGGCACATCGCCGGCGGCAGCTCAAGATCAAGATACTCCGAAAGCATGCCGAAAATCTCAGTGCAATTGCCGCACTTGTGTGCCATTCCGTCCCCCCCGTGTTTCAGCGATGTTCCGCAGGTACAGGTCGATCGACTGCCGTACCGCCAGCCGCGCTCGGTGCAGCCGCGTCTTCACCACGTCCGTGCTGACCTCAAGCACCTGCGCCGTCTCCTCGGTGGACAGTTCCTCCACGTCACGCAGCAGGATGACGGAACGATAGATCTCCGGAAGCTCCGCCATAGCCCTTTGCAATACATCGCGCAACTCCGTGCGCAACACTTCGCGGTCCGGCAGCCCGGACCAGTCGGCGATTTCGATCTTGACCATCTGGCCGTTGCGCTGGGCTAACGGCATGAGCTCGTCGAGCGACAACTCCTGCGCTGGCTCAAAGATGCCCCGGCGCCGCTTCATCAGGCAGGCGTTCTTAGCGATGCGAAAGACCCAGGACCGGACGCGCTCCGGTTCGCGCAACTGCTCGAAGTTCTCGAAGACCTTCAGTAGCGTCTCCTGCGCTACTTCTTCGGCGTCTTCACGGTGACCGCACATCATCCACGAGTACTGGAAGATTTTGGAGCGGAAATGCTCCACGAAGCGGTCGAACGCGGCCGGGTTCCCGGCCCGCAGCTGCCGCACCAGCTCGATTTCGTTTTCGCGCTCCACCTTACGCCCCGCTACCATTGTAGCTTGGGATCGCGGTGCAGCCCGCTGCGCCCCTACGCTTTGGCCATTGCGCCGGTTTCGATCACCGTCTCGATCGACGGGGTGCCGGTCAGCGTGTTGTGTACCAGACAGCGTTTTACAGCGCGCTGTAGCCCCTTCAAGTGCGAGTCATCCACCCCCGGCGCCTTCACTAGAATGCGGAAGCGGTCCATCCGCGCCGGTTGCAGTTCCTTCTCCGCGGATACGGTGATTTCCAGGCCGCTCGCCGGAACTGACCTGGCCTTCAGATACTGCGCGGCGTAGAATCCGGCACAGGTTCCCAGTGCGGCCAGCAGCAGCTCGGGCGGCGTCATGCCGCCATCCGTACCAGAGTTCTCCAGCGGTTGATCCGAAATAATCCGATGGCCGCGCGCGTTCACCTCAAATTGCACACCGCCCCGATGTCGAACCGTGATCTCCATGTGCGTTCCTGATCCTGAAGATGCGCTCCCCCCGTGAAGGTGACAGCCGGTGCTTCTGTAACCTTCAGTCGCACTCCGCATCTGAGAGCAAGAATCGCGAGAACAGTATGAAACCTTCCATCGCAATTCTCGGCATGGCACTGTCGACTCTGTGGGCACAGGACTCACCCCTGACGTTAAGGGAAGCAGTGCGCACAGCGCTGGCCGGAAACAAGAGGTTGGAGGCGTCGGCTGCCGGCGTCGAGGCCGCCGCAGCCCGCATCGCGCAGGCGCGAAGCGGGTATCTGCCTAAGGTCAACTTCTCGGAGTCCTTCGCCCGCAGCGACAATCCGGTATTCGTCTTCAGCACGCTGCTCACCCAGCAGCGTTTCGGGCCGGGGAACCTCGAAATTAGCACCCTGAACCACCCGGACGCTATCAATAACTTCCAGTCTCAGGTCACCCTGAACCAGGTGCTGTTCGATGCTGGGCAAACGCGCAATGCCGTGCGCTCTGCACATCTCATGCACAAAATGTCCGACGAGCAACGGCGCCGCGCGGAACTCGACATCATGGCCGGCGTTGTGCGGGCCTACTACGGCACGCTGCTGAGTGCCGAGAGCTTGGCTGCCGCGCAAGAAGCCATGCGCTCGGCCGAAGCTGACCTGCACCGGGCGGAGGCGGCGCGCGCCGCAGGCATGACCACCGACGTGGACGTGCTTTCGATCCGCGTGCACATGGCGGCCGTCAACGAGCAGCTGATCCGCCGCGCTGCGGACCTCGATGTGGCCCGCGCCGCGCTGAATGAGATCCTCGGGCTGCCGCTCGACAGGCGAATCGACCTCGCCTCACGGTTCGAACCGCTCGATTTGCCCGATCTCGATCTGCGCGATTACGAGCGCCAGGCCGTAGACAACCGCCCAGAAACACGCGAGTCGCGCCTGGCCGCCTCGCTCGC
>CALGAR010000093.1 GCA_937959285.1 uncultured Bryobacterales bacterium
CGCCGCAGATCGTGCGTGCCCACCCTCACCAAATGGCCGGCGCGCCCGCGGCTGAAGTCCCGGCCATCCACGACCGTCACGGCATTCGCAAACCGGGCGTTGCGGTAGATGTTCGTGATATTGGTGTTGTTGACGATCGTCACGCTGTTATCGATGAACGCGTGATTTCGGTAGCCCCTGTACCAGCGGCGGCCATACCAGGGATAGTAGGGTTCATACGGCGCCAGCGGGAACCAGCCGACCCGGCCAAAACCGACACCGACCGAAACTCCGCCACCGCTCCAGCCGACGAAGCCCACGAGGGCTGGCCTCCACGGCACGAATCCACGCCTCGGACCCGGCCACCAGCACCAGCGGTTGGAATGCCAGAACCAGCGCCCGTAGTGGTATGGAGCCCAGCCCCAGGGGTCGTAACTGACCCACGACCAGCCGTACCAATCGATCCAGACCCATCTTCCAAACCGGTAGGGAGCCCATCCCACAGCGACGTGCGGCGCCCACACCCAACCGTAGGGCGCCACCTCGATCCACACGCCATGACCGTCAAGATCTTCCGCCCCGTAAATGTCAGGATTTACATAACGATAGCTGGCAGATCGCTTCAGGTCCCGGTCCCGGCTTTCGTTCCAGTGGTCCCAGTCGTCACGCTCGATTTCCGCGACAATCTGGTATTCCGGGTCCGAGTATGGTCCACGGGCCAGCATCGTTTGGCCGGCACGTAGCGTCTCCGCCCCTTGCGGCGTAAAGATCTCAGCTTCGCCGGAACGAACCGTGATTTCCGAAGACCCGTCCGGACGCACCGAAATTCGATACGAGCCTTCGCGCACAGGCCGGACCGAAACGCTCGGAGTATTGATCTCGGCCTGCGCATCGCTCTCGCGCAGAACCCGGTAGGTCACCGTTCCGGAAGCGAGCTGCACTTGATAGCGGCGATATTCCAGCTCGCTCAACTGAATCTCTGTGTCGCTGCCGAGGCGGATCATATTCGCCCAGTCGAACTGCACTTCCGCTCTCGAGCCGGGACCGGAGTGGACGCGGTCTTCAACGATAAGCGGCGCATTCACAGCGGCAGCGATCCAATCGCCGGAATCTCCCCTCCGAATTGACACGTCCCCGTTGATCACACTGATCCGTGCGACTCCGCGGCCCGGCTCGTCTTCGCCGGATGGCGGGTCGACTTGCCCAGGGGCCGCTACAGCCGAGGCCAGGATCAGAAGCCAAAGAGCCCCGCGTGTCATTCGGTTTAACTCCGTTACATTCTGCGTGCAACTTTCGCTCCAAACCGCATCTTTTTGTCTCGCAAGCTCTTTTCGGTATGATGATCCCTGATGCCGGTGGCTGAAATGCACCAGTGTGATCGCAATCGACCAGGGGGGCCGTCCCTTTCCAGGCGGTTTCTAATCGGAGGGGTTCTCGATCCCCTGCTCCTGGCGCTGGTCTGCACCTGCTTCTTCTGGAAGCTCGTGCTGACCAATCAGTACACCTGGCTCGAGAGCCCGGACCTGGCATATCAGGTTCTTCCGTGGATGCAGTTTCAGGCCGCAGAGTGGCATGCAGGACGGTTCCCGCTCTGGGATCCCTATCATTGGGCGGGACAACCCCTCGTCGGACAGGCGCAGCCGGGCGCCGTCTATCCGTTCAACTGGCTTCTGTTCCTTCTCCCGCTGCGCGACGGCTCGCTCAAGTTCGGCTACCTGCACTGGTACTACGTCTTCATGCACTGGATGGCGGCCGTGTTTTGCTACTGGCTGTGCCGCGACCTGAAACTGTCAAGACTCTCCTCGATGTTCGGGGGACTCCTGTTTGCCCTTTCCGGCTATATGGGCACAACCGGCTGGCCGCAAATGCTCAACGGCGCTCTGTGGGCTCCGCTGGTATTCCTCTTTCAACTGCGGGCGCTTAGGGGCCGGATGCCGGTTTCAAGCGCGGTTCTGTCTGGCGTCTTTCTCGGCTTCGGCTGGCTTGCCGGCCACCACCAGGTGCCGATCTTTGTGACCCTCGTGACGGCCGCCATCTGGATCTGGTCTATACTGAAACAAGATTCAGATAAGCAATCTGATACAGGAAATTATTCTAGTTTTACTTCATGGTTTTCGGAGCGTCGCCGCCGAATGGCGATGCTTGCCGCGCTCGCTGCGCTCTTCATGTTTCTCACTGGCGCGTTCCAGATCCTACCCGCCCAGGAGTACGGCAAACTTGCGAAACGCTGGGTGGGCGCCGACGCCCCCGTTTCCTGGAACGAGAAAGTTCCCTACTCCGTGCACCGCCATTACTCCATGCCTCCCACCTCCCTGTTTGGGTTGGTAATTCCGCAGTGGCAGCAGCATACGGTCGGATTTTGCGGGCTGATCGGCCTCACGCTCGCAGCGCTCGCCACTTCCCTGCTCTGGGCCGATTTTCGCATCCGGCTTTTCACTGCTATGGGAGCCGCGGGCCTGCTTCTGGCGCTCGGTGATCTCAGTCTGATTCACGGCGTCCTCTATTCGCTTGTGCCGATGGTTGAGAAGGCGCGCAATCCCTCCACGGCAGTCTTCCTTCTGAACCTCGCCGTGGCTGTGCTGGCGGCGTTCGGCGCCGACCAGTTCCGTACTCGACCGTCCGGGGTCTGGCCTCGCCGGATTACTCTGGTCACCTGCGTTTTCGGCGTGATCGTGGTGGTACTGTGTTCTGTCCTGGCGATCGTACGCGGGCCGGATCACTTCGGGGATCAAAGAGTGATTCTGACCGGCTTCCTCGCCCTCGTTTTTAGCGGTTTGCTTTATGCGTGGCGGCACTCGACCATCGCGCCCGCAACCTTGATCCTCCTGACCACTGGCTTCATGCTGCTCGAGGTGAGCAATGTGTCGACAGCTCACCTGCCTCATCGCGCCGACAAATCTCGCAATGTCTTCCTCGAGCCCCTGCGGCAGCACACCGATGTCGCAGAGTTTCTGCGCCTGCAAGGGTTGGCGCGAGTAGACGTTGACGACAGCGTCATTCCGTACAATTTTGGGGACTGGCACGGCGTCCCCACCTACAGAGGTTATCTGGCCAGCGTCACCGAGAATCTGCTCCGCCTCGATTTTGGCCATCCGAAGATTCTCAACCTGCTCGGCATCAAGTACTTCGTGAGAAAACAGCCGCAATCGCCTGATCACCAACTGATCTTCAGCGGCCAGCAGGGCGTCAACGTGTACTTGAACACAGACGCCTTTCCCCGCGCCTGGAGCGTTCATGAGGTCATCGGCGTAAAAACCCAGGCCGAGGCTTCTCAGACCGTGCTTTTCCCGGAGGTCGATCTTCGGAAACAGGCTGTGATAGTGGGCGATGCACCTCAACTCGAACAGTGCAGCGGGCAAGACACGATCAGCGTGGTCTCGATGGAGCCGAACCGCGTCGTCATCGATGCAAACATGGCCTGCCGGGGGATGGTTGTGCTCTCGGATACGTGGTTTCCCGACTGGAAAGCGACGGTCGACGGGCGTCCTGAAACTGTTTGGGAGGTCGACGTAGCTATCCGCGGGATCGTCGCCGACAAGGGCCAGCACCGGATCGAACTCGTGTACGCACCTCTCTCGGTAAGAATTGGCGGGGTGCTCACCCTTCTCGCGGTGCTTTGTGGTGCGGGACTCTTTGTGCTGGATTTCCGCAAGCAGTCCGTTCAGCTACACCGCTCCGGCGCTACTGCGTGAGTGAGTAATTTCCCTCCCCTTCCGTCACACTGAAAGCAATTCCCTGTGCTCATGGTCCTACTCCAGGAGGACAAGAGGATGCTTGACGAACTGTTGCGCCTGCCGCCATACTACAGATCTAAACTGTAGTTAATCTACAGGATGAAATCTATGCTTACATCGGATCCGCCGAAGGGTACCTACCCCTCGCTCCCGGAGGTTCACGCCTCAGTTCCCACGAGCAGCCCTTCGCTCTGGCGGCGGATCTTCGCCTTTGTCGGTCCGGCCTACCTCGTAAGCGTCGGCTACATGGACCCCGGCAACTGGGCTACGGACCTCGAAGGCGGCGCAAGGTTTGGATACAAGCTGCTGTGGGTTCTGGTGATGTCCAACCTCATGGCCATCCTCCTCCAGACCTTGAGCGCGCGGCTTGGCATCATTCACGGAAGGGACCTGGCACAGGCCTGCCGGGAGGCCTATCCCAAGCCGGTATCCTGGGTTCTCTGGATACTTTGCGAGATCGCCATCGCTGCTACCGACCTGGCGGAAGTTCTCGGTGCGGCGATTGGGCTGAATCTGCTGTTCAACATCCCGCTGCTCGTTGGAGTGATTCTGACGACTGCCGATACCCTCCTTGTCCTCTGGTTCACCCGATTCGGCATCCGCTTCATCGAGGCCTTTATTCTCTCTCTCGTGGCGATCATCGGCGTGTGTTTTCTCGTAGAGATCGTGCTGGCCCGGCCCGATCCCGTCGCGGTTGCGACCGGTCTGATTCCGAGAATCGATTCGGAGAGCCTGTACGTGGCCATCGGAATTCTCGGCGCAACCGTCATGCCGCACAATCTCTACCTGCACTCCGCGCTGGTCCAGACCCGCAACATCGCCCGCGATACCGCATCAAAACGCGCCGCTTGCCGCTACAACCTGATCGATTCTGTGATCGCGCTGAATGGCGCCCTCCTCGTAAATGCGGCGATCCTGATTCTGTCCGCGGCCGTGTTCTTCAAACACGGGATCGTCGTTACAGAAATTCAGCAGGCGCATCTGCTGCTGGCGCCACTTCTCGGCACCACCCTCGCTAGCGTCTCATTCGCGATCGCGCTCCTCTGCGCCGGCCAATCCTCCACTGTCACCGGGACGATGGCGGGACAGATTGTAATGGAGGGCTTCCTTAACTTTCGGGTTCGCCCGTGGCTGCGGCGCCTGATTACACGGCTGGTTGCCATTACGCCGGCCATCATCACGATCGTTACTGTGGGCGAGCAAGGGACCTACGACCTTTTGATTTTCAGCCAGGTCCTGCTGAGTCTCCAGCTACCGTTCGCCGTAATTCCGCTGATTCAGTTCACCAGCGATCGCCGGCGCATGGGTGAGTTCGCGAATCCTGGCTGGGTCCGGCTGCTCTCCTGGATCGTGGCCGCCATCATTGTCGGCCTGAACTGCTGGCTCGTTTACACGACCGTACTAGAGTGGTTAGAGGCAGCCGGGCCTTGGCGATGGCTGATCGCCTTGATCGCCGTACCTCTGATTGCCGGTCTCCTGCTCCTTCTGCTGTGGATCTCCTTTGAACCTGTCCTGCCGTCCTGGCTCCGGAGGCGGAGGCGCGGTCAGGTTGCACCGATGCCCGGAATCGCAGCCACTGTCGAGGCGCCCGCGTACCGGAAGATTCTTGTGCCGCTCGACCACACGGATCGGGACCGGGACGCGCTCGCGCACGCTACCACAATGGCCAGGCTGCACAAGGCGCACCTCTATCTCCTTCATATTGAAGAAGGCGTCACGAGCCAGGTGTACGGCCACCTGTCCTCCACGGCGGAAATCGAAGCGGGCGAGGAGTATTTCAGAGACATTCTTGCGTGGCTAAAGAGTCAGGGGATCGACGCGGAGCTCACAATCCGTCACTCGCGCGACCCCAAATCGGCGATCGTCGATTATGCTCGCGAGATTCGGCCGGATCTCGTCATCATGGGCGCGCACGGGCACAAAGGATTGAAAGACCTGGTATTCGGCACGACAATTAACGGCGTGCGCCATGACGTCGGGGCGCCTGTATTGATCGTTCAGGACCAATCCCCCGGCGGCGGGTCCTCCTGAGACCCAGGGGGCAGGTGTGGCAGGAAGTGGACACAGGCGTGTCTCTCCAACTCAGGATTTTGTAGACTTGGTTACACTAAGAATCTGATTTGTGAAAGCGCTCTGGAATGGCCGCCTGGTTGCTTCACAAATCGTGGTATCTTCCCTTATGAGCCGTCTGTGGGCCTGTCTCGTACTGCTCAGCGGTCTGCCGCTGCTGCCGGCGACCCTTGAGCGCCTTTCCCTTGAGGACATGATCGCCCGCTCGACCAATATCGTTCGAGCCCGCGTCACCGGCACTTATACCGCGCCAAGAGGCCCTGTCATCTACACCCACGTCCGTCTCCAGATCCTCGAGAACTGGAAAGGCTCGATGGACACGGCCGGGGAGGTTGTCATCCCGGGAGGCGCCAGCGGCGGCTTTCGGCAGCACTTCTCGGGGGCACCGACGCTATCGAACGGCAAAGAGTATGTCCTCTTCCTGTGGCGATCCCGCAGTGGCTTGACCCACGTGATCGGCCTCTCGCAGGGGCTTTTCCGCGTGGAAACGGATCGCAATGGCGACTTAATGGCCCATCGTGTGGCAGTTACCGAGGGGGTGGTCGATGCGGCGGGACGGCCATCGGCGGTTGAGGCGATTCACATGCCCCTCGCTGAGTTGAGCGCTCGCATCCGGAGCGGCTTGGGAGATCGCAAGTGAGAGCTCAATTCAGAGCCGCGGCGATTGCGATCGCGGTTTGCGCAGCAGCCTCGGGTTACTATCATTTCGTTCACTTCAGCTCGAGCGATCCGTACATACCGATCCTCGAACGTTTCGACATTTCCTCCCTGACAAACCACACCGTTGCGTTCTTTGTTCCCGAGCAGGGACCCTCTGTGCTAGCGCCTGGCGACAGCTATGACGCCTTGCTGAGCCAAATCCAGGCAGCGGCCGAGGTGTGGAATGGAGTGCCCACATCGAAACTACGCCTCGCCTTTGGCGGCGTCGCTACCGCCGACACGCCGCAGTCGAAGCCCGGCATCGACATCATCTTTACCGATGAGATTCCGCCCGGCCTGGTGGCGCTTGGAGGTCCGACCAGCCGCGGCGAGATTACGGATGGCCCCAACGGACCCTTCATCCCAATTCAGCGCTCCGTCCTGCTCCTGCCTCGCGATCTCTCGTCCCGGCCCAGCTGGGAGGAGCGCCTCTTTCTGACACTGGTGCACGAGTTTGGGCATACGCTCGGGCTGCAGCATACGCTCACTTCGAGCGTCATGGCGACGGAGGTGACGCGCGCCACGACGAAGGCAACGCCCCTTGCTGCCGATGACGTCGCGGGAATCTCGATGCTGTATCCGACGGACGACTTCCTGGCTGCTACGGGTGCGATCACTGGCCGGGTAACGCTCGACGGTGCGGGAGTGAATCTCGCGTCGGTGGTCGCGATCAGCCCGACCGGGCCTGCCATCAGCACGCTCACCAATCCGGACGGCACGTACCGGCTCGCAGGCCTTCCGCCCGGCGAATACTCGTTGTATGTGCACGCCCTCCCGCCTGCCCTCGCCGGGGAGGAATCCCCCGCGAACATCGTGCTTCCGTCGGATGCGAATCAACAGATTGCCGCCACGACATCCTTCGCGACGCAATTCCGTGAAGGCGTCCTCTCCGTAGAAGCGGGATCTGAGATTACCGGGGTCGACTTCGCAGTGCAGCCCCAGCGCCGGGATTCGGCGATTCACACCGTTCAGACTTACAGCTTCTTCGGATCCAACCCCGTCAAGCCCGGTTACCTGAACCGGTCAAGCGGGCAAGGTTTTCTGGTGGCTTCCGGCGTCAATCTTGTACAAGATCAACGCCCGGTCGACAGCCTCAACATCCGCGTGTTCGGCGACGTCGATTCCGTGAGCTCAATAGCACCTTACCCGAGCGACCCGGTCAACTGGCTGCAAGCCGATGTTCAGTTGAATCCTTCGGCTCCGGAAGGTCCCCGCCACTTGATTTTCGAAAGGCCTGGAGATCTCTACGTCCTGCCTTCCGCGTATCGAGTGACGGCAAATGAGCCGCCTTCGATCACCGGTTTCCAGGCGGCCGGCGATGGCTCAGTACGGATTACCGGAACGCAGCTTTCAGCGGCAACGAGAGTGCTCTTTGATGGACAGCCCGGACAAGTGCGGTCCGTCGAGGAAGGTGGGCTTGTCGTCATGCCGCCACCCGGACCGCTGGGCCACCGTGCGGTCGTCGTGGCGCTGAACCCGGACGGCCAAAGCTCCCTCTTCGTTGGCAACGAGTTGCCGTATTACTCGTACGACGCCGGCATCCCCAGCGCCTCCGGCTTGCGCCTGGAGCCTGACGTCCTGCCGTCCGGCGCGGACACTTTCATCGAAATCAATGCCAGCGACGCGAGTTTCCAGCAGGGGCAGACGCAAGTGGGCTTCGGGACCAGCGACGTCACGGTCCGGAGGGTGTGGGTTTTCAGCCCGACGCGGCTGCTCGTGGAGGTCTCCGTCGCGCCCGAGGCGCCAGACGTGACGACGAACGTCACTGTCACGACCGGTCTTCACCGAATCGTGCAGCCCCAGGCGTTCCATATCCGCGCGGAGCGCCGGCTGTCCCTCGGCATTCCCAGACCCTCCGCTTCCGACATCATCTCGCCGGGAGGCCTCGTAACCGTTCCCGTGCTGAATTCAAGCACTCCGCTTTCAGACGTAACGGTCACGGTCGGAGGGCGGGAGACTGCGGTCACGGAGGTGACGGACAATCGGGTCACGTTCCTGGTCCCGGCTGATTTCGGCACCGGTCTCGCGGTTGTTCGCGTGCGCGTCGGATCCGAAGAAGCGCTTCCCGCACTAATCCTCGTTGAGCCGCCTCTTCCGGTCATCGCCTCTGTATTCAGGCCGACGGATCCAACATTCAGTGTGCTTCGAGCGCTCTCCCCAGGTGACTCCCTCGCCTTGCTTGTGTTCAATTTGACGCAGGGGCAGTCGATACCCGATCGATCGAGGGTCCGGGTGCTGGCTGGCGGTGTGGAGCACGAAGTCTCCCTGATTCTTCCGGCGCCCAATCAGTTTAGTGCGTACATCGTGCATGTCACCCTCGATCCTTCGGTCCCGTTGGATCAACCGCTGGCGTTACATATCGTCGTGGACGGCCGTGCTTCCCCCGTGTTTTCTCTCCAGTTGGGCTCCTGATGGCTCTGTTGAACTTCCGCCCTTTGCCTTTTACCCTGATCCCCTGCTATTTTTCATCTGATGGCGTTTGAATCGGAAAAGACGATGTTCGAAGTCTACCGGGAGACTGCCTATTCCGGCCGCTATCGCGTGGTTTACTTCACCGAGCTCCAGGACCACAACAAAGAAACCGAAATTAATCATGCGATGGCCGGAGAACACTACTTCGACGGTTTCCTCAAGAACTACCGAAAGGAGGATGCCAAGCAGATCATCGATCGTCTCCTCGAACGATTAAACGCCGGCGAACAGATTCCTCCGGAAGCGTTTGCGGAAGCTCTCGCGGATCACCTGGCCGATTCCTGATTTGCAGATCACTCGCTACACTTCCCTCAACGAAGCTCAACTCCTGGGCTGCACCTCGGCGTTCGTCGATTCCCTCTTCGGCGCTCTAAACACTGCCGTTATGTATCTCCGCAAGCTGGAGGGGCAGCGCAAAGGGAACGCGTTCGCCTTTGAGATGCAAATGGATCAAGCCCGCTATGGCTCGCTGCTGATTCTTGAGCGCTGGGCTCTGTTTCTTTCGACTTTTGCCCCCCACGCCCAGTTCCCCAAATACGAAAAGATCGTTAACGAGGGTCCGGCGCGGGTGTCGACCGCAGAGGAGATCTTACGAAGGACCAACGACGTGCTCGATGCAAGCCCGGATTATTCCGCGGAAGTTGTCGCAGCGGCCGTCGCCGGGTTTCACTCTCTACGGCTAACGTTCGAAGAAGAGAGCGCAGCTTCCGCACAGGCTCTCGCCCTTGGCCCGATGCTTTCAGAGGACTTTAAGGAGTGCCGCCGCGTGTTTCTTGCGGACCTTGCGGCGCGCTAGCCTCTTCCGCTCTTTTGACTTTGGCGACTTCCAGGAAGGCCCGGGCGGCGTGACTGAGCGCGCGCCGCGCGGGATAGACCAGCCGGATCTTTCGCTCGACGTTCAGTTCATCCACCTTGACCTCCCGCAGGAGCCCCTGCTCCACCTCCTGCTCAACGCACATCTTCGGCAGGAACGCGACGCCTTCGTTGCGCTGCACAAGGCGGCGGATCGTCTCTACGGTCGGCATCTCGACGTCCATGTTCAGCGGCACCTTGTGGCGCTGGAACTCTCGCAGAACCGTCTCGCGGTAGGGCGAAACGACGTTGTGGGCAATGAAGGTTTCCATGCCCAGCTCCGCGATAGAAACGGACTTTCGCTCGGCGAAGCGATGCTGCGGCGACACGACGAAGGCAAGGTGATCCGTATAGATCACTGCCGAGACCAGCCGCTCATCGCCCGGGTCATAGCTGATGACCCCAAGCTCAAGATCGCCATCGATCAGTTGCGACGGCACCTTGCTCGAAAGGCTTCGCCGGACTTGCACTTTGACCTTGGGATAGAGGCGGCGGTACTGCTCGATGTGCTGGAGCAGGTAGAGCGAAGTCGACTCATTGGCCCCAATCGTGAGCCGGCCGGCGCTGTTGTCGCGCAGCTCGGCCAAGGCTGTTTCCATCTCCCGCTCAAGGTTCTCAAAGCGGCGGGCGTACTCCAGCACGATTCGCCCTGCGTCCGTCAGCAGCAGCTCACGGCCGGAGCGGTCAATCAGCTTCTCCTGAAGCTCCGTCTCCAGTCGCTGAACCGCAAGGGAGATCGCTGGTTGTGTCCGCAGCAGTCTTTCTCCGGCTCGCGAGAAGCTCTTCTCGTTGGCAACCGCAAGAAAGACCTTGAGAGCATAGAGTTCCATAGGGTGTCGGAGGCTGACAGCCTTTATTCTATCACTGAGCATTATATAAGCTCGGAGACAAATTACTATTCCTTATACCCGGCTCCCGGAACCGCGTTTAGCCGGAGCCCGGCAAAATGGGCGAGCTCAGGATGCGTTAAGGTAGTTGGATACCTGAAAGAGAGTCGCTGGAGGCGTCCATTCGCAGACTGCATTCGCTCGCCGGACAAGCACTTCGGGAACTAGGGGCCAGGGGGGAAGTTGTAATACTCGCTGCGACGAAGGCTGCAGCCGACGACCTGCTGCGCCGGGAGTGCGGAGCGGGACTGATCGGAGTGCACCGGCTTACGCTCCGTCAACTGGTGGAAGAGCTGGCGAGGCGTCCGCTGGCGGAGCGCGGCTGGAAGGCCGCCGGCCGTTTGGTGAGCGAAGCAGTAGCCGCCCGCGTCACAGCCGAAGCCTGGTCGCGGCTGCAGTACTTTCAACCGGTGGCGCGAACTCCGGGCTTCGCTCCGGCGCTCGTGACAACGCTGCTCGCTCTCCGCACGGGAAGCATTTCTCCCGATCGGCTCGCTGGCACTCTCGGTCCTAGAGGTGAAGATCTCCGCCTTCTTCAAATTTCCTATGAGAAGGAGATGCGTGAACGGCGCATCGCCGACTGGGCCGAGCGCATCCGGCTGGCTACGGAGACCGTGCGTGCGGGCGCTCACCGCCTGTGCGGATTGCCGGTAGTCCTCCTCGATGTACAGCCCGAGAATCCGGCCGAAGAGAAACTTCTCAAGGAATACCTGAAGAAATCGCCAGAAGTGATAGAGCTGACAACGCCGGCAGAATCGGACACGCCGGCCGACGCGCTGCGGGCGGTACAGCGCGGTCTCTTTTCGGTCGACGCCCTCTCTTGTCCGCATTCCCCAGCAGGCTTCGAAGTCTTTACGGCATCGGGTGAGTCGCTCGAATGCGTCGAGATTGCAAGGCGCGTGCGGGAGGCAGCGGAACGGGGCGTGCGGTTTGACGAGATCGCGATCCTCTTACGCCATCCGGAACGCTATCAGCCGATGGTGGAGGAAGCGCTGGCGCGGACCGGAATTCCCGCCTATTTTAGCCTCGGCAGCCGGAGGCCCGATCCGGCCGGACGCGCCTTTCTATCCCTGCTTCTGTGCGCCGAGGAAGGCCTGAGCGCTTCCCGCTTCGCAGAATATCTGTCGCTGTCCCAGGTGCCCGAGCAGATCCGGCCTACGTCCCAGGAACCCGAGGAGGAACCGGAAGAAGGAAGCGACCTCTACGCTCCGATCCGCTGGGAAAGGATGCTGGTCGACGCGGCTGTGATTGGCGGCCTCGACCGGTGGGAGCAGCGGCTCGAAGGTCTCTCCCTCCAATTCCAAACTGCTTTGGACGCAGCGATCGAAGAGAGCGCAAGGATGTTTTACGCCACGCAGTTAAAGCAGCTTGCGCTCCTGCGGGACTTCGCGTTGCCAATGATCGGCAAGCTCGCCAATCTTCCCCGAAAAGGCCTTTGGGGCGACTGGCTCCGGGCACTGGCCGATCTGGCCGAGGCCGGTTTGCGGCATCCGCACAACGTTCTGGCCCTCCTCGAGGAACTGGAGCCAATGAGCGACGTTGGCCCGGTCGACTTGCCGGAGGTGTTGCTTGTTCTCGGAAAGAGTCTGGGACAAATCCGGCGTGAGTCGAAGAAAACGAGGTATGGCGCGGTATTCGTGGGAAACATTCCGGACGCCAGGGGCTTATCCTTCCGCGTGGTCTTCGTGCCGGGACTCTGCGAGGGCAGCTTCCCTGCCCCGCTCCACGAAGACCCGCTGTTGCTCGACGCGCACTGGCAGGCGCTAGCAGGCGCTTTACCGGCGGACCGGGAGGAAGGAGAAAGGTCGCTGCTACGAATTTGCGCTCTGTCCGCCACGGAGCAGTTGGTGCTCTCTTACCCGCGAATCGAGTTGGACACTGGCCGCGAGCGAGTGCCCTCCTTCTACCTGTTTGAGGCGGTACGGGCAGCCCGAGGCCAAAGCGTGGACATCCGAGAATTCATTGAGCAAACGCAGGCAGCCGCGGAAGCACGTGTGGGATGGCCTGCGCCCCACGATCCTGGCCGCGCCATCGACGATGCAGAGTTCGATCTCGCCACCCTCCGGCCTGCATTCGAGAGTCCGGATGACCACGCGGGGACGGGCTGCTACCTGACGGAAGCAAACGGTCATCTCGTGCGTTCGATGCGCCGGCGCTGGCGGCGCTGGAACACTCCGGGCTGGACGTATGACGATGGGCTGGTCGTTGGACAAGAGATTGAAGCCCTGCAGGTGCTGAATCAGCACAGCCTGAAAAAGAAAGCCTACTCCGCGACGGCACTCCAGGAATTCTCCGTGTGCCCTTACCGGTTTGCGCTCGCAGCAATTCATGGCTTAAGACCCGCCGAGCAGCCGGAAGCGGTTGAGGCCATGGATCCGCAAACGCGCGGCGAAATCTACCATCGGACCCAGTTCCGTCTCCTGAATTCTCTACGTGAGAACGCGCTACTCCCGGTCCACCGAGGCACTCTCGAGGACGCGCTCCGCCATCTTGATGCAGCCCTCGACGAGGTCGCTGAAACACTGAAGGCCGAGAGGATGCCCGCGATCCCTCAGATCTGGGATGCGGAAGTCGAATCCCTACGGACAGATCTGAAAGGGTGGCTCGCGGAGCAGGCATCGCTCGAACCGGACTGGGCGCCCGTGGCCTTCGAGCTCTCCTTTGGCCGGAAGAAGGATCCGGAACACGATCCAGCAAGCATTGAGGAACCGGTCCGGCTTTTCGACGAGTTCCTGCTGCAGGGCTCCATTGACGTTGTCGAACGGAAAGGCGAGGGCCCATTACGCGTGACAGACTACAAGACCGGAAGGCCGCCGCAGCCCGCACCCGTCTGCGTCGGCAAAGGAACCTACCTTCAGCCGCTCCTTTACGCCCTCGCCGCCGAAAAGATCTTCCACGCTCCGGTGCTTGGAGGACGGCTGTACTACTCGACACTTCGAGGCAACTATCGAAAGCTGGATATCCCGCTCGACGACGTGGGGAGACAGCATGTGCGGCAGGTGCTCGAAACAATCGAGAGAGCGATCTCGGAAGGCATGCTGCCCGCCCTGCCCGACAAAGACGCCTGCGGCGTCTGCGACTACCTGGCCGTTTGCGGTCCCTATGAGGCCGAGCGCACGGAACGAAAGCCCAAGTGGCGGCCTCTCGTCGAACTCCGGAGGCTCCCGTGATTCCCGGCCAAGCCGCTGCGACAGGAAGCCTTGCCGACAGCTACATTCTTGAAGCGTCAGCGGGAACGGGAAAGACGCGCGCGCTTGTACGCCGGTTCGTCGAGGCGGTCGCTGCTGGAGTGGAGGTTCACCGCATCGTTGCCGTGACATTTACGCATGCAGCGGCGGGCGAGATGAAGCTCAGGCTGCGGCATGAGCTCGACCGGGAACGGCAAGTCTCGCTAGATGACCCGGTGCGTGCGGAACGTCTTGCGCGAGGCCTCCAGCATTTGGAGGAGGCGTTTGTCGGCACGATCCACTCGTTCTGCGCCCATCTGCTTGCGCAGCGCCCTGTAGAAGCGCGCGTGGATCCGCACTTTGAACCCCTCGCTCAGGCGGAAGCTAACGCCGTGTTCGACCGCGTATTCCGGCGCTGGTTCGAGAAACGTTTATCCCAGCCGTCTCCCGCGATCGCGCGGTGCCTCGCCCGGCTGTCGGTACCCACAGGGCATGGTGGACGGCGTCCAGTCGACGCTCTCCGCTCCGCCGCGCTCGACTTGGCGGAATGGCGGGATCATCCGACGCCGTGGACAGTTCGCGAGTTTGATCGTGCCGCGGAGATAGACGACCTTCTGAAGCAGTGTGCGGAGCTCGCGAAGTTGCGCAATGCGTGTGCGCGCGGACAGTGGGATCCGCTCTACCGGTCGCTTCAGCCGCTTGCAGACTTTGAGGAGCGGGTGAGGCGCGCAACGGAGCTCGGCTGCACCGACCTCGACAGTATTGAGAGCGAGCTGCTGCGTCTACCAATCGACATGCGGTGGCTCAAGAAGGGGTCCGGAAACTATGGCCCGGGAGTCACACGAGAGGCGATCGTGACCGCGTGGGACAACCTCGCGGCGTCGATCGAAGCGTTCCGGCGCAAGGCCGACGCCGACTTGGCAGCGCATCTCCGCAACGAGCTTTGGGAAGTTGTCGAGCTCTATCAGGCGGAGAAGGAACGAGCCGGTCAGGTGGACTTCCTTGACCTGTTGATCAAGGCCCGCGACCTGCTGAAAGATCCCGAAGCGCGGCAAGCCTTGCAGGAGCGGTATGAATGCATCTTCGTCGATGAGTTCCAGGATACCGACCCTCTCCAGGCGGAAATTCTCGTTCTGCTTTCTGCGGGCGATCCGGAAGAAGCCGACTGGCGCAAGGTGACACCCGCTGCAGGGAAGCTCTTCCTCGTCGGCGATCCCAAACAGTCCATCTACCGCTTCCGTCGTGCGGACGTCGCACTATACAGGTCGGTCTGCAAAGATCTGGAAAGCCGCGGCGTGAAGCGAGCCGCGCTGCAAAGCAGCCTGCGCTCAGTAAAGCCGATTCAGGACTTCGTCAACGCCGCTTTCCATGACCGCATGGAGGCCTACCTCCCGCTCTGCGGTGGAAGGGAGGCCAAGCCCACGCAACCGTCGATCATCGCACTGCCTGTCCCGTTTCCCTTCGGCGGAAACGACGAAATCGCCTACAGTGCCATCGAGAAGTGCGCTCCCGACACGGCGGCAGCGTTCATTGAGTGGCTGCTTCAGGAGAGCGGCTGGACGGTGTCGGACCAGTCGGACGCGAACCTGCAGAGGCCGATACAAGCCGGCGATATCTGCGTTCTCTTCCGGCGCTTTATGAGTCATGGCGTCGATGTCACCCAGGAGTATGTCCGCTGTCTGGAGGCGCGGGGCATCCGTCACGTGCTGATCGGGTCGAAGTCCTTCCATCACCGGGAGGAAGTAGCAACAATTCGGACCGCGCTGCGTGCAATCGAGTGGCCCGACGACGAACTGAGCGTTTTCGCCGTCATTCGCGGATCCTTGTTCGGCGTGGACGATGGCACTCTCCTCAAGTTCCGGACGCAGGTGGGGCGTCTCCATCCGTTTCACAATCTTGGGGATGATCTCGCACCGGAGTTCGAGCCGATCCGCGACGCCCTTGCTTTGCTCGCCGATCTCCACTGTCGGAGGAACTACCGCCCGATCGCCGATACGATTCGACGGCTGATGGAGCACACGCGCGCGCACGCCGGCTTTGCCTTCCGGCCCGGCGGGGAGCGCGTGCTGGCGAACGTCTATCGCGTGGCTGATCTCGCGCGCAGCTTTGAAGCAGGCCGCCCGACTTCCTTCCGCGCCTTCGTCGAGTATCTGGAGTCAGAGGCCGAAGGCGGCGAAATGTCGGAGGCGCCAATCCTCGAGCACCAATCGGACGGCGTCAAGCTGATGACCGTTCATAAGGCCAAAGGTCTCGAATTCCCGGTCGTCATCCTGACCGATCCGACGGCAAAGCTGATTCGAGCCGCGGGCGGGTCGCGCTACGTCGATCCGGATCAGCGGCTCTGCGCCCAGCGGCTGCTTGGCTGGGCCCCGTGGGAATTACTGGACCATGCCGCGGAAGAGGCGCAGCAGGAGCGCGAAGAGGCAGACCGCCTGGCGTATGTCGCGGCGACACGGGCCCGCGACCTCCTGGTCGTGATGGCGGTCGGCGAAAAGGAACTGGAAGGCCGGTGGCTCAGCCCGCTTTGGCCAGCGCTTTATCCAAGGCGTGAACACTGGCGGAACCCTTCGAGGCCGCCGGGCTGCCCTGTGAAGGGAGATACGACCGTCCTCGAGCGCCCGCTCTCCCATCACGGCGTGGATTCTTCCATTCGTCCCGGCCTCCACCGATCCCAAAGAGACGTTGAGGTCGTATGGTTCGATCCGGCGGTCCTTCGCCTGCGCGTCAAGATGCAATCGGGCGTTGCATACGAAAACATCCTGAAGGGCTCCGCGGAGCAGAAGGTGGAAGGAGTCCGCCGGTACAAGGAGTGGCAGCGCCGCAAGGCTGAAGCTATCGAGGCTGGCTCCCAACGCGAATTCGAAGTCATCGCAGCAACCGAATTCCAGGATGAGCTGGGATCAGACATTCCCTTTGAACTCGTTCCGCTCGACGAGGACCGGGGAGGAAGGCCGGCTGGCCGTAGCTTTGGAACTCTCGTGCATGCCTTGCTGGCGGAGGCGGAGGACATAGCAGACCTGACGCGGCTCGCCGCAATTCACGGGCAAATCCTCGCGGAGGAGCGGGAGGCTGCGGTTGCCGCGGCGAAGCGGGCCCTCCAGCATCAGCTGTTGAGGGAGGCGGCCAAGGCGCAAAGACGCCACCGCGAGCTTCCGTTCGTCCTTCCCTTGCCCGGAGGCAGAGTGCTCGAGGGCGTCATTGATCTTGCCTACTTCGACGGTTCGGTCTGGACAGTAGTGGATATCAAGACCGGATCGGCGGACCGGTTGCGATACCGCCGGCAGCTCCAGTTGTACGGATACGCGCTGAGGCAGATTACCGGACAGCCTGTTCGCGCCGTGCTCCTCGAAGTGTAGCTTCTAGGGTGAGCAGCGGCTCGTAATTCCTGGTACTCTCTCAGCTAAAGCTGGGGCACGGAGGGATCAGCATGACCTTTGGGGTGATCGGCGGCGGCATTATCGGGCTGGCTGTCGCGTACAAGTTGTCGGAGTCGCTCCCTGACAGCACTGTGGTCGTGTTCGAGAAAGAGACCGAAGTCGGACAGCACCAGAGCGGGCACAACAGCGGCGTTCTTCACGCCGGTCTTTACTACAAGCCTGGATCACTGAAGGCGAGGCTGGCCGTCAGCGGGATCCGGCAGATGAGGGCTTTCTGCCAGAAGCACGCGATCGCCCATGAAGTCTGCGGAAAGCTGGTAGTTGCCTGCTCGGATGAGGAAGTGCCGAGGCTCCGGACGCTGTTCGAGCGCGGCCAGCAGAACGGTTTGTCAGGGCTCCGGTGGATGGTGCCCGAGGAGTTTCGCGAGATCGAGCCCAACGCGGCAGGCATCGCGGCCGTGCACGTTCCCGAGGAAGGAATCGCCGACTATGGAGCAGTCTGCCGCAAGTTACGCGAGCTCGTGGAAAAGGCGGGCGGAGGTGTTCGCACTAACTGCGAAGTGAAATCCCTCCGGGCGACCGCCAGCGGATGGATTGTGACAGGCTCCACGCATGAGGCCGAGGTCGACTTCCTCTTCAACTGCGGCGGGCTGCACTGCGATCGGATCCTGGCAATGGCGGGAGAAAGGCGCACAACCCGTATCGTTCCGTTTCGCGGCGAGTACTTTCTCTTAAACGAAGAAGGCTCCCGGCTGGTGCGGAATCTGATCTATCCCGTGCCGGACCCGCGCTTTCCCTTCCTCGGAGTCCATTTCACAAGAATGATCCATGGCGGTGTCGAAGCGGGACCCAACGCCGTTCTGGCACTGGCGAGGGAGGGCTATCGCAAGACCGACTTCCGGGTGCGGGATTTGGCAGATGTGCTCAGCTTCCCGGGATTTTGGCGTTTCCTTACGCGCTACCCTTCCATGTGCACTTATGAGCTCTGGCGGTCTGTGAGCGTCACCGAATTCTGCCGCTCGCTACAGAGGCTGGTGCCGGACGTGCAGAGGAAGCATCTTGTGCCAGGCGGTTCCGGCATCCGCGCACAAGCTCTTGCGCCGGACGGAACGCCAGTCCAGGACTTCGAATATGTCCTCAGGCCAACTGCCCTGCACTTGTTGAACGCGCCGAGCCCCGGCGCCACGGCTTCCCTTGCGATCGCCGATCATTTGTTAGAGCAGGTTCTGCCATTACTCGCGGAGCGCGGTTCCTTGAGGCGGTCGACGTCGCAAACGTAATGACAGGCCGGGGTCAGTGGTGGCGGCGCAGGGTTTGGCCCAGCATCCACTCATAGAGTTCGTCCTGGCCGTAGGCGAGATCCCAGCAGTTGTGTCCGACGCCCGGATACTCAGTGTAGCGGGGATGTCCGCCGGCTTCGCGAAGCGCCCGAATCATTGCCCGCGATTCTTCGACGGAAATGACCTCGTCATTTTCGCCGTGGAAGCACCAGCACGGGATGTCCTTGATTGTCCCGGCTAGCGACGGTCTCCCTCCGCCGGCGATCGGCACAATCGACGCCCACCGTTCGGGATATCGAAACGCCAGGCTCCAGGTGCCATACCCGCCCATGCCGATGCCGGTCAGGTGAAGACATGCAGAATCTATATTGAAGTTTGCCTGGACCTGATCGATGATCGCGATTGCCCGATTCGCATCGGAGTAACCGGCCTCCCAGGAGCCGCGCTGCGACTGAGGGAAGACGCAGATGAACGGGAAGGTGTGCTCGCGCTGGCGGACAGCAGGTCCCAAGCCGACCATCGTCGGAGTGACGCCGTCGGCGCCCGTCTCGCCTGTACCGTGGAGGAAGACGATGAGCGGATAAGGCTGCCGGGCGTCGTAATGATGAGGCACAAACACCGAGTAGGGCGTCTCTCCCCCGGTAGCGGGATTCGTCAGGACTTGAGTTATAAAGCCAGTAGCATTGATGATCATTCCTCATCCCTTCGCCTGCGCCGGCGCCTGTCAAATCTCTCCACTTCGGGATCCTCTCCGGGATCCGGCTTGTCTTCGACGAGCGGGTCTGAATCGGCCACTTGAGAAATGCTGACTCCTTCTGTTCCCTCTTCGGCTGTCCGGGATGGACCGATGTCCGCCGCCCAATCATCCGGGCCGATTAAGCCGATGTTGGTCAGGCCCAGGTTGGGATCGGTGCGGTCGGTAACAGCAAGGTCATCAAGGGCGTCATCACCGTGAATGAGCTCTGCTTCGGTTCCACCGGCGCCAGCGCCGCCGCGGCCAACCCGGCTGTCGGCTCCAAGCGAGCTGGAATCTCCCGTTTCACTGGGTGCATTCGGGTGGCCGGATCCTCCAGTGCCCACTCCCTCGGTAGGCGCCGCCTCGTTGTCTCCCAGATCGGTTGGCCCTTCTTCGGTCGTCTTCTTCGGCAGTTGCTTCTGCGTAGGCGTCTTCCAATAGTCCTTGCGGGAAGCCATCAAGCCGCTCCTACTATATGGATTGCCCCGAGCGGCCAAAAATAACGCGCCAACAGGATTTAGAGGATGGAATCCGGTTTGGATACAATCTGGCTGGCAATCCGAGGCAAAGCGGCCGGTCAGCCCCAGACTGAAGTCATCCCATTGGAATCGGACGAACAGGCCCGGCCGTTCTGCCTGTCTGACACTTTGAACAAATACCGGCCTCTCCTTGCATATTGCGCCGATTTTTACTAATCTTCTTGCCGTCCCTCGAGCAGACAGTAAGTAAGCAGTCAGTAAGTAAGCAGATAAATCGATGTTCGAGGGCAAGGAGTCCCGTGCTGCAAATTCTCATTGGCCCTGATACATTCCGGCGCGACTTCCTGGATGGCAAGGGCAGCGTGACCGTCGAGTCCGCTGGCGCGCCTTTCGACCCCCTCAAACCGTTCGATCCGTCGGTAGCCAGGCTTCACATCGTCTCCGCGAACGCGGACGCTCAGCTTTCGTTCGGGCAACAGGAAGGGCTGTCCTGCGGCGTAGTCTTCGATGCGGGAAGCGAGAACGGAATCGAACTGTCCTGGCCGGATGCAAATCAACCCGAGGGCGCCCTCCCCGAGGGAAAGCTTGCCGCCCGGCTCTTCCTCAGCGGCCGAGCAGGCGCGGAAGCCAGCGGTGTGTTTCCGGCGGGAGCCGCCAGCTTCCACTTCGGAGTGACCGCGGGAAGCGCGGTTGGCTACGAAAGGCGCTGTCTCTTCGACAGAGCGACGCGGTCCGGGCTCATCATCTCCGAACTGATCGGCGGGCTCAGGCTGCCGCAGCATTGCGGTACGCCCTCGTCCATTCCCGATGAAGGAGAAGTAGTAAGCTTCCGCTACGCCGGCTTTCTCGACCTGGAAGCGCGGCTCAATTGGGGATACGAGCTTACAGGCATCGAGGGGTTCCAGTACCGGGAGATCGACGCATCGTTTCACTACGGCTTGCGATTGAAGGCCGGAGTAAAGGCAGGTTACCAGCTCGCCGGAGAGTTCGACGTCGAGGCATCGCGCGGATCGCGGCCCGGTTGGGCACGACTGACGGTCCGGAAGCAGAGAACATCGCGGTCCGACTTCGCTGCCGCCTTTCGGGCCGATGGCGATCTCCGGCTCGGAGGTCTTCCGCAATCGGCCGACGAATTCCTCGCTGCCTTGTTCGGGGTCGACGCTGAAAGCGTCCGTCGCCTGTTCGAACGGGCGCGTACTTTCACGGATCTGGATCAGCTGGAGCAAGCCGCTGGCAGACTCCTCAAGAAGACCGTGCATGATCTGGCACAGAAGTGGATTGGGAAAGCGCTCGATAACGCCAACGTTCAGCAGTTTCTCGCGGTGGTGAACCGCTTCCTGGCGGAGCATCAGAACGCGGATCAAGCGGTTGTCAACGCGATAGCGGCTCTCTATGAGGACAACTACGAGGCCGGAAAGCTCGGTGAACTGCGCCGGAGCCTGGCGCTGATTGCTGGTCTGCGAAGCCCCGATGAACTCCGCACGCTGAACGACGAGGCCGCGTGGACCATCATCGAACGCCTCGCCGGAGCCGATGTGCCGCAACTGCTGCAAGACGATGCGGCGTTTGCGCGCCTCACCGCGACCGCTGAGCGGGGCGTTCAGTTCCTGGATGGGGGATGGATGCCCCAGTTGCGTGACCTGATTCTTGAGCTCAAGTCTTCATTCCCGCTCGACCGAGTCTTCGAGGAACTGACGGAATATGCGTCCGAGGAAAAGCTTCTCACTCTTGCTGACGAGCGGCTGCAAGGTCTCGTAGAGAAGCTCGTAGGCAAAGCCTGGGAGGAAATCAAGGAGAGCGGAGCCGCGGCGGTAGCGGCGGAGCTCAGGGACACGCTCGACAAGATCACGTCCTTCAAGGACACCTGGTACGCGCGGCTGACGTCCGCCGCCAGCCAGTCGTTTGCGCTCCAGGTGAATTACGCCTTTAGCCGGGCATCCAGGAGCAAGGCGCTGCTCGACGTCGAGATTGATGTGACGACTCCGGTGGGGCAGAAGCTCTTTGCCGATGCCGCCGTGGGAAAGATGCGAGGGCTCTTCGATAGGGCGAATCTCCCGCTGCTGGTCGTCCACGAAGGCGTCCTTACCCACGAACTTACCAAGGCTTCTCACCTGTCGGTTGCTGTGTTCGGCTGGCGGTTCAAGCGCCTCGTGGAGCTGGTGTCTCGAACAGAATACAGTCTGGAAGCGCTTCCGACCGGCATGGTCGGGGTCTTCACGACGGAAGCCGCCATCCGCCGGCGAATCGAGCAGAGGGGCCGCGATGAGATGGCTGAGACGATCGAGTCCAACTTCCTGCTCCGGCTGGTAGGCGAGACGTATCGGCCGGACGAATTCGACACACTGGAATCGCTGCAAAGAAAGTCCTTCCTCGCGCGGTCGATCAACAAAATGGCCGTCGAATACCGCTTCTTCGCTGAAGACGACCTCACGTCGGTGAGCGAGCTCGGCGAATACTTGAAGCTGGCGGAAATTCTGGGCCTCATCCCTTCTGCGCATTCGATGGCCGAACAGCTCGGGCGGGAGTTTCCCGGCGGCTTGGGCAAAGTGACGGCCCGGTACCTGGTGACGTACGATAGCGACTCCTTGCGCGACGCATTCACACTCCTTTCCGGCGAGCCGCTCAAGCAGCTTGTTCGGGCGACAGCGCGGCAGGTGGCGGCCGCGCGGCTGATCCAGAGAAAGAATGACCGGCTGGCAGCCGTAGGCTTCGCCTACCTCGACCCCTACTTCGCGGACCTTTACTACCGGCAGGGCTTCACAGCCTTGCTGAACGATGACCGCGCGATTCGCCTCCCGAACTGGTTCACAGGAGGCGAGACCCGAATTGTTCCCCTGCCTGCCAGGGATCCGGGACGCCACGTGCTGGCGACCCTGTTTGTCATGGAGCAGAAGATGGCGGACCGGCTGGCGCGTCTCGACGAAGCAGTGGATGAAGCGCGCAAGCAGAAACGCCCCGTGAAGGAATCCGAACTCGAGCAGGCGGCGAAAGATTTCGTCGCCACTGCCGCGAAGATCGACCAGTTCATCAGCGTCAACAGCTTCTTCGCCGTCTTCGACAGATTCATCTATGAAGGCAGCCGGGGCAAAGGCTTCCGCCAATCGGCGATGATCCTTCAGATCCAGCCGCCGGGTGAAACTGAGCCGGTGACGAAGTTCTTTGCGTCGGGCTCTCTGGATGGCAGAAAGGGCGAGCTGAAAACGGCAGCTTCCGCATGAAAAGCTCCGCTTGCCAAAGGACGACAGGATCCGCGATCAGCCACGTAAACCGGACTCGGCGTCTACGCCGAGGAATGGAAGGATGAGTTCAGCCAGCTCCTCGGCGCAGGTATAGTTGACGGCGTGCGGGCAATCGGGAATGATGGCAAGGCGGCCATATGGAAGCAGTCCCGCCGCTTCTTCGGCCCAGCGCTGCGAGACGATGGGGTCTCTGGATCCGCGAACCACAAGCGCAGGCACGCGAATCTTGGGCAGCTTCTCCTCGATCGGATCCTTTAAAGCGAAGCTGAATGTCTTGAGCGTCCGGAAGACACCCGCGTACCAAAGATCGGTGATCTCTTCCCACAGCATCGAGGGACGCTCGCGGGCAATGTCAAGCAGAAGACCGCCTGCCTGCTGGATCCAGCCACGGCGTTTTGGATCAACGGTCGGTCCAACGAAGACCACGCTTGACACCTGAGAAGGATGGCGCACCGCCAGCTCCGCGATTACCTGGCAGCCGAGTGAGTTACCTACGAATGCAGCCCGCGGGACGTGAAATGCGTCGAGGCAGGCGACCAGGGCTTCGGCAAGGTCGGCTAGCGTAAGCGTATTTTTCGTCCTGTCGCTGAGACCAAAGCCCGGCAGATCGGGAGCCAGCACTCTGCAATAGGGCGCCAGAAGCTCACCGGTTGGAACCATATACCTGCTGGAGATCGTCAAACCATGGACGAGCACCACCGGAGGGCCGCTCTCCCAGCTCGCGCGAACGTGCATGGTCCAATCGCCATGCTCCACCCAGTGGATGTTCAAGCGCCCCTTCCGGGCGCGTGTCGTTACGCTCAGCGGTGCTAGCATGGCTCTCGCCACCGCCGTTGGTGGCCCCCACTTTATGGACTTCCGCGCAACCGAAAACGTAGCGCTGTATCGTGTACGCTGGTACAAATCAATGCGATGGATTCTCTGTTTTCTGGTTTGTGCTTCCGCGATGCCGCAGACGACTAACGCCGTTGATGACCAGCAGCTTCGACAGATGACCGCCCGCTTCGCCCCGGTTACGCTTCGGGTCGACACGTCAACGCTGTCTCCGGGAGACCGCATGGCCCTGGAGACTCTGAAACAAGCAGCCAAGGTCGTGGATGACCTGTTTATGGAACAGCTCTGGTCCGGGAACCTTGCGCTTGCAGCCCAGCTGGAGCGCGACAAGACGCCACTTGGACGAGCGCGTACGCAGTACTTTTGGATCAACAAGGGCCCTTGGTCCGACCTTGACGACCACAAGGCATTTCTCCCCGGTGTCCCGGAAAGGAAACCAGCCGGCGCGAACTTTTACCCGCCTAATATGACGCGCGAAGAATTTGAATCCTGGGTGAAGACGCTGCCCGATCCGGTGCGATCCCAGGCGGAAGGCTTCTTTACGGTAATCCGCCGCGATAAAGACGGAAAGCTGACGGTTGTTCCCTACAGTCAGGCCTACAGACCGCAGCTCGAAAAGCTGGCTTCTTTGCTCCGGCAGGCGGCGGCTCAAACCGATAATGCTTCCTTGCGCCGGTTCCTGAACCTGCGTGCAGACGCCTTTCTTTCGAACGATTACTATGCGAGCGATATCGCCTGGATGGATCTCGACGCGCCGCTCGATATCACAATTGGTCCCTACGAAACATACAACGACGAACTGTTCGGCTACAAAGCAGCGTTTGAAGCGTACATTACGCTGCGGGACGATCGCGAAACGCAAAAGCTTCGTTTCTTCGCGGACCATCTTCAGGAAATCGAAAACAATCTTCCCATTGACGCCAAATATCGCAACCCCAAGCTCGGCGCGCTCGCTCCGATCCGCGTTGTGAACGAAGTGCTAGCCGTGGGCGATGCTGCCCACGGAGTCCGCACGGCTGCATTCAATCTGCCGAATGATGAGCGGGTCGTACGGGAAAAGGGCAGCAAGCGCGTGATGTTGAAGAATGTGCAGGAAGCTAAGTTTCGCAGGATTCTGACGCCGATCGCCGAGCGCGTCCTGCCGAAGGATGCGCAGGGTTACCTGCAGTTTGATGCCTTCTTCACCCACATACTTGCCCACGAGCTGTGCCACGGCCTTGGACCGATGAGAGTCGGTGACAAATCCACGCCGCGGCAGGAATTGAAGGATCTCTACAGTGCGATCGAAGAAGCGAAGGCGGATATCACGGGCCTCTATATGCTCCAGTATCTCTACGACAGAGGTCTCCTGCCGGGAGGACCTGAGGTCGAGCGCCGGATGTATACGACGTTCCTGGCCTCCGCGTTCCGCACGTTGCGCTTTGGCATTCACGAGGCCCATGGCAGGGGCATGGCTCTCCAGTTCAACTATCTGCTCGACCGCGGCGCTTTCGTCGCAAACCCGGACGGGACCTTCGCGGTTGACTTCTCAAAGGTCAAGGCGGGCGTGCGCGATCTCACTCGTGACCTGCTTATGATCGAGGCAACCGGGGACTACGCCGGCGCGGCCAAGATGTTGAAAGAGCTCGCATTCCTGCGTCCTCCCCTCCAACAGGCGCTTGGGAAGCTGACCGGAATTCCCGTCGACATCGTCCCGGAGCCTTAGCTACCGGTTCGCGGACATTGGCTTTGGACGCAGCAGGCGGTGTAAATCGAGGGACGGCGGTTGAAGGCCAGCTTGCGTCAGCATCACGTGTACCTGCCCGCGATGATGGGTCTGATGGTTGAAGAGGTGCGTGAGGAGAAAATGCAGAGGATCCTCGAACGGCTCCCCGGCGCTGTTGCGATAGTGTAACGGGGAGAGGAGAGCTTCATCGGTCAGTTGAGCAACGTACTGCTCCAACCTTGCGTCCTCGTCCTTCCTCGCTTGCCACAAGCTGTTGAAATCCTCGTAAAGGATCGCGTTCAGCGGGAGCCGTGGATCAGCTCCTTGAAATCGGCCCAGCCAGATCCGGTCGCCAACGAGAATGTGATTCAGCGTCCGCTCAATGCTGCGGAAGGAAGCCTCGCGCTCCTTGCGGTACTCCGATACATCAAGACGCGCGCACACTTCGTACAACCGCCCGTTGGCGAGGGTGTTGTACCGGGCCATTTGCTGGAAGTGGTGGACCAACGACATAGCCGGATCATAGCGCAAATGTTCGGCGTTCCGCTCCTTCACGATTCGCCAAAGGATCGCCCGCTGGTGATAGCATCATGAGGTTTCGAGGAGATTGCCACGATGCTGCCAGCCAAAACATTCTTTCCCATTCTCCTTCTCCTTGCTGGAGGTTCCGCACATTTCGCCGCGGGTGCAGATGCGACGCTCGTTGTGAAGACGCCGATGCCTCCTCCATCCTGGGCTCTCATGGAGCGAGAGCTTCTCAAAGCGAACTCTCTGGCCTGCGAGCGCTTTGCCGAGAAGTACCTCGATGAGCGAGGGTACCTGCTGCACACGCCTCGCTGGGGCACGCTCGACGGGCCGGACGATGCCATCGAGACCTTCTACAACTGGACGCTCCTGCATGCGCTCGGCGGTTCCGACGCCGTACTCAAACACTATCAGCGGGCGCAGGAAGGCCACTGGCGGCAGTATGGCGAGCTAAGAACGAAACTCACGGAGCTTGCCGCAAACGGAGCCTACTACAAGGAATTCATCACCATGTCCGACTGGTTCCATACCGGCGAAGGCATGCGCGCCTTCTTTCTGTTTGGCCTCTCCGAACCCAATAACGCTCGCTATCGGGAGCGGATGAAACGCTTCGCCGGCATGTACATGAACGAAGACCCCGAAGCGCCCAACTACGATCCGGTCAACAAGGTCATCAAGAGCATCTGGAACGGCAGCAAAGGACCGATGATGCGCAAGGCCACTGTCTACGACTGGGTAGGCGATCCCGTCCCGGGCAGCTTTCATCTGCTTCACAATCCCGCGGGGCGGAGTCAACTGCTCGATCTGGAAAAGTGGTACCCGCGGATGCTGGCGCATTGCAACGAATATCTCGACAGTGTCGGCGATAACTTCCTGAATCTGGCCGCGACGATTCTGGGCTTGAACGCGTACATGTTGACGGGAGAAGCCAAATACCGCAATTGGGTCCTCGAATACGTCGATGCGTGGAAGCAGCGGACCGAGGCGACCGGGGGCAACATTCCGAGCAACGTCGGGCTAGACGGCAAACCCGGCGGCGAGTACGGCGGCCAGTGGTGGAAAGGAACTTACGGTTGGAACTTCACGATCTTCGACGGAGAGATCGAAAAGATCGCGCATCGAAACTACTTCACGGCAGGGTCATGGCCGGGCTTCAGCAATGCGCTTCTGCTGACTGGAGATCAGGGCTATGTGAACGTGCTGCGGCGGCAGATGGACAACATCTACGCCCAGAAGAAGATCGTGGACGGCAAGGTCCTGCTGCCGCAGATGTACGGCGATCCTCGCGGCTACAAGTACAACGGTCCTCCGAGCTGGTATCACTACACCGACAATCTCCACACAGACCGTCTGACTGAGATCTATCTCTGGTCGATGGACAGGAAGGATCTCGACCGCGTGCCGGTGACGGACTGGATCGCCTTCCTAGAAGGTAAGGACCCGGGCTACCCGGAACGCGCGTTGCAAGCGGACTTTGAGCACATCCGCCAGAAGGTAAAGGCGATGGAGGAGGACATCACCACGCCTGATACACGTCTGGCTGATTATCTTCTCGACCTGAATCCAGCGGCGACGAATACCCTGGTCAATCTCACGTTAGGCGGATATTTCGCGAAAGGGCGCATCTGGGTGCTGCATTCCCGTTTCCGCTACTTTGATCCAGAGAAACGGCGGGCGGGACTGCCCGAGGATGTCGCGGCGCTGGTGGAAAAGCTCGAAGATCAGTCTGCAACGGTGATGCTGGTCAATATTAGCCCGCTCCGCGCTCGTACAGTCGTTGTTCAGGCAGGCGCCTACGGAGAGCATCAGATTCAAACTGCGACAGCCGGCAGCAGCTCGGTCGCCGTGAACGCGCCGTTCCTGACCGTGCGGCTCGAGCCGGGTTGCGGCGCGCGAATTGTAGTCCGCATGGAGCGCTACAAGAATCAACCGACGCTGGCTCACCCGTGGGACCGAGGCTGGTACGGACGCAGCTAGCTAGAACCGGAAGTGCAGCCCGATCTGAGCCATCCGCGGACCGCCGGACTGAAGAGCCGGCGCGAGGCCTGCATTCGGACGTCCGCGGCCAAGCATCATATTGAGCAGCGAGGTCGATTCCCCAAAGAGCGGATGGGAAAGAAAGCGAACCGGGTCACCAAAACTTGGCCGGTTCGCGACGTTGTGCACCTCGAACCGAACGCCAAGACTGGCCCCAGCTATCTGCAACTGCCTCTCGATGGCTGCATCGACCTGAACCAGGCCGAAGCCCCGGATCGCGTTTCGCCCCAGGGATCCTTGTCTTCCGTCATTCCGTAGGCGAAACGCGTCCGGATTCAGCCGGCGCCCGTTGGGAGCGGACGGGTCCAGCAGCCAGATTGGTTGCCCGCTGATGAGGTCGGGACGGGCAGCGTTGTCAAATCCAAGTCCGAAGCCATTCTCGCGGGAAACAAGGTCGATGGGAAAGGCCGTACGCACGCGTCCAATCCCGCTCAGCGTCCAGTTACGTAGCAGGCGCGTAGCGATGGACTTTCCCATCGGCGCCGGCAACTCCCAGGTAAAGGCCCCCTGGAGAGAATGCCTGGCGTCAAAATTCGAAGGTCCCCGGTCACGGGAGAAGCCGTGGGCGGGATCTACAAGAAAGAGTGCCGAATCCCAAGAACTATTATCAATCGAGTGACCCCAGGTGTAAGAAATCAGACCACCGAGCCCCCGACTCACCTGCCGGCGGTATTGTACCTGGAGAGCATGGTAGTCTGAGATCCCTTCATTGGTCGCCAGCACGATACGGGGCTGGTCCGTTCCGGCGACGACGTAGCTCTCCCTGCGGAGCAAGCGGCGTCCGGAAGAGCCAACATAGCCCAGCGATAGTACAGACCTTGAATCGACGGCGCGTTCCAGGGACAGATTCCACTGCATCGTATAGGGCAGCCGGAGCCCGGGAGCATAGCCGTAGTCGAGATTGTTTGTGATGCTGGGCTCGCCCGCAGCAGTGAGCGCCGTATACCAGCGGTTGAATGGAGCCCCATTCAGCAGCTCCGTGGCTGAGACAAAGCCTGTGTCATAAAAGATTCCGAAGCCGCCCCGAAGCACTGTTGTCGAGGCTTCATTCAACCGCCAGGCGATCCCAACCCGCGGCGCAAACTGCGTATAGCTGGCACGCCAGATCGGGGTCTGCTCGTAGGCCATCAAAAACTCGCCGTTCGGTAGAGCAATGGGTTCTGACGGAAAACTACCGCGGAAGCTGCCGCTGCCGGCGCCCAAGCCCGGCGCTCGAAAACTGGGCGCCGGGGTGAACTCCCATCGCATGCCCCAGGTGACGTTCAGCCGCGGTGTGAGCGCGCACGTATCCTGAGCGAATGATGAAAAGATCTCGATCACGCTGGAGCCCGCTCCGGCTTCGAAGGTCGTATATGAGGGCGTCACTCCATTCAAAAGATCATCGAGACTGGAGTACGTGGCAGTCATCGCAGTGAAGGCACCGTCGCGAGTCGGCGTCACACGCTGGTAATCGAGGCCGAAACGAATCTGATGCCGGCCGGACGTCAGCGCAAACGTACTTGCCATATTCCATTGCCCTTGGTGCGACCGCTCCCCCTGCCCGATCAGTATTTGTCCTAGCCCATCAATCCAGACTGCCTGAACACCGTTGCCAGGACCAGGCACTGGCGGGAGCAGCGGCGTGAGATCGGGTGTTTTCGCTCCATCGAGCGGAATCGAAGCCCATCGCGTGTCGACGGCGGCTCGCGAGATGTTGAGCCGCGTATCGTTGGTTACCGAGGGCGTCAGCGCCGAGACGACGCCCATCGTGAAGCTGCGCGTACGAAAATCGGCATCATTCACCTGCAGATAGCCGGACCGGCTCGATGACGGCGTCTCCTTGTAGCGAACGAACGCCAGCCCGCGCTCGCCGAGCGCTTGATCGATGCGGAGGCTCCCGGTGTGAACGGATGAAGGCCAGCTTACCTGAGCGGTTCTCTCGGAAACCTTCCCGCCGTTGTTCATTTCCGGAACAGGAAACGCGTCCAAAACACCGCGAACATGCTGCGGCGCCTTCTGCCTCACCTCAAGGGACGGAACCATATGCCGGAACGTAAAGGGTTGAATGAGCCGGATCGATTCCCCGCTTGCAAAGAAGAATGTGTGATCCCGCCGCAGCGGACCTCCAAACGATCCTCCGAAATCGTGCAATCGGGCTGCGGCTCGTGGAATTCCGCTTCGGTTGGCGAGCCAGTTATTGGCGCCCAGCTCTTCATGGCTGCCGTTGTAAAATGCCTCGCCGTGAAACTCATTGGAGCCGGAGCGCGTGATGATCGCCACCTGGGCGCCCGGCATTTTGCCGAATTCCGGCGCGAACGTCGACGTCTGCACACGAACCTCCTGCACTTCTGGTAGCGCCGCGAGGGTGTGAAGACTCCCGATCGAAGTCATCGCCGGAAGCGCGCCCCCAGGGAACTGACCGATCAGGCCACTGCCGGTAACAGCATTGTTCGCGCTCAGTCCGTCGACAAGAAAGTAGTTCGTGTTCGGTCGCTGGCCGGACGAGGAAAACTGTCCCGCCTCGCCGCTCGCAGCAGGCGTGGTCAGTACGCCAGATGCGAACTCGAGCATGCCATGAAGCCCCTTCGTTCTCAACGGCAGGGCCTCAAAAGGTTCACGCCGGAAGGTTAGGACTGTGCTGCCATCCTCTGTGTTGATCTGCTCGTGCCCTCCCTCAACGTTGATCACCTCCTGAACGCTGCCGAGCTCGAGCATGAAATCAACACGCACACTCTGGACGGCGCCTACTTCGACGCCCAGCCTCGCGGCAGTACGAAAGCCAGGGCGCCGCACAGTAATCTTGTAAGCGCCCCCTGGCAGGGTGGAAACGAAATACATGCCGCGGTGGTCGGACTCAGCAACGCGGCGGACTCCCGTCTGCTGGTTCATCACCGTTACAACGGCTCCAGGAAGAACCGCTCCCGAGGAGTCCTGAATGACACCCGTGATGATTGCTCTGTTCTGCGCGCGTAGCGCTATCGCCCCAAGGAGGACGGCGACCAGCAGGACCAGCCGCCGCATCTACTTCTCCCTAAGAACTGGCTCCCAGGCCGCCAGGCCCCCCTTCCAGCGCCCAAACGAGCCGCGTACACCGTCCACCGCATCTTCCGGATTCGCCAAAGGCTCCGAGGGCGCCAAAGCGCGCGTCAGCGCGCTGTCAAGCTGCTGTGTTGCTCTCAAGAACTGGTGGGCGCATGCCTGCCAGGATGCACACCCAGCGGGAACAGCAGCGGCCTCAGCGCCAATCAAGGGCTCCAGCCTGGAAGCGAATTCAGCAGCACCGTTCTGAATCGCAGCCACATGATTCCGAACGATCGACCGGAGAGTGGCCTTTTCGTCACCGCTGAGCTTGGATTCGCGTTCGCTGGAAAATCGAATCGCGAGATTCTCCAGGGCGTGCGCCCGCGCTAAATTCGCTTCGCTCCGCTCAAGCATCTCGTTCACGTACTGCTCAAGCAAGGCGCTTCCTCCAAAAAATGCCTCAAGGCGCTTCTGGAGAGCATCGGGCCGCCGGACTGTTTCTGTCAGTACCTCCGCCGTAGTACCGCTGCTCACCGGAACTGGCGACTCAAACTCGACCACCACATTCGGAAGCCGGGACAGGGCCGCCATCAACTGCTTCTGCCGGCCTTCGTCAATGCCTACTGCCCGCACTTCGAGTTTGCCCGCAGCCTCGTCGCGCTCAAGCTCGATCGGTTCACCGAGATCGGCGCCGAGATTGTGCAGCGCCGCTACAACCCGCAGCTCGTCCGCCACGCTCAGCGCCGACGCAGGCGCGGCGGGACCAGGTGCGGCAGGCGCCGGCTCTGCTGGCGGCTCGGGCACATCTCCTGCATCGGAGATTTCGACGGTATCGTTGTCCCTGAAGCGAAAGACCTCGTGGACGGCGCGGAGGTCGGAGGCACGCAGCGTCAGGGCTACCTCGGCAAGGTCACCCAGAGGCGTGCGCGTTTCGATGCGGTAAGCCGGACCGCCCGCAGCCTCGCTCTGCTTGAGGACAATGACTGCGTCCTCCTTCTGCGTTAACTGATCCCTCCAGCTCGAGTAGCTGGCGGCACTCAGCGGTTCATCCCAATCGAACTTCGCTGCGCGTAAGCGAGCCCGAAGTCTCTCGTCCGCCTCTGCCTCCGATGCCGTTGGGCGGGCTCGGCGATCCGCCGATCGCGAGGGTCTGACGTAGAGCAGGTCTCGCGTCTTAATGCGGATCATACGAGGCGGACCTGCCTCCCGTTCGCGAAGGATGGCTCGATCCAGAAGCTCTGCGGCGCTGACGGTTTCGGGACGAGTCAGCGTGAAAAGCACGATGCCGGCGACAGCAGCGGCGGCAGCAGCAGCCCACCAAGCGGAAAAGGCACGCTTCCGAACCGGCTGCGGAATTCCTTCTGCGCCCGCACCGCCGAGTTCAGACCACAGATCTGCCCACTTGTTTGGAGGGGGCGGCAGAGACCGCTTGTGAGCGGCGTGATACGCCGAAGCTACTTTCAGCCCTTCCTGTATCTCGTAGAGCCGGTCGCGACACGCGTTGCAGCCAAGCAGGTGCTCGTCCACAGCAGCCATGCCAACGGGATCCAGCTCGCCATCGACATAGCAAAAGAGTGTCTCTTCGTCTGGATGAGTCATTAGCGGACTACGCATGGACCACCTTTCTCAGCTTTCGAATCGCGCGCCTCAAAAACTCATTCACGCTCGACGCGCTGATACCCAGCACTTGGGCTATCTCGTTGTATCGGAGGCCTTCGGCGCGCAGGTGAAGGCATTGCCGCTGCTGTGGAGACAGCTCGGATACCGCCTGGCGAAGCAGCATGAGGCGCTCCGATTCGAGGAAAAATCGCTCAGGATTCGAAGTTTCCGCAGGGTGAGTGCTCGGGATGCCGTCGCTTTCCAGAGGATGCACTGTCCGCTCCCGAGCCCTGACCTTCAGGCCAAGGTTGTGAGCGACTCGAAATGCCCACGCCCGCGGATTCTCAATCTGCGCCCCATCCCGTATTTCTCTATAGAGGCGGAGAAACACCTCCTGGCATATTTCCTGGGCGGACCCGGGCGCTAAACCGAGGGTGACAAGGTAGTAGTAGACATCTTCCCGCGATTCGAGGTAGACCTGTTCAACTTTTTCCCGTATCTCTGACAGAAATCCGTCCCTATGCCGGCCCAATTTTCGCGGTGAGGGCCGCTCGCCCACAAATAACATTATGTCTCCCGCATAAAGGTCGCTCTGCCGAGTCCTTGAGCAAGCAGCGCAGCGCCAGCAGGGCGGTCGCTGTGCCTGGTGCCGTTTCAAAGACCCGGCAGGCGGCAATCTCACGACACCCGCATCAAGATTTTTTCTGCGCCTGCATCTATCTACGCGCGGAATTTTCGCGTTTCAGTCAGGAGGCCCCGTACGGGGATGCATATGTTTCTAAACACGAAACTCAGCGCCGTGACGCTTCTTGCCATGGCAGCTTGCGGGACGATTGCACATGCGGGTACGGTACCGGACGCACGTATTAGGGAAGCGGCATCGCGGACACTGGTTCTGCTTCAAAAGGTAGGCAGCGATTGGAAAGTCCAATGCGTCTCCTGCCATCATCAATCGCTGCCCATGATGGCTTTGCAATCGGCGCGGGAGCGCGGTCTGCCCATTGATGAACAGGCAGCTCGGGCGCATGCCGCGAAGACTTTGGCGCCCCTGCTCTCTTCAATCGACAAGGCCGTTCAGGCCAATTTCATCATTGATCCGCCCGTCAGCGATGGCTATGCGCTCCTCACTGCGCACGCCGCCGGTGTCGCCCCCAGCCTCACCACGGCTGTGTACGCCCGTCGGATCGGCAACTGGCAACGCAAGGACGGACACTTCCCTACCATTGACGGCCGTCCCCCTCACTCATCGAGCGTCTTCACGTCGACAGCACTTGCGTCACGCGCCATCGCCTTGTACTATCCGCGACAGTTAGAGGCGGAGCGCCAGAGCAAGTTGCTGCTCGCCCGAAAGTGGTTCGTATCCAATCATCCGGAATCGACGGAGGACCACGCGTTCCGGCTGATGGGCCTTGGTTGGACGGGCGGGTCGGAAATTGAGCGGATTCACGCCGCTTCGAAGCTGCTCGCCCTGCAGCGGGCTGATGGCGGGTGGTCGCAGCTTCCAGCCCTTGAGAGCGATCCCTACTCAACCGGACAGGCGCTTGTGGCTCTCCGGCAGGCGGGCGGCATCACGCCAGACGATCCAAACTGGCAGCGAGGGCTGCAGTACCTCTTGAAGACCCAGGCTGCGGATGGGTCATGGTTCGTTAAGAGCAGGATCAACTCGAAAGCGCCTCACAGTCCGCCCTATTTTGACAGCGGCTTTCCTTACGGCAGGGATCAATACATTTCCTGCGCTGCTACAGCCTGGGCCGTGATGGCCCTTCTCGAAGCACTTCCGGTTGTTGCCCAGCCGGCAAAGCCATTGAGCATCAACGAGGCCGAGCCCTCCGGGATCGAGCCCTGGATGGAAGCCGCCCTCTTCGGACCCGTGCCGGAGCTGAGGGCTCTGCTCGACGCGGGTCTTGACCCGAACACCGCAACGAAGGAGGGAACTTCGCTGCTGATGATGGCTGCGACCGATCCGCAGAAGGTCGCCCTTCTCCTTGAGCGTGGTGCGAAGGTCAACCAGGCGGCGAAGAGCGGATACACTCCGCTCCTGGTGGCTTCCGTGTATCAGAACAACGCTGAATCGGTCCGCATCCTGCTCGAAAAGGGCGCGAAAGTGAAGCCGGAAGGCAAAGTGATGTTTAACGCCTCTCCGCTCTTCCTCGCTGCCTTTGCCGGTGACACTGCCACGGTGGAGCTGCTTGCCGCTCGGGGAGCCGCAATCGACCAAAGCATGATGCTCCTGGGAATGCTGCACATGTCTCCTATCCAGATCGCTGCCGTCAAAAACGACGCAAACATGGTGCGGGCATTGGTGAAAGCCGGTGCAAATGTGAACCAGGTCGACGTAGTCGGCATGACCGCGTTAAGCTGGGTTTCCCTCCAACAGAAAGCAGACATGATTCGCACTCTGCTTGAATTAGGCGCTAACCCGAAAGTCATCGACAAGCTGGGGCAGACGCCGATTGAACACGCAAACTCAATCGCCCATTCCGGCCACGAAGCACGCTGGCTGCTTCAGAGGGCGACGGCGCCCGACCTCGCTCAAACGAGGTAACCGCTCCGGCTGCCGTTTTAAAGCGCAGTCGCTACTCCTCCGCGCTTGTTCTGGGAGGAAACGAATTAACGTTTTCTCCCTTCTTCCTGCCCGGCTCTGCACGTCCCTCCAAAAATCCTCTCCATAGGGACTTTCTCTCAGTGCCTTTCTTTCAGCAAGTTTCTTCAACCCGAAATCTGCCTACAATGGGTTAGGGCTCCTGCCCGACCGCTTTGCGGCGCAGAACCGGCCTGAGCAAGGCTGACGGGGCGCAGAATGAAACAGCTCGCTCGGATCTGGCTTGCGGAAGACAATGAAGCGGATGTTCGGCTGATGCGCGAAGCATTCAGTGAACATGACATTCAATGTCAACTGCAAGTTTGTGTCGATGGAGAAGAGGCTTTACGGTTGATCGAGACCGCAGAAGCCGAACAATACTGCCCCGATCTTGTCATCCTGGACTTCCACCTGCCTAAGGTGGACGGTCTGGAGGTTCTTCAAAGGTTTCGTGCAAACCCCAGCTGCGTAGAGACGCCCATCGTCATTTTCACTTCAGGTCTGTCACCAGAGGAGCGCTCGATGATCGAAGGCTACCGGAACATCTTTATCCTCCAGAAACCCGTGAACCTTGATGACTATCTTGCAGTGGGACGGCAGATTAAGGATTGGCTATTGAAGGAAAAAGCTTTTTAGGATCTGCAAAAAGAAAAGGGGAACTCCCAACGAGTTCCCCTTATTCGTTGCCGGCTTCTGCAGCCAGCGGACCGTTCCGAGCCGACTGGGACGCCGTTCCCTGCCTGTTTCCGTTGAGATCAAGACGGCTTCCTAATGTCGGAATCGTCTCAATCAGCACGTCCTCGATGCGTTCCACAAAGCGGAACTCCATCTCCTTGAGGACGCTTTCGGGCAAATCTTTCAAGTCTTTCTGATTGCCCTTTGGCAGGATGACGCGCTTGATTCCAGCGCGGCGCGCGGCCAGGACTTTCTCCTTGACGCCGCCGATGGGCAGCACCATGCCGGTCAACGTAATCTCACCGGTCATCGCCGTATCGCTCCGCGCCGAAGTCCCGGTGTAGAGCGATGCAAGAGCGACGGCAGCCGTAATGCCCGCGCTGGGTCCGTCCTTCGGCACCGCGCCTGCTGGTACGTGGATGTGAACACCCGTTTCTTTGAAGATACCGGGATCGATGCCGAAGTCGGCAGCGTGCGACCAGATATAACTCTGGGCGGCCCGCGCCGATTCCTGCATCACCTCGCCAAGCTGGCCTGTGAGCGTCAGCCCCTTACCGGAAGGCAGCAGCGTACCCTCGATGTAGAGCACGTCGCCGCCAGTCGGAGTCCACGCAAGCCCGGTTGCAACGCCAGGCGGCAGGACCTTTCTCGCCTGTTCGAGCGAGTAGGGCTCCGGCCCCAGCAGCTCTTCGACGTCGTTCGCCGTGATCGTGACCGGATCTGTGTGCCCTTCGGCAAACTTCAACGTCACCTTACGGGCAATCCGGCCAATCGAGCGCTCGAGCTTACGCAAACCGGCTTCGCGTGTGTAGCCGGTGATGATCTTGCTGAGCGCCTCGGGCGTAATCGTGCACTGTTCCGGGGTCAGCCCTGTCTCCTCGAGCTGACGCGGAATCAGGTACTTCTGCGCAATTTCGATCTTCTCCTCTTCGGTGTACCCGGAGAGCCGCAGCACTTCCATGCGGTCGAGCAGCGGCTTGTTGGGCGTGAACCCGTCTTCGGTGCAGATCTCCGCACGCAAGGCCAGGCCCAGGCCGTCCACGTCGCCGATTTCCGGATGGCGCTTCTGCAAATCCTTCAAGCCTTCCAGGAAATGAGCGCCGCGCGCCATGACCATGGACTCGTAGTCCACCTCGGCCAGCATCTTCATGGTTTCCAGGCCGACGGCGGTGCCGAGCGGATTGGATGCGAACGTGGAATGGGTCGACCCCGGCGGGAAAACCGTGGGGTTGATCAGCTCTTCCCGCGCCCACAGGCCGGCCAGCGGATTCAATCCGTTGGTCAGCGCCTTGCCGAACACCAGCACGTCCGGCTTGACCCCGAAATGTTCGATGGCCCAGAGCTTGCCGGTTCGATAGAACCCCATCTGGATCTCGTCGACCACCAACAGGATGCCGTACTGGTCGAGCACCTTCTTCAGGCCCTTGAAGAAGCCAGGCGGCGGAATGACATAGCCGCCCGTGCCCTGGATGGCCTCGACGTAGAACGCGGCATATTCGGCCTGGCCCACCTTGGGATCCCAGACGCCGTTGTACTCGGTCTCGAACAGGCGGGCAAACTGGGCCACGCAGTGCTCGCTGTATTCCTCAGGCGTCATGCCGCGCGGACGGCGGAACGGATAGGGGAACGGCACGAAATACGCACGCTCGCCGAAATGGCCGTAGCGGCGGCGATAGCGATAGCTCGAGGTAATGGCCGACGCACCAAGCGTGCGGCCATGATAGCCGCCCTCGAAGGCGAACATCAGGCTCTTGCCGCCGGTGGCATTGCGCACCAGCTTGAGGGAATCCTCGATGGACTGCGAGCCACCTACGTTGAAGTGCACGCGCCCCTTGTAGCCGAATTTGCGCTCGGCGTCCTGGGCGATGACCTTGGCCAGCTCGATCTTGGTGGGATGCAGGTATTGGCTGGCCACCTGGGGCAGGATGTCCAGTTGGCGCTTGAGCACATTGTTCAGGCGCTCATTGCCGTAGCCGAAGTTGACGGCGGAGTACCACATCTGCAGGTCGAGATATGGCGTGCCGTTGGCATCGAACATGTAGCTGCCTTCGCAGCGCTCGAAAATCTTGGGGGGATTGACGTAATGGACGGTATCGCCGAACGAGCAGTATTGTGCCTCGTCGGCAAGCAGTTGGGATTCGGTGGTCATTAAAGGGAAACCTCGGGGGAGATCAGTTACAGCCGCAGTCAGTTTTTGGGCCGAACGCCCAATGCTTGTCATTGTGATGATGGGGGGTTTACGGAAACGTCACCACAACCCTTCGCGACCCGCATCGCGAAGTATCGCAGAAATACCGCCATCTGTAGGTGTCCGACCCCTCCAGCCGCCGTCTTTGTTGTAATGGACGCATAGCTAATCGGAACACCGGGTTGCGCGCGGCGCGATACATTACCATTTGGCCAGATTGTTTGCACGGCGGCGCGACCTCCCCGTCGCACGGTAACTAACAGTAAGATCACGTCTGGCCATAACCCCTTCGCCTGCCCGGCGCCGCCG
>CALGAR010000094.1 GCA_937959285.1 uncultured Bryobacterales bacterium
CCGGCGGCGGCCCGATCCGCACCAGGGTGCCGACAGGGGTGGCGTGCGCGAGCCGCCCGGACACCAGCCCACCGGGCACCGCGGTCACGGTGACGGCCAGGTGCGGGTCGTCCGGGCGGGACGTGATGGAGTACGTCCGCCAGTGCCACACGCCGTCGATCTGCAGCCCGATCCCGACGAACTGCCCAGGGACGTGCCGGGGGCGCCTGCGGCCGGGACGCAGCACCAGCGTCGTGGTGTCCGGTGTCTCCCGCCGCAGCTCGACGATCCGGGCGTGGGGTTCGGAGCGCGACCACAGCGGGTTGATCGTGCCCAGCACATCGTCCGGGAGGATCGGCTGGGTCAGAAGTCCGGCGACGTCACGAACGCGGCGGCTGATGGCAGCCAAGGCACCCATGGGCTTCACGGTATTGCGCGCATCCCACAAAGTGCCACGGCGTGGAACACGCTATCACCGGAAAATCTGTTGCAATTCCCAAAGTCGCCCAGGCCAGGGCGGTCAGCGCCGCTCCGCGCTCAGCTCCTTCTTGATCCGCAGCGCCTCACGGACGAGGTCGTCGTTGCCGGTCGCGAGCCACCCCGTCGGCCGCACCAGCACGTCCTCGAACCCGATCCGGGTGTCGAGGTTGTGCCGCATGGCGTACTCGAGGACCGGCCAGCAGCCGTCCTCCTCGCCGTGCAGCAGGATCGGCACGTCGATCGGCCCGAGCGCGCGCATGATCCGCACGGCCTCCGCCGTCGCGGTCTCGGGATCGGACACCGTGGACTCGGCGAGCACCCGAGTCGTCCCCGGCGGCACCCCGTTGTTGCGGAGCGTCACCGCGTCGCCCATCGTCCACACGCCCAGCTCGACCCCGATGCCGACGGACGTGGCGGCCTTGCAGACCTCGAGCCAGCCGCTCTCGTGCACGTTCACCGAACACACGTCCGGCTTGCCGATGCCGAGGTGGCCCCAGGCCCGCACGGCCTGGACGCGGCGCGCCGGATCGGGCTCGATCCAGCGGCCGGTGGTGACGCCGATCTCCATCCCGGGCACCTCGGCCCGGATCGCGGCGACCACGTCGCCGACGTACATCGGATCGAGCGTCTCCTGCAGGTTGTGCGGGAAATGCTTACGCCGTCGGCACGCCCGAAGCCGGGCAGCGCCAGGGGTGCGGACTTCGACGGGATGCTGGAATGGCTCGACTCCGCGTCCATTCTTCGGGAACGCCCGATTACTGCCGAACACTTCCGGTTCCTGGAACGGCTCAAATGCAGCAAGAATGCGTTCAAGGCGGGGCACCCGTCGCGCGAGCTTGTAGAAGAAGTTCGAAAGCGTCTCCTTCCCGAGGCCTTTGCTGCGCTGACGGGAGAATTCCATAAGGCGCACCGAAAGGCTCTTGCGGACGTGCTGAAGCGTTTCGATGCGCTCTACCGCGAGCACAAGCGCAAGCTGTCGGTGCTCGACTTTTCCGATCTGGAGGAGCGCGCGATTCTGCTGCTGCGCTCGAATCCGGAGCTGCGGCGGAAGATCCAGTCAAACTTTGACGCGGTCCTGATGGACGAGCTTCAGGACACAAACCCGCTGCAATGGGAGCTTATGGATCTGGTGCGCCGCCCGGGCCGCTTCTTCGCTGTCGGCGATATCAACCAGTCGATCTACGGATTCCGTCATGCCGAGCCGGAGGTTTTCCAACGTTATCGCGAGCGCGTCGAGCAGGATGGCGGCCAGATCGACCGGCTTGGCCGGAATCATCGCAGCCGTCCGGAGATTTTGGCAGCGGTTGCGCAGCTTACCGACAACTGCGATGGAATCATGCCGAACCCGCTCGAGGCCGGGCGGCGCTTTTTCAATAAGCCCGAACCGAGCATCGAGGTCATTGCCGCCAAAAACGCAGATCCGGAGGAAGCGGCGCTGATTGAAGCGCGCTGGATCGCCCGGCGAATCCGGGAAATCGAGGGCGTGCTGCATGTGGATGAGCGAAGCAGTGAGGGAACGCGATCCAGACCGGCCCGCTTTTCCGATATCGCTGTGCTTGTCCGCAATACTCGCGCGGTCGACTGCATCGAACAAGCCTTCCGCGAGTTCTCGGTTCCCTTTCTGATGAACCGCGGCCACAGCTTCTTCGAGGAGCCCGAGATTTGCGACCTCACGGCCTGGCTGCGTATCCTCATCAATCCGCGAGATGAGATTGCGCTGGCGACTGTCTTGCGCTCGCCGTTCTTTGGTATTTCCGACGAGACTCTGCTTTGCCTGCGGCAGGAAGGGGGCAGCCTGATTGGCGCGATCCGGTCCGGCGCTGCCCGGTGCGGCGCCGACGCTCCGCGCCTGCAAAGCTTTCTGGCCCTGCTCGACGACCTCCGGAAACACCGCGATGATCTATCGCCCGACCGTCTGCTGGCGCGCGCACTCGACGCGTGCGGCTACGAGGAGGGCCTCTCCCCGCGCGAGCGCGCAAACATCGACAAGTTCCTGGCGATGTTGCGCGACTGGTTTACCCGCAATCCTGGTCCGCTCATCGAGTGGCTTCCTCTGCTCGAAGAGTTAAGGGCAGCCGAAACGGAGCCGAATGCTCCGGCCAATGAGTCCGCCGACGCCGTGCAGGTCCTCACGATTCACGCTTCGAAGGGGCTGGAATTCCCTATCGTCTTCCTGGCGGCGATGCATCTGAAGACCAAACCCGTCAGTTCGATAATCTCCTACTCGCCCGCACAGGGACTGGGGGCGGTCTGGCGCGTTCCCACGGAGTCGGGCCACTGCGGTGATCTTGCTCATATCGCATGGCGCGAGCGCGCGCGGCAGCGAGAGACGGAGGAAGCGAACCGGCTCCTCTATGTCGCGATGACCCGGGCCGAAGAGCACCTCATCTTCTCCTTTGTGCTGAAAGACCGGGTTACGGATTGGCCGAAGCTCGTTCTCGAACGTCTGGGGATTGAGCCGGAAGCAGTCGTCCGCGAGCAGTCCCCGGACAACCCGTTCCCGCCGGTGCAAGCTGCGTTGTTACAGGAGCCCCTGGTTCTCCCGCGGCCCGATGTGACCGGTCAGTTTGATTCGACGGCGTCTGTCACCGCAATCGCTCAGTATCGCCATTGTCCTCGCCAGTATTACCTGCAGCGGTACCTGGGCTGGCGGAAAGGTCCGCGGAAGTTTGACCCGGAAGAAACTATGCCAGAGGACTGGCAGCTCGGGGAATGGAATGCTGCAGAGTTGGGGACCATCGTGCATCGGATCCTCGCGGGTGAGACGGGATCGGCACCCGAGGAGGCAATGGAACTGGCAGCTCGATTTCCGGCCAGCGAGCTTGGACAGAGAGCGGCACGAGCAGCGCGTCTCGAAAGAGAGCTTGAGTTTGTTTTCTTCCTCGAGGACATCGTTCTGCGCGGCCAGATCGATCTGTGGTTCGAGGAGGGAGGGACATCGGTTTTGGTGGATTATAAGACGGACCGGTTCGACGAGAGCCGCGTGGAGGGCTACAGCTTGCAACTGCGCCTTTATGCTCTCGCGCTTGAGCGGATGAAGGGGCGTCTGCCGGACGAGGCCTGGCTATACTTCCTGCGGCCCGACCGGGCGGTTCGTGTTTCGTTGGATGCGGAGGCGCTGAACGAAGCGTGCGCTGCTGTCCGAGAGTTCCGCGAAGCGCAGGAACGGCTGGATTTCCCGCTCCGGGTCGGGAAGCATTGCTACCAGTGCGAGTTCTATCGCGGTATTTGCCCTCGATGAAAAGGCGAAGACGGAAGGAGTCAGGCGGGGGGAGGATTCGGGGAGCTCACCGCGCGCTTTGACGCGGCCACCTTCTTTTCCAGAGCCTTCATCAGCCGGTCGTGGACGTCAGGAGGAATCACCTGAGGTTCTGCGCCCTTGAACACCTGAAGAGTCTTCTTTGTCGTATCAACGATGACCCAGCAGTTCGGGCACTCGTTCACGTGCTTGTGAAGGTGGCTCTTCAGCTCCGGATCGGCTGTATCGTCAAGGTAATCGTTCAACCCATTCAAGAACTCTTTACAGGTAAGCAAATACGTCGTCCCCTTTTCGCTTAAACATCCGGGTCAGTTTCTCCCGGAGGTGCAGGCGAGCCCGCAGCAGGCGACTCTTCACCGCCGGAACAGACAAGTTTAAAACCTCCGCAGTCTCTTCCGTTGACAACTCGTCAATGTCGCGCAGCACAAAGACGGTGCGGAAGGCAGGCTTCAGACTTTGGATTGCCTCGTCCAGGAGGGCCCGCAGTTCTTCCCGGGAGTATTTCTGCTCGGGGTCTTCATCCCAGACGGCAATCTCACGAACAACAGTCTCCTCACCTGTATCGATGCCTTCATCGATGGAAACGGTGCGGTCCGATTTTCTTTTTCTGAGCTTCATCAGGGATTCATTGACAGCGATCCTGACAATCCAAGTGTAGAATTTGGACGCTCCCTGGAAGTCATCGAGATGCTCGTATGCCTTCATAAAGGTTTCCTGAAGGACATCCTCGGCATCCTCGTCGTTCTGGGTAATGTGTTTGGCCAAACGATAAATTTTGCGCTCGTACGCCTCGACCAGAGCCGAAAAGGCTCGCACATCGCCCACGCGCGCCCGTTCCAGGAGGTGAGTCTCGTCGAACTGCGGCGCTTGCTTGACCGTCGGCTTATCTCCGTCCATCAATGATCCTTACTTTAATATACCGCCCAGATACGCGGTTTGTTCCCGAAAAGACCTCGCCGCCCAGGGTATTTCGGTTCGCCGTGATACGCTAAAATCTTAGTTCACAACATCATGAGCAGCATTACTGTCACACTGCCGGACGGCAGCCAGCAGGTTGTCCCTCTTGGTACACGTCCCATTGACATTGCGAAGTCCATCGGTAACCGGCTGGCGGAGGACGCTGTGGTTGCCCGCGTCAACGGGGAGCTCTACGATCTCACTCGCCCTCTGGAGTCGAATGCCACCGTCGAAATCCTGACGAGCAAGAATCCCGAGGCGCTCGAAGTGTACCGGCACTCGACGGCACATCTGCTCGCAGCCGCTGTGCTCGAACTGTATCCGGAAACAAAACTCGGCATCGGTCCGCCCACTGAGACCGGCTTCTTCTACGACTTTCAACGGGAGGAACCGTTCACTCCGGAAGACCTCGAGAAGATCGAGAAGCGGATGTGGGAGCTCCAGCGGAAAGATCTGCCGTTTGGTCGCGTAATGACGCCAAAGGCGGTGGGGCTGAAGAAGTACAAGGAACTCGGTGAGCCGCTCAAGTGCGAACTGATTGAAGAGAAGGCGGAGGAAGTTTTCTCCGAATATACGCTGGGCGATCATTTTATCGATTTCTGCCGGGGACCACACGTCCCGTCCACCGGGCGGCTCAAGGCGTTCAAGCTGCTCTCGATTGCTGGCGCTTACTGGAAGGGCGATGAGCGCAACCAGCAGATGCAGCGCATCTACGGGACTGCGTTCTTCACAAAGAAGGAGCTGGACGAGTATCTCCAGCGCCTGGAGGAAGCCCGCAAGCGCGACCACCGAAAGCTGGGTCAAGAGCTCGATCTCTTCAGCATCCAGGACCTCGCCGGCCCTGGCTTGATCTTCTTCCACCCGAAGGGCGCGGTAATTCGCAAGATTCTGGAAGACTGGATGCGCGATCAATACCTCGAGCGCGGCTACTCACTGGTCTACACGCCGCATATCGCGCGGTCCGATCTATGGAAAACCTCGGGGCACTACAATTTCTACTCCGAGAACATGTTCAAGCGGATGGAGCTGGAGGATGCCGAGTATCAGCTCAAGCCGATGAACTGCCCGTTCCACATCCTGATCTTCCGGGACCGTCTACGTAGCTATCGGGAATTGCCGGTGCGGCTGGGAGAACTCGGGACAGTGTACCGGTATGAACGCTCCGGCGTGATGCACGGTCTGCTTCGCGTCCGCGGCTTCACCCAGGATGATGCTCACATCTTCTGCACGCCCGACCAGGTGGAGGATGAGATTGTACAGTGTCTCCGGTTCGCGCTCGATGTTCTCAAGACCTTCGGATTCGATCAGTACGAAGCGGAACTGTCGACCTGGGACAACGGCGCGAGCGGAAAGTACGACGGAACCCCCGAGCAGTGGGCGCTCGCCGAGAACGCGTTGAGGGGCGCGCTGGACCGTCTTGGCATGAAAGCGAAGGTCATGCCAGACGAGGCCGCTTTCTACGGACCTAAGATCGACGTCAAGCTTGTCGACGCGATCGGGCGGCTGTGGCAGCTATCCACCGTGCAGTTCGACTTTACGTTGCCGCGCCGGTTCAACCTGGAGTACGTGGGCGAAGACGGAAAGAGGCATCAGCCGCTGATGGTGCACCGTGCCCTGTACGGCTCGGTCGAACGGTTCTTCGGCATCCTCGTGGAGCACTACGCCGGTGCATTTCCCGTTTGGCTCGCTCCGGTTCAGGCCGCCGTGTTGCCTATCACGGACCGGCAGCTCGACTACGCGCGTCAAGTCCACACCAAGCTTCTGGAAGCGGGCTTCCGATCCATGCTGGACGACCGCAGCGAGAAGGTCAACCTGAAGATCAGGGAAGCGCAGCTCCAGAAGATTCCCTACATGCTCGTGGTCGGCGCCCGGGAAGCGGAAAGCGGCACGGTTTCGGTGCGAAACCGGAAGCACGGCGATCAGGGTGTGCAGCCTCTCGATCAGTTCATGGCGACCCTCCGCCAGTTGGTGGAAGCCAAGACACCGAGTGAGTAGTGTCTTTCCTGCTTCTGGCCATTCTTGCGGGCTCGCTCGTCTACTGCATTCTTACCGTTGTGGCCGTGCAGCAGTATCTGCGTGTGCGGCCACAACGGCCTTCGTCGTTTCCTCCAATCTCGATCCTGAAGCCTCTCCACGGCTTTGAGGAGGGGCTGGAGCGCAATCTCCGAACGTTCTTCGAACAGGACTACCCCTACTTTGAGATCCTGTTTGCAGTTCGGGAGAAAGAGGATCCCGCTGTTCCCGTCGTCGAGAAGCTTTGCGCCGAATATCCGCACGTGAAGACCGCGCTTATCGTCACCGGCCAGCCTCCGTATCCCAACGCCAAGGTTTTCAGCCTCGATAAGATGGCTGCCGCTGCCACCTACGACATCCTCGTAATGAGCGACAGTGACATCCGGGTCACGCCGTCGATGCTTGCGACAGTGGCCGCTGAATTCAGCGATCCCAACGTCGCCATAGCCACCTGTCCCTATCGGGCCGTGCCGGGCCGGAGCGTCTGGTCGACGCTTGAGGCGATCGGAATGAATACCGAATTCTGGGGCAGCGCGATCGTCGCTCGCATGGTGGAAGGGATGAAGTTTGCAGTGGGTCCAACGATTGTCGCCCGCCGCAGCGTTCTTTCCTCCATCGGGGGCTTCGACCGGCTCAAGGATTATTTGGCGGAGGACTTTGTGCTGGGGAATCTGGCCGCGGAGGCGGGGTTCGGAGTGATTCTATCGAGCTACGTGATCGAGCACCATATCGGCGCCCAATCGCTTCGCGCGAACGCCGCCCACCGCCTCCGCTGGAATCGGAGCACCCGACGTTCGCGTCCGCTCGGCTATATCGGGCAGCTGTTCATCAACCCCACGCCCTTCATGCTCGCGCTGCTTTTCGCCGAGCCGGCCTGGTGGCCCGTTGTCATTGCGGGTGTGGTGCTGCGCGCCGCCGGCGCTTACGCCGTCTATCATCGCGTCCTTGCGGATCCGCTCTGCGCCCGGCGCTGGTATCTGATTCCCGTTCAAGATCTGCTGAGCTTTGCGTTCTGGGTGGCGGGCTTCTTCGGCAACACCATTCTATGGCGCGGGCACCGCTATTATGTCCTGCCGGACGGCCGTTTTCAGCGATGCTCCTAGGGCTCTAGCGGGCTCCTGACCCTTGCTTGCGGATGTAGATCCTTCCGTTGAGTGTCGTGAACTGGAACTCCGGTCCGCCGCCATTGATCATGCCGTACATCGCCCGGTCGAAGCGGACCCGGTATTTCCCCCGTTTACCTTCTCTTTCTTCGACAATCGGCTTCCCGTTCGAGGGGGCGAGCATGATGTCGAAGTCCGTGTAGATATCGCCGTTGTCCGTCTTCATCTTGACGTTGGCCTTCACGTCATACGGCAAAGTGACGTCGATGTCGCCGTTGAGCGAGCTGAACGACATCGGTTTGCCCGCCGTTACGCGGTCCAGCACGGCCAGAATGCGCCCGTTCAGGGCGTGAGCCACGACAGCACCCGATACGTTGCGCAGCGTGACCTCGCCATTGATATTCTTCACGTCGATTTCGCCGGCAACGTTTTCAACTTCGATGTTGCCGCCGTTGGTCGTGTCCAGCTTGAGAGATGTCTGGACTGGAACCTGGATGAAGAGATCGACCGCGCTGAAAGCAGGCGCTGATACCGTGATCTGGTTGTTCTCTTCTTCGACCACAAGACCGGTGCCGCCGACGTTGAGGCGCCGAAGTCCTCCGGACGTTGCTGAAGAAGACTTTCTCCCGCCCCGGTTTCGCGCTTCGATGATCGCCTCGGCGCCGTTGTAGCCTTTCACCGTGATGCTGCCATTCAATACCTTGGCCTTCAGGGAGCGCGGGGCTTGTCCGCCGCTGAAGGGTACCTTGACCCGGTCGCCCTCCACTTGCTGTCCCAAAGCCAGCGCGCTCGCCAAACCGATCAGAATCCAATAACGCATTTTTTGATGTCCGCCTTCAGCCAGCCTCGTTCCTATCGGTCCCGCTTGAGAACCAGAATGTTGCCGTTTACTGTTTCAAAGGTCACTTCTGCAGTGCTGCCCGAGCCGATTCGCAAAGACCCGCCGCGGTTTGACCGGTACACCATGCGGCCCTGTTGCTTCTGACCCGTCACAGGCATATTGGGCAGCATCGTAGCCTCGAAGTCCGTCAGCAGATCCCCATTCAGGGTTTTCACGTGGACGTCGGCGTTCAGCGCAGGGGGAAACGTTGCCTCCAGCTCGCCATTGACGGACTTGAACTGCAACTTCCCTTGAGGGACAGATCGGAAGAGGGCGCGCACCGGCCCGTTTACGGTCGATGCCGATCCGGAGCCTGCCACCTCCTTCATCTCGATGCGCCCGTTGACGTTTCGCAAATCAAACTGGCCGGTTACGTTCGCCACCGAGATCTGCCCGCTGTTGACCGTCTTCAGCTTAAGCCCCGTCTCTACCGGAACCTTTAGATCGAAGTCATAGGTCACGCGATACCCCAGGCGGTTCCAGTCAACTCCTTGGGAGTTACGAAACGGACCGTCGACAACGATCTTCAACTGGTTCCCCGCCTGACTGATATCCAGCCGGACGTCTCGGATCGCATCCTGTAGGCGGGCCTCGTCGTCCGCTTCGATGCGGCGTTGAGCCACCAGCTCGACCGTGTCGCCAGGATGCCCCGTTACGACAACGCTGCCGAAGATGTTGTCGATTTCGACTTCGCGGCCGGCTGCTCCTCCGGAGAGCGAAAACGTTTGCCGCACCGTGTCTCTTTGCTCGGCTGCTGTCGCTAGCGGGGTTGCCGCCGCCATAATCAGCGCGAGCACAACCAGTGTGCGATTCTTCATTTGAACCCTCCTTGCATCAGCTTTATGGCTTTGAGAGCCCTGTCCCGTACAACCGGATCCAATGTTTCGTCATGAGCGGCCTTGCGCAGGGCAGCACGGGCCATCGGGTCCCCGAGGTCTGCGATCAGGTCAACCAACGCGATCTGCACCAGTGGCGAATTCTGCGCCGCCAGGGCATCCGGCAGACTTTGCCGGACCAGAGGGATCCCCCGGAAGCTGCGAAGCGCGTCGGCTGCCGCCAGCCGGACATTGACATTCGGATCGTGCTTCAGCGTGTAGAGCAGCGCCGAAAGGACTTCGGTGTCGTCAGTGTTCGCCGCAACGCTGTAGGTCACACCCCGCAGCCGGTCACTCGCCGACTGCTGCTGTAAAAGCGACAGCGCGACGAGATGGCGCATGTTTGTGAGTTCGCTCCGAAGCGCCGCCAGCTCCTCGGAATCCTGCCGCTGTTTCGTCAGCAGGTGGCCCATCCCGAACCCTATCAGGAGCATCGCTGCGGCTAAACTTAGCCGGAACACGAGGCGCACTGACCGCGCTCTTCGTTCCGGCCTTGCGGCTGCCTGCCCGGCTTCGTATGCAGCGAGCGTTTCCCGGAACCTCCACGCAAGCGTCCGGCTCGGCTGCGCCTCGGGAAGCTCGCCCATCAGGTCCCAAATTGCGGACAGATTGCGTGCTTCCTCCCGGCAGCCGCTGCAGGTGTCCAGGTGAGATTCCAGCGCCCGCCTCGCGTCGTCCGGCAGCGAGCCGGTCCAGTACTGCGGGAGCTGTTCCTTCAGGCGATCACACGTCATGACACTTTCTCCCCTGCCATTTGGTTGTAGACTCTGGCCAAGTCACGGACAGCGCGAAAGATCCTTACCTTGACCGTGCCAACCTCGCATCCCAGGATCTCCGCGATCTCTTCGTACTTGAGTCCCTGGAATCGGGCGAGGACCAGCAGTTCCCGCCGGTCGCTCGGAAGGCTATCCAGCGCCTTACGCAGAAGGCCAATGCTTTCGGCCTTCATTAACGCCTCGATTGGGCTGCCGTCGGCGGAGGCGATTGTTTCGCTGAAGCGCTCGGCTTCATCGTCCAGCAGTCGCTCGTTTGCGCGCTTCTGCATCATGTCCTGATAAGCGTTGCGAGCGATGCGGTACATCCACGCCACAAACTCCTTGCCGTTTTGGTAGGTGTGCCGGTACTTGAGAATGCGGAAGAAGACGTCCTGAACCAGGTCTTCGCTCATTCCCCGATCGCCGGTCAGGCGGTAGAAGTAGAGGAAGAGCTTCCGGTGGTGCCGGTCGAAGAGGAGGCTCGTCAGGCGCACGTCGCCGTCCCGCACTCTCTCCATCAACTCGTGATCCGCTCGCACGCTCAATCACTATGTCAAAACTGCCGGACTTGGCGAAGGTTACACAAACTTTTGCCTAGGGGCTCTTTCAATAGGAAGCGGTGGCGGGCTGGCGGGGCCGAGGAGAGTGGTGGGGGAACAGGAGCTGGCGTGTAACTATACGTTTGGGCTGAGGGCGCAGCCAGTACATTCCTGACTGCTCCCCTACAGCTCAAAACGGAACGTCGTCGTCGGTAATTCCCTGGTCGAAGGGTTCGTCTGGCGCGCTCGCTGTTGCTCGCTGCCGCTGTTGCGCGCTCCGGGGCATGGAAACAGGCTGGCCGTACTCGTCAAGTCCGCCCCCTTCTCCTGCCCGGCCACCGAGAAGAATGACGTCATCGGCTACGACTTCGGTTGTGTACATCTTCTTGCCGTCCCGATCCTCGTAGCTGCGGGTCTGGAGGCGGCCTTCTACGTAGACCTGCTTACCCTTCGTTAGATAATTGGCCAGGTTCTCCTGGCGCCAGAGAACGACGTTGTGCCAGTCGGTCTCTTCCTTCCACTCCCCCGTCTGTTGGTCCTTCCAGCGCCGGCTCGTGGCAACTGAGAAGGTAGTTCGCGCCGATCCTGATGGTGTGAACTTGGTCTCGGCGTCCCGGCCAAGGTTCCCCACGAGGATCACTTTGTTGACGCTACGCATCGCCATAATCCCGAAGCGTAGCACATTCGGCGAACAGGAAACTTGTGCTCAAGGAGCAGGGGGACGGCAGAGCCGGACGAAGCGTGTCCTAAGGCTGATCGGTAAAGCTGTCCACGAGTTCCAGCGCTTTGCCGGAACTCTGGTAGGCGAGACATATACTTCCTTGACGTTCGAAGCCTGCGGGTATTTCGGGGGTATTGCTGAGCATCAGGGTGATTCGCAGCTCTTGAGCAGCGCGTGCCGCGGCATCCCGATAGGCGCTGAGAAACACAGACCACAGCTTCCCCTGGGGGCGGGAATCAAACAGTTGAGTGAAGCAGAGGGCCAACGTGACCTCGCGCAAATTCGGACGGTGCTCGGCGAGGAGCTTTGCGAACGTGCGCGCTCGGTTTTCCTGGGTTTCGCGACTATTCTTGTGCGGCATAAGGCTACCTCGGCAATCGTCGACTCTCGAAGCAGTACCGGAGACTTCCAGGCCACCGAGAATCGACTGGGTTTCAGATGACTGGAGCCCTTTGATCCAAGAAAAGGCGGATCAACAGATTCGGCGGACGGGCCCCGGGATGCTCGTCCCGATGTCCCGCCAGGAAAAACGAACAACTTGACCGGAAGCTGGAGGCGGACGTAGCCGCCCTCGCGTCAGCTACTCATTAGATGCCGTTTCGAGCCCGTTCGTTCCATTCCGCGGAATCAGCGAAAGCCGGAGGGCAGTTCGGACTGGAAATTAACCAAAGTGAAGAAATCTTCAAGGATTGCTCTCGCAACGGTAATTGGTTCCGGATCGCGATAGCCGCCGTGCGCGTTGTAGTCCGCCTGCAGCTCTTTCCAGCGGCAATGAATTCCCGTTTGAATCTGGATGAGTTCAGGATCGTGAATTTCTTCGCCGTTCCGAAAGTTCAACTCGCATGCATAAACCCGCCCCGGACGGTCAGGGTTATACAGAGGAATTCCGAACTTCCGGCAGATCAGCGGGCGGTATTCGTAGATCTTGCAGATCCCGTCCTCAAGAGCAGGGCAGGGAAGACGCGCGCCGGGAGGGGGGAGGCTGCCCCACGCTTCAGGTTCCCCATCGCGGCTCACCAGTTCTTTCCGGGCTTCGAGGTATGGCAACGCTCGTGCTTTGATACGCTCCCGGCAAGCGGCGTCGTCCATTTGACGGATGCCCCAAGAAATATAAGCAGCTTCTAACTCGGTGATCTGGAAGAGTTGATGGCAGCAGTCCGAACATCCGGGGCGGCAGTGGATGCGGTCTCCGTGCACTTGTCGGCCGCGTAAGAATTCACGCTCCACCTCGGTACATATTTCCAAGTACCTGATGATCATAATGCGAGCTGACAAACCTGCGGGCGTAACAGCCGAGCCAAGAGGGCGCCTCGGCCTGTCCGATCTCTCGATACGCTCGACAAAGCTTTGCATTTTCCCTTGCGCCCTTGCAACTTCTGGTGCATGATTTGCTCTTTCGGGCCGCAAAACTCAGGAGTGCAAACTCCTCGCTCTGATGCCCTCCCATCTGATGCCACCACCTTAAAGAAGGGGGAGTGCTTGAGATCAATGGCATTGACCCCAAGGGTAAATTTTGCGGCTTCCGGGGAGCGGTTGACAGAGTACAATAGCAATCAATCTTGGTTGGGTGAAGCGGGAATGGACAAACTCGGTCTTGTTACTTGCTTCTTGTCGCGTGTGACGGGGGTCCTTTGCGCCGCACTGATATTGCCTGCCCTTTCCGCTCAAACGATTTTGCAGTCGTCTTCAGGCAGGCCCCGTATATTCAATACGGATCTGGCTGTGCTCGAGGCTGGGGAGACTCGAAACGACCTGCCGTGCTCGGTGACGCCCATGAAGCCAGTGCTCGGCTTTGATCTTCGTTTCCACTCCGGCTATGAAGTGAGCGTGCCTCTTCGCGAGCTGGCCGGCAGCGAAAACCTGCTGACCACTCTTTTCCGGGTGACCCCACAGGACGGATCGGGGGAACCCGTCTATTTCATACAGCGGATCCGAGTTCCGGCGATTGTAGAGGATGCCAAGGGCGACGCTTCTCTCCAAGGATCCTTCGACCTTGGGGAAGGGAAGTATAAGGTGGAGTGGCTGATGCGCGACCGCTCGGAGCGGGTCTGCTCTTCTTCGTGGGACATCGAAGCCGTGCTTTCGGCCAAGGACAAGCCGCTCGAAGTGGCTCTTGCTCCCAATACCGTTGCGACCGCCGAGCCCGAGCAGTTTCAGGAAGAGCCGCCAGTGCAGCGTGTTGCGGAGGATACGCCCCTCAGTGTGAAGGTGCTTATCAACTTCGCCCCCCAGAGATCGAATGCGGCGACTCTGCAGCCGCTCGACACCAGCGCCCTGGTCTCTATTCTGAGAACCATCTCCCGCGACCCTCGAATTGGAAAGTTTTCGATCGTCGCCTTTAACCTACATGAGCGACGCATCGTCTATAGACAAGAGAATGCCGACCGCATCGACTTTCCCGCGATCGGACGGGCGCTCGAGTCGCTCCAGCTCGGAACGATAGACCTTCAGAGGCTGAGCGATAAGCATGGGGATACGGAGTTTCTGGCGTCATTGATTGCGAAGGAAGTTCGGGAGGGGCCTCAGCCCGATGCCCTGATTTTTGCGGGGCCGAAGGCTTTTCTGGGCGAAAATGTTGCGCCCGAGTCGCTGAAGGAAGTCGGTCAGCTGGAGTATCCGGTCTTTTACATGAACTACAACCTGAATCCGCAGGCTACTCCCTGGAGGGACACCATCAGCCATGCGGTCCGGTTTTTTAAGGGCTACGAGTATACGATCACCCAGCCCCGGGATCTTTGGTTTGCTGTCTCTGAAATGGTGGCACGCATAGTAAAATCGAAGCATGGGAGACGCGCCGCAGCCGGGGCGCCGCTGTAATTTATGAGGTTAGAGACAGTTCCTGCTGTCCTGTTTCTTGTCGCAGGGGTCCCTTGCGCGGCCCAGACCCACGAGGTCCATCCGAATAATCTGGCGCCATACGTCGCCTCGCCGCCCCCGGTCATCGAGAAGATGCTCGAGATCGCTGCAGTCAAGCCTGGAGAGATGGTTTACGATTTGGGCTGCGGGGACGGCAGAATCCTGATCACTGCCGTGCAAAAGTTCGGAGCGAAGGCGGTTGGCGTCGAGCTCAGCAAGAGGCACTTTGACACCGCCGTCGAAAACATCCGCAGGCTCGGTCTCACAAACCACGCCAAAGTGATTCACGGCAATCTGATGGATCTGGATCTGACCGGGGCGGATGTTGTGACGCTTTATCTCCTGACGCTTTCCAACGACCGCTTACGTCCCAAACTCGAACAGCAGCTCAAGCCAGGCGCGAGGGTAGTTTCGCTCGAGTACAAGATCCGGGGGTGGAAACCGGTCAAAGTCGAAAAGGCTGAAGCCCACCACAGAAACTTCACCATCTATCTCTACGAAGTGCCTAAACCTAACTGACGTCGCTCTCCCGAACTGGCTTCCTGCAGCGCTCCTGTGCGAGAATCCCCTTGTCTATGTCCCAGTTCGACGTCGTTGGTATCGGTCTGAATGCGACCGACACTTTGATTCTCGTTCCCGCATTCCCGGCGTATGCCGGGAAAGTTCGCTTTATTCAGGAGATTCTGAGCCCCGGAGGGCAGGTTGCCAGTGCAATGGTCACCTGCGCCGAGCTTGGTCTGCGGGTCAAGTATATCGGCACGGTCGGCGATGATGAGCGGGGGCGGGTGCAGTTGGAAAGCCTGCGCTCGACAGGCATTGATATCAGCGACGTCAAGGTTCGCGCCGGCTGCCCCAATCAGACTGCCTATATCCTGATCGATCAGTCTACAGGCGAGCGAACCGTTCTCTGGCAAAGGGATGACTGTCTGCGGCTGCACCCGGAAGAGATTTCCGAAGAGGTTATCGCTTCCTCCCGCCTGCTGCATATTGACGGCCATGACACGCCGGCTGTGGCTCGCGCGGCCGCGATTGCACGCCGCCACGGCATCCCGGTTACCGTCGATGTCGACACCATCTATCATGGCTTCGACGAGGTGCTTCCGAACGTTGACTACCTCATCACGAGTTCAGAGTTCCCAGCTGCGTGGACCAGCGAACCGGATCCTTTCCGCGCTCTCGAAATGCTGCAGAACGAGTATGGCATGCGCGTTGCTGCAATGACTCTCGGCGCGCACGGCGCTCTGGCGCGCGTAGAGGGCAAGTTCGTATATTCGCCCGCATTTGTTGTGAACTGCGTGGACACAACCGGGGCGGGAGACGTCTTCCACGGGGCCTTCTGCTATGCTGTCTTGCAGGGCTTTTCGATGCGGGAGGCCCTCGATTTCTCCAATGCCATGGCTGCCCTCAACTGCACCGCGCTCGGAGCTCGCGGTGGAATTCGCGGACTGGAGCAGGCGAAGGCCCTGATGCAGCGAGCCGAACGCCGGTCGCGGCCGGAGTTTGAAACCAAAGCTGCGATCTTTTCCGGATCATGATTCCCCTCCGGGACTCGCAGCCCAGCTACAGCACGCCGGCAGTCACGATCCTGTTGATTGTGACGAACGTGCTTGCGTTTCTCTACCAGATCTCGCTGGATCCTTACTCCGCGAACGAGCTCATTTTCCGGTACGGCATTATCCCGTCCCGCTTCCAGCCGGTCGATCTGCTCACGTCCATGTTCCTGCATGGAGGGTGGATGCATCTGATCGGCAATATGTGGTTCCTGTGGATCTACGGAGATAACGTGGAGGACGTGCTGGGGCGGGGAAAGTACCTGATCTTTTATCTCACCTGCGGTATCGCAGCGGGTTTGACGCATGTGCTTCTGAACCCTGACTCGCGCGTCCCTACCATCGGCGCGAGCGGGGCAATTGCCGGGGTCATGGGCGCGTACCTAGTGAAGTTTCCGCACGCCCGAATTGTCACCCTGGTCATCTTTTTCTTCATAACAACAATCGACATCCCGGCAGCTTTCATCCTGATTTACTGGTTTTTCCTGCAAATACTGAGCGGGGCTGTGACGGTTGGGCAGGCGGATATAAGTCAAGGCGGAGTGGCATGGTTCGCCCATGTCGGAGGATTCGTCGCTGGCGTCATCCTCATCCGGATTTTTGGCACGCGGGCGCCCTACCGCCACCGTCCGGACTTGCACTGGTAACGATGCTTACTCCTTCAGAAGAGAAACTTCCAACGGTCGACGTCCTTGCCATCGCCGCGCATCCGGATGACGTTGAGCAAACCTGCGGCGGCACCTTGATCCGAATGGCCGAGAAGGGATACCGGATTGGAATCCTTGATCTGACGCGCGGGGAAATGGGCACGCGCGGCACTCCTGAGCAGCGCCTCGAGGAGGCGCAGGAGGCGGCGCGGCATCTGCTCGCCGTTTGGCGGGGCAATCTTGGGCTACCCGATGCTCGTTTAGAAAACAACATAGCGGCACGCATGACGCTCGCCACGGAGATACGCCGCCTGCGTCCCCGCGTCGTGATTCTCCCTTATTGGGAAGGCCGTCATCCTGACCACTATCGGGCTTCCGAGCTCGGCTATGAAGCGTGTTTTCTTGCCGGGCTGCGCAAGCTGGACGAGTACACCGAGCCTCACCGGCCATACAAAGTCCTGTATGCATCCAGCTACGCAACCGTCACTCCCTCATTCGTCGTTGATATCTCTGCGCAGTTCGACCGGCGGATGAAGGCGTTGCTCAGCTACCGGTCGCAGTACGGAGATAGCGAGGACGCCGCCGGCCTCTTCCCTAAACAGGAGGAGGTTCGCGAACGCCTCGCCTCAGTCGCGCGCTACTACGGCAATCTGATCGGGGTCCGCTACGGGGAGCCCTTTGTGGTAAAGGAGACGATGCGTGTGGACGACATCGTCTCGATGGGCGTGCGCAGCTTCTAGAAATCCGGAAGTTCTACCGCCGGGTGCCTCCTACTTCTCGTCTTTGTCGATTGGCGTGACGGGGTCGATCAGCGGCCAGCAGAAGGCGCCGAGCAGGTACGCAACAGCCATCGTGTACAGGAAGATGTTGTAGTTGTTCCCTGTCTCTCTCAGGATGTAGCCCCCGACTACGGGCGCTACAAATCCGGCCATGTTCCCCATCATGTTCATGGATCCGGCGAGAGTTCCTGCATATTTGCCGCCGACGTCCATGCACGCGCCCCATGCGCCGGGCATTACGAGGTCGTTGCTAAAGCTGGCCATACCCATCGCCAGCATTCCCAGGAGCGGGTCGCGCAGATGAATCGACAGCAGGAGGAAACCACAGGCAAGCACGAAACCGGAGGTGGCCAGCAGGCGCCGCGCAAAGCGAACACTGCCCGTCCATCGGGCGACGTGGGCACTGATAAACCCGCAGAACAGGCTGCCGAAGCCGCCGAACAGGAGAGGCAGGATCGCCATCTTAGCGCTCGCTTCTGGAGATAGCTGGCGATACTCCTGAAGGTATGTCGGAAGCCAGGTGATGTAGAAGTACCACGGGTAGCTCATCAGGAAGTACTGCACCCAAAGCAACCACACGGTGCGCGATCGCAGCAAACGTCCCCAAGGCACGTCCCCATGGCCGGAAGCCATCTTTTCCGAACCGGCGAGCAGAGCGAGTTCCGCCGCATTGACGCTCTTATGCTCCGCCGGATTGTCACGGTACCAGCGGTAGAAGAAGAAGGCCCAGATGATGCCGATAGAGCCAAAGATCGCGAAGGCTGTCCGCCAGGAAACGTAGGTGAACACGAAGATCACCAGCGGAGGCGTGAACGCTCCGCCCCACCGGGCGAACGTCCACATGATGCCTTGCGCCTTCACTCGCTCATGTTGCGGCAGCCACGTCGTAAAGGACTTCGTCAGGTTCGGGAAACAACCCGCTTCTCCAGCGCCGAACAGGAAGCGGACAACGTAGAGCGACACGAAATTCCAGACCCACCCTGTAGCTGCGGTGAAGAAGGACCACCAGAGCACGATGCGCATGAGCACCCTTCGCGGGCCCATGTAGTCGCCCAGCCAGCCGCCGGGGATCTCGAACAGCGCATATGCCAGAGCGAACGCGGAGAAGATGTAGCCCATTTGGACCTTATCCAAACCGAGATCGCGAGCCATGACCGGGGCAGCTTGCGAAATACAGACTCTATCGATGTAGGCAAGAATTGCGAGCGTGACAGCGAAGACGATTACCCAGTAGCGGGCTCGCGTCGGCTGCACTTCGCCTGCTTGCAGTCTGGAAGTGGTATGCGAAGCCATTGAAGGGTATCAGATCACGGATGACCGATACGGTGCAAGTCCATTCAGGAGCGGCGGAAGGCGCCCAGCACGCCCTTCCATTTTCGGAGAACGAGTTCTGCGATATTCAGTGCGATTGCGAGAGCGAGAAGCGCCGGCCAGAGGCGCATTGTCGACGTGATGGAACGGCCGCCTGTGTCGAAAACCTCGGCCGGTTCGGGCTGGTGGCGGCCGCCGGTGAACTCAGAGACTTTCTTGAGCAGGAGTTCGTTGGAACCGTAGTCGTAGAGTTCAGCTTCCTGCCGGTAATATCCAACCTCAGGGAAGACGCGTGAATCTTCAAGGGGCCTCACTCGGAAGAGCCCCGTGCGGTGTCCCAGCTGGACTCGTCCGCGAAAAGCGCCCGAGGCGACCTTCCGCACTTCGATCGGACGGCGGAAGCCGTTGGGTCCGAAAACGTAAATGTCAGGGATCGTCTTTGGCTCCTCAAGATGTCTTGCCAGCCTGTAGTCCACGATCAGATCGCCGTTCGCGCTGTCGAACTCTGCTGTGGCTTCTCCCGAATGAGCATGCGGAAGAAGATCTCGCATCACGTTCGCCCAGAAACGATCGAAGCCGCTCCAGCTGACCCAGTCCTGCGCCCAGCGGCTCTTCGCATCGGACGTGAAAACAGCGGCACGGCCTAAGCCGTACTGCCAGCGAGTGAGCAGCGGATCCCGCTCGAGCGTGAGAATCGTCTCGGCGGTCGGCTTCACATCGAACTTGACGTAGCCGCGGAGCGGCGGAGCGTTGTCGATACCCACGCCTTCCAGCAGCTTCGAATTGCGTGCGATCGCCGGACGGATAAACTTCTCGATCGCCGTGGATCCGCTGTGTTCCTTAACGTCCTTGATCAGGATCTGCTCCAGACCCGAAGGGTCTGTGAGGAAGTAGGACTTGCCGAGCGAGTTGGAGGCGATCTTCTCGAGATAGGCGCGATTGACATCTTGGCCTAGTCCTACGGTCGAAATTGTGACGCGGTGCTGCGCCGCCTCCTTCGACAAGGCAATGCTGTCGCCCTCCTCGGAGATGCCATCGGTCAGCAGAACGATGTGTTTGTAGACGGCGCGGACGGGAAGAATCCGGCGGTAGGCTTCCGAAAGGGCGGGAGCGATCTGAGTTCCTCCATCCGCGACGATGCCTGCGACGAGGCGTTTAATCAGCGTCTTATCTTCTGCCCGCCGGATTGGGACTGTCCATTGAAATGAGTTGTCGAAGATGAGCACGCCGACCATGTCGACGGGGCGCAAATGCTCAATGACGCCGATGGAGGCTTGCCGGGCCAGTTCCATTTTCCGGCCTTCCATTGAGGATGACTTGTCTACGATCAGCACGACGCAGGTGCCTTCCGGTGTCTGCGGTGGAGCGATTTTGGCAGGAAGGGCCCGTTCCAAAGGTCCCTCGGCTTTGCGATTCTCGTCGTACCGGTTCCGTTCCCCGCCGATGACGATCAGTCCGCCGCCCAGCTTTACAAATTCTTCCAGCTTTGTCTGACGGTCGACGGGAATGCTGTCGAAGTCCCAATTGTTGAGGATCACGAGCTGGTAATCGTCGAACGACGAAGGCACGCCCTCACTCGACTGGACAATTTCGAATTGAGCCGCCTCCAGCGTTTGGAGCAGATGCTTTTCTGTTCCGGCCGGATCTGCGGAAACGAAAAGCGCGCGGGGGCGACGGAGATGAACGGCCTGTTCGAAATGCAAGGTGCCGTGAGAGGGAGTGCGGATAGTGCCTGCGAGATCGACCACACCGGCCACGCTGATGCTTGTATGAACGCGAATGTGGCTCGTGCCCTCTTCGATCGTTACTTCGCTTGACCCTAAAGGCTTCCCCTCCGCGGCGAGTTCCACCGTGGCTTGGGTCTGTACTGGCGACTGCACGGTGAGATCGACCGGGAAGCGTTCGCCCGTGAACGCGAGCGAGGGGACGCTCACAGAATCGAGGCGCAACGCCGGCTGCGGGCGTCCGGCGAGCGCGTAGGTATCGACGGGAACACCTGCCAGGCTGGCCTGCCAGCTTGCTCGCGCTACGCTGCCCTGGTTTTCTTTGCCGTCGGAGATGAGCACAAGTTTGGGGATGAGGCCCTCGGGAAGCGCAGCCAGACCTTCTCGAATCGCCGCTTCGAGGTCCGTAGCCCGAGCCGGTTCTCCGGAGGTGCGGAGAAGCTGCGCGCGCTCATCGGGGGTCATCGGGCGCGTCTCTCGGGCGAAGGGTATCACGCGTGTCCAGTGGCGGCCGGCCGCCTTCTGGATGCGGCTGGCAATCTCAGTCGCATCCTTCAGGTCTTTATCGCTGATACTTTGGGAAGTATCGACCAGCACCGCAACTGCCAGCCTCGTTTCCGCGATATTCAGCTTTGGCTCAGACAAAGCGAGGATTGTGGCGACCAGAGCAAGAGCTTTCAGAAGGAGGCCGCCGCGCCGGGAGGTCCGCGGCCACTCGAGATACAGCCACGCGAGAGGCGCCGCCAGAAACAGGAGGATCCACGTACGCTCAAACGTCATGAAGCCCTCCGCAAGGCGTTCTTTCGGCGGGGACCGATCCACGGCAGCCGGACCGCTCTTACTGCGTCCCGGCTCGACGCTGCCACCCGCCCGCCCCGTCCGAACAGAAACCATTCGAGCAGAAGGATAGAAGCGCCTGCGACAGCGAGCCAGCGCCAAAGGTCTCCCGAGGCAGGCGGCGCCGGATACGAACTGGGTATGCCCGTCAGCACTTCCTTAGGTGGGTCCCATCGCGCTTCTGCAACCTCTGGCAGGGTGAGAGAGTAGACCACTTCGCGGTCTCCCGTAAGCACGCGGACATTGGAAGGAGTCCCCGTAAAGAAGCGCAGCATGCCGGCCTCGATCGTGAAAGGCACGGGGCGCATTCCGTCGCTGACAACGCTCACGCTGGAAGCATCCGTATCATTCGACAGCGGCACGCTGACTGTACCTACGCTGCCGGCATTCAGCTCCCACCGGCGGAAGATTTCCGGTGACATCCAGTGAAGGATGTTCGCGAACAACAGCGGCGTCGTGAGCTCATACCGCAGTTCGGAGCGCATTGGGTGGAATCCTATGACGATCGTCTTGATGTCGCCAGGACGGGCTAAAATCACCGGACCGGCGTCCGTCTCTGCAACAGCGATATCTCCCTTGGCTGGCGAATAGACTTGGGCCGACTCCAGCTGAACGCCCGCTGCACGCAAACCTGCTCCCAGCATATGGTCCGTCCGCCAGCGCTTGATTTCCGTGTTCAGGTCGGTGGTGCGGACCGGAATCGGCGCGGCGCCCGGAGGCGGCTCTATCCACAAGCTGGCAATTTGCGGAGGGGAAGACGGGCGAAACCCGTCGATCACAACGATGTCCGCGTTGGGCTTGGGCTGGTATTGAGAAGGAGAAAGGAACGCAGCTTCGACCCGAGGTGTGGCTGCAAGCACCGGCCGCAGCAATTCCGGATTTTCGGAGTATACCGCCACCCGCAGCACCTTTTGAGCCGGCAGTTCGAGCACGGCGCGATCATCCTGAGGGAAGGCGTCCTTGGTAAGCAGGCGGGCCTCAAGCCAGCCGGCTGCCCGGGTACGGTACTCAAACGTCACGCTTTGTTCAGCTCCGGGACCCACTGTGATGGTCCGGCTTCCTGCTGGCGCATTGCCGAACTGAAGCGCAACAGGAAGCGTCTGCGGCTTCAGGCCGTAATTGCGGACGGAGATGAAAATTTCCCAGACATCGGAGTCGGTGGCAGGACGCCGCAGGCCGATCTTTCTCAGGCCGCAATTCTCCACTTCATCCGGGACACGGAGAAAGCGAACATTTTTGGGGACTGTCCGCAGTGCCTCCGCCTCTTCGGAGGTCACACGCCCTGAAGCCACGAGGACGATCTCTCCGATACGCCGGGCGTTCATTTTCAGAACGCGCGAGGCGAACGCAATCGCCCGATCGAGATTGAGCGCCGCCGAGGAGGGACGGGACTCCCGGATCGCGTCAAGCAGGATATCCCGATTCGTTTCAAAGGCGGTTGCCGGCGCTATCAGAGAATCAGCCCGCACAACCATAATTCGATCCGAGGGCGGCACAGCACGCAGCCACGATCTCGCCGTCGAACGTGCAATGTCCATCAGCGTCGATTCGCCGATGCTGGCGCCCATCCAGGCTGAAGTGTCGAGGATGAGGACGTGATCTCTCGAAGTGCGGTCCGGCGTACCCCATCGGAGCTGGGCGATGGCCAAAAGCAGGAGGGCAATCCCAATTAGCTGCAGGATCAGCGAAAGCGGCTGTTGAATCTTGCGTCTGTGCGTAACCGGGACCAGCCGTTGCGATGTGACCCAGAAACGCAGGGTAGGAACGACTTGACGCCGCCGGGAGCGGTCGAAGAGGTACAGCGCAAGGACCAGGCCCGAAAGTGCTCCCAGGATCGTCAGAAACTCGGCCAAGCTCAGGTTGAGGAGGAACATGCTAACCCACTACCGCCTTCGTTCGAGCCAGCGGTCCGAATACCGCTTCCTCAATCGGCGTGGAAACGGGCAGGCCTACGTACCGGCCTCCGTTGCGCATCGCCAGCTCTTGCAGTTCTCGTGCGAAAGTGTCGAATGCTTCCGTGTACGCTTGGCGGGCTTCGTCGTCGAGTGAGATTTGAAGCTGAGCTCCCGTCTCCACATCCTCCAGATCGAGTTCGCCGGTCCAGGGAGGAGTCCGATCCTCCTCAGCCCACAGGTGCACGAGCAGGACCTCATGCCCGAAATCGGCCATATGCTGAATGGGCTTGGAGCAATCCGAGTCATCGAGGTAATCGGAGATGATGATGAGCAACCCCCGCTGTGGGTTGTTTGAGACGAACCGCCGAGCCACCTCAAAGTAATTGGTTCTCCCCTCTGGCCGCAGGCCCGTCAAAAAATTCATTACGGGAGCGAATCGGTGTCTTCCTCCGCTGCAGGGGAATGGATCGAGGAGCGTGTCGGAGAACGGCTGGACGGAAATGGTATCAAGGCGAACGAGCGCTACGTAACAAAGAGCGGCCGCAAGTTTGCGGGCGTAGTCGAACTTGGAAGGGGAGCCGTTGGTCATCGAGAGGCTGATGTCGAGCAGCAGGCGTACGGGAACACGCGGCTCAATCTGAAACATCTTGAGGAAGAGCTTTTCCAGGCGAAGATACGCCCTCCAGTTGATCGCCCTCAGATCGTCGCCCTGATGGAAGTGCCGGTGATCGAGGAACTCTTGCCCGGGTCCGCTGAAGCGTGAGGAATTGTGCCCGCCAACAATGCCGGCGAAGGACTGCTGCCAATGAATCGTAAGGCGTTCCAGCTTTTCGAGAAACGAGCGTTCAATCAGTGGCTGCTGCGGCATGACTCATCTCCGAGCTTGGGTGACCTCGTCAAAGAGGCAGGCCGCAAGACATTGATGGCTACGGTCGACATCCCCATATTGGACGTATTCTCGCTCGATTCTAAACCAAATATTCGCGGCTGCGGCGCTGCCGTGGGAGGCTCTGCCGCGAGGGTGTCGGACTGAGAGCCGCTGGACTTTACGACGAGGCGGCTACGACCTGAACGCTTCGGACGATTTCCGTTAGCACGCTGTCCGGGGTTTGCCCGTCAGCATGTGCATCAAAATTCAAGATGATCCGGTGGCGCAAGACCGCCGGGGCGACGCTTCGAATGTCATCGATGCTGAGATGGAATCGTCCGTTCATCAGTGCAACAGCCCGTCCGCACTCAACCAGCGCCTGGGCGCCTCGCGGAGAGCTGCCGTAGCGAATGTATTTGGTTGCCATTGGGTGGGCATGCGCTGTTCCCGGCTGCGTCGCCATCACTACATCCACCGCATAGTCCTGAACATGCCGGGCCACCATCACCTGGCGGCAAATGGATCGCAACTCGAGGATTGTTTCCCGATCGATTACCTGCGCAACCTGGACTTCTTCGCTCTGAATGGTTCTTTCGACAATCCGGTTCAGATCATCACGGGAAGGGTAACGTACGAGAATCTTCATCAGGAACCGGTCCAGCTGTGCCTCGGGAAGCGGATAGGTTCCTTCCATCTCAATCGGATTCTGCGTGGCCATTACCAGGAATGGCGCTTCAAGCTGGTGGGTGGTCGTACCGCTGGTGACGGTCCGCTCCTGCATTGCCTCGAGCAAGGCGGATTGCGTCTTCGGGGTCGCACGGTTGATTTCGTCAGCAAGTACGAGGTTCGAGAAGATGGGGCCGGGCTGGAAGCGAAGGCCTTTTCCCCCGCGCTCGTCCGTTTCGATGATCATACTGCCGACGATGTCGGCTGGCATGAGATCAGGGGTAAATTGAATGCGGGAGTATTTTAATCGGAGGACCCGGGAAAGCGTTCGAAGCAGTGTCGTCTTGCCGAGGCCAGGTACGCCTTCCAGAAGCACGTGGCCGCCCGCAAGCAGGCAAACCAGGACGCCGTCTACGACGTCCTGTTGCCCGACAATGACTTTCCCGATTTCCTCGCGAACTTGATTGAGCTGGTTGACGGCTGTCGGTATCTTCTCTTCGATCCGCACAACTCCATTTTAGAGCATGCGGGCGAAGGAACCGGAATATTTTAGCTCCTACTCAATGACTCGACACGCTCGCCCACAGTTTGGGCGAAGTGATTCAAGATGCTGGACATTTCTTCCAGCGCGAGACGGCTTTGGCGCAAGCTAAAGCGACGACCGATGAAATACCACACCCGGACAAGCGCATAGTCCACCACCAACATCTTCTGTTCGATGTTGAGGGACCTGAAAGGCAAGCTGCTTACACCGCTCAGCAGATACGACAGGAACTTGTAATCCCGCTGCAACAACTCGTGCAAATGATCCAGGTGTCGTGCAGCTTCCTCCGTTTGCAACTGACGTTGTACTTCGCGGAAGTTGAGTTGGTTGGCCTCCGCGACCTGACCCGCGTAATCCTTGGCTGGTGCCGTTTTGAGAATCAGCAGGCAGCTATAACGGAACCAGTAGGCGAACAGAATCAGAGACAGAACAAGAATCACCAGGCTTGATATCATCCAGTTCCTCCGTCGCAGATCGAGCCCCTGGCCGTTTCTGGATCGATCTATTTAAACAGAGAGTAACATTGGTCCAGAACGTCTAGCAAGCACTTTTATGCGTATTAAGGCGAAAAACGGCTAATAAATGCGCGGTTAGACAGCTACCTCCCGGCGAAGATCATATCTCCAGGCTTCGCCTCCTGCCGCTGGCAGTATTCGGCATACAATTTTCCATAGCTGTCCGTAACATAATCCGTTTCTTTATAGCCGAGGCGAGCCGCGGTCTCGTCGATCCAGGAGTCCGGCCCTTCCAGTTCCAGAAAAACTCCAATTGGCGTATCGTCCACGGTGACTAAACCAGGTTCGTCCGGGCGAGCGTACTCGGCCCGGTACTTCTCGTATCGAAAAGTGACTTGCAAGCCAATTTTTTCCAATATTTTGCAAAAGATTGCGCCGTCGGAGACAGCTACCTCCAGCTCCTCTCGGGATTTGTGCTTTCCGGCTGTGGCGGGACCTTTATAAGTGAGGGTGGACTGGCCGCGAGTCGATCGCAACCGCAACAGGCATCCGTTTCGCCGCAGGGTGGCGTCCGGAGTGTCAAAGACCCAGTTGAACTCGTGCGCTCGTTCTGAAATTACACGAAATCCCTCGCGTCTAAGCAGTTCCTCTGCCTTTGCAACGCTTTCGATCCTGATCTTCACTTCTGTTTCCTGTTGCTGCTGGCTCATGCTAGCAACAGTGTACCGAGCCGCGGGTCATTCTTCGATTCACCCGGCAGGGGCCTGGGCAGGTTATGCATTTTGGAATGCAGTAACAGAATTGATTGAGGCTTTTTAACGCCATTGAAAGCGGGAAGGGGTAAGCTAAAGCATTTATGAACCGTCGACGTTTCCTTGCGACCGCTCTCGCTCTCGGAGCCAGCAACCCTCTACCGGTCTGGGGTGCTCCGAAGTATCCGGCGAACCCTTTCAGTTTGGGAGTCGCTTCGGGAGACCCTTTGCCTGACGGCGCCGTTCTTTGGACGCGGCTTGCGCCGAAGCCCTTAAAGGGCGGCGGAATGCCGGAGATGAACGTGCCGGTGGACTGGATGGTCTCGGAAGATGAGTCGATGCGCCGCATTGTCCGGCGAGGTACGGCGATGGCGACGCCTGCGCTCGCCCACTCCGTGCACGTGGAGGTGGGAGGGCTGGCGCCCGGCCGCTGGTACTGGTATCAGTTCCGGACGGGATCGGAGATCAGCCCGATTGGGCGTTTCCGGACCGCTCCGGCTCTGGGGGCGGACGTGGAGGCAATCCGGTTCGCTTTTGCCTCCTGCCAGAGCTACACCTACGGGTACTACACGGCCTACCAGCACATGTCCGAGGAGAATCTGGATTTTGTGCTACACCTTGGCGATTACATCTACGAAAAGAGCTATGCCGGCAAGACGAGGCAGCATCTCGTTCCGGAAGTTTTTACGCTCGCGGAGTACCGCAATCAATACGCCCTTTATAAGAGCGATCCTCTCCTCCAGAAAGCGCACGCCGCTTTTCCGTTCATCACAACCTGGGACGATCACGAGGTGAGCAACAACTACGCCGACTTCCGGCATGAACGCGACATGCCAAAGGAAGAGTTTCTCAAACGGCGCGAAGCAGCCTACCAGGCTTATTACGAACACCTGCCGCTTCGGCGGGCCTCTCTGCCGTCCGGACCGAACATGCGGCTTTACCGCCGTCTTGACTTCGGCCGCCTGCTCCGCCTGCATGTGCTCGATACGCGGCAATATCGTACGGATCAGCCCTGCGGGGATGGCCAGAAACCAGCGTGCGATGAGGTTCGGGTGCCGGGGCAGACAATGCTCGGGAGCGCGCAGGAGAAGTGGCTTGAGAACGGTCTCATGAATTCGAAGGCGCTCTGGAATGCGCTCGGCCAGCAGGTCATGTTTACCCACCAGGATTTCGACCCGGGCGACGGGGAGCGCTATAACATGGACTCCTGGAGCGGATATCACCTTGCGCGTGAGCGTGTGGTGGAGGTGCTTTCGCGCAAGCCTAGCTTGAACCCGGTGATTCTCACAGGTGACGTTCACTCCAATTGGGTAGGCGAGGTTCGAACGGACATTCGCAACCCGGAATCCTGGTGCGTAGCCACCGAATTCGTCGGAACATCGATCAGCTCCGGCGGAGACGGGGTCGACATGCGGCCCGGGTTGGAAAAAGTGCTATCCCATAATCCGCAGATTCGCTTCTTTAACGGCCAGCGCGGGTACGTGCGGTGCGAAGTGACGAAAAAGCACTGGCGGGCCGATTACCGGATCGTCGAACGGGTAACGGAGCCGGGCGCTCCGATCCGCACCCGGGCCTCCTTTGCCGTGGAAGTGGGGAACCCGATACCGCAGGTGGTCAGCAACTCCTAAGGCGGGCGGCGGTAAGCCGCCCGGGCAGGATCAAGATCTGGCGCGGCCCAGGTGACGGTCCAATTTCTGGTATGCCCGCTGGCGGACCTCATCAGGGAAGTCATGACCGCAGTCGGGGTGCTCTACGATGAGATTTGCCTCTTTTCCATACAGGCGATAAACCGCTCTCGCGGACGCTGCCACGCGGTCGACGCTCTGCCACTTGAAGTTCGAGTCATTGAGAGGGGCGCTCAGAAAGCACAGGCGAGGGGCCAGGGCGCCGACGATCTCGTGGAAGTCGAAGGGGATCTCGTCGAGGCGGTCCCGGTAGGCAAGCAGCTTCGGCATATAGCGCTCGCTGGTCCAACCCCGGATATCGCCGTTCATATAGTCCCGGTACGAATCCAGGCCGCAGCTTGAGACGACCGCCTGAATTCGAGTCTCGAACACTGCTGTGTAGACTGAGTTGTGCCCTCCAAGCGAATGCCCGATGGCCGCAAATTTCCCTCTCCGGACGTACGGCAGCGACTCCAGGAGGTCGAGCCCGCGAATATTGTCCCAGATCGCCTTCATGGTGCCGCTCTCGTAGCCCAGCGCCTTGAGGTCGGGACGGTAGGCAGCAAGCAGCGGATACGAAGGCGCGAGGGCGACGTAGCCGCGTTCGGCGAGCTCCGCGGCATACTGACGGTTGGGCTTGCTCTTCCGATCTACCACGACTCTGTGGCCGATCGTGTCGTCTGTCGGGTGCAGGCATAGCACGCCGGGTGCTTTTTCTTTCGTCTGAAGTAGGCGTTTCGGAATCAGCAAATAGGCGGGGACGCGACTGCCCGGCTCAGACCGGTAGCTAATCAGCTGCTGCACGTATGAATTTGCGTCGAGTTCCTCCTCAACCTTGACGTCAAGTGGGCACCTCTTCTCCGGACCCGGCAGCGGCCCCATGATCTGCTGCATTGCACGAACGATCTCTCCTCGCCGTATCAGCCATTGCCGAATCGTCTGGACAGATCGTACGGATCCAGCTCGGTCACGGTAAAGCAGCAGGTTTTCGCGACTGAGCTTGGCTTGAGGCTTCGCGGCAGCGGAAGCGCCGAGGCTCAGTCCAAACAGCAAGGCTCGGCGCCCGATCCTTCGTTCCATCGCTCCGTCGGCTTTCTCCATGCTGCTTCTCTTCCGCTCCAAAAAAGGCGCATCCCGGCGCCGGCAAAGACCTCGTAGCAACATTATGATTAACTACCTCCGGTGTACAAGCTGCTGTATACTGGACTGCAATTTCAGTTCGCAATACAGTCTATTTTCGGGCGAGGTTGCGTGATACACTGCTCTACCTATGGCCGCCGGCGGCGAAGTCTCCGCCGGGCATTTGCGCGTAGGTCTGCCTCACTGCGTTGAGGTCAGTATGTCGCTTCTTCACTCGCATACCCGCCGCTTTGGAAAGGAGAATCAAAATGGTGCAAGCAGTTTGGGCCATGGCTCTCGGCTTGCTAAGTGCATCGCTTCTAGCGCCACTCGCGGCTGCGCAAGTGCTCTACGGCTCGGCCGTCGGAACGGTTCAGGATCAATCCGGAGCCGTTGTTGGCGGCGCGGTTGTGACACTGACAAACAAAGCGACCGGCGTTACGCGCGAAACCACAACGAATAGCGAAGGCCGGTACACTGCATCGAGCCTGCCGCCAGGCACGTACGAGTTGAAGGTGTCCGCAGCCGGCTTCCGCACGTTCACGCAGACTGACGTCGAGATCCGCGTGAACACTGTCACCCGCATTGACGTCGGGCTCGAGCTGGGCCAAGTCGCCGAGCAGGTGACGGTGCAGGGAAGTGCAGCTGCTCTACAGACAGACAAATCCGACACCAGCGCCGAAATTCCAGCTCATGCAGTGGAGAACTTGCCGCTGTCCGCCTACCGTAACTTCCAGAGTCTGGTGAATCTCGTTCCCGGTGCTACGCCGGCAAGCTTTCAAAACAGCGTTGGCTCCACTCCGGCGCGCGCCCTGACCACCAATATCAACGGCACAGCTCGCAACAACAATAATGCGCGCGTGGATGGCGCAACGAACGTCTACATCTGGCTTCCGCACCACATGGTCTACGTCCCGCCGGCGGAGTCCATCGCGACCGTCAACATCACGACCAGTTCATTCGACGCGGAGCAGGGCATGGCAGGCGGAGCGGCGGTCACTGTCGCTACGAAATCCGGCACGAATGAATTTCACGGCTCGGCGTTTGAATACCACGACAATCACCGGCTTCGCACAAGGAATTTCTTCCTGCCCGCCAGCAGCGATAAGGCGAAATCAATCTTCAATATCTTTGGCGGAACTCTGGGAGGTCCCATTCGCAAAGATAAGCTGTTCTTCTTTGGCAGCTTTGAAGGAACGCTCGAGCGCGCGGGAATCTCTCCAACGCCCTATTCCGTGCCGACAGAAGCCATTCGGAACGGAGACTTCAGCGGGTTGCCTGTCACACTGTACGATCCTCTCACGGGTTCGCCCGATGGGTCCGGCCGCGAAGCCTTCCCCAACAACGTCATCCCTCAAAGCAGGATCAACCCGATCAGCCGCAAGATCCAAAGTCTCGCACCTCTGCCCAACTTGCCTGGCACGTCCCAGGGAACTCTGAACAACTTCTTCAACTCCGGCACGGAGAAGCTGAATCGATATAACTACGACGTAAAGGTGAACTGGAATCCCGCCAGCAGCCTGACGATCTGGGGGAAGTACAGCCGCATGGATGCTTCCGTCAAGTCGGAGTTCGCTCTTGGGGAGGTGGGCGGTCCGGGCCTGAGCCGCGCTGGCGCGCCGGAAGTAACCGATACCGTCGTGCAAATTCCGACCTTTGGCTACACGAAGACGTTCTCGCCGACGTTCCTCTTTGACGGAACAATCTCGTTGACGCGGATGGATATGCATGGCGTCTATCCTGGCTACGGGCAAAACATCGGAACCGAAGTGTTCGGCATCCCGAACACGAACGATCCCATCGTCACGGGTCCGGGAGCGGAACGTCTGAAGGAGGCGTGTCCTTCGATTGCCAAGGGCGCCTGCTACAGCGGGATGCCGACCATCTCCCATGGTTTTACGAGCTGGGGCGCCACGGCGGGATGGCAGCCGCACTTTTACAACGAGCGCTCCTTCACCTACACAACGAACTTCACCAAGATTGCTGGCTCGCATGAGTTTCGCTGGGGCCTCGACCTCGTCCGTTATCAAATGGATCAGTGGCAGCCGGAAGTCAGTGGCGGGCCGCGCGGCAGCATCAGCTTCAGCGGCGATGTCACGGGCGCCAGAGGGTATACGTCCAATTACCTGAACTCGTACGCCACCTTCCTGCTCGGCCTGACTACCTCAATGCAGAAGGCCGTTCAGTTGTTCCAGTACACGAACCGCGAATGGCAGTATGGGCTCTTCTTGCGCGACCGGTGGCAGGTATCGAGAAATCTCACGCTCAACCTCGGACTTCGCTACGAATACTACCCGCTGATCACGCGAAAGGATCGGGGCATCGAGCGGTGGGACCCGACGACCAACCTGGTTTACCTGGGTGGTATCGGCGACGTGCCGAGGAGTGTCGGTATGACCACAAGCAAAAAGTTGTTTGCCCCGCGCGTGGGATTCGCCTACCGGCTTGGCGAGAACACCGTGATTCGGAGCGGCTATGGCATCACGTATGATCCGCTGCCTTTCTCGCGGCCTCTCCGGGGCATGTACCCTGCCACCATCGGCGCGACGTTTGTCTCTCCGACTCCTTATACCTGGATCGACACGCTGGAGAATGGCATCCCACCCATCCCGCTGCCCGATATCAGCAGCGGCGTGGTGCCCCTGCCGCCAACGATCGACATGGGGCCGCGCAGCGCGTGGGGCGGGGAATTGCACCGCGGCTACATCCAGTCGTGGAACTTCACCGTCGAGCGCAAACTGCCGGCAGAGTTTGTCGTGAGCGTGGCTTACGTGGGGACACAAACGGTGCATCAGATGATGGACCGCGACATCAATGCAGCGCCTCCGGGAGGTGGTCCGGCAGGCAGGCCGCTTGCTGCAACGCAGGACCGGCGAATCGCCGCGCTCATGTGGGATGGCTTCGCAAGCGGCAATTATCACGCGCTGCAAACAGCCATTAACCGGCGCTTCAGCCGCGGGCTGTTCCTTAAGGGCGCCTATACATTGTCGAAGGCCATCAACTGGACTGATGAGGATGGCTGGACCGGCGCGCCCCTCTGGAACTGGGAGCCGGTCATGTACCGCAATCGCGCCGCTGCCGGATTCGACCGGAGGCACATGTTCACGCTCGGCTTTGTCTATGAGATGCCGTTTGGAGCGGGGCGAAGGTTCGCCACGTCCGGTCCTGCGTCTCTGCTCCTTGGCGGCTGGCAGGCTAACGGCAACTTCGCGACCTATACCGGAACGCCCTTCACTGTGACTGCGAACGGTGCGGAATTGAACGCGCCGGGAAACACGCAGACCGCAGACCTTGTCGCTTCGGGCTCTGTCAAAGTGCTCGGCGAGATCGGGGCCAACAAGCCATGGTTCGATCCGCTGGCATTCCGTCAGCCGACCGGTGTTCGCTTCGGCACCACCGGCCGGAACACTCTGTACGGGCCGGGCATCTTCAACCTCGATCTGAGCCTCTTCCGCACCTTCCGAATTACGGAGCGGCTGCGGACTGAGTTCAAAGTCGAGTGCTTCAACGTGACGAACACGCCGAAGTTCGCGAACCCGTCGGCGAATGTGGGGTCGATGGTGCTGAATTCGGACCAGACGATCAGGTCTCTCAATAACTTCTCGTCCATCACCAACACACTGACGAACGCCGGCGTTCCTTCTGAGAGGCAGTTCCGATTCGGTCTGCGTCTCAGCTTCTGAAATTCAGGCTCTCCGCGTCTGCGGGGAGCCTGAAGTACTATGCCTCCTAATCGGAAAACTCTCCGTAACATTACCCAAATTGCCGAATTGCTGTTTCTACTTGCTCCTGAATGCTGCTAACTTGAGTGGACAGGCTGCTAACAGCGCACGGCACGGGGCTAGCATCTCCTGTTAGCCGTTGACTGCGTGTTCCAACTGTCACTTCATTCGAGCGTGCTGGCATGAGCGAGCTGAAAGAGATTGACCTGGGTGTCGTTATTCCAGTAGGGCCTGATTCTATCGCTGAAGTCCTCGATACGCTGGATAGCGTCGATCATTACCTTCTCTGCAGGAAGTGTGTCGTTGTGGTCGATGACTGCACGGACGACGGTACATATGACGTGCTCAGCCAGAGACAGCAGTCGCACCCGGATCTGGTGGTCCTGAGAAATCAGCGAAGGAACGGCCTGCAGTTCTTGAGTCATAGTTTGGCCGCTGCATATCGCTATCTTGTGGCCAACTATCGAGTCCAAACCGTCCTCAAGCTGGATACAGACGCCCTTTTAACCGGTTACGGCCTGGAAAAGGACGCCAGGGACTTTATGCTGCGGAATCCGGATGTCGGCATTTTCGGCCTTCATTCCGTCAACGCTGATCTTTCGGTGAAAGACTACCGCATGCACACGCAGCAGATTCAGTTCGAGCTGAGTTTCCGAAGGCGGCTGCGAGGGTACGGCCCCTGGTATCGGCACATTGCAAAGAAGGCCGTAGAGAACGGTTGGGGGCTGGGAGATAACATCTTCGGCGGAGCCTACTTCCTGACAACCCGCAACATCCGAAAAATGGAGGAGCTTGGGTACTTAGACCCTCCTTACAAGGGTTGGAACAGCAGCATGCAGGAAGATGTTTACTTCTCGATGTGCACCGTGGCCGCCGGCTTTCAAATGGGGCAGTTCGCCGCGCCTTGCGGTCCTTTGGCGCTGGATTGGAGAGAGCTTCCGCGTCCCGCGGCGGAGCTTCTTGCAGATGGATACAAGGTGGTGCATTCCGTGGATAAGGGAAGTAACACAACGCCAGAGCGGAACGGCGGGCTGACCGCTCGCGACGTCTTTCGACATCACCGCTTGCATTCCCAATTGACGCACGCGAGCGCGTGATCGTTTGGGGTTTGAAGAGTCAGATGTTTCCCCGGTTCGTCCGGCTAATCCAATGCCGGATCATTGCAGTGAAGTTGCCCGCTTCGGGCTCTGTCCTGAGCTGGCTCACTGTATAGCGCATCTTCCGCCGCCAATTTGGATACTCGGCGGTCGTTCCCGGAAGATTTTGCTGCTCTGTTTCCTTCGTCAGGTCTTCCTGGTTGATCGCCAGCAGCAGAGAGGGTGTGGAGGCCAGGAAACCGATAATGGCATTGTGCAGCTCTCCGGTCAGATAGGGGAGCTGCGACGCAGATCGCGGGAACCACGCCGGCAGCAGATTCAGCGAGAACAGCATGTCGAGGATTTTCTGCTTCTCGCGGAGACGGTCGTTCATTTGGGCATGATAAATGCCGTCATCGATGACGCCTGCCGCGCGCCGCGATACGATGTCTTTACCTTCCCAAAAGCCCGCCAGTGTAGGCAAATCGTGCGTCGTCGGCGAGACGAGGGCGTGCCTCGGGTATTCATGCGGCAGCCGGAACCGCCCGTCCCCGTGCTTTTCGAAGTAAAACAGGCGATAGCTTAAGATGCCGAATCTCTCGAGCGCCTCGCGGACACTGGGCTCGACCGTTCCCAAATCCTCCCCGACGATTACTACCTTTTGACGCACGCTTTCGAGCGCCAGGATACGAAGCAGGTCTTCGTGGTTCTCCCTTACATAGGTGCCCTGCGCGGCTGTCATGCCCTCGGGTATCCAGAAGAGGCGGAAGAAGCGCATGACATGGTCAATGCGCAGAGCCCCTCCATGACGGCAGCTTTTCCGAATGGACTCTGCAAAGTGGCGATATCCGTCCTCGCGATGATGCTCGGAGTGCGGCGGCGGAAACGACCAGTCCTGCCCGTTGGGAGAGAAGTCGTCCGGCGGGGAACCGACTCGCGCGCCCGCGACGTAGAACCATCGATGAGCCCAGAGATCCGATCCGTAGCGGTCAGTCGCAAGCGCTAAATCATGGTAGAGCCCAATACTAAGGTTCCGGCTCTTTGCGTACCGCTGCACTGCCTCCAACTGCCGGTCCAGTTCCCACTGCAGGTACTTGTAGAAGAGAATAAGACGCCAATGCTTCCGGGCGAATTCCTTCACTGCGGGAGACTCCGGATCGCGGTACTCCTCCGGCCATTGCGTCCATACCCACACGTTGCGGTCGCGCTTGTGCAGCACCTCGTCAAGCGCGCAGTAGGTTGCAAAGCGATCCAGCAGCTCGCCTTCGGCCCTGCTCCATGCTTCGAACTCGCTTGCACGCCCCGTGCCCTGCCGGTAGTTCTCCAGGAAACGCCGGAAGAGCAGCTTCATGAAGCGAATTTTCAGCCGCGCGACTTTCTCGTACTCCACGAACTCGGAGTCTCTCAGGCTCTGGAGCGTCTTTTGAAACTTCGCGCTCTCGAAGAGGCGGACCGCTCGGGGAGACTCTGAGAACTCATTCGCTCTTGTTGGGTCGAGATAAATGAAGTTTCGATAAAAGGTGCAGTTTGGGAGGTACGGACTTGTATTGTAAGGGGTGCGGTTGGGGATCGCGTGAAGGGGATTCAGACCGAGAAAGCTCCCGCGCACGTCCTCGACAAGCCAGTCCAGCATTTTTTCGAGGTCCGTCGTGTCCCCGCATCCCCAGTTCCGATCGGACCGGAGCCCGTACAGGCTGATGATAATGCCCGCTGCTTTGTGGTTATCGTTGGACAGTTCCGGTGGGCTCCAGGCGCGGTCCGGACACACGATAAAGTTACAAACGACCGCGTGTTCGGAATTGGTCAGGGCGGCCGGATAGCAGGCGAGCTTATGGTATCCCAGGCGAAGCGGGGCGGGGAGGGGGACGCGCTTCCGTACGAACCGCCGCCCCCTCAGTTCGGCGGTGGACGCCAAGGGGAGATGCTGAAATTCGACGAGATTCGAGGAAGAACCGGAATCTTCCCAGACAATTTCCAGACGGATTGTCGACGTTGCTTCGGGCTCCGGTAACGAGACTTCGACTTCGGCCGGCCCGTTTACGCTCACCACGAGTGTCTTGGGAAGCGGCCGGCACCACTCCTGCCAGAGCTTCTGCTCAACGGCGCCGTCCAGCGCGGCGGCGCTGCTTGCATCAACGCCCAGCGCCTCCAGAATCGATCTCTTGACCTCGGGCGGGGCGGGATGGTGCCTTCCAAAAATGTCCCAGTACTCGCGTTCAATACCCCATGCGGCAGCGGCCCGGTCCAGCGCTTCATCATATGTAGCGGAGGGCGTAAAGGTGGTGTGGGGCGCGTGCATGGTACCTCTTTTTGATTCTAACGACTCCGTGGGATAATCATCTTTACAGCTATGGAAACCAAGATCCAGCTCGGTGATGCGCCGGACGATTTGTATACGCGAATCGACACCGAAAGCGTTCAGGATTTCTCGGACAGTGTACTGCTTACAACTGTCGATAAAGCAATCAATTGGGGGCGCAAGAACTCGATCTGGCCCATGGCGTTCGGCCTCGCCTGCTGCGCCATCGAAATGATGGCGATGACGGCTTCCCGCTTCGATGTTTCGCGCTTCGGCGCGGAGGTTTTTCGCGGTTCTCCACGGCAGTCCGACCTGATGATCATCGCTGGCCGTCTGTCGAACAAAATGGCGCCGGTTGTCCGCCAGTTGTATCAGCAGATGCCGGAGCCGAAGTGGGTGATTTCGATGGGCGCATGCGCCAGCTCGATGGGGGTGTTCAGCAACTACGCCTTGATCCCGGTGAACCAGGTGATTCCCGTCGACGTGTACGTTCCCGGATGCCCGCCCCGCCCGGAGCAGCTCATCTACGCTCTGATGCTCCTCCAAAAGAAGATTGAGAAGGAGCGCGGTACCTTATTGAAGGTGCTCAACCTCGCCTAGATTTACCGCGAGGTTTTCTGTGAGATCTGAGCGTTGTCTGACGATAAGCCTTCTGAGGGAAGCATGGTCAACAACGCGTACGCCTCTTACCTGGAAACCAAGATCCTTTCAGCCGACCCTGTCGAGTTGATCGAGATACTGTATTCGGGTGCCCTGGAGTCTGTGGAGCGCGCCAGGGCCGCCTTGCAGGCGGGGGATATTCTTGCACGGTCAAAAGAAATCTCCAAAACCAGCGAGATTATCAACGAACTCGCTCTTTCTTTGAACCATGAACAGGGCGGGGAAATCAGCAGGAATCTGGCAGAGCTTTACGACTACATGCAAAGGCGCCTGATCGAGGCGAACGTGCAGCAGATCGAGGCGCCGCTGATTGAGGTGGGTAACCTGCTGACCACCCTACGCGAAGGATGGGCAGCCTGCCGGAAGGAAAGGCAGGTGGAAAGCGTGCCGGAAAACACAACCGTGCCCTATTACGGCGAGGTTGAACACTATTCGTCGGTCAGCTTCACAGGCTGAGACGAAGCCGGGCCGCTTCCGGCCATGTTCTCAACCACCATCTTCGCCAGCCCGAGACCTCCTGAGGCGGCCAGCAATGAGGCAACCTGCTGCTCGGCGAACTCCATGATGGGGCTTCCCGTCTGATCTTCGCCGGTGCCTAACCATCCCTCTCCGCCGGCCGCTTCCCGCATCGACCGCAGCATTTGGCCGATCAGGAGGCCTTCAAACTGCATTGCTGCCTCCTCTATTGACCGGGGCCTTTGCCCTTCTCCTGCCTGAAGGCTCCAGGACGCGCTAGCGAGGCCCAAGGGGTCTGTCTTCATCAGATCACCTCCAGTTCCGCTTCCAGGGCTCCCGCCGACCGCAGCGCTTGCAAGATTGCGATGATATCGCGAGGCGTGGAACCAATCGAAAGAAGGGCCTGCACGAGATCATCCACCGTCGCTCCTGCTTTCAGTGTGATATTCTGAGCCCTCTCCTCCTGCGCCCCGACCGCTACCTGTGGCACCGGCGTCGTCTGTCCCTGCGAAAAGGGGGCAGGCTGAGACACCCCAAACGATGTTTCGATCAGAACCGAGAGAGCGCCGTGAAGGATGGACACCGGCCCCAGGCGAACATCGCGTCCTATGACAACGGTCCCTGTCCGCTCATTGACGACCACCTTCACAGCACGATCTGCGTCGACGGACAAGCCTTCGACTTCGGCAAGAAATTCCACCAGCCGGTCCGCGTAGTCCGACGGCGGATCGATCACGACCATCCCGGCGTGGACTGCGCGCGCGACCGGCTTACCGCTGCCCTGGTAGCGCTGATTCACCGCTTCTGCGATCCGTGCAGCCGTCGTGAAATCCGACTGCTTGAGTTGCAGGCGCAACTGTCCCTGCGGCGCCACTGTGGGCGGCGTCTGTTCTACGATCGCTCCACCCGGCACACGCCCTACCGTCGGGTGATTCACTGTGAACGAGTTGCCGGACCCGCGCCGGGCCGCGAATCCGCCCGTGACAACCGCCCCCTGGGCGACTGCGTATACCTGGCCGTTCGCAGCGCGTAGCGGTGTCAGGATAAGTATGCCGCCCTGGAGGTTCGAGGCATCCCCGATTGCGGCAACCGTGACGTCGATGCGCGTTCCGGGCTGCGCAAACGGCGGC